>NC_018704.1:1284743-1927114 GCF_000307165.1 Amphibacillus xylanus NBRC 15112
TCCGCGGGCACGGCTTTTAGCTAACTAAGGCAAGCAAAGAGCGCTTGCCTTAGTGGATCTTCAGCTCGTGCTGAGACTGCGATTACTCGTCCCACCGAAAAGATTTATTCCCGCAGGAGTCTCGTGTATTTCACCTGCTGTTTTTCACTTCTAAATTAAATGGCTGCTTCATATCGTGTTTCTATTTGTATTTTTTTACTCGAATTTGTTTCTATTGCTTTAAACTTGAAGTGAATCATAATTCGTTTCTTAAAATAAAAAAATAACGTTAGTAAGTTTTCAAACTCACCAACGTTATATATTGTACAACCTTCTTTTTTTGCTTTAATTAAGGTGTAAGATCTATTGAAAAGTTTGAAAAAAAAGAATTATCTATCTATTTATAAAGACAGAATCAATCTGTTATGGTATATTAATTAAAATATAGACTACATAAGGAGGAAATTTTATGCGCTATTTAACTGCTGGAGAGTCGCATGGTAAACAATTAACGACAATTGTTGAGGGTGTCCCTGCATTGATGCCATTGACTAGCGATGAAATAAATGAATCTCTTCTTAGAAGACAAAAAGGACACGGCCGTGGTAAACGGATGCAGATTGAGAAAGATTTAGTGGATATTGCGGGTGGTGTGCGTCATGGTTATACATTAGGTTCACCGCTTGCATTAATCGTTAAAAACGATGATTTTAAGCATTGGACGGATATTATGGGTGAAGACCCAATTGATGAAGATAAAAAATTACGCAGAGTTGTGACAAGACCAAGACCTGGACACGCTGATTTAAATGGTGCAATAAAATATGGTCATCGAGATATGCGAAATATTCTTGAGCGGTCATCTGCCCGAGAGACTGCTGCACGTGTAGCAGCAGGAGCAGTCGCAAAAGCATTGCTTAAAAATCTAGGTATTAATATTGTCGGTTATGTAAATGAAATTGCAGGAATTAAGGCTAAAGACTATCCGGAGTTAACGATAGAAGATAAAATGAAGATTTCTGAAGAATCACCTGTTCGCTCGTTGGACCCAGAAGCTAGCCAAAAAATGATGGATGCAATTGATAAGGCTAAAAAAGATGGAGATTCAATCGGTGGTATCTGTGAGGTTTATGTTGAAGGGATGCCTGCAGGAATTGGATCATATGTTCATTATGATCGAAAGCTAGATGCTAGAATTGCTTTTGCAGTCCAAAGCATTAACGCATTTAAAGGTGTTGAATTTGGAATTGGATTTGAGGCAGCTAGACGTCATGGTAGCGAGGTCCATGATGAAATTATTTGGTCAGAGGAAACAGGGTTTAGACGCCGTACAAACAATTTAGGTGGTTTTGAAGGTGGTATGACTACTGGTATGCCAATTGTTGTTAAAGGTGTTATGAAACCTATTCCAACATTATATAAACCATTACAGAGTGTTGATATTGAAACAAAAGAAACATTTAACGCAAGTATCGAACGTTCTGACTCGTGTGCAGTACCAGCTGCAGCAGTTGTAATGGAACATGTCGTTGCATTTGAACTAGCTAAAGCGATTTTAGAACAGTTCCCGAACGATCAGTTTCCAAAACTGAAAAAGGCAATTGATCAGTATCGTGAAGAAGTCAGGTGTTTTTAAGTGAAGAAGATAACGATTCAAACGAGTACAAATCAATATGATGTTACGATCGGGGAAGGTTTACGACATCAAGTACTTGAGTATTTGCCCAAACAATACAGTCGAATATTTATTATTACAGACAGTAATGTTGCACCACTTTACTTACATGATGTGATTAATTCTATTAATGGTGCTTCTCCAGTGGATTACGCTGTTGTCCCTGCTGGTGAAGCATCCAAAAGTATTCAAATATATTATGATTTAATGTCTGATGCTATTAAAGCAGGGCTTGATCGTGATAGTTTAATTATCGCACTTGGTGGTGGTATGGTTGGTGATTTAGCCGGATTTGTAGCAGCAACGTTCATGAGAGGAATTGATTTTATTCAAATGCCTACAACTATTTTGGCCCATGATAGTAGCGTTGGTGGTAAAGTAGCGATTAATCATGATGAAGGCAAGAATTTAATCGGGTGCTTTTATCCACCAGTGGCAGTAATCTATGATGTGGAAACGTTGCATACTCTACCATTTAAGGAAATCCGTTCAGGCTATGCTGAAATAGTAAAACACAGCTTCATCCATGAATCATCATTTTGGTCGACAATTAGTCAAGTTAATTTAATCGAAGCAATAAATGATACTGAATTAGTGAACCATTTATTAAAGGGTATTGAAGTAAAAGCTCAGATTGTTGAACAAGATGAATACGAGTCAAATATAAGACAGTTTTTAAATTTTGGTCATACGTTAGGTCACGCTTTAGAATCAGAAATTGGATATGGCGAGATAACACATGGTGAGGCAGTTGCAATTGGGATGCTATTTGCTTTTCAAGTAAGTGAGAAGTTATACGAGATAAAATTACCATACGAGCAACTGATTAATTGGTTGAAGTCAAATCAATATCCATTAAAAATACAAGAAATTGCTACCGACAAACTCGTTACACGAATGAAGCGAGATAAAAAATCTAAAAGCCAAAAAATAACGATGGTTCTTTTAAGGGAAGTAGGTAAACCCTTAATAGAACAATTAGATGATCAGACTATTCATCTATGGTTAGGTGAATTTTTACAGGAGTTGAAATGTCATTGATTAGAGGAATTAGAGGAGCTACTACAGTAACAGAAAATAATGAACTAGAAATAATTGAAAATACGAGACAACTAGTCTTAGAAATGATTGAAAAGAATAATGTACAGGCGGAGGATGTGAGTTCTGTCTTAGTAACCGTAACGGATGATTTAACGGCTACATTCCCTGCTAAACCAATAAGACAGTTACCAGGATGGACATACGTTCCTGTTATGTGTATGCAAGAAATTAAAGTACCGCATGGTTTACCACGCTGTATTCGTATTATGATGACGATTAATACGTCGATTGCTCAAGAAGATATTCATCATATCTATCACAACGACGCGCGTAAGTTAAGACCAGATTTACTTAAGTAGGGGGATTAATTATGAAGGCGAAAAAAGTATTTCAATCAATGGCACCATATAAACCAGGTAAACAAGTAGATGAAGTTAAGCGTGAATTTGGGCTTGAACGAATTGTTAAATTAGCATCAAACGAAAACCCGTTTGGCTATTCAAAAAAGGTTGATGAGATCGTTCGTGATACAGCTAACCATTTTGAAATCTATCCTGATGGCTACGCAACAGAATTACGACAGCTATTAAGTGAGAGCTTAAAAGTAGATCCAGATCAATTAATCTTTGGTTGTGGTGCGGATGAAGTGATTGATATTATCTGTCGAACTTATTTAGAAGAAGGTACGAACACTATTGTAGCAACACCTACTTTCCCACAATATAAGCATAATGCGCTAATTCAAGGTGCAACGGTTAAGGAAATCCCATTAATCGATGGTTATCATGATTTAGATGCAATGCTCAAGGCTATAGATTCAGAAACAAGGATCATTTGGTTATGTTCGCCTAATAATCCGACAGGCAGTTTAATTGATCAACAGACACTAGAAAAATTCCTCCAAGATTGTCCCAAAGATGTCCTAGTCGTCGTTGATGAAGCATATATGGATTTTGTCGTAGAGGATAAAAAGGTCAATTCACTTGATATGTTAGATAACCACGCTAATCTAATTATTGTTAGAACATTTTCAAAAGTTTATGGGTTAGCAGGTTTGCGGATCGGTTACGGTATTGCACATCTAGAAGTAAGTGAAAAACTGAATATCGCTAGAGGGCCATTCAACACGACACGATTAGCACAACAAGCAGCTATCGTAGCCTATCAAGATCAAGATTTTATTCAAACAACAGTTAATGAGACGATTAAGAATAGAAATGCTTTTCAAAAAGCACTGGATAACATGAATTTATCATACTATGATTCTGAAGCGAATTTTGTTTTTGTTAAATTGCCTGTATCTGGTGATAGTTTATTTGACTATTTAATTACGCAAGGCTTTATTGTTAGATCAGGTGAAGCATTAGGTCATCCAAATGGCGTTAGAATTACGATTGGGAACGCTGATGATATGAAGCTATTAGCAGAAAAGATCGCAGATTTCTTAGATCAACAAGCAGGTGATCAATAAAAATGACAAAGCGAATTTTAATCGCCGGATTAGGCTTAATAGGTGGATCAATTGCGCTAAACTTAAAAGAATATACTGATCATTATTTGATTGGCTATGATATTAATCAAAAGACATTAAGCTATGCGATTGATAAACAGATTGTTGATCAAGTATCCACTGATTTTGAAGCGATAGTCACTACAGTTGATGTTTGCATATTAGCTGCTCCTGTTTCAAAGACGATTAAATTAATTGAACAAATCAAACAATTGAAGTTTGAAAAAACCATTTTAATTACCGATGTCTCTTCTGTAAAGACAAATGTGATGAAGATTGCCGAATCAATTGATCAGGCTCAAGTTACATTTATCGGTGGTCATCCGATGGCAGGATCACATAAACAAGGTATCGAAGCAGCAAAATCACAT
The DNA here is from genome assembly GCF_000307165.1 of Amphibacillus xylanus NBRC 15112. Classification (NCBI taxonomy): domain Bacteria; kingdom Bacillati; phylum Bacillota; class Bacilli; order Caryophanales; family Bacillaceae; genus Amphibacillus; species Amphibacillus xylanus. Next base: position 1,289,320 of record NC_018704.1, read on the forward strand.
TTATTCGAAAATGCAATTTATATTTTAACACCAACAAAAACTGCAGCCGAAGAAGCCATTTCAGAATTAAAGTCATTATTATCAACTACAAAGGCTACGTTTATAACCCTAGATGCAGAAGAACATGATGAAATGACGAGTGTGATCTCACACTTCCCACATTTAATCGCATCTTCATTAGTGCAACAAGCAAAAACGTGGCAACAAAAGCATGATAAGATTCCCCGCTTAGCAGCTGGAGGATTTCGTGATATTACCCGAATTGCTTCAAGCGATCCAAGTATGTGGCAAGATATCTTTTTTCAAAATAAAAATGTCTTAGCTCGTTTACTGGATGACTGGATTAATGAGATGAAGAATTTAAAAAACTTATTAGACACGAATGATAAAGTATCTATTTATCATTATTTAGAAGAAGCACGTGAGTATAGAGATGGTCTAGACAAAACTAAAAGAGGTGCAATTCCATCATTTTACGATTTATTTGTAGATATATTTGACCAACCAGGTGCGATTTTAAAAGTAATTGGACTATTAGCCGAACAAGAAATTAGTATCAAGAATATTGAGATATTAGAAATAAGAGAAGGCATTACTGGAGTGCTTCGTATTAGTTTCGTATCGAAAGAAGATCAACTAGCAAGTCATCGCTTACTGATTCAAAATGGATATGAAACAATGATTGAGGATTAGGGGGAAAGACAACATGAAAAAAGTTACATTAAAGCCTGTCAATGTGCCCTTAACTGGCAATTTATCGGTTCCTGGTGATAAGTCAATCTCACATAGAGCGATCATTTTCGGTTCATTAGCTCGTGGAAAGACTAAGATTTCAAACTTTTTAAATGGAGAAGATTGTTTAATGACAATTAAAGCATTTCAATCCATGGGTGTGAAAATCGATCACAAGGATGATAATGTAGTTATTGATAGTGAAGGTGTTACTGGCTTTAAGGAACCTTTAGAACCTATTTATTTTGGTAATTCAGGTACGACTGCAAGGTTAATGCTCGGCTTATTAGCTGGATTACCATTTCATACAACTGTATATGGTGATCCGTCATTAACTAAACGACCAATGGATCGGATTCGTGATCCATTAATCGAAATGGGAGCAAAAATTGATGGGCGTAATAATGGTAGCCTATTACCGATTGCTGTTAGAGGACAATCTTTAACAGGGATCACATTTAAGCCTCCGGTAAAAAGTGCTCAAGTAAAATCTGGTGTATTATTAGCGGGGTTGCTTGCTGAAGGTGAGACAACTGTTATCGAAACAACTAAAACACGAGATCATACTGAAACAATGCTCTCTGCATTTGGTGGAGAGATCACTGTTAATGGTAATACAGTCACGGTTAAAGGTAATCAATCTTTAACAGGCACTGAAATTGAAATACCAGGAGATATATCATCAGCTGCATTCTTTATTGTTGGCGCACTACTTGTGCCAGGGAGTCAGATAACAATTAAGAATGTTGGATTAAATCCAACAAGAACAGGGTTGTTAGATGTCTTAAATCAGATGGGTGCTAATCTTAAGATTGTCGAAACGAGACGAATTGGTGGAGAACCAATCGGTGACATTACTGTTCAATATCGTGAATTAAATGCAATTGAAATTGATGGGGATGTTATTCCACGAATGATTGATGAATTTCCAATTCTAGCCTTATTAGCAACTCAAATAGAAGGGAAAACAATTATCCGAGATGCAGAAGAGTTAAGGCATAAAGAAACAGATCGAATTTCAAGTGTTGTCAATATATTAAATACACTTGGTGCTAAAGTAAAGGGAACTGATGATGGGATGATCATTGAAGGAAAATCTCCGTTAATTGGTGGAGAAGTAAACTCTGATGGCGACCATCGTCTTGGTATGATGATTGCAATCGCATCACTCATCTGTCAAGAAGACGTTACTTTAGTCGATCCAGATGTGATTAACATTTCATATCCTAACTTTTTTGATGATTTAAAGAAGTTACAAATGATCTAGAATGAGAACTGTTAAAATAGCTACAAATGACCACTGGGTAATTGTAGCTATTTTTTTATTAATTAACTTGACCTTATTTAGGGGGTAATAGATACTTAAATTAGTATAATGTTTAATTAACAGTTTTATCATAATAAATGTTTAGGAGCCAAAGTCAAATTGGAAACAATCTTCGTTTGAGTCAAGTATTTGTAGGCAATTTTTTCTACGTTAATAATGAAAGCGGATTCATCATTTTAAGGTGACCCCTTGATAAAGTTTTTGCCTTTTTTAAAAACCAGATAACTCCTTTAACACGTTGTATATCGGAATATTTGCCTTTCCTTTTAGGTACATAAGATTGTCTCTGGTAACCTGACCAATGGTTCTTTTAACCTTTTCTTTATAATGTCTTGGTGGTTTCTTTTCCAGCTCGATTTCTGTCCATTTATCTATTCGCCCGAATAAAGTCTTTAGGGACAAATTATCCAAGAAGGCCACTAATGCAGTGCCCATGGCACTTACACCTTTATCCGACCAACTACGGCCATTTTTTAGTCTTTTGGCAAACACACTCATGGTTCCCTCTGCGCTTCCCATTGGACGCATACCAGTTGTATCAATTCCCTGTTCTTTTAACCATATTCTATAATCTCCCAATGCTTCTGGATATTTTTCTAATTGGCGGATAAACGACACAAGTCGTTCCTCCTTCTCCTCATCCTCAAGCGTTCCTACGGCACTGTTAAGCTCTGTTAAGAACGTTTTGTATTTGTATGCCGCAAGGGCTTTACGAATGGACCGATAACGAGGATGCTTACTGAATATACTCTTAACCTCTCGTGCCACATGAAAGCGATCAAGAGAAAAGAATACACGACCTTTAAAATACTCACGACAGGATGTAATCCAGTTGGCACCATCTCCATTTATAACCAGCTTGTGAAAAGTCGGGTCATATTCGAAGTTTTCAATTAGAAAGTCCTCAAAAGCCTCCCAAAAGGGTTGCTTTCCTTTGTGAATAAAATGACGTTTGTTCTTAAGGCTAACCCGTTTTCCATTGACTTCCCATCCTTGATGGACAGCTGCTATTTTCTCTTCTTTTCCCTTTTTCCATTTACCTTGGCGTTTTACAAATAAACCATCTACTTCTACAAATAAGACGGGTTGGAGTATAGGTTCACGCTTTTTAGGTTTACACGTAACCTCTAATAGGTGTTGACGAATTGCCTCATGACTGATAACCCGGTAACCTAATAGAGTTTGTAATGTATTAGCTGCATTTCGATAGGAGCGACCCTTAACAGCTAGCTCAATGGCAGCTTCCTCAATCAATGGACTAAAAGAACCGGCCTCCTCAAACTCTAGATAACGATCAAGAAGATAGACATATTCCCCAGTTGATCGGTCAAGGTAATAATTGCGATATAATTCAATCTCACCAAAGAGACTAGCTATATTAAACTTTCTTTTATCAATAAGACGATAGCGCTTTTTATCACGTTCATCGGCAATCTGTTGGTCCATATCCTCCAAGACCTGTTTCATAACGAAACCAAAGGTTTCTTGTAATTGTCTCCAAACCAATTGCTCAATTTGTTTTAAATTTGGGTATTTTATGATATTCTTTTCCATGAGGGATTCTCCTTTCGGTAATGGTGTTTTAGTCGACTATCATTTTACCAAGGAGTGTCCCTTTTTTCATGACTTTTGCTTTGTTTCCTACCGCGCTATCGCTTGCTGGCCCCTTCACTTAGTGAAGGGGTTAATATATTTTTGCGCCCACAATAATTTTACTCATACACAATCTTCTTCGGATTACTATTTATATTTTTTAGAATAAATATTAGCTTCATCGATCTCGGGATTATTTATTATCTTAGTAATGCATTAGGTTATTGCTTAATTTTAGTTGGAATCAGTAGACTTGAAATAACTTATCAAAAACTTTCAAAACTTAAACCGTTAATTATCGTAATGATTTTTCATAGTGTTATATTTTTTATTTTAAACCTAACCAATTATTCCCCGTTGATGATGCCGCTATCATCAACAATCGATACATTTATAGCGATATCAGGACTTGTGATTGTTATTGTCGGAATGATTATCGTATATTACATCATTCATTTCTTAATTGAAACGTTAAAAGATGAATCAAGTCTATTCTTAAAGTTAAGGACGCTAGAACAATTAAACAATGTGATGACGTTCGTGTTTATAATTTCAGGCATTCTCTTTTTCTTTACTTATTTCCCTATGTTAGCGGGTATTTCTATCATAGTTATGCTAGCTCTAAATGGTTACTTTCTATATTATTTTTATAGCAACTTCGTTATAGATAAGTGAATCAGATTAGCTATAGAATCTTTAATATGACAAAAGTGATAATTTAATAGTATACTTAATTAATTACTAAAGAAATTTGCAAATTATTTTAATGTAAATTACATTAATTTATAACGGATATTTGACATCATAGTTAAATGAGTAACTATGATGTTTTTCTTTTGCTAAATACTGCTAAAGAATTGAAATCAATAAAGTATTTCGCTATGATAAAGCTATTCTAAAGTTTCTTTGAAAGGTTGTTATAAATATGAATCCAATTGATCAAGCGATCCAATTAATTGAGCAAGATGAGATAAATAAAGCTATTCGTATATTACGTGATTACATAAAGCAAGCTAACGATAATGATCTAATTTCAATTGCTGATCTTTTTATCGAATTAGGTTTATTAGAAGATGCACGTTCTATCTTGGAATCATTAGTTACAAAATATCCAGATGAATCAGACATCAGGCTTGTATTGGCAGAAATTTATATTGATTTAGAAGATGATGAAAAAGCAATTTACCACTTAGAAGCCATTGATCCGTCAAGTGACGAATATATTGCGTCCTTAATGGTATCGGCGGACCTTTATCAGACTCAAGGATTATTTGAAGTTGCAGAGCTTAAACTGATCGAAGCAAAACGATTGGCACCAAACGAACCACTAATCGATTTTGCTCAAGCAGAGCTTGCATTTTCTTTAGGTAAATATGATGATGCATTGTTTAACTATCAAAAAATATATCATCAAACAGACAAAATTGCAGACGTTGATATTTCATTACGGATTGCAGAATCTTTAGCTTCTGTCGGTCAATTCGAAGAATCATTAAATTATTATAAAGATGCAGAAATTGATGATCCTGATGTACTGTTTCGGTATGGCTATATTGCTTTTCAAGCAAATCGAATGGATATCGCGATCCATACATGGGAAGAGCTACTTAAGCAAGATGATGAATATGGATCTGTATATCAATACTTAGCAGAGGCTTATCAAGAAGAAGGCCTGACTGATCAAGGTTATCAAACAGCTAAGCAAGGATTAGAAATGGATCCATTAAATAAAGAATTACTTTTAACAGCTGCAACTTTGGCTAGAAAAGTAGGCGAGTATGATGAAAGCTACCGTTTAGCAAGACATGCGATAGCTATTGATCCTGGTTTTAAAGCCGGAATTTTATTTTTAATTGAAAATTATCGAGAAGAGGGCGATTTTGAGGCAATAATTGATCTGCTCACACATATTATAGAACAAGGCGAGACTGATGGATATTACAAATGGGAACTTGCTAAAGCATATGAACAAGAAGAGACTTATGACTTAGCATTGAAATATTACCGAGAAGCTTACGATGACTTTAAAGATGACAATGACTTTCTCAAAGCATATGGATACTTTTTAGTTGAGGAGGGTATGAGAGAAGAGGCAGTAGAAATCTTTACTCGTTACTTGTCAATCGACCCGAGTGATGTTGAAATCGAGAGTTATTTAGCACGTTTAAATGATTAACAACTTTCCTAATGAATAGGGGGGAAAGATTAAATGAGTACGTCAATATCTATTCAAGACAAGAAAACTTTTATTAATTGGTTTTTAACTAATTACCAATTAAAGAAACGAGAAAGTGTCTGGATTTTAAATTATTTAATCAATCATGAAAGTCTATTGTCAAATGTTCATTTCATTAGAGAAGCAAGATTTTGCCCTAGAGGAATGATTATCTCAGCACAATGTTCTGATGAAGTTCCATTTCGCTTTTATAAAGATCATATTGTTACGACAGATGCAGAGAAGTCATTTCATGATATCCGACTAAATCGTCATGAACCAATTTATATTCAGCTATCATTTAAAAATTCACATCAAAGTATTGAATATAATGCAGTATTAGAAGATAATCCATTTTTACCAGATGACTTTTTTATTACAAAAAAAGAAAAGCAGTTAGCAAAAGAGTTCTTAAACTATACATTATTTGAAGCAGAAAAACGACAGTTATTGAAGCAAATTGATCATGCTCTAGACAATCAAGATAAAAAGATGTTTAATGAATTAACAAAAAAGCTGAATCAACTAAAGAATAGTTATGATGCATCTAGACATATCACAGATAACGATTAAAAAGTATTATTCTTACTACCTAGAGTTTAATTCTCTAGGTAGTTTTTATTTAGTCAAACATCCATGATATGATTGAATAAGCAAGATATTCATTGTATGATTAATAGATATTTAAGGAATGATTTATTAATAATTTGAAACTTTATTTGAAAGGAATTTTTAGTCATGTACTGGATTTATCAGATCTTAAAGAATCGCACATTCCTAGTGCTATTATTTATCATTAATTTTTTAGGAACAATCTACGGTTATATCTGGTATGAAAATCAACTTTTGCGAACGCCAAAGATTTTTTTGATTTTTGTTCCTGATAGCCCGACAGCGAGTCTGTTTTTCACGATATTTTTAGGCTTCTACATATTTGGTCGACATGTGCCATATATTGAGGCACTTGCAATGGTTACATTATTTAAGTATGGGATTTGGGCGGTAGTAATGAACATACTTACATTACTAATGGACGGATCACTTTCACCACAAGGGTATATGTTAATCGCCTCTCACGGAGCTATGGCAATTCAAGGTTTACTCTATGCACCATATTATCGATTTAAGTTAAGACATTTAGTCGTTGCAGGGCTCTGGACGCTACATAATGATATTATCGACTATGTCTTTGCGATGATGCCACATTACGGGAAATTAGATCAATATATGAGTCAAATTGGTTATTTCACATTTTGGTTAAGTATTGCTTCTCTTGGAATTGCATACTTATTAGTTGTAAAAAACAAATTAACATTTAACTATAAGGAAAGCACGAGTTTAAGCATATTTGAATAGGCTATAGCAAAAGGATGGGGAGGCCATTCATATGCTTGAACTATTAACAAATTATCCTCTTTATCAAGCTTTATTATTTAATGTTTCATTTCAAGGCTTGGAATTTATAAATGTTGCCTTAATTGTTTTTTCACTTATTTTTGTTTGTCTAAGTTATGTATTATTTAAATTATTTAGAGCGACACATTCAAATAATCAAAAGCATCAATTACAAGATCATGATGATGTAGTTGATTAGTTACTTAAGGAAATTTAATAAAATTTTGCCCTAGACATAGTTTGATGTTTGTCAGACTATGTCTTTTTTTGTACAATGATTTAAATGATCGTTATAATAGAACTTAGATTTGTTTGACAGGTCTAAATTTTCAGAAAAGAGAGAGGTTAAGTTATGACTAAGTCAATTGAAACTGATCTTCGTTTACTTCAGAAAAGAGTAGATCAATACATATCACAATATAAGGAAGGCTATTTTAGTCCGCTTGCGATGATCGCAAGATTTTCTGAAGAAGTTGGAGAGCTTGCACGTGAAGTTAACCATGTTTACGGTGAAAAACCAAAAAAGGATACAGAAGATGACAATTCAATTGAAAATGAACTTGGAGATTTAATGTTTGTTTTGCTCACATTTGCAAATTCATTAAATATCGATATAGCTGAGGCATTTCATCAATCATTGACAAAGATTGAATCTCGAGATAAAAATCGATGGACTAAAATTGAGAAGGTGTGTGAAGAAAATGAGTCGAATTAATATTGTTGTAGCAGGTGCAAGCGGTAAAATGGGCAGTGAAGCACTAAGAATGATTGAAAAAGATCCAACATTGCATTTAGTTGGTTGTGTAGATTTAAGATATAATGGGCAAAAAGTAAGTGAGATAGATGGCTTGCCTAAATTAGATGCTAAATTTTATAACGATATTAACCAATGTTTTAAAGAAGTTAAAGCAGATGTGCTTATCGATTTAACAAGTCCCAAAGTTGGTTATAAACATACTAAAGCAGCTTTATTACATGGTGTTCGTCCTGTTGTTGGGACAACTGGTTTTACAACTGAACAATTAGAAGAACTAACTGAGCTTGCAAAAGAAAAACAAATCGGTGGAATTATTGCCCCGAACTTCGCTATGGGTGCTGTTTTAATGATGCAATTCTCTAAAATGGCAGCGAAATTTTTCCCGGATATTGAAATTATCGAGAAACATCATGATCAAAAGGTAGATGCACCATCAGGAACGGCAATTAAAACTGCTGAACTGATCCAAGAAACACGACAAAGCAAGCAACAAGGTCGCTCTGATGAAGAAGAGATCATTGAAGGAGCAAGAGGTGCTAACTATGATGGTATGAAGATTCATAGTGTCCGCTTACCTGGTCTCATCGCACATCAAGAAGTCATCTTTGCAGGCCCTGGTGAGACCCTGACGATTAAGCATGATTCCTATCATCGTGAGTCATTTATGTCAGGAATTCGTTTTGCAATTGATCAAGTTGTAAATTTAACTGAATTAATTTATGGATTAGAACATTTAATGTTAGACTAATAGATGAATGAACTGTTAAGGGAGATTAAGAAAATGAAAATTTCATTAATTGCACATGACGAGAAAAAAGAAGCAATGATTCAATTTGCAACTTCTTATCAACACATTTTAGCAAAACACGATCTATTTGCGACAGGAACTACAGGTAAACGAATCCAAGAAGCAACAGGCTTAAAAGTCCATCGTTTTCAATCAGGACCTCTTGGTGGTGATCAACAAATTGGAGCAAAAATTGCTGAAAATAAAATGGATCTAGTTATTTTCTTTAGAGATCCTTTAACGGCACAACCACATGAACCGGATATTAGTGCATTGATGCGTCTATGTGATGTTTATCAAATTCCACTCGTAACGAACCTTGCTGGTGCCGAAGTGATGATTAGGGCTTTACAGGCTGGATTTTTTAGCTGGCGAGAGTTAGTCCGTGAAGATGACAAATGAGTAAGATAATGTTTCAACTTGCATTTGAAATGATTGAAACAATTAAGAAAGCAGGTTTTCAAGCTTATGTCGTTGGAGGAGCTGTCAGAGATTATTTATTAAATAAAGAGGTTAATGACATAGATATCGCTAGTTCAGCAACACCAACGCAAATTCAAGAAATATTTGATCAAGTGATACCTGTAGGCATTGAGCACGGGACAGTTATTGTACGCTACAAGCATCAATCGTTCGAAGTGACAACATTTAGATCAGAACAAGGCTATTCTGATTACAGACGGCCAGATCGCGTAACTTTTGTCAATTCAATTACAGATGATTTAGCTAGACGTGATTTTACGATCAATGCAATTGCGATGACAGAAGATAGTGTTTTAGTCGACCCATTTGATGGACAAGCTGATTTGGCATCTAAAATGATAAAGGCAGTAGGTAATCCCGTTGAACGTTTTACTGAAGATCCGTTAAGAATGTTACGTGCGATTCGATTTGTGAGCCAATTGAATTTTAATTTAGATCGAAATACGTGGGAAGAAATAAAAAACAATGCTGCTCTAATTGAAAAATTATCAATTGAACGTATAACAGTAGAAATTGAAAAAATGTTTCTAGGGAAAGCACTAAAAAAAGCGATTGATTATTGTTATCAGGCAAGGTTATTTAGTCATTTGCCTATTTTTAAGCCAAAAGAAAATATGATAGATCATATTTTAACCGTAGAGCAACCATTCATTGAATTAATTGATTTATTTGTTTACTTAACAATTATTACTAATGAAGAGATTACAATAAATCAATGGTGTCAGGCTTATAAACTATCAAATAAGGCAAAAAACAGTGGTGAATCATTAAAACATCTCATTCAATTATATAAACACGAGCAGCTTTCACGACAATTAGTATACCATTTGCCGAGCGAGTTAGATGATCGTTTTATTTCTTTAATTCAACGCGTGTATCAACATTCTGTCTCGCAAGCCATGATTGATCAAATCAGGAGACAATTACCGATTACTAATCGTCGTGAGATTAAAATGAATGGCCATGACTTACAATTACTGTACCCTGGAAAACCAAGAGGAGAATGGATAAGAGATTATTTAACTTCAATTGAAGAACAAATTATCGATGGTAGTTTAGAAAATGATTTTGAAAAAATAAAGGAGTGGATTTTAAAATGTCATCCACCCGTGAACAATTAATTAAATTATTATCACACCATGCAAATACATTTGTTTCAGGACAATGGTTATCTGATCAGCTATCTATATCTCGAACAGCCGTATGGAAACAAATCAAGCAGTTAGAGGAAGATGGCTATCGATTTGAATCTGTTCCGAATAAAGGCTATCGCCTAACATATATCCCTGATAAAGTTAGTAAAAATACAGTTTATTGGGGACTAAAAACAAAATCTATTGGTAAGAAAATTGAGCATTATGATCAAATTGAGTCTACACAAACGCTAGCTATCAAGCGTGCACAGGAAGGCTGTGACGAAGGATTAGTAATTATCGCTGAAAAACAAATAGCTGGAAGAGGTAGACGTGCACGTCATTGGGATTCAAATCATGACAAAGGGGTTTGGTTAAGTTTGGTCTTAAGACCGGACATTATGCCGATCCAGTCACCCCAATTAACTTTATTAACTGCAACTGTTTTATTGGATGTAATTGAAGAAATTACACAATTAAAACCAGAAGTAAAGTGGCCTAATGATATTTTAATTAATGGCAAAAAAGTTGCAGGAATTTTAACACAAGCACAGGCTGAACATGATCAAGTCCATTATGCTGTTATTGGAATAGGCTTAAATGTTAACCAAGAAAAGAGCGAGTTAACTGATCCAATTAAGCATTCCGCAACGTCATTACAAATTGAAACAAGTAAATCCTATTCAAAGCAACTGGTGATTCAAACGATATTAAATCGTTTTGAAGAAGTCTATTTTAACTATCTTAAAGATGGTTTTAAATCAATTAAAACGAAATGGCTTAAATCTGCTTATCGTTTGGGTGAACGCTTAGAATATAGTATTAATGGTGAAGTAAAATCAGGTGTGTTTATTGATTTGAGTGATGATGGCTGTTTAATTATTGAAAATGATGATCGACAGCAAGAAAAGCTTTACACAGCTAAAATCCATTGGTTTTAGAGGAGGAGCTTAATAATGAAAACTCAATTTGAATTTTTAAAAATGAAACAAGCAAATGATAAAATTACGATGATCACCGCTTATGATTATCCATCAGCAAAACTAAGTGAAAAAGCTAATATCGATATGATCCTAGTTGGTGACTCTGTTGGGATGGTTGTTCTTGGATACGATTCAACTGTTAATGTAACGTTAGATGATATGATTCATCATGGTAAAGCAGTTAGAAGAGGTGCACCAAACACATTTATCGTTGTTGATATGCCATTTATGACTTATCATGTTTCAATCGAAGATACATTAAAAAATGCAAAGAGATTATTTCAGGAGACTAACGCTCAGGCCTTAAAAGTAGAAGGCGGTTCTGAATCGGTTATAGCTGTTATAGAGAAATTAACAGAAGCAGGTATTCCTGTTGTTGCTCATATTGGCCTTACACCACAATTAGTTAACGTGTTAGGTGGATTTAAAGTTCAAGGAAAAGATCAAAAAAATGCTGAGCGCTTAATCAAAGAAGCACGCGCAGTTGAACAAGCGGGAGCCATTGCCTGTGTATTGGAAGGTATTCCGAGCGAATTAGGCAAAGTGATAACAGACCAATTATCGATTCCGACAATTGGAATCGGAGCTGGTATTGATTGTGATGGACAAGTGCTAGTTTATCATGATTTATTAAAATATGGCGTTGATCGTCTGCCGCGTTTTGTTAAAACATATGCTGACATGAATCATACTATTGAACAAGCTATAACAGCATATATAAATGATGTTAAGCAATTAACGTTTCCTGCTCAAGAGCATACTTATGCACTAAATCCTGATACAAAATTATAAGTAACTGGGTGATGAATATGAAAGTCATAAAATCAATCGATGAAATGAAGCAAGTGATTTCAAAGCTTAAATCAATTGAACGCTCAATTGGTTTTGTTCCGACTATGGGTTATCTACATGAAGGACATTTATCATTGCTTAAAGAGGCGAGAAAAGAAGCTGACATTGTCGTATTAAGTATTTTTGTCAATCCGCTTCAATTTGGTGAAAATGAGGATTTTGGTCATTATCCAAGAAATGAAGACCATGATCTCTTATTAGCGCAAGAAAATCATGTTGATTATGTCTTTATGCCACAGGTTAAAGAGATGTATCCTAAATCTGTTGGTATATCTATGCAAGTTAATCAAAGAATCGGAGTTTTATGCGATAGAAGTAGACCAGGTCATTTTTCTGGTGTCGTGACTGTATTAACTAAACTATTTCATGTCATCCAACCAACATACGCTTATTTCGGTTTAAAGGATGCTCAACAAGTAGCGATTGTTGATCTATTAATTAATGATTTTAATTTTCCAATTCAATTACGTATGGTTCCAACGGTCAGAGAAGCGGACGGTTTAGCGAAAAGTAGTAGAAATGTAAATTTATCCGACGCTGAACGAAAAGAAGCGATAAATTTATATCAATCACTTTTAATCGGTAAACAAAGAATCATTGACGGCAGACATTCTATTGATAAAATAGAAAGAGACTTAACCGACTATTTAAATCAGCGTATATCTGGTAAAGTGGATTATGTTGAAATTTTAAGTTTCCCAAGCTTAGAACCAATTACAACCGATGATAAACAAGTTATAATTGCTTTAGCTGTTCAATTTAAACGCGTACGATTAATAGATAATCTTATTATTAACCTGTAATAGTTAGATTGGGGGTCTTCCTATGTTTCGGACAATGATGAAATCAAAAATTCATCAAGCACGTGTAAGTGAAGCCAATTTAAATTATGTCGGAAGTATTACAATTGATCAGGATTTACTTGATGCAACTGATATTCTTCCAAATGAGAAAGTGCAAATTGTAAATAATAATAATGGGGCTCGCTTTGAGACATATGTGATTCCAGGTGAAAGAGGAAGTGGCGTCATTTGTTTAAACGGTGCAGCAGCTCGACTAGCTCAAGTAGGAGATATCGTGATTATTATTGCTTATGCAATCATTTCAGATGACGAGCTACCAAGTTTTACACCTAAAGTTGCACTTGTAGATGAATTTAATCGGATAGTTAAAATGATTGATACAGAACCACCATTAACAGAAACAATCTAACATGGATAAAATAATAAACGATCAATTATTTTTATTGTTATTTATAATAAATGGTTTAATTTTTAGATGGAGTTGATTTGATGAAGACTTTTGCGATTGTAGACTTAGAGACAACTGGTAATTCAGCACATAAAGGGGACCGAATTATTGAAGTTGCTATTGTAATTTACCGAGATGGTAAAATCATCAAGCAATATAATCAACTCATCAATCCTGAAACACATATTTCAAGATTTATTAGCTATTTAACAGGCATCACAAATGAAACGGTCGTTGATCGACCTATTTTTTCTGAGGTCGCTCATGAGATATATTCGCATTTTGAAAATGTATATTTTGTTGCACATAACGTACCTTTTGATCTCGGATTTTTAAATTATGAATTAAAGAATGCAGGTTTACCTGCTATTACTCAACCAGTTATCGACACTGTCGAGCTTAGCCGAATTTTATTGCCTCAAGCGCCAAGCTTTAAATTGGGTCATTTATCAGAGTGGCTTGGAATTTCCCATGACGATCCACATAGAGCTTTATCAGACGCACTTGTAACAACAAAATTACTAGATTATTTATTAAAGAAATTAAACTGCTTACCGTTAACAACGATCAAGCACTTAAAAAGACTAGCACCAGATTTTAAAAGCCAATTAAATGAAATATTGTCAGAGCAACAAGAAGCAGCAAAACAAAATAAGGCAATTAATGATCGATTTAATTATGCTTATAACATTGCATTTAAACCAATTGAAGCGAGTGTTCGAGACAATACAATAGATCAAACTCTATCATTTGGTGAGTACTTAGATACTTTGTTTAGTGAGAAATCTGAGTTAAGAAATCAAATCGCTAACTATGAGGAACGCCCTGGCCAAAAGGAAATGGCAGAGTCTATTTATCATGCATTTCAAAGTCAACAACACGCATTAATTGAAGCAGGGACTGGAACGGGTAAAACTTTAGCATATCTGATAGCTGCTTGTTATCAATCAACAAAGCAACGCCAAAAAGTATTAATTAGTACATATTTGATTCATTTACAGCAACAAATATTACTACATGAATGGCCACAATTACAGAAGGCACTCCCTTTTGAATGTGACATTGCCGTATTAAAAGGGAAAGATCATTATATAAATCTGGCCAAGTTTAGCCAAGCACTACATGAAGAGAGTTATAATTATGATCAAGTGCTAACAAAAGCTATTTTACTTATCTGGTTGACCGAAACTAATACGGGAGATATTGATGAAATTCAATTGCCGGCTAGTGGAGAACAACTATTTAAACGGATTTCAGCTAGAAATCAAGTACAACATGTTAAACAAGATTCATATGAAAATATTTATTATCAAACAGCGCGTAAAAAAGCAGAAACTGCCGATGTATTAATCATAAATCACTCATTATTAGCTGATGCAATGAAGCAAGATGATGGTATTATTCAATCTCACGATCATCTGATTGTCGATGAAGCACATCATTTGGAACGGGTTGTGGCAAATCATTATGGCTTACAAATTAATTCAATTGTTTATCATAAGAAGCTTAAATCTATTGAGCACTTTATCGAGAATAGTTTAATTGAAAATAACCAAATTAAGCGAAGCTTGCAAAATTTCGTTAATGTGGCAATTGAATCAAGTGAATTATTATTTAATTTTCTATTTCATTACGTTGATAAGTATAAAAAGAATAATTCTAGTAAAAATGAGTTAGGTCGATCTCAAGTTTTAATCGAAAATAAAGACCATTCTGATTGGCTCCTAATTATTGAAATGGCAGAACGGTTAGAATTTGCTTTATATGATTTAATTAGGCAGCTTGATCAACTGAATTTCAATGATTTAAATCAAGCGCGGAAAATTTTATTTACTGAGGATTTGCTAACTATGAAAAACTCAATTAGCGAATTTTTCAGATCAAATGTATTCAATAAACAAGTTAAATGGATTGAAACTGAACGACTAGGAACGCAGAAAGTCGTCTATTTATATCAACAACCACTCAATACGAATCAAATCATTGCTGATGATTTAAATAATCGAATAAAGAGCATTGTTTACTTAAGTGCATCATTATCAGTATCAGGGAATTTTGATTTTATCAAGAATGAGCTAGGTTTGAATAATCAGCATTTATTGGAGTCAAATATAATCTCACCATTTCCATTTCATGAGCAAGTTCAACTCTTAATTCCAAACGATTTCCCAATTGCTGATTATGAAAATTTTGATCCTTTTATTGAGGCAACTTGTGAATTAATCTTTACAATGGCTGATATAACAAGTGGTCGTATGCTTATTTTATTTAATTCTTATGATATGCTTAGAAAAGCCTATTACTTATTAAAAGAAATATTTGATGAGCAGTACTTATTAATTGCGCAAGGTATTACAAGTGGAAGTCATGAACGTCTTAAAAAGAACTTTCAAAGTTTTGATAAGTCAATTCTACTTGGTACAAATGCCTTTTGGGAAGGGTTAGACATACCTGGAGATGATTTATCTGTTGTGATGATGGTTAGATTACCTTTTGAATCACCTAATCACCCAATTGTAAATCAGAAACATCAACTTATTGCTGAAAATGGAAAAAATCCATTTGTATCATATTCACTTCCTAAAGCAGTTATTCGGTTTAAACAAGGTTTTGGTCGATTAATTCGTTCACAATCTGACCGTGGGATAATAGTTGTCTGTGATGATCGAATTATGACAAAAAGATATGGTAAAGCATTTACAGACTCGATCCCTAATGTACCTATCCATCATCGTCGAACAAATGAATTATTGGATATAACAAATGATTGGTTTTTTAACAATTAACGATCAATTGTTAAGTATCCCATATTCATTTAGTTTTTTACTGCGAACAAGAAAAAAACTGTTATAATATAATAGGATTAACTGACAAGTCGATTTGCTTTAAATTAATACTAGGAATATTAAATGATCGTAGCTAGATTTAATATAATTCAAAGCAAGACTAAGATCACATTTTGATCAAAAATATGAAAAAGAGTTGGTAAGACTATGATTAATCATACCGATCAATCGATCAAAATCAATCGCTTGAAAATATTTATTGGACTTCTTATAGGCATTGTAGTTATGTTGCTTGCATACTGTATCTATTTATATCAATACATTAATCAATCAAAAGCTGACATGTTCGACAACACATTAGCCCGGGTCAATAATGAATTGAAACTAGATTCTATTAAGCAGATTTCACGCTACCATGGTACCGTTTTTTATCATGTCGTGGAAGCTGAAACAATAGATAATGAAGCAATTGTAGTTTTTGTTGATCAGACTGATGAGTTAAAAGAATTAATTGTTTATTCAAAATCTGATTGGATCGCTGACAATGATATTATCAATCAGTGGAAATTAGATGTGAATTACCAAGAAATTTATCATATCCAATATGGATTAAGAGATGATATTCCGTTATTAGAGATAGTTTATCTTGATCAAAATAATCGACTCAGCTATGATTATTATCGATTAGAAAATGGCGAGTATGATAGTGGTATATCATTTGCAAATAAATCAAATTACAGGTAGGTGATCCCATGGAATTATCAAATCGAGTACAAACTTTAACACCTTCTTCAACACTAGCTATTACAGGAAAGGCTAAGGCTCTTAAAGATGCAGGACATGATGTGATTGGTTTAGGTGCTGGTGAACCAGATTTCAACACACCAGATTATATAATTGAAGCAGCTGAGTATGCAATGAAAAATGGCCTAACACGATACACGCCTTCAGGAGGTATCCTTGAGCTTCGGGAGGCAATAGTAAATAAAATGCTAAGAGATCATCAGCTTAGCTATCAGCCAGAACAAGTTATTGTAACAACTGGAGCGAAACACGCTTTATTCACACTTTTTCAGGTGTTATTAAACAAAGGGGACGAAGTGATTGTACCTGCCCCATACTGGGTAAGTTATACAGAACAAATTAAATTAGCAGAGGGTACTCCAGTTATTGTTGATTGTTTAGAATCAAATGATTACAAACTGTCAGCAGAACAGTTGGAAGCTGTCATAACTGATAAGACTAAAGCGCTCATTATTAATTCACCAAATAACCCAACTGGTATGATGTATTCAGAGGCTGAACTAAAAGCTATTGGTGAGGTTTGCTTAAAACATAATTTAATGATTATCTCTGATGAGATTTATGAAAAATTAACTTATACAGATCGACCACATGTTTCAATCGCACAATTATCAGACGAATTAAAACAACAAACAATAGTAATCAATGGCGTATCTAAGTCTCATGCCATGACTGGATGGCGTATTGGTTACGCTTGTGGAGATTCGAAAATCATTAAAGCAATGACAAACTATGCATCACATTCAACATCGAATCCAACGACAATTTCACAATATGGTGCATTAGCAGCATATCAGGCAAATGACGATGAGATTGAGTTAATGAAAAAATCATTTAAAGACAGATTAGAACAAGGTTATGAAATGCTGAATAAACTGCCAGGATTTAAATGTATTAAACCACAAGGTGCATTTTATTTATTCCCAAATGTGACTGAAGCATTAAAATTAACTGGTTTTAACAATGTTGATGATTTTGCAGCAGCGATACTTGAAGAAGAGAAAGTTGCGATCATTCCAGGGTCAGGCTTTGGAGCACCAAATAATGTTCGTTTATCGTATGCAACAGACTTAGACCAACTTTTAGAAGCAATTAAACGAATTGAGCGATTTTTACTAAATAATCAAAAGTAATGATTGTATAGAATCAATAATGTTTTGGAGGAAGAACTAGTGAAAACAACAATTAATCAAGTAAAAAATTATCTAAACAAAGAAGTAACAATTGGTGGTTGGCTTGCCAATAAAAGATCAAGTGGAAAAATTGCATTTTTACAATTACGTGATGGAACAGGATTTATCCAAGGAGTTGTTGTAAAAGCTGAAGTGACAGAAGAAGTATTTACAATTGCAAAAGGATTATCACAAGAATCATCAGTATATGTTACTGGTACAATTGTAGAGGATACACGTTCACCATTCGGCTATGAAATGCAAGTGAAAAATATCGAAGTGATCCATGAAGCTGTTGATTATCCAATCACACCAAAAGAGCATGGAACAGAATTCTTAATGGATCATCGTCATCTATGGTTACGATCAAAGAGACAGCATGCCGTAATGAAAATTAGAAATGAAATTATTCGTGCAACTTATGAATTCTTTAATGATAATGGCTTTATCAAAATCGATCCACCAATTTTAACTGCTACATCTGCCGAAGGAACAACAGACTTATTCCATACAGAGTACTTTGATCAAGAGGCATATTTATCTCAAAGTGGACAATTATACTTAGAAGCAGCGGCAATGGCGTTTGGTAAAGTTTTCTCATTTGGTCCAACATTCCGAGCAGAAAAATCAAAAACACGTCGCCATTTAATTGAGTTTTGGATGATGGAACCAGAGATGGCGTTTGTTGAGCATGAAGAGAGTTTAGAGGTCCAAGAAAATTATATTACGTATATTGCTCAATCAGTACTAAAAAATTGTGAATTAGAATTAAAAACACTTGATAGAGATCTTGATAAACTGAAAAACATTCAAGCACCTTTCCCAAGAATCACTTATGATGAAGCAATTAAGATCTTGAAAGAAAAAGGCTTCGATGACATTGAGTGGGGAGATGACTTTGGTGCACCACATGAAACAGCAATTTCTGAAGACTTTGATAAACCAGTGTTTATTACACACTACCCAGCTGAATTAAAGGCATTTTACATGAAACCAGATCCAGAACGACCAGAAGTCGTTTTATGTGCAGACTTAATTGCACCAGAAGGCTACGGAGAAATTATCGGTGGCTCACAACGAATTGATGATTTTGAATTGATGGAAGAACGCTATCAAACACATAACTTAACTGGTGAATCGTACCAGTGGTATCTAGAGTTACGTAAATACGGTAGTGTACCACATTCAGGTTTCGGGGTCGGTTTAGAGAGAACTGTTGCTTGGTTCTCAGGAGTGAAACACGTACGTGAAACGATTCCATTCCCAAGATTATTAAACAGATTATATCCATAAAAATAAAATGTATTATCTAGCGCTAGTGAGTGATTAAATCATTCTCTAGCGTTTTTATATAATTCTCAAACAGGAGCTTGTCAATATAGTTCTTTAATCAGAAGATGTGATAGAATGGGGGAGAGGTGACAATTATGAATGAATTATATCAATTAGTGCTGTCAGATCAAATGATGATACCAAAAACATTATTTCTAAAATATAAATATTTATCAATTGATGAAGAGGAGTTAGCTGTAATCTTACATATTCATCGATTTAGTCAAGAGGGAGTCCATTTCCCAACTCCATACAAACTTGCAGAATTAATGTCAATTGACGAACAGAAATGTAGTCAAATCCTTAGACAGCTGATTCAAAAAGATTTACTAACAATTATAGAATTTCATACAGAAAATGATATCGTAAATGAACGTTATTCATTAGAGCCATTGTGGAAAAAATTATATCAAAAACAACAAGAACCGAAAGAAACGATTGATACAAGTGATCAATTAATGAATATTTTTGTTTTATTTGAACAGGAATTTGGTCGTCCATTATCACCATTTGAAATTGAGACGATTAATATATGGCTAGATGATGAAGTACTTGAACCAAGCTTAATAAAGGCAGCTTTAAGAGAGGCTGTTTTGATGAATAAATTAAACTTTAGATACATTGATCGGATTTTGAGTGAATGGTCAAGAAAGGGAATTTGTACAGTTGACCAGGCAAGAGAACACTCTAAACAGTTTCGACAAGCACAACAAAATCCTCAAAGCATCAGACCAAAAGCTGATCCATCAATTTACTATAATTGGCTAGAAGAAGAGGATTAACAGTATTTTTAAGGAGAGAACCGATGCTAAATTTAAAGCAAATTCGTTATTGTCTAGACGTAATGACTGAAATGTTTCCAAATGCAGCGTGTGAACTCGTACATGATAATCCATTTGAACTATTAGTTGCGGTAGTTTTATCTGCTCAAGCAACTGATGAACACGTTAATAAGGTAACTAAAGACTTATTTAAAAAATATAAAACGCCATATGATTATATATCAGTACCACTAGAAGAATTACAACAAGATATTAAGTCAATCGGATTATTTAGGAATAAAGCAAAGAATATCCAAAAGCTGTCCGAGACATTAATAAATGAATATAATGGACAAGTACCTCAAACCTTTGAAGAATTAGAATCGTTAGCCGGAGTAGGGCGTAAAACAGCTAATGTCGTTCTATCTGTAGCATTTGGTGTCCCTGCAATTGCGGTCGATACACATGTTGAAAGAGTTACAAAACGTTTAGGTATTTGTCGCTGGAAGGATACACCGCTCGAAGTTGAAAAGACTTTAATGCGAAAAGTTCCAAAAGAGGAGTGGAGTGCAACGCATCATCGACTAATCTTTTTTGGACGTTATCATTGTAAAGCGAGAACACCTAACTGCGATGATTGTGAATTACTAAGTCTCTGTCGTGAAGGTCAGAAAAGAATGAGACAAAAAGAGAATAATTAATAATATTTTCTCATGTATATTGATAAAATAAGTTGGCAAAAGAAAATAATCCAAGTGTTAAAAGTATTTTTAATCATTTATACAAAAATAAAACATCTCGACTGAAAGTTTAGTCGAGATGTTTTTATTGATTTATATCATATATTTAAGCGAGTTTGATAATAAGTTAACTAGCATTTCCACCTATATTAGTAAAATTACCAAAGTCATCATCTTCAGTCTCATCTTCTGAATTATCCGGCTGTTCATTGTTCTCAGCGTCGTTAGGATCTGGACTCTCTGGTTGCTCAGGTTGTTCAGGGTTCACAGGCTGTTCCGGTTCTTCAGTTTGTTCTGGTTCTTCTGTATCTTCTGGTTCTTCTGGTTCTTCAGGTTCTTCGATAACTTCATCTGGAATCCTAATCTCAATTCGTTTTGTTTCACTTGTAGAATCAGGATTATCAGCACTAACAGCAGTTACT
The DNA here is from genome assembly GCF_000307165.1 of Amphibacillus xylanus NBRC 15112. Lineage (NCBI taxonomy): Bacteria > Bacillati > Bacillota > Bacilli > Caryophanales > Bacillaceae > Amphibacillus > Amphibacillus xylanus. The sequence continues at coordinate 1,310,845 of NC_018704.1, forward strand.
TCAATAGTGTAAGTCTTGCCTTTTTCAATCTTACTAATTGTAAATGAAAGCTCTGATGTCTGTGATTCATTACTTGAACCATCCTCAACACCATAATTGACAATAAAATTAACATCTTCATCGTTAGGGTGTGACCACTCAATTAAGATTTGATCCGCTTCTCCATCATAAGTTGCTGATAAGTTCTTAACAGGGTCAATGCGCTCATATTGAGTTGATTGCTCAGTTGGTTCATACCCACGTTTGAATAATTCTGTGACCTTTTGTGAGTCTGGTGTATATTCACTTGGTAACTTAGGTGGGTTTGATCCACGTTCAATTGTAACTCTTACAACCGAATCTGGCATCTTAAAGTCCTCAGTCTCGATGTTTGCTGATAACTCACCCATTATATGTCTAAATAATTCTCTTGAAATTGACGTATATCCACTTGGTATTGATTTAGACGGATCACTGTATCCAGTCCAAACTGATATAGTAAATTTAGTTGTATAACCAGCAAACCATGAGTCAACATTCTTATCTGTTGTACCAGTTTTACCTACCATTGGCAATCCAGGAATATTTGCTGCTCTACCTGTACCAGCATCACCTTGAACGACTGAACGAAGTAAATCAGTTACCATATAAGCTGTTGCATCTGACATTGCCGCAACTGGTTCAGATTTTAATATTTCTTCACGACCATCACCAAAGATAACTTTAGTTACTGCATATGGTTCGTTGTAAATACCTGCGTTACCAAAAGCAGCATAAGCCCCAGCAATGTCTAATGCAGAGACACTTAATTTTGATCCACCAATACCATCACGAATATTTAGACCTTCTTCTGGAATCGGTAGACCTAATCGTTCAGCAAATTCAGTCGCTTGGCCAATGCCAACTTCACTCAAGGTATGAAGTGTTGGAACGTTTAAAGAACGTTGCATTGCGTAGCGTGCAGATACAGTACCACCATATTCATCGTTCCAGTTTGTAACTGGTTTTGTACCAGCAACCTCAAAAGGACCATCATTAGTAATTTGCTGATAAGTAGACCAATTTAAGTATTCAATTGCAGGGCCAAAACTTAAAATGGGCTTAATCACTGATCCAGGCTGGCGTTTAGCTTGAATGGCCATATTAAAGCCACCAGCTTGACGGTTTCTACCCCCACCAATTGCTTGAATTGCACCAGTTGTTGTCTCAATCACTGCCACACCAGATTGTAGTTCTTCATCTGGATAAGCAATTGGACTATTTTCTGATAATAAATATTCAACATGCTCCTGAGCTTCAGGTACTAAAGTTGTATGAATGACTAAACCATCATTATAAATATCAGCATCAAGCTTTTCTTCAACTTCAATTCTAACTTGATCTAGGAAAGCTTGATAGGGAGTTGATTTTCTTTCTGGTAGATTCAACATATCTTCTACTTTAACTTGAGCAGCTTCATCTGCTTCTTCTTGAGTAATCTTCTCGTGACGAACCATCAATTTTAAAACTGTATTCATACGTTCTTGAGCTAAATCCGGATTAACGGTTGGATCATACGCAGAAGGACGTTGTGGTAATCCAGCTAGTAATGCTGCTTGTGGCAATGTTAATTCATCTAAGTCGGTAATTCCAAAATACGCCTCAGCAGCTGTTGCGACACCATATGCACCGTTACCATAGAAGATTTTATTTAAATACATTTCTAGTATTTCTTCTTTTTCATACGCTCGATCTAATTGAAGTGCTAACCACTGTTCTTGGATTTTTCGTTTCATTGTTTTTTCTGGTGTTAAAAATGAACTCTTAACAACTTGTTGTGTGATTGTACTACCACCTTCGGCACCAAAGCCATCGGTTAAGTTTGCAATTACAGCGGCGATACTTCTTTTAATATCAACACCAGAGTGACTAAAGAATCTCACGTCCTCAGTTGCTAAAACAGCATCAACTAAGATGTCTGGTAAATCTTCATAGCTAATCTTTGTCCGTCGTTCTTGTCCTAAATCAGCAAACACGTCACCATTTATATCTAGTACTTTAGTTGACGCAGGGTCTCCAAGTAATGAATGATCTAATTTTGGTGTGGTAATTATAAAGTAGCTAACTATGATTATGACCGCCAAGACAGCGAGACCTGCTACAGCTGCTGAAATTTGGAATATTAATTTCCATACTGATTTTTTATTTTTCTTTTCGTTTTGTTGTGCTTTACGTCTTGCGACACGCGATTGACTATTTTCCGTCATGCACATCGACCTCCATTCTTAAAAAAACAGTTGATCAATTATTTTAATATAATCAACGATTGCAGGATAATTGATTGGGATTTCAAAACCGTTATCTAAAAAATAATGATACGGTATTGATTTTCGACCTGCATCATCATATTGACGATCCCATAAAGGAAAAAGTTTCGTTGCTTCTAATAAAAAAGTTTTTCCTAATGTTTTAAACCGTACAATAACAAAAGCAATTCCATTATGTTTTACAATGGCCTTCATATGTTCTATTTGATGCTCATGAAAATTATGAAGTGGAAAGGATGTTTTATTTCTTGTTTCTTTAGCTTCAAAATCAAGATAGTGCCCTTTATATAAACCATTATAATCAGTTGTTGATGCTTGTTTAAAATATGCTTCTTTAATGACAGCTGCACTACGTTTAGGATAATCAACCTTGACAATTTGTACAGGGGTAGGTTTCTTATGAATCACACATATGTCATGAGTGAGATAATATTGATTCGTCACGTTAATATCTTCTTCTAATGACATACCTCGATTACTATATGATTGTTTATGACTGTTTAAGTTGCGTGATAGTTGAACCGAGCGTTTTTTTCCATTTGGGTAATTCATTTAAATCTCCTCCTGCATGATCCTATCATAGCAGATTACTACCTCTTTTGAGAAATAAAAAGATAGAGTAATAATTTCAGGGAATCATATAAATGTTGAGTTAATAGCATTATTAACATAATTTCAATTATATATAAGAAAACTTACGATAAATTATCTGTAAAGAAATCACTAGTTTTGTTGAACGTTCACTAGTTTTGTCATGATGCAGGTATTTAGCTAAGTGATGATTAATACAATATATACGCACAAAAAAGGAGAGGGTATGTATGACAAATAAAAATGAAATAAAAAAATTTAAATCACGACTCGTTAAGCTAAATACGCAATTAATTCAAATTGAAAAAAAACTTTCCTATAATACCGATTACATGATTTGTTTAAATCATCAAAAATGTATCGATCAAATAATGAAGCACTATGATCAATTAGCGTATTAGTTAGATATATTCAACTTAAAATTAAATGAAGCTCCTTAAAATTATAGCAAGTTTTATAATAGGTCAGTAACAGATTTTTCTTTCTGGCTTTTTTGTATTGTTCATGTTTACCTAATTTCACGAACATGTTAGAATCTGTGTGAAAGGAAAGATGCCGATGTTATATAAACTAACTGATCAATTGCAAGTCGCCAGTTTGAAATTAAGAGATCGATTTTTACATCATGAAGCACCAGAAGATCCAAGAGATTCAGACTTTTTTCAAATGGTTAAGGCAGAAACTGAACCATATTTTAATCTTGTTGCAAAATGGGAAGAACTTGCCTTAGACGCTGTCAAAAGTCGAAAAGTCATCGTTCATCCGCAACAAATTGAAGCAACAAGAGAGAATTTCGAACTCATTTTGTTGCATAGTTATTATATAGATGAAAAACCAAAAAAATTTATGGAGCTTGTACAAGCGATTGATTATGTGTGCCAACAAATTAAATATTAATCACTAAGTAATTTATTGATTTTATGGCTAATAGCCCGCTACCTCAAGGACAGTTGATCATAAGCTATTATGAATTAACATAAGAAAGGGGATTAAAATGCGGAGACCAAATTGCCAAGGACCAGTAAAAACAATTGTTTGCCCGACTAAACACAAGTGTATGAATACACAAAGCTTTAGTAACGTAAATTACGTTCATCCGACGCATACAACGATTACTGATTATCACACAGTCCAAAACACACACTTTTATCCACAAACGACGTCATGGCAGCAAGTCGTTAATCAAACTAATGTATTTGGAGGACAAACGTGGCCTCAAGGACAAGGTCAGGGTGTTCAACCATTCCAACAACCTAGAAACAGGTTCAATTTCCTATAGACGTCTAAAAGGAGCTGGCATTAACCAGCTCTTTTTAATGTCTACATAAGATATGTTAAAATAGATGAAGAAGGTAACGAAAGGAAACATATGATGGAAAAAACAATGGTAGTGACTGGATATAAAGCTTATGAAATGAATATCCGTTCAGCTAAGGATGATCGCCTACCTTATATTAAGAAAGCGATTAAGGACAGACTGATTGGATTTATTGAAAATGGTGGAGAATGGGTTTTAACCTCTGGTCAAATAGGAATTGAATTATGGACTTGTGAAGTCGTCCTTGAGTTAAAAGCTGATTATGATATCAAGTATGCGATTATCCCACCGTACAATCAACAAGAAGTAAGATGGCAAGAGCAAGACCAAGAGCTTTATTTTCATTTAGTTAATGAAGCAGATTACTATGCATTATTATATGAAGATAATTATAAAGGTCCATATCAATTTGCTGCTAGAGATAGTTGGTTAATTGAAAAAAGTGATTGTTGTCTACTTGTAGTTGACGAAGAATTTCCTGGCAGTGTAGGTTTTTTCCTAGACAGGGCAAAAAAATACCGAGAATCAAATGATTATGCGATTTATTACATGACGTCAGATGACTTAAATGACACCATACGAGAAATGCAGGAAAATAATCAATCGTTTTAAATGTCATTGACATTTACATTAAAGTTTGAAAAAATGAAGGAAGAGTTATGTAAAATATGAGGTGAGAAATTATGGCTGCGCAAAGTCAATTGACAACTAAAGATATTTTAGATAAAAATTTTAAAACCGCTATGAGAGGGTACAATCAAGAAGAAGTAGATGAATTTCTTGATATCATCATCCAAGATTACGAATATTTTAATCAAACGATCGAACAATTAAAACGAGAAAACGAAATCTTAAAAGCTAGAAGTGAACAACCAAGAAAGCGAGTAACACCATCTAATCATCAAGTGAATTATGACATATTAAAACGAGTTTCAAATCTAGAAAAAGCAGTTTTTGGAAAGAAATATAGCGATGAATAACATATGGTAGTATTTACTAGGTGATAAATACAAAAGCCTATGTTATAATTATTGCTGACGTTAGAGAGATCGCATAAATGAATGTTTGCGTAATCGCTATAAATACTAAGTATTTATAGAGGAAAGTCCATGCTCGCACAGGCTGAGATGCTTGTAGTGTTCGTGCTTGATGAATTCATAAATCAAGGCAGTTGTTAATCAACTGACGGCAGGATCATTAGCTAAGTCTTTTTATAGATATGCAATTGATCCATAAAAGTGCCACAGTGACGTAGCTAAATTGGAAACGATTTAGGTGGAACGGGTAAACCCCACGAGCGAGCAACCCAAATTATGGTAGGGGCATCTTGGATTAGGGAAATGAACCGAAACAAGGACGGATCATGTGAGAATGATTCCGTAGATAGATGATTACGACTAACTGTACAAGGTTGACCACCGTAATAGTACGTTAGTACAGAACATGGCTTATAAAACATTCATTGGTCATACGATATTGATTAAAACCTTCCAATGACAATTCTAGTCAGATGGAAGGTTTTTTATTAAAAATTTTGAAAAGAGAAGTGAAATAATGATAAAAACAGTAAAACTACTAGCTACTTCAGCAATGGGCTTAGAAGCAGTTGTTGCGAATGAAGTTCGTGCATTAGGATATGAAAATGTTACAGTTGATAATGGAAAAGTCATTTTTGAAGCAGACTTAGCTGCGATTCCACGTTGTAATCTTTGGTTAAGGTCAGCTGACCGTGTTAAAGTAATTGTAGGTGAATTTGAGGCTAAAACATTTGATCAGCTATTTGAATCGACAAAAGCATTAAATTGGCAAGATTACATTCCTGAAGATGGTGCTTTCCCTGTAATCGGGAAATCAGTCAAGTCTACATTATATAGTGTATCTGATTGCCAAAGAATCGTTAAAAAAGCTGTAGCAGAAAAATTAAAACAAAAACATGGTGTTGCATTAAATATGCCTGAAACTGGTGCGATGTATCGCATTGAAGTGGCGCTTTTAAAAGATCAGGTCACTTTAACCCTTGATTCATCTGGACAAGGCTTGCATAAACGTGGCTATCGTGTAGGACAAGGGGAGGCGCCATTAAAGGAAACTCTAGCAGCATCACTAGTACAATTAACTAATTGGCGTCCAGAATTTCCATTAGTTGATTTGTTCTGTGGTTCAGGAACCATTTTAATTGAAGCCGCTTTAATCGGTCAAAATATTGCACCGGGCTTTAATCGGGAGTTTGCCAGTGAAGAATGGAGCTTTATTAATCAGAAATTATGGGACGAAGCATTTGAAGAAGCTGAGCAGTTAGCTAATTATGATCAGAAACTTAATATTACTGGTTCAGATCTTAATCCTAAAATGATTGAGATTGCGAAACAAAATGCGATAGAGGCAGGACTTGCCGATTTAATTAATTGGAAGCAAATGAATGCAGCGGACTTCCACCCGAAAGAAAATAATGGTTACTTAATTACTAATCCACCATATGGAGAACGATTAAATAATCAAGCGGAAGTCGAAACGATCTATCAACAACTTGGTCAAGCGATGAATAGAAATCAAAGTTGGAGTAATTATATTTTAACCTCTAACGAAAATTTCGAAAAACTTTATGGCAAAAAAGCGACCAAAAAACGGAAGCTGTTCAATGGCTTTATAAAAGTAGATTACTACCAATACTTTGGTAAACATATAAGAGAGGATGATTAATATGTCAACGTCTGAACAAAAATTTATTGATTTGATGAAACAAATTACTGCATATTCAGAGGCAATCGCATTAATTCATTGGGATTTAAGAACGCATGCACCAAAAAAGGGTATGGATCAACGTTCAGAAACAATCAGCTTACTCTCTGAGAAAGTTACCGAGCTACAACGATCAGATTTAATGAAACAATTAATTACTGAACTAAAGACATCAAATATATCACCGATTATTGAAAAGTCAGTACAAGAATGTGAAAGAATCTATAATAAACAAAAGAATATTCCGACTGAAGAAGTAGTTGAGTTTATTCGACTCAGTTCAAAATCAGAAACAGCGTGGCAGGAAGCAAGAGAAAAACGTGATTTTTCGATTCTTGCACCATATTTAGAAAAATTAGTTGAAATGAATAAAAAATTCGCTCAATATCAAGGTTATACAGAAAATCTGTACGATGGTTTGTTAAATGATTTCGAGCCAGGTTTAACGACTGAAATATTAGATCGTGTTTTCAATCAATTAAAACCAGTTTTAATCAAATTAGTAAAGCAAATTAACAACGCTAATGTAACTGTGGATGCAAGTTTATTACAAAAACCGTTTCCTAAACAGGCTCAAGAAGCATTTTCTTTAGCAGTGCTTGATAAAATGGGCTATGATTTTGATGCAGGTCGTTTAGATGAAACGATCCACCCATTTGCAATCGGCATTAACCCAAATGATGTTCGTGTAACGACACGCTATGATGAAAATGATTTTAGAACAGCTGTATTTGGAACGATTCATGAAGGTGGACATGCACTCTATGAGCAAAATATTGATCCTGATTTGCATCAAACCGTATTAGCAAAGGGCGCATCAATGGGGATTCATGAGTCGCAATCGCTATTTTGGGAGAATTTTATTGGAAGAAGTCGCTCTTTCTGGGAAAGTCACTTTAAGTTATTTAAAGAACATGCACCAGACAGTTTCCAATCAGTAGACTTTGATGAATTCTTTAAAGCAATTAATGAAGTAAAACCGAGCATGATTAGGATTGAAGCAGATGAACTAACGTATTCATTACACATCATTATCCGTTATGAGCTCGAAAAAGAACTAATCAATGGTGATTTAAAGGTTAAAGACTTACCAAAAGCATGGAACGACAAAATGGAGGCATATCTAGGCATTCGTCCAGAGAATGATCTTGAAGGTGTGTTACAGGATATTCATTGGGCTGCAGGCGATATTGGATATTTCCCAACTTACGCTTTAGGCTATATGTATGCTGCGCAAATATTTAATGCGATTGAAAAAGATATTTCTATGGACCAGATGATCCGTTTAGGTGATTTTGAACCAATAAAGGCTTGGCTAACTGAGAAAATCCATCGCCATGGCAAGATGAAACAACCGTTAGAACTTATTGAAGAGGTAACAGGAGAAGGTCTAAATCCAGATTATCTAATCAAATATTTAACGAATAAATATACAGATATTTATCAACTTTAAGTAATGATTATTTTAGCTCAACAGGTTAAATTGACTTGATTGAGCTAAAACTTTTTTGTTAAGAACACATGTTTGTAGATCTTTTCTTTTTTAATAAACTATATTATACTAAAAGTAGATTTAGAGATTAAATGTGTTTGGGAGTAGGGGATCGATTGTGAAATACTATCAATCTCTAGCAGATTACATTGAGAAACTATGGGATAAAGGATTTAAGCTGACTGATGAACAGGTTCGGTTTATTTACTTTGCCAAGAAATACACTAACGCTGATGAGTGGCTAGCCTGTATCGCGTTGGAAAAGACTTTAAAATTAAAATTCTCTTTTAATGGTTCGTTTTATATTAGCTTATTAGAAGTATTAAACGAACATCAAGTTAAAACAAAACAAGAAGTCATTCAAATTCTTAAGCAGAAGGGTATTTTCTAATTGATTCTGCCTTTAAATGAATCGCTTGTTTTGCTAGACGATCTGCATGCTTATTTTGACTTTCTGGAATCCATTTAATAAAACAATAAGGAAAATGTGCCATTTTTGCAATCGCTTGTTCGACTAATGTAGCAAAGGGCTCTTTTTTATATTTACCTTTATCAATTAAATCAACTAAAAGTTTGGAATCAGAGCGAATTGACAAGATTTCACTTAAAAACTCCTGCTGACAATAATCAAGCACAAACAGTAATGCTTGAAACTCTGCTACATGATTCGAACTTTCACCGATATATTTTTGACCTTCAACTCTTACTTTACCACTTTTTATGATAAAGCTAATACCACTTGGTCCAGGATAACCTTTTGAAGCTCCATCAATATATATTTCCAACATATAACCACAACCTTTGATTCAAAATAAAACGGTGACTATATAGCCACCGTGAAGTTGTATTATCTTTTTTCAACATTTGCTGCTTGAGGACCACGATCACCTTCAACAATTTCAAAAGTTACTTCTTGGCCTTCTTCAAGCGTTTTAAAACCTTCTTCTTGAATTGCAGAATAATGAACGAATACATCATCGCCTTCTTCTAATTGAATAAAACCATACCCTTTTTCTGCATTAAACCATTTTACTACACCGTTTTGCATGTAAATAATCCTCCTAATTTTCTCAAACCATTGCTATTTGAGATCTGTAGTACAAATAAGATAACCAAAAAAAGCCCTAATGAAGGGTAGGATCGATTCCTACACCACTTCAATTAAGGCTTAAAAATAGATCCCAGTCATCTTCTTTGCTTATCATAATGTTAGCGCACTCACAGCCGTACGTCAAGCTGATTGAGTATTTTTTTAACTATAATTCGGTTTAATTAGTCAATAAAGACAAATATATGGTCTTATTCAATTTGAACTCGTCTGCTACCTAAATATCTTGTTTGCCAATAATCTTGACTAAGTGCTGAAGTCATGACACCTTTTGACTCACTCGCATGAATAAATTGGCCATTTCCTAAGTAAATGCCGACATGGGAAGGGCCTTGTTTATAAGTTTCAAAAAATACTAAATCACCAACTGATGGTTGATCAACAGATTTCGTTTGATTCCACATTTCTGATACGGTTCTCGGTACCGAGATCGACTGTTGATTAAAGACATATTGAACGAACCCACTACAATCAAATCCAGAAGGAGAAGTTCCACCCCATTGATACCGAACTCCCGTTTGATCCTTTGCATTTTGAATAACGTGCTCAATTTGATTATTTCCTGTATTTTTTTTAACGGATTCATTTGTATTGTCTTGAGCGATATTATTGCTAATATCTTCTTTTATTTGTGTTGTAATCTGAGTTTCTTGTTGAATTGTTTCAACAAGCTCTATTGTCACAGCTGGTGTCTCTTCAAGTCCGAACGCACGTTGCGCATTTAATAAAGCTGTTTCGGTAATAGGTCCGAAAATACCGTCAAACTGATCATCATAATAACCAAGATAAAATAAGGCTCTTTGTAAAGCTTTAATTTCGTCAGAAGAGGTGCCATAATAGAGAGGGTAGTCGATAGATGAGAGTTTTTCTAAATAATAATTCTGCTCAGCTTTAATAATTGCTTCTACAGTTTCTTGATTGATTGAGCCATCAGGTATGAGCGCATGATCAGCTTGAAATTTTTTTAATGCATACTCAGTAAATAAACCATATTCACCGTCAATTGATTCATCATAATATTTGAGATCATTTAACTTATGCTGGATGACACGGACAACTTGACTATGGTCACCGTATGACATATGTTGAAGTTCTTGTTCAGCTAACCATTGACTTTGTAACATGGGATAGGCATCGATATAAGTGGCAAATGGTTGACTGATAATATAACTGTAAGCAACAGATTGCTTAACAATATTTTTAGCCATAAAACTTAAATGCCTCCTTTGTCATGATCATGATAAAATACTTGTTAATTTAAGTGTATTCATTGATCTAATAATAAATGATTCTTGAACGTAATGTTAAACTTCTGTAATATGAATGTATGGTATTTGATTTAGGGAGGAAAATAGATGTCTAAAAATGAACAAGCTTACTTAGACCTTTGTAAACAAATTCTCGACAAAGGTACTAAAAAAGATGATCGAACTGGAACGGGAACGTATTCTATCTTTGGTGCGCAAATGCGCTTTAATTTACAGGAAGGTTTCCCATTATTAACAACTAAAAAAGTTAATTTTAAATTAATTGCTACTGAACTTATTTGGTTTATCCGTGGCGATACAAATATTCAATATTTACTAAAAAATAATAATAATATTTGGAATGAATGGGCATTTAAACGATGGGTTGAAAGTGATGAATATACTGGCCCTGATATGACGGACTTTGGGAATAGAAGTTTAGCAGATGAAGCATTTAATCAGCTTTATCAAGCAGAAATGAAAAGTTTTAAAGAGCGCATTATTGCAGATGATGAATTTGCTAAAAAATATGGTGAGTTAGGTCCTGTTTATGGAAAGCAATGGAGAGATTGGCGTACCTCAACAAATGAGACAATTGATCAATTAAAAAATGTCATTGAGCAGATTAAGACTAACCCTGATTCACGTCGACATATTGTCACTGCATGGAATCCTGAAGATGTACCAAAAAACATGGCATTACCCCCATGTCATGCACTTTACCAATTTTACGTAGCTGATGGTAAATTATCATGTCAGCTTTACCAGAGAAGTGCTGATGTCTTCTTAGGTGTACCATTTAATATCGCAAGTTACGCATTATTAACACACTTAATCGCACACGAATGTGGCCTTGAAGTAGGTGAGTTTGTTCATACACTTGGAGATGCACATATTTATTCAAACCATGTTGAGCAGATTAAAGAGCAGTTATCAAGAGAAAGTCTACCATTACCAAGTCTTGAAATAAATCCTGAGCTTAAATCAGTTTTTGATGTTGAGCTTTCAGATATTACGTTAAATAATTACCAATCACATCCAGCAATTAAAGCACCTATTGCTGTATAGGAGTTGAGCATATGCTGTCAATGATATTTGCCAACGATAAAAACTATCTAATTGGAAAAGACAATTGGATTCCGTGGGATATTCCTAATGACTTAGGATTCTTTAAAGCAATGACAACAGGTAAAACGATTATAATGGGTCGTAAAACGTTCGAATCATTTAAAAAACCATTACCAAATCGCCATCATGTTGTTTTAACAAGAAATCGTGATTTTAAAGCAGAAGGCTGTGATGTTTTCCATCATATTGATGATGTATTAGCATATATCAAACAATTTGAAGATCAAGAAGTTATCGTCATTGGTGGTGCGGAAATTTACGTGCAATTTTTCCCGTATGCGGATCGACTATATATCACATATATTGATCACGAATTTGAAGGTGATACTCATTTACCTAAGTTTGATTTGTCTGATTGGCGATTAACGTCTAAGGAAAAAGGTATAAAAAACGCTGAGAACCCTTATGATTATTACTTTTTACAGTATGATCGCAATTAAAGGATAGGAGGTTCAATATGCAATCATTTTACCAATATATGATGCGCTATCGTGGTGCGCAAAAAGCCTCTTTAGAGCGACAATTAGCCGATTGGATTTATGATGATCATGGATTTCCTAAACATAGTACTTCATATAATGAAATCAGTGATTATCTGGAATGGAGTAGTCCATTCAATGAAGCAATCAATTTGTTTGAGAAGTTGTGGGACGACTATATAGAAGTTAGTCAGTAAAAAAGATTTATAATTAAGATACAAATGGCTTCAGCTAATTGATGTTAAACGCGCTGAAGCCATTGTTTTCTATAAGTTTAAAAATGAGAGGATTGAGTAATGGTGCGTATCTTACATACTGCTGATTGGCATTTAGGGAAAATCGTCAATGGCGTACATATGACCGATGATCAAAGCTATGTCATAGAGCAGTTCTTTCAAATTATTGAAGATTATAAGCCTGATCTGATTATAAACGCTGGTGATATTTATGATCGTGCGATACCACCAAAAGAAGCGGTCGATTTATTAGATCAAACTTTAACGAGATTAATGACAGATTTTAAAATACCAACTTTAATGATTTCAGGCAATCATGATAGTCCAGATCGACTACATTTTGGTAGTCAGCTATTTCGCGATCATCAATTATATATACAGTCGAAATTTGTGTTACCAATTGAACCGATAACGATTTATGATCGATTTGGACCTGTTCATTTTTATTTAATTCCATATTTTGAACCTGCTGATGTTCAAAAATATTATCCAGATGAAGAAATCACTACACATCAAATTGCAATGGAATCAGTCATTCAGTCAATAAAAGAAAGTCTGAATCCAAATGAACGACATGTATGTGTAGCGCATGCCTTTTTAGCAGGTGGTATGTCGTCTGATTCTGAAGACCGTTTATCAATGATTGGTGGTAGCCCATATATAGAAGTTAGTCTATTTAAAGACTTTAATTATGTTGCATTAGGTCATCTTCATCAACCGCAAAAAATTAGTTCTGACCACATTCAATATAGTGGATCACTGTTAAAATATTCATTTTCAGAAGCAAACCAAACAAAATCAATGACAATAATTGAACTCGATGACCAAGGTGAGATCAGCCTTGAACGAATTCCGCTGAAACCAAAGCACGATCTTCGTGTTTTAACTGATTATTTTGATCAATTACTTAATGGTCCAGAATACGAAGCGTCCGAAGATTATTTACATATTCAATTGTTAGACGATGGACAAATTCTTGATCCCATTACACAGTTAAGAAAGAAATTCCCGAATATATTGCGACTCGAAAAGATAACTAAACAATCTGCCCGAGGATTAAATGAGCTTGAACGAATGAAACAAAGACAAAAACGTTCTGAATTAGAATTGTTCGAAGACTTTTACTTTGAACTCACTGATCAACGACTGACGGAAAAGAGAAAACAAATGCTTCAATCAGTAATTAATCAAATCAATCAAAAGGAAAGGGAACAATAATATGAGAGTAATTAACTTAACATTTGTAGCATTTGGACCCTTTAAAGAGAAACAAACGATTGATTTTACACGACTAGGAAATGAATCAATTTTCTTAATTACTGGTCCAACAGGAGCTGGAAAAACAACAATTTTTGATGCCATATGCTATGCCTTATATGGTCGAGCTAGTGGAAGCGATCGTGATCACGATAATTTGAGAAGTGACTTTGCTTCTGTTGAAGATCATACGGAAGTTAGTTTAACATTTGCGATTAAAGATACGACTTATATAATTAACCGAAAACCTAAACAACTACGCCCGAAAAGTCGTGGTGAAGGTTTTGTTGAAGAACCACAATCAGCAAGTCTTTATCAAATAAGAGATGAAGAATCGCATTTAATCACGAGTCGAATTAAAGATGTCAATGAAACGATAGAAAATATTATTGGACTCGATTATGATCAGTTTTTAAAAATGATTATGATCCCACAAGGTGAGTTTAGAAAGCTAATCAGTGAAAATAGTAACGAACGAGAAAAAATTCTACAAAAAATCTTTCGAACTCATGTTTATCAGAGCATCACAAATACATTAATAACAAAGTCAAAGGATATGATGCAGCAATTAAAAACATTCCAAAACCAAATAACTGATCAACTTAGTTTTGTTGAATGGGATGTAGATGAAGTCATTAGAGAACAGTGGACACAAGATGAAGAAATCAATCAATTAAAACTATTGATTAACCACTTGGATACAAATCATCAAATAGCAACCGAAAATTATCAAAAACAAAAAGCAGCTCTAGCTGATGCCGAATCATATTATCATGAACAAATGAAATTAAATGATGAATTTCAAAGACTAAATGACGCGATTAATAAGAAAACTGAGTTAGAACAGCAAGCAGAAATGATTAATGGCTTGAGGGATAAATTTCAACTAGCTGAAAAAGCAGCCAAGTTAGAAGTGTATGAAGAACAACTTAATATAAGAACAGAAGAAGCTGAATTAGAAACAACAAAGCTAAATCAATTAGAACAAGAGCTCAAAGGTATACAAGAAAATTACACTCAAAGCAAAGCACAGTTTGAAAAAATCCAAGTAACTTATCCTGAAAAATTAAAAGAGCAAGAGATTTTACGGGAGGAGCAACGTCAGACAGAAGCATGGGTAAAATATATTGATTTAGAATCAAAGCTTGGAGCCCAACAACAAATCCATGATCGTTTGACTAAGCAACTTAATGTAGAAAAGGCCAATTATGAACAGCTCAAACTAACCCTAAATCAGACGAATCAACAGCTAGATAAACAAATTGAGCATAAAGAAGAATCACTAAAGTTAACTCATGAATATACTTTAGCAAACGAAAGCTTAAAAAAAGCACAACAGCTCAAGAAAAATTATGTTGAGCTAGTCGAGCTAGAAAAAATTACCGATAAATTATCATTTAAGAGTCAACAGCTTGAACAGGAACTAAAGGACTGTCAAGATAACTTACAAGCGTATGAAAAAAATTATCAGCAGCATGTGGCAAGTCACCTAGCTTCACAATTAAAAGAAGGAGAGCATTGCCCTGTTTGTGGATCGATAGATCATCCAATGTTAGCAATTGCGACTCACGATCCAGTCCATGATCAAGAGAAAGAAATATTAATTAGTAAAAAGGAACATATAGAAGAACAAATTAGCAAATTTAAAAGTCAATGGATAGATCATCAAGCTGATTATCGCATCATGGAACAATCCGTAATTGAACTATCTAAATTGTTTGATCAAAATTACGAAGATATAACAGAAGAAACAATTGAACAAATCTTAAATTCAGCTCAAGATAAAGTTAAAGAGCTGACACTAAAAATACAACAGATTGAAGAATCAGTTAAACTAAACCAATCATTGAAAGAGACAAAGTCACAGCTAAATAAACAATTATCAGAGATTGAACGAGTAATTGAACAACAAGCAGCTGAAGTAAATAAAGTAGTGCAAGATATCTCAAGATTAGAAGGTGAGATGAATAGCTACAAGCAATACAAACCCGATACGGAGTTAAGTTTTCAAGAGTGGGAATTAAAATTAAACGATCAGCAAGACAAACTAGAAAAATGGTTTAGCAACTACACTGAGCACGAAAAATTACTGAATCAACTGACTGATCAAGTAAATACGTTAAAAGCACGATACGAAACGCAAAAACAGTTTACAGAGCAACTGCAAAGAAACCAATTAACTGCCAAGAATACATTCAAAGAGCAGTTAAGAAGAGTTGGATTTAAAGATTACCAAACATATTCTCTTGCTAAGTTAAAAGAAGACGAGCGTCAACAATTGGATGTTCAAATTAAACAATATGACGCATCAGTCAATGAGCTAAATACAACGATTCATACATTGGAAAGTAAGTTAAAAGACTTCAAACAACCAAATCTAACAGAGATAGAACAACAATTAGAGAAAATTAAAAACGAGCATGAAACGTCTATTCGTTTATTAGAACAATTAGCTGAAAAGCACAGTAGGCATTTAAAGATATTGAATAAAGCATTAGACTTAAAAGAGGCATATACTGAATTAGATCAAGATTACCGTGATATGTCGGCATTAGCTGAGATGGCAAATGGTGATAATCATTTGAAGTTGTCTTTTGAACGATATGTGTTATCAGCATTTTTAGAGGAAATTTTATATCAAGCCAACTTACGGCTTAATCAGCTAACAGATCAACGATATGAGCTAAAAATCAGTGATAAGCTGGCTAAACACGGTGCGAAAAGTGGTCTAGATTTAGAAGTATTTGATCAACATACTGGTAAACAACGATCGATTAAGACGCTATCAGGTGGGGAAGGCTTTCAAACATCACTATGTTTAGCACTAGGCATGGCAGATGTTGTTCAAGCACATGCAGGTGGGGTTCAATTAGATACATTATTTATTGATGAAGGTTTTGGAACACTTGATGAGATTACACTTGAACAAGCAATTAACACATTAAAAGCATTACAACAATCAAACAGAGTATTAGGAATAATTTCACACGTCAATCAACTAAAAGAAGAGATTCATGCAAAATTGGAGATTACTTCAACACCTAATGGTTCATTTGCTAGATTTAATTTATAAGAAGAATAATTTCATTTAGGAGGTAAGGTTAATGTCAATGCCGATTACTTTTGAATGGGTACTTGTTACAGAAGGTAAGCAAGAACGCGTTCCTGATCAACCAAATAGTTATAAAATTACGCTTGATGGCTATCATTTATTTCCCATCGAACAGACTATTGAGATTAAACGTCATAAAGAAAAAGGACATATCGGATTTGGTGAGATCCTTGAATTACGTTGGCATAAGCAACAAACTACTTGCATCTATCGACTGACTTCTCTTCAAAGCGTCAATTAGTGACAGTTAAGTATCCTAAGACTGTCAATTGATTGATTATTATGCGCTTGCCTGGGAAATAAATCAGGCATTTGTTTTAATGATGACTTGTTAACTTATTAGATTTTAATCACATTTTCATTGATTTCACGTAGACTATTGTACGGGAAAAATGAAAAGAGGGAAAGTCATGAAACAAATGCCTGTAAATTATCATACTCCAATGCCATTCCAACCTATGAGACCAATGCAACCACGATGGTCACCTTATCAAACTCTTGGACAACAAGCTATTCAACATACACAGCAAATTGGTTCAGCCTCTACTAAAAGTTCTAGTTCAGGTTTATTAGGCTTATTGAAAAAATTAAATCCCTCTGGTGGTGGATTATTTGAAACTTTAGATAAGATTCAACATTTCTTAAAGATGTCTCAATCAATTGCTCCAAAAATTCAAGAGTACGCACCACTGATAAAGAATTTACCAACGATGCTGGAACTGATGAAAGAGTTTGAAGATGATGATGAAGGGGAAACTAATGAAGTAGCAAACAGTGATCTTGCTGAGAATACTGATGGCGATACAGATCTACTTGATCAAATTTTAGGTATAGAAGAAGTAGAAGAAGTAAAAGAAGAACCAAAAACAACAAAAAAGCAAGAAGCGGTAGCAATCAAAATTGAAGACAAGAATACCAAGGGCGATAATTTATTTAAAATTGAAACGATGTCTGAAGAGAATAATGTAAACTATCATGCACCTATGCTATTTGTTTGATAATTGAATGGTATCCACATACAATAAGAGAAACTCTAGGAAATGAGGAAAACAATATGTCAATGAATAATCATGCGATCGCTACATTTGCTGGTGGTTGTTTTTGGTGTATGGTTGAGCCGTTTGATGAACAACCAGGTATTATTTCAGTCATTTCTGGTTACACTGGGGGAAATAAAGAGCACCCAACTTATGAAGAGGTAGCTAGTCATACAACAGGTCATTATGAAGCGGTACAAATCACATATGATCCAAATCTTTTTCCATATGAGAAGTTAGTAGAATTATTTTGGCAACAAATTGATCCCACAGATGCTGGAGGTCAATTTAACGACCGTGGGGAATCATATCAAACAGCTATCTTTTATCACAATGAAGAACAAAAAGAAATAGCAGAAAAATCAAAAAAAGCATTAGCAGCATCGGGGAAATTTGATCGACCGATTGTTACGAAGATACTACCGGCGAAGACCTTTTATCGTGCTGAAGATAATCATCAAGACTACTATAAGAAAAATCGATTCCATTACCAGCTTTATAAGAAGGGCTCTGGTCGAGAGGACTTTATTAATCAACATTGGAAGCCAAAGTTTTCTCAAGCAGAATTAAAGAAGAAATTAACGCCGATTCAGTACCATGTGACAAAAGAAAATGGAACTGAACGTCCGTTCGAGAATGAATATTACGATCTAGAGGAAGATGGTATTTACGTTGATATTATAAGTGGTGAACCATTATTCTCTTCATTGGATAAATATGATGCCGGCTGTGGTTGGCCAAGCTTCACTAAACCAATTAATAAAAATGAATTAGAAGAATTATTAGATACATCATATGGTATGAGACGAATAGAGGTAAGAAGCAAAACTGCTGATAGTCATTTAGGGCATATTTTTGATGATGGTCCTATTGAACAAGGTGGTATGCGATATTGTATTAACTCAGCTGCGATGAGATTTATTCCTAAGGATAAATTAGAAGCAGAGGGCTATGGAAGGTATAAACGTTTATTTGATAAATAGGAAATCTAAATTTAGTTACTAATCAGACAAGTTTTGCTGAGTTATCTAGGAAAAACATAAATAATTAAACTATTATGTCGATATATTGCTAACAATGGTTATTTTTTTAGTAAAAACGTGCTAAAATAGTAAGTAAAGAGACATAATAAGGAGGGCTGTACACATTGATTCATAAAAATTGGGAAAATAAAGATACCATTAAAACAATCAAGTGTGTGCATGCAGACGCAAAGAAATTTGTAGTCAACAATATGCTAACACCAGGTAAGAGTTACCCAGTAAAAAATGAGACCGATGAATTTTATTTTATCATTGACAATTCTAACCGGATTGGCGGTTTCAAAAAAGAATACTTCACAGAATTGAATTAATTTTCCATCAACATATGACTTTCTGATAACGACGGTAAGTATAATGCTTGTTTAGGAGATGATCCAATGAAGAAGCTCGTTTTGATTAGACATTGTCAAGCTGAAGGCCGGCATAGAGATTCACCTCTAACATACCATGGGATAAACCAAGCCCATCGCTTGGCTGAATTCTTAGAAGAAAAGGATTATCAGATTGATAAAGTCTTTTCTAGCCCTTATATGCGTTCACTCGAAACAATTAGGCCCTATTCTTTAAAAACCGGGGTTAAAATCGTGGTGGATTCACGCTTGTCAGAACGCATTCTAAGCTCAGAGCCTGTTGAGGATTGGCTAGATGCTATTGAAACTTCTTTTGAGGACTTGGATTATGCTTTGCCAGGTGGAGAATCTTCTAATGATGCACTTAACCGTGTATTAGAATTAATAGAGGAAATTAAACAAGATGAAGATGACTGTGAAACTGTTGCTTTTGTAACACATGGTAATTTACTATCAATACTTTTGAGGCATTTTGATCATAGCTATGGATTTAAACAGTGGCGATTATTAAGAAAACCTGATGTTTTTATTATTGAGTATGATCAAGAAAATTGTCAGCTTCAACATATTTGGTAATTGTTATTTTATTTTTGGGGGAGGAAAAATAATGGCATTTGTCATTACATCACCGTGTATTGGAGAGAAATACGGTGAGTGTGCAGAAGTTTGTCCAGTGGATTGTATTGAAGAAGGGGAAGAGATGTTTTACATTGATCCAGATCTTTGTATTGATTGTGGAGCTTGTGAAGCGGTTTGCCCTGTCGAGGCAATCTTTATGGAAAGTGAAGTTCCTGATGAGGAACATGAATACATTGCATTAAACCGTCGTTTTTTTGAAGAAAAATAATATAACCTGTTATACCGTTACCTAGAAAAAGGTGGCGGTTTTTATTTGCTCACTGAAAAATCATGTGATGTTATAACAAAGTATCCATTGAAATTTGTAATATATATAAAATATTTAATAAATATTCCTTTGCATTTTTTGATTAAATAAGTAAAGTAAGTGAAGAGTAAAAATTTTAAGTCGTGTAGTACATTTGCTACACGACTTTTTTATGTTTAATGTTTTAAATTAAACGTTCGATAATTAATTAACTGATCAGAAATTGAAAGTTCTACGTTTCTAACTTTAGCAACTCGACTTGGTCCTGCTTTAATCTGATCAATAAATTGATATAACTGCTCAGCTTTTCCTTCTGCTTCTATTTCAACAGTACTATCAGGCAAATTTCTAACCCAACCAGTAATACCATATTTATCAGCGAGCTGCAACGTTGTAAAACGAAATCCAACTCCTTGGACCCGACCAGAAATAATCATATGTGCATGTAACTTCGCCATTTTCTCACCTCAATATTTATCATAACTATTTTTCAACCGCCTAAACAACGACTATAAAAAAATATATAACAATCGGATAAAATCAGTGTTTAAGATTAGACTATGAATACATTATACGATAAAATTTAAGCAAAGAGAGGAGTGGTTGTAATCAATACTTTTTCTGATTTTTTAGCAAAAATTGATAACGTAAATCACCGTGAAAGAACTGAAGCAATATTAGACTGGATATTGAAGACATTTCCAAACTTAAAACCAGAAATTAAATGGAATCAACCAATGTTTACTGATCATGGCACATATATTATAGGCTTTAGTACTGCAAAAAAACATTTAGCTGTTGCTCCTGAGGAAGTAACGATTGCTAAATTCTCAGATCAAATTAAGAATTCTGGATACTCTCACACTAAAGGGCTATTTCGAATTGGGTGGGAACAGGAAGTTGATTATAAGTTACTTGAAGAGATAATTAAATTTAATATTGAGGATAAATTAGATACAACTACATTTTGGCGCTAACTATAAGAACTAGTCTAAAATCTTAACTTACTAAGATTTTGGACTTTTTTATTATTGACACAATTTCGTCATATTTACTAGTTTAAAATATAAATAAGTAAGAAAAAGTGTGATATATGTCACTGATTTTATATCTGATTGCTTCATAATAATTGTAGTCAATTTATTTTTAATCAGGACGGAGTTAATTTTAGCTAATTATCAATCAGCTAAAATTTTTTTCTGTTTATAATAGAAGTTAGTGATTTTTTAAAGGAGATAAGACAATGACGTTATATATACCTGAATTACAAGCATCTGCAAGAAATATTGATGAAGTAAAACGATTAGCTCTTGCTGGTGCTGATGCATTATTAATTGGTCATCAACAATTTGCTAACCGTGTACCTGGCGATTTTGAACTGTCTGACATTCGTGAGGCAACCGAATGGCTTCATAACCAAGGTAAGAAAGTATATGTTAGGGTCAATGCGATTTACCACAATCAACATTTAACCGAATTAC
The DNA here is from genome assembly GCF_000307165.1 of Amphibacillus xylanus NBRC 15112. Taxonomy (NCBI): domain Bacteria; kingdom Bacillati; phylum Bacillota; class Bacilli; order Caryophanales; family Bacillaceae; genus Amphibacillus; species Amphibacillus xylanus. The sequence goes on from NC_018704.1 coordinate 1,332,634, forward strand.
CAAGTTATTTAAAAGAGTTAGAAGAAATCAATGTTGATGGCATTATTGCAGGAGATCAATCTATTTATCAAATTTTATCTGATATTAATAGTTCTTTACCTCTAACTTGGGATCCAGAAACATTATCAACGAACTATCAAACATTGAATTTCTGGGCTAATAGAGGTTTAAAACGAGCAACATTATCTAATGAGCTGTCTTTAACTGCTGTGTTTGAGATGAAAGAGAAAGTTAATTTTCCAATTAATATTCAAGTTCACGGTATGACTAATATTTTTCATTCTAAGCGAAAGTTAATTAGAAACTACTACAATCAAATCGATCAAGCATATGATTCAACCGTTCAACGTTATATTAAAGAAAATAAGAAGCCCGAAACTCATTATCCAATATTTGAAGACGTAAATGGCACACACATTATGAGTAATGAGGACTTAGCAATGATTGAGTATCTTGATCAAATTCTTGATGCGAAGATTGACGGACTGTATATTGAGGGGATCCTTAAGACAATAGATTACAATGAGCAAATTGTTTCATTATACCGAGAAGCAATTGATACTTATTTAGATGATCCAGCAGCTTATGCGCTTAAAAAAGCAGACTATAAGCAAGCTATTGATGAAATTCAACCAGAGAGTCGTAGACTTAACACCGGATTCTATTTTAAAGAACAGATTTATTAATAAGAGGGGTTATATAGATGATAACTAGAAAAAAACCAGAATTACTTGCACCCGCAGGTAATTTAGAAAAACTAAAATTTGCTATACATTATGGAGCCGATGCTGTTTATATTGGTGGACAACAGTTCGGTTTAAGATCGAATGCGGGTAATTTTACTTTTGATGAAATGCGTGAAGGTGTAGCATTTGCTAATAAATATGGTGCAAAAGTATATGTTGCTGCTAACATCATTGCACACAACGAAAACTTAGAAGGTTTACATGAATATTTTAAAGAATTATATGATATTGGGATAGCAGCTGTTATCGTTGCCGATCCAGCATTAATCCAAGCCTGTCGTGAAGCAGCACCAGATTTAGAAGTGCATATTAGTACACAAGCATCTGTTGCTAACTGGAAAACAGCAGAATTTTGGAAGAATGAAGGTATTCCACGTGTTGTTCTCGCTAGAGAGGTTTCTGTTGAAGAAATTCGCGAAATGAAGGAAAAGGTTGATATTGAAATAGAGGCATTTATTCATGGTGCGATGTGTATTTCATATTCAGGTCGCTGTGTTTTATCAAATCATATGTCTGCTAGAGATGCAAATAGAGGGGGATGTGCCCAGTCATGTCGTTGGAAGTATGACCTATTTGAGGATGGAATTGATGGTACAGAGCCAATCTCAGAATTAGCTAACGAACAATACAGCATGAGCTCCCAAGACATGAGTATGGTAGAATATTTACCTGATTTAATTGAGGCAGGTGTAGATTCATTTAAAATCGAGGGTAGAATGAAGAGTATTCACTATGTCGCAACTGTTGTGAACGTCTATCGAAAAATAATTGATACTTACTTCGAAGATCCTGAGAACTACAAAATTGATCCAGAGTGGATTGATGAAATTTGGAAAGCAGCGCAACGTTCATTAACGAGTGGCTTTTACTATAATGAACCAACTGAAAAAGACCAGCTTTTCGGTAGACCTGCTAGAATTCCTAAATACGATTTTGCTGGATTAGTTTTGGATTATGATGAAAATACGAAAATTGCAACAATCCAACAAAGAAATAACTTCGGTGTCGGTGATGAAGTTGAATTCTTCGGGCCAAACTTCTATCACTTTAAGCAAACAATCACTGAACTTTGGGATGAGAACGATGAACCAATTGACCGCGCTAAACATGCGATGATGATTACAAAAGTACGACTAGACCAACCAGTTGAAAAATATAATATGATGCGTAAAGGCAAATAAATCACTTATCATACCTTTTGTAAAGTTTACGATACAAAAGGTATGATTTTTTATTTTCATAAATATGAGTTGCTTAAAATTAATAGATTGACTATATTTATAAAAAGAAGTTTTTAAATTTTCAAATAATAATAGGTGGAGGTTAATATATGAGTTTTTCATTGTTGAAGATTGATCATGTTCAGTTAGCTGCTCCAAAGGGTTCTGATGACCGTGCAAGACAATTTTATTCAGACGTTTTAGGACTAAAAGAAATAGAAAAACCCGAAATATTAAGTAAACGTGGTGGAGTCTGGTTTTTAATTGGCAATCAACAAGTTCATATTGATATTGAAGAACCGTTTAATCCAGCTAAAAAGGCTCACCCTGCATTTGTTGTTGAGAATCTTAATCACTTAAAAGCACATTTATCTAAACACAATATCGAATATCAAGTTGATACACTACTACCTGGAGCCAATAGAATCTATATCAATGATCCATTTGGTAATAGAATTGAATTACTAGAGTGGAAATAAAACGAAAATGGCAATAGAAAGGTTATGGGGAGGACATATGAAATACATTGAAATTAAAAAAACTGACATGAAGGCAATACATGAATTGTCTAGTTTAGCATCTAAAATTGTGAAAGAACATTATGATCCGATTATAGGTAAAGCTCAAAATGATTATATGATCGAAAAGTTCCAATCGGTTACATCAATTCTTGAGCAATTAGCACAGAATTATCAATATTATTTCGTCACAGATTATCATAATAGAAAAATTGGGTTTATCGCTTTTTACCCTAGGAGAGACGATCTATATTTAAGTAAATTTTATCTAGAAAAAGAGTACCGTGGTCAAGGCATAGCAAGTGAAATGTTTGATTTCGTAAAAAGTAAAGCACAAGCATTAGGCTTTAATATAATTGTACTTAATGTAAATAAGGAAAATCTAGTTGCCATTCGTGCTTATGAAAGATTGGGTTTAATTCGGATTACTGAGGAGAAAATTGATATCGGTAACGGCTATTATATGGATGATTATGTTTATCAATATTTAATCAAAAATAAGTAAAAAGAAGTTGTCATTATCTTAAAAGTAAAGAATTAACTGGTTTTTTTTATTCAAAAAAATCATATTATAAACATATATGGAAAAATATTATTACAGAGGAGATGTATGATGAAAAGATTTTTTTACTGATTATGATTTTTAGCTTTTTAGTTGGTTGTTCCGCAGAAGCAGAGTATAATGCAGACGTCGATAGAACAATTATATCCTCGACTAATCTAGAAAAAAACGAAAGTTTATATATTAGATGATTATGATAACTTGTTTGTGATAAAAAACGAATCGATATTAAAATATGTAGCACTTCCTGAAGGATAATTATTAATTCTTAAAATCTGACAAAATCGCATTAATTATGCCATCGAATATAGAAATTGTCTATTATACTATGAAATTTGACTTGTTAATGCAAGCGCTTTACAATTACAATAGAGTATAAGAGATTTGAATCTCTAGCTTAAAGATATAGCAATGTTTAGTATAATAAAAATTTTGGTGGTGTATATTTTATGAAAAAACAAGGGTTTAATCCATATCTTCCATCATGGGAATATATCCCTGATGCAGAACCTTATGTATTTAATGATCGCGTTTATATTTATGGTTCGCATGATCGTTTTAACGGAGATGTTTATTGCTTAAACGATTATGTTACTTGGTCTGCACCAGTTGATGACTTAACAGACTGGCGCTATGAAGGTGTTATTTATAAGAAAACTGACGATCCACTGAACAAGGATGGTAGCATGTGTCTTTATGCACCGGATGTGACAATTGGTCCAGATGGTCGTTATTATTTATACTATAACCTAGATAAAACACCTCTAGTATCAGTAGCAGTATCTGATTCACCAGCAGGGAAATTCGAGTTTTATGGTTATGTTCAAGATAAAGACGGAAATCGTCTAGGTGAAAGACCTGGAGATGAACCACAATTTGATCCAGGTGTATTAACTGAAGGAGATAAGACATTATTATTAACTGGATTCTGTGCAGTTGGTGATAAATCACGTACAGGTGCTATGGCAACAGTACTTGGACCAGATATGATTACGATTGTTGAAGAAACAGTTACTGTATTGCCAAGCGAACCATATGCTAAAGGTAGTGGTTTTGAAGGTCATGAGTTTTTCGAAGCACCTTCACCAAGAAAAATTGGCGACACATATTATATTATTTATTCTTCAACTGTATTTCATGAACTATGCTATGCAACAAGTAAGCATCCAACAAAAGGCTATGAGTTCCAAGGTGTTATTGTAAGTAATAATGATATGCACATTGATACTTATAAGCCAGCTAATAAACCAATGGCTTACGGTGGAAATAACCACGGAAGTATTGTTGAAATTAATGGCCAGTGGTATATTTTCTACCATAGACATACAAATGGTTCAAACTTTAGCCGCCAAGCATGCTTAGAACCAATTGAAGTATTAGAGGATGGTTCAATTCCACAGGTAGAGATGACATCATGCGGTCCTAATGGTGGACCATTGGAAGGACGCGGAGAGTATCCTACTTATATCGCTTGTAATTTATTCCATAAAGATGAACAAGCTTATTCAGGAGATCTGTGGATGAATACTCAATTCCCACGCATTACTCAAGATGGTAAAGATGGCGATGAGGAAATCGGCTATATTCAAAATATGACTGATTCTTCAACAGCAGGATTTAAGTATTTTGACATTAAAGATGTAACTAAGTTTAGAATTAAATATAGAGGCTATTGTAATGGTCACTTTGAAGTGAAAACTACATGGGATGGCGAAGTACTTGCAACGTTCCCGGTAAGCAATAAAAATATTTGGACTGAAGTAGAATCAGATATTAATATGCCGAACGGCATCCAGTCAATCTATATCACATATAGAGGACACGGTCGACCAAGCTTAGCTTCATTTACATTAATTTAATTTTTAATTAAAAATCCTTACTCGTTATATAAATGATGAGTAAGGATTTTTTTGTTTGTTAACGACATTTTTACGTGTTGCTAGAAGCCATTTAAACGCAATTAGAAATAGAATGATGAACAACGATACATGTAAATGCGTTAAAATGACGATTTAGAAAATACCTTAAAAGTTTTAAGCATTTAATCTTGAAAAATTATACTACTATGATGATTTTATTCGCTAAGATGATAACTATCTATATTAAATACCAACAAACATATAACTTCCTATAATTTATATTATGTAAACTAGAGTGAAGAAAAAGAAATAAGACAGCTACTATCAGATTTAGATAACTCTACCCTAATAAATATCCTTAAATACATTGTTTTTGTAGTTTAATTATTTTCACCGAACATATCATCAATGATATGAAATATTAAGACTGTCATCATAATGATTACCGGTGTCTTACTATGCGACATTAAATCTAAATACGGCAATATTAATGCTGCCAGTACGACGATTACAACTAATATTCGTATAAAAATAAGTCTATCGTTCAAAAATCGCTTAATCATATGATCACCACCTGATTTAGTCCTTTTAATTCCGTTACTTCATAACCTTTATCCGATAATTCTTTATACTTTGCCTCTAAATCTTCAACCCCTAATGCAATATGACCATATGCATTACCTAAGTCATATGGTTCTTCACGGTCGTAATTATAAGTAAGTTCAAGCTCATAAGATTCTCCTGGTAAAGCTAGAAATACAAGCGTAAATTTACTTTCAGGAAAGTCAGCTCTACGAGTTTCTACATAACCAATTGCTAAGTTACTTTGGTGCAATAAAAACACCAACAATATTTGGTCCTGAATGAGCACCGATTACACTTGTGAGTAGACGAATATTAATGTTCATATCAGGATATTCATTTAATAATTGAAGACGCACTTCTTCAGCAACTTCTGGAATATTACCATGCGCTACATCAATTTGAACCGGATAATCAATTGATTCAATATGCTCCTTAACTAATTCAATTAATCTATTAGTTGCACGTTTGTTTGTTCGTATTTTTTCTGCTATTTCTAAACCTTTTGAATTCTTTGCTTCAATCCGAATAATTGGTTTAATTTTTGCTAATTTAGCCACTGTTCCTAGAACTGCTGGTACTCTTCCACTTTCAACTAAATTTTGCAAATCATATATTGCTGCAAAAGCGATTACTTTTTCTCTTAATTCGTCTAAATGGGTCATAATTTCATCAACTGTTTTGCCTTGATCTGCTAAGCGTTTAGCTTCAATTGCTAAGTGACCAGCCGGAATTGAAACAAGTTTAGTGTCATAAACAGTTACTTTTGCTTGATCAATTTCCTGGGCGACTAGATTTAATGTTTGAACTGTTCCTGAAACTGTCGATCCTAAACTAATACTTAATATCTCATCATATTCTTGACTTAATTTATTATATAATTGAAAGGCTTCATTAGGTTGAGGTTGCGAAGTTGACGGTACTTTACTTGAGTTAGCCATTTTCGCATAAAATTCTTGATTGGTAATCTCAAAGCCATCTTTATAAGTCCTGTCTTCAAATACAATTTCTATTGGTAATATGTATATTCCTAATTCTTCAGCTTGTTCAGGTGTAATATTGCAGCCTGTATCAGTCACAATTGCAATACTCATTACTGATCCTCCATTCTGATCTCTTTATATTAGTTTATCATATTTAATGATACTAAAGGTCTTATAGCAGAATAACAAGAAAAACGTGACATTTTAATAAACAGATGTCACGTTTCAATGTTATGAATTCCTTAGTATCTTTTCCATTGCTTTACCTTTTGCTAATTCATCAATTAACTTGTCCATGTATCTAATTTCTTGCATAATTGGTTCTTCAATTTCTTCTACTCTGACACCACAAAGTACACCTTTAATTAACTATCTATTTGGATGTAATTTAGGTGCATGTGTAAAGAAGTTTTCAAAATCTGTCTCAAGTTCTATATGTTTATTTACTTCATCCATGCTATAGCCCGTTAACCAAGTAATAATTTGATCGACTTCTTCCTTTGTCCGTCCTTTTCGTTCTACCTTTTTTATATAAAGTGGATACACTTTTGCAAAACTCATTGTATAAATTTTATGTTTGTTCACGGTGATACCCCTTTCTCTCAATTACGAATAACACTACTGATAATATTGTAACACGAATTAAGTTAATTTACGTGTTACGGTGCTTATTAAAGAGAAACATTAGATTTATAAAAGATAACACGTGCTGAACATCATATTTATTTAATAGCCCGAATCGTCAGAGGTTAGATTGTCTATCATCTTATAATCATATTTTTGTAATGGCTTTTCTGCAGGGCCTTCCAAGACTACACCTGTGTAAGAAAACCTTGATCCATGACATGGGCAATCCCACGACCTCTCACCTCTATTCCAATCAACTTCACAACCGATATGAGTACATGTGGTGTCTACAATATGAATCTTCCCCTCTTTATCCTTATACGCCCCTTTTCTTTCTCCATCTATAGTCAAAATAGCCGCTTCATCATTTGCGATAGATTCAGTTGTTATATGACTTAATTGCAGCTTTCCTTTAATTAATTGTTCTACTACATTCGCATTTTGAACAATTAAGTTTTTTATACTTGGTATCGGATAAAATCTTGACGGCCTATAAAGATCTTGATAATTATTTTTTCGCTTTAACACGAGATCAGACAACAGTATAGCTGCATGAGTACCATTAGTCATACCCCACTTCCGATAACCCGTAGCAATTAAAATTCGATCTTGTCCTTGGGTTATCTTACCGACATATGGTACTTTATCGATTGTAATCAAATCCTGAGCTGACCATCGATGAGAAATTGCTTCAAGACCTAAATGATGTTTTCCGAAAACCTCTAATGCTTCATAATGCTTCAGTGTATCTTCACTTTGCCCTGTTTTATGGCTTTCCCCACCAATTAAAATCATCTCTTCATCATTAATCGTTACAGATCTTAATGATCGTTTCGGTTCATCGGCACTAAGGTACATGCCTCCAGGATATTTAATATTTGATTTTGCAGCAATAATATATGATCTTTCTGCATGCATTCTAGCTGAATATAGTCCAATCCCTTCATAAAATGGGAAATGACTGCAAGCTAATATATAATCAGCTGTTACAGAAAACTTTTCACTAGTATAAACAGTTCGTTGGATTCTTGTTTCCACATCAACAGCAGTTGTCTGCTCAAAAATTTGCGCACCTTTACTTATTATCTGTTTAACTAACGCAGTTAAATATTTTACTGGATGAAACTGTGCTTGATTACTCATGATTAAGGCATTTTTCACCTCAATACCAAATGGAATAGAATCAACCAAACTTCCTTTAATATTTAACTTCTCATAGGCAATAGCTTCTTTTTCAATTTTTTCTTGATATTTTTCTGTTGTTGCGTAAAGCCAGGCGTCTTGAGGGCTGAAATCACAATCAATTTCATGTAATTCAATCGTTTTTTTGATAAAATTCAGTGCTTCCATATTGGATTCATAATACATACCTGCTCTGTCTATACCTATGTTACGAATCAATTCATCATAAATCAGATCATGTTGTGCTGTTATTTTCGCAGTCGTATGTCCTGTGGTACCATTCAATAGCCGGTCAGATTCTAATAGGGCAACTTTCAAACCAGCATTCGTTAATAAATAGGCAGTGGTAATTCCTGTGATACCACCACCAACGATAACGGCATCAACATGAATATCTGTATTTAGCTTCGGGAAATTAGGTAATTCATCATAATTAGTCCAATAAGAATTTGGCGATTCGGGTAGTTTATCTTGTCTATATTTATTAACCATTAATTTTTCCTCCAATATTGTTGCTCTACATAATTAGCATTCCTGATTAATAAGCGATTATACCACTTTATAAAGCAACTAATTTTCTCAGCGCCTCTAGTATAAGTAATATTAGAATTAACGATTTACGGTTGACCCCTTCCCTTTTAAATAACTTGTGTTTATGGTAAACGAATACAAATGTTATGTAAGTCAATCTAGTTGTATAATAAAAATTATGTGTTATAATTCAATATGTAGTATATCGAGTTGTAATTAACAATAAAATAACACAAAATATAGTATCTTGAGTAATGGTGACATTTATATGTCTTAAAAGGGAATTCAGTCAAATCTGAAGCTGCCCCCGCAACTGTAAGTGTTGACGAACTAGCAAACCACTGTATCATTTCTTTGATATGGGAAGGGCTATAGTAGGATGAAACACTAGCCAGGAGACCTGCCAATACTTATAGTTTCTATTTTTCGGGGATGAAAAAGCAGAAACGATAGAACATTATCACTACCTTTCTGTCGTTTTACGCCATTCATGCTCTAATGAATGGTTTTTTATTATTTAAAGGGAGGGAAATTTAATGCTTGCATATACTACACCCAAAATTATCTTCAAATAAAACTAAATTTTCATATACAACTTATATATACGGAGGAATTTTATCATGGAAGTAATAGTTTACTCAAAAAGCGGCTGCCCTGAATGCGTCTTTACGAAAAAATTTCTTGAGGAAGAAAATATATTATATAAGGAAAAAAGAGTTGATCAAAATAAAGCGTATTTAGATGAAGTTATAGAATTAGGATTTAGTTCTTTACCCGTCGTTAAGATAGGAGATCAAATTTTTTCAGGCTATCAACCTGATAAATTACAAACGTTGGTGTAATAATGGCTAAAATTGTATACTACTCACAAACGGGTCAAACAAGAAAATACGTTCATAAAGTAAAACAATATCAAGCAATTGAAATTACCCCGTCAAATTTTGAGATTGAGATGAACGAACCTTTTATTCTTGTTATGCCCTCATACGAACCTAACATTCATCCTATTGTAACGGATACGGCAGCTGAATTTTTAGAAACAAAATGTAATCTTACTTTATGTAAAGGGTTATTTGGAGTTGGTAATCGGAATTTCGCTAACTTGTTTTGTATTACTGCTAAAGTTCTAGCAAAGGAATACAATCTTCCTTTATTACATCAATTAGAATTCCAAGGAACCGCGTCAGATGTCACAAAATTAGAAGAGGAGTTGAAACTAATTGAGCAAATATAATATTCAAGCAATAGAAAAAACTAAAGATATTACTTACTTCAAATTAAATAATCAGGTTAATATACCGAGTGAAAATAATGAAATTCAATTAAATAAGGATAAAGAGGCTGTCAGGGCTTACTTTTTAGAACATGTTAATCCCAATACAGTGTTCTTCCACACACTTGAAGAAAAAATAAATTACTTAATTGAAAATGATTATATTGAGGAAGCATTTATAAGAAAATATGATTTTGAATTTATAAAGCAGTTATTTAACTTTTTATACGAACAAAAATTTAGATTCAATAGTTTTATGGGAGCTTATAAATTTTATAACCAATATGCACTTAAAACTAATGATGGTAGTAAATATTTAGAAAGATATGAGGATCGCATTGGATTTGTTGCTTTATATTTAGCTACAGGTGATGAAAAGTTAGCTTGGAATATTGCAAAAGAGCATATTAACAAACGTTTCCAACTAGCTACACCAACATTCTTAAACGCTGGTAAAACATCTCGTGGTGAACTTGTCAGTTGTTTCTTACTTGACATACAAGATAATATGGAATCAATTGGTCGGACAATTAATTCTGCTCTTCAACTATCAAAGCGTGGTGGCGGCGTTGGTATTAACTTAACTAATCTAAGAGAAGCTGGTGCACCAATTAAAAAGATTGCTAACGCTGGATCAGGTGTGGTTCCAGTGATGAAAATATTCGAGGACAGCTTCAGTTATGCAAATCAACTTGGACAGCGTAATGGTGCAGGTGCTGTATATTTAAATGTTTTCCATCCAGATATTTATGAGTTTTTATCTACTAAAAAGGAAAACGCTGATGAAAAAATTCGTGTGAAAACATTATCATTAGGTCTTATTGTGCCAGACAAATATTATGAATTATTAAAAACAAATGCACCAATGTATCTATTTAGTCCGTATGATATTGAACGAATCTATAGTAAGCCATTTTCTTATATCAATATTACTGAAATGTATGATGAGCTAGTGCAAAACGATAACATTAAAAAGTATAGAATTAATGCTCGCGAGCTAGAACAAGAAATCTCAAAGCTTCAACAAGAATCTGGTTACCCATATATTGTGAATATTGATACTGTAAATAATGATAACCCAATTAACGGTCAAATTATTATGAGTAATTTATGTAGTGAGATTCTACAAGTTCAATCCCCTTCTGAATTAAATGAAGATATTTCATATAAAGCAGTTGGTCACGACATCAGTTGTAATTTAGGATCAACAAATATTACCGAGATGATTAAGTCAGATAACTTTGAAGAATCAATTGATACCGCTATTCGTGCATTAACATCTGTTTCAGATATGACAAGTATTAAAGCCGTTCCGACTGTTGATAAAGGTAATCGATCATATCATTCAATTGGGCTAGGAGCAATGGGATTACATACAGCTTTAGCTACTAATCAAATTCATTATGGATCAGATGAAGCGATTGAATTTACTGATGCTTATTTTAGAGCTGTAAGATATTATGCATTAAAGACAAGTAATAAACTTGCCCAAGAAAAACAAGAGACATTTTTTGAGTTTGAGAAATCTGCATATGCTGATGGATCATATTTAAGGACAAAATACATCGATCAAGAAGAGTTTACTTTTAAGTCAGAAAAAGTGAAGGAAATATTTAAAAATGTTCCAATGCCTACAATCGAGGATTGGAAAGAATTGAATGATGATATCATGAAGCATGGGCTTTATAATGCATATTTACTTGCGATAGCACCAACAGGTAGTATTTCGTATATTAACGAGGCATCAAGTTCACTTCATCCTATTGTGAATTTAATTGAAAATAGACAAGAAGAAAATATCGGTTCAGTTTATTACCCTGCCCCTCATTTAAATAATAAAACGATTCAATATTATCAATCTGCTTATGATACAGACATGCGTGATGTAATTAATACATACGCAGCGGCTCAAAAGCACATTGATCAAGGTATGAGTCTAACGTTATTTATGCGCTCTGTCATCCCCGAAGGACTTTACGAATGGAAGAATGGAAAAACGCAAAATATGACGACAAGAGATTTGAATCGATTAAGAAATTATGCTTGGACAAAGGGAATTAAAACGATCTATTATGTTCGAACACATACTGGTAACTATTCACAAGAAATTGGTGTTAATCACTGTGAAAGTTGCATTATATAATTAGGAACTAGGAAAGGGATGTAGAATGAGAAAAAAATATTTTAATGAGATTCTAGCCAGTGAAGACAATCGTCATTCTGTTCATTACTATAAATCAATCGATTGGAATCAAATTGAAGATGGATTAGATAAAGCAACCTGGGAAAAGTTAACGAGCCAATTTTGGTTAGACACACGAATTCCGGTTAGTAATGATCGTAATGACTGGAGAATGCTCTCTGATCAAGAGCGTGATGTTATAAATAAAGCATTTGTTGGTTTAACTTTATTAGATACATTACAATCTGAAGAAGGCGCAAATGCGATGCGAGATGATGTACGAACACAACATGAAGAAGCTGTATTAAACAATATTTTATTTATGGAATCCGTACATGCAAAATCATATTCGACTATTTTCATTTCTTTAAATACAACAAATGAAATAGACAAGATTTTCGACTGGGGCAATAATAACCTGTTAATCCAATATAAAGCTAAGCGTATTAATGAAATCTATCAAAATGGCAGTCCTTTACAAAAAAAAGTAGCTAGTGTATTTCTCGAATCATTTTTATTCTATAGCGGCTTCTATGCACCACTGTGGTATTTAGGAAACAACAAGCTTGAAAATGTCGCAGAAATTATTAAGCTTATTATTCGTGACGAATCTGTTCATGGCACATATTTAGGTTATAAGTTTCAACTTGGTTTCAATGAACTATCTGAGGATAAACAAAATGAACTAAAGGATTGGATTTATGCACTTCTTTTTGACCTAATGAAAAATGAAGAGAAATTCACCGAAGAAGTTTATTCACAAGTTGGTTGGACATATGATGTGATGACTTTTGTAAAATATAATGCAAATAAGGCACTACAAAATTTAGGATTCGAAGCTTTTTATCAAGATGGGATGCCAGAGCATGTAAATCCGATTGTGATGAATGGTATTTCAACTGAATCATCAAATCATGACTTTTTCTCTCAAGTTGGCAATAGCTATTTGATTGGTGAATCAGAGGCTATGGATGAGGATGACTATAATTTTTAAATCATTAAAATCAAAAATTGATTGATAACGATCTACTTTATAATCGAGTAGAAGGCGGTTAATTACCTCCTCCTACTCGATTGTTTTAATAAATTACTTTAGAAAATCAATAAAAAAGGGTTCAATGTCAAATAGTGTTGGTAGGTTTTATAATTAGCCGAGAATAAATTTATATTAATTTTAATTAAGATACAACTTGTTCACCTGCTGTTTTTCACTTCTTAATTATAAAGGAATCTGCTGGCCTTTTTCTATTAAAACACAAAAAGGTGTCAGCGAATTCGAAAAAAAGAACTCACCAACACCAAAAATTATAGAAACTAAAAAAGCTGTACAACAATAGCGATAGCTATAAATTGTACAACTTATCAGATAACTTTTAATTTTACTGCTTAAGTGCTCCATTTGGTTTGGGTATTTCCGTATCATCAAGTAAATTCATTTCAATGAAATAGGCAAGAAATCTCTCAGCTAATTCTTTTTCATTTTCGTCTGTTTTTAAGGAAATAAGATCTGTTAAGATTTGTGCCGTCATAACATTGTCATAATATCGATATCGACCGGAATTCCATGTTGTTCGGTGCGGATAATTCTTATTAATATAGTAGTTCCAGAACAACATCTTGTCAGATTCCTCTTTAGTTAATGTAATTCGATAACTCTCATGTGCAGTAATCATACCTTCATCGTTTAACTCACCAGAAAATGTTTCATTCACCATATAGAGGCCAATAATTTTCCTATCAACTTCCTCTTCATCACTAGCTCTAACGGTTAATAAAACTGCACTATTTGGACGTAGACGAGCAACTTTATTTGGTTGACCTTCATTCTTACCGCTTTGGATCGTACCTGTTGAGACTTGCCAATCTGTAAATATAGCATCTACCTCTTCTTCCTCGATCCAGAAAACAACTTGTGAGCTTTCGTGAATTTTTATATCCTTCAGCTTATTTCTCCGATAGGCAATTTCCGCTTGTTTTCTTTGTTCTTCATCAAGTTTTTGCTGCTCTAACTCTTTTTCTGCTTTTTCCTTTGTTAGAATATCTTTCATAGATTCAGCAACATCACGATCTTTTAATTTGATAAATTTACCTAAAGCATCTGGATATACGAATTTTTTCGTATCATCCTCAAAATCAACGGTAATAAACGTCTCGTCATGATCAATAATTTTCCCCTTACCAAAAACCTCATGAGTTATTTTTTCATTAATTAAATTCACTCATTCACACCCCTATAAAATATATTCTGAAAACACATGTGCTTGTAAAATTAATAAAAAACGTACGCAGTTTCTAATCGAAAGAAGTATGCGTACGATTTGAATCGTTAGCTGGCTAATAACCTTTCTATTTCTATTTTATCACAATTTTATTTTAATTTCAAATTAGCTATTGACAGACATGTTTTGAATGTAATATAATTATTATTTTTTAGTTATTGTGCAAAAGACTTTGTTCGTAAACTTTAAGGTTTTGGTAAATTGCTCTTAGATACGGAACTTTTAGGTTCGCTTGTTCAGCAAGAGTTAATAAATGGCCATGGATATGATCTCCCTCAATCAATGATCCTTTTTCCATATCGCGTTGCATTGAGGTTTTAAAATGATATGATAACTCGTCGATTGCTAATAATTGGCCATCTTCAACATGATCAGCAATTGGTGCATGATGTGCTCTCATAATTTGGGTAACTTCGTCAAACAAGGCTTTAATGAAATCTCTGCCTCCTAAACTCTCTCGAATCGGCCCAATTGGTGCGCGCATTAATGTCGTTAGTCCTGATAGAATGGTAATGCGTAAATATTTATGCCACATATCTTGTAATATTTGTGTACTTAAAATAAAATCAGCTTTCGTCCCACTAAAAGCAGTGGCTACGCATTGAATTCGCTCTGTCATTTCATTGTTCAATTCTCCAAACACAAGCTTATCAAAAGAACTTGAATGTATGACTTCTCCTGATTCATTTAATGTCGTTTCAATTTGACATAGGCCACCAGCTACTCGTTCCTTACCAAATTCATTAATTAATTGATCTAAGTGAGAAATCCCATTTAATAAAGGGATAATAACTGTGGTTCCACCAACAAATGGTTTTAAATCCTTAATCGCTTCGTCCAAATGGTATGCCTTTGTTGAAAGTAGCACAACATCAAATGGATCTGAATGCTGGTCTTTAGTCATTAATTGTGGTTTAAATGAATAATTAGCATTTGTACTCTTGATAACTAATCCTGATTGTTCTAGTTGTTGCTTTCTTTTTTCCCTAACAAGGAAAACAACATCTTCCCCTTTTTCAACTAAGCGGCCACCAAAATAGCCACCAATTCCCCCTGCACCTAATACTAAAATTCGCATAGTCGCTCCCCCTTAATCACTGATTTTATCCTTTAACTTTCAATCTACCTTTATATTTTTCTTTTAAGACGACATTATCTTTGATCAAACGGTAAATTGCTGATGAGATCGGTACACCAAATAACATTCCCGGTACGCCCCAAAGTCCGCCCCCAATTGTTATACCGACGATAACCCATAATCCCGATAAGCCAATTGATTGACCTACGACACGCGGATAAATAATATTTCCTTCAATCTGCTGAATGACAATAATTAATACTAAAAATAATAAAGCACGAATTGGTGATTCAACTAGGATTAAGAGAAAACCAACTGATGCTGAGATATATGCACCGACAAAAGGAATATAGGCAGTGACACCTGTTAAAGCACCAATCATACCGGCATATGGGAAACGGAAAATCCACATACCAAGCGCGACCATAGAACCAAGAATAACCGCTTCAATAGTTTCTCCAACAAAGAAGCTACTAAATGAATCATTCAGCACATTTAATACATAACGCAGGTTCTGATCCAAACGTTCTGGCAAAAACGCTTTTGAGACACGTTTAAATTGTCCTGCTAATTTTTCTTTCGTTAACAAAATGTAAATAGAGATAATAATCGCTAAAAATATATTAACAATAAAATTAAATACAGATCCAATTGTTGAAACAGTTGTCTCAATGACATTTCCAGTAAAATTATTGATCATATTTAAGAATTGACTCGCAAATCCTTGCCAATCAATATCAACATCTTGGACGAAATCTGCAAGTTGTGGAAATAAATCATTATATTGAAGGATCCAATTTTCAACCATTGTAAACAATTCAGGGGCCTTTTCAATCATTGTAGCGAACACTGAAATGAGCTGTGGTGCAATTAAACTAATGACAAACACAATAATGAACAGCACAACAATAAAACTAGAAAGGATACTGACTGGTCGCCGAGTCATTCTTACCCACTTTGCATGTTTATTAGGAAAATATATTTTTTCAAATTGGACCATTAAAAGATTAATAATATAGGCAATCCCTGCTCCCATAATGATCGGTTGTAAAACCGTCATCAGAACAGACAGCCATTGAAGGACTTGTTTGTAATTTGTAATTAATAAGATTACAATCGCCCCAATAATTAAATATTTCATAATTAATTTATCAATTCGTTTATAATTATCCATGACATTTTTCCCCTTTAATTGATAAGTATTGTAGTCTAATTCTAACTGATATTTTGACATAAATCATCTTTTAATATGATAATTTTTATACAAATCAGATAATTTATCAATCGTAAATGATGGATCCTTTAGTTTGGTTTAATGGCTAATGCACCAACCAATGCTGCTAAAGCACTAAATCCCGCTAATACAAAATATAACAGTTTGAAATCGCTTTCAATAATCGCTACTATAGGTGGACCTGTAGCTACACCTAAAAACCTCATGCTACTATATATTGACGTTACACTTCCTCTAATATTTTTCTTGACGCCCTTAGTTATTAAGGTATCTAGACATGGCAATGAAAGTCCTATTCCTATACTTGAAATAGACAAAAATATCGTCATTAATACAAGTCCAATCCCCTTAAAGATAAATAAAAACGGAATACTAACCAAAAGGTTCCCACCAAAAATTA
Source organism: Amphibacillus xylanus NBRC 15112 (assembly GCF_000307165.1). Classification (NCBI taxonomy): domain Bacteria; kingdom Bacillati; phylum Bacillota; class Bacilli; order Caryophanales; family Bacillaceae; genus Amphibacillus; species Amphibacillus xylanus. The sequence goes on from NC_018704.1 coordinate 1,349,890, forward strand.
TCCGCTTCATTAGGACTTTATTGTCACCAATAATTTTTCCAGACAGAAACGATGAAATACATAATATCAATAAAGGTATTGCCAATATAAGTCCGCCATATACTCCCTTAATTTCGTACTCATTTTCAAGTAGATTTGAAAAGTTAAATTGATATCCGAATAGCACGAACATATTTAATACACCAATAATGAAAACGGAAATAATCCACTTTCCATCTTTTCTAAATGTTTTGTTAATTTTTTTCTTAAAAGCCTTGAAAGCTTGATGATCGACAGCAGTCCTTTTCGGTACTTTCACTAAAAATATAATCAACAACAGAGCAGTAATTGAAAATATCGGGACAAAAATAAATGGTAGATACCAAAGAAATTGAGCCAATAATGACCCGATGATAGGACTTAAAACTTTCCCAAATGTGTTTGATGTTTCGATGATACCTAGTGCTTGACTTGCATCATCCTCATCCCTATACATATCACCTACTGTCGGTATGACAACGGGAAACGCACCAGCGGCTCCAACACCTTGGATAAACCGTCCAATCATTATTAAATAATATGGATCGTTAAGCTTCCAGGAAGCAAAAGCAGAGATCGCTCCACCTATTGCGACAATGATCAAACTTGGTATAATTACGACTTTTCGTCCAAATCGATCAGACAAGTAGCCAGCAATGGGGATAAATACGATGGCTACGACGGAATAAATCGTTATAATAAGGCTTGATTGTAATTGAGTAATACTAATTTTAGACTGTAAAATCGGTAGTACGGGGATTAACATAGAATTTCCAAGCGTCATGACCAACGGGATAGAGGCAAGTGCAAGTAAATCAAGTTTTTTTCGTTTCATTCATTATCATCCATTCAGTATCATTTTAAATAACTTACTATATTTTGAACTGATCGGTCCTTTTCATACTATGGAAATCATCTTCACAGTTACTGTTTGTCAATTGTGTTACAATACTGTTAGCATATAAGCAGATCAATAGATAACTCATATCTATTCACATAAGTTTGGAGGTTAAATGATGAAAAAAAATCAATTAGATAAATTTTATATGAAAACAATTGAAGAGCGGATTGAAGCTCTAATAGAACTTAATAAGGCAGACCATCGTTCAGTAGCAGATTTTAAAGCAGATTTAATCTTACCGGAAGAAATTAGCGATCATATGATTGAAAATGTAGTTGGAACTTATCAGCTTCCACTAGGATTAGCACTACACTTTTTAATTGATGGACAGGACTATTTAATCCCAATGGCTACTGAAGAACCATCAGTTGTGGCAGCTGCAAGCTTTGCTGCTAAAACAATTCGACTAGCTGGTGGCTTTACTACAGAGGCGAAATCGCGAGTGATGATCGGTCAAGTGGCACTTAAAGATATAGATGATAAAGAAGTGGCAATCGAAGAAATCATAAAAAATCAAGATCAAATCATCTCAATTGCAAATAGCGCCCACCCTTCTATCGTTAAACGTGGTGGAGGAGCTCAGAAAATTGATCTTCGTTGGATCGATAAAGATGATGAGTATGGTACTCCCCCATTTCTAGTTATTCATCTTCATGTTGATACTCAAGAAGCAATGGGTGCAAATATGATTAATACAATGGCCGAAGCTATTAAGCCTTATTTAGAGCAACTTACAGGTGCGAGAGCTGTTATGGGGATTTTATCAAACTATGCGACTGAATGTTTAGCAACTGCGAGATGCCAAATTCCAGTGAATATATTGGAACGTCGCGGCCTTTCAGGTGAAGAGGTGCGTGATCGAATTATTGAAGCTAATCAATTTGCTCTAGCTGATCCCTATAGAGCAACTACAAACAATAAGGGGATTATGAATGGTATTTCCGCTGTCGTATTAGCAACAGGTAATGATACGCGTGCAATTGAAGCAGGTGCGCATGCATATGCAGCAAGATCCGGGCAATATCGTTCACTAACAAAATGGACAAAAGCTGAAAATGGTGATTTATTAGGTGAACTAACAATGCCTTTACCAGTTGGTACAGTTGGTGGATCGATTACGATTCACCCAGGTGCAAAATTCGCCCATCATATTCTAGGTTCACCTCATGCAAAACAATTAGAGTCAATTATCGTATCAGTAGGATTAGCACAAAACTTTGCCGCAACAAGAGCGCTTGTAACAGATGGTATTCAAAAAGGTCATATGGCATTACAAGCGAAGTCTTTAGCGATTAATGCAGGTGCAAAAGGAGAAGAAATTCAAAAAGTCGCTCGCCGTCTTCGTAAAGAAAAACATATGAATTTAAATACTGCAAAACAAATCTTGGCAGAATTACGTCATTAAAAGTAACACCCCTAACTTTGATCTAGAAGTTAGGGGTGTTGATTTAATTATAAATTAAAATTTATAAATGGTTTTTATTCACATATTGACGCATGTGATCTTTAATACCTGCTAAGCAAATTGGTGCAGGATCCGCTTCAATATCTAATTCAATATCTCCGATTCCATTAGGGATCGTATCCATAAATACTTTTTCATAGCGATCAATTGAAATCTGCTTACGATCTTCAAGCATTTGTACATGTTGCTCGGTTAATAAATGATTTCGATAATCAGGTTGTAGAACACCTGTAAAGAACTCACCAACAGAACCAGATCCATAGCTAAATAGCCCAATAGTTGCTCCATCTTCAAGCGAGTTATTTTGCTCAAGCAATGAAATCAGGTTTAAGTATAAAGAACCTGTGTAGATGTTACCAACAATTGCATTATAATGTTTAGCTACTTCATAATAGTCTAATAGTCGCTTCTTATCAGCTTCATCTGCATCTTCTAATACAGCTTGAAGTGCTTTTAAGCCCATTTTTGTATACGGTGTATGAAAAACTAATGCTTCAAAATCTTTTAAGCTTGTCTGTGTTTTTTCTTGATATTGGGCAAACAATTCCTTAAAGAAATTGATATACTGGATAACAGAGAATTTACCTTGAACGTATGCTGTATCTGAATATAAAGGTCGCCAAAAGTCCATCGCATCGTCTGTCTGATATACACTTGGACTCTCAATTGTCATTAGTTTCGGATCACGAGCGATAACCATCGCTACTGCCCCTGCACCTTGAGTGATTTCTCCACCTGTATTTAAACCATAGCGAGAAATATCTGAAGCAAGTACTAATACACGGCTATCTGGATTTAAGGCGACATGCCCTTTAGCTATTTGAATGCCAGCTGTAGCACTATAGCATGCTTGCTTAATCTCGATTGAACGAGCTGATTTTTTTAAGCCTAATAAATCATGCGCAAATATTCCGGCAGCTTTAGAATGGTCGACTCCCGTTTCAGTTGCAAAAATAACATAATCTATTTTATCAATATCATCTTGAGTTAAAATTCTCAATGCCGCATTTGCAGCTAAAGTTACTGAGTCCTGTGTTTTGGGTGCTACTGCCATTTTTTCTTGTCCAATACCTACTTTAAATTTACCTGGCTCAACACCTCTAGCCTCAGCTAAATCACCAGTATCAATATACATTGCTGGTGTATAAAAGCCTATTTTGTCAATTCCAATTTTCATTTCGGTCACTTCCTTTAAATATTTACTTCATAAATAAAGTAAAACGATAATTATAACAGGCTAAATTAAATTCTTAAGTATACTTTAACATGAATAAATAAATTTCACTAATTATTATTACGGTTTTATAGATAAAAAGCAATTTAAATATATTAAATGAATAACTCACGAAAATCTGTTAAAATTGAATAGTAACTTCTAAGCTGAAAAAGGAGTTGTTTATAATGGAAGAAATCGTAATAGTTAGTGCTGTACGTACACCAATTGGAAAATTCGGTGGTGCTTTAAAAGATATTTCTGCGCGACAATTAGGTGCAATTGTAGTTAAAGAAGCAATTAAGCGCGCTAAATTAGATCCATCTGATATTGACCAAGGAATTTTTGGACAAGTGTTACAAGCTGGATCAGGTCAAAATGTGGCTCGTCAAATATTAGTAGATGCAGATGTTCCTTACTCAAAGCCTGCGATGACCATCAATGAAGTTTGTGGCTCTGGATTAAAAGCTATCATTCTAGGTAGTCAACAAATTCAACTTAACCAAGCAGAAATAGTTGTCGTTGGTGGTGTTGAAAGTATGAGCAATGCCCCTCATATCCTACCAAATTACCGCTTTACCAAAGAGCTAGAACAAAAAAATCTGATTGATTCAATGATTCATGATGGTTTGACAGACGCATTTAGTCACATGCATATGGGTATTACTGCGGAAAATGTAGCAAAGAAATATAATGTTACTAGAGAAGAACAAGATCAATTTGCACTAAATTCTCAACATAAAGCTCAACGTGCTCAAGAAACAGGTAAGTTTAAAGACGAGATTGTCCCTGTTCCTGTTATATCTGAGACTGGAGATGAGGTACTATTTGATCAAGACGAACATATTAGAAAAGATGTTAAAATAGAAGATTTAGCTAAACTTAGAACTCCTTTTCTTGAAGGTGGTACTGTAACTGCTGGTAATGCTTCTGGAATTAACGATGGTGCAGCAGCATTAATCTTAATGAAAAAATCAACAGCCGAGAAACGAGGACTAAACTATTTTGCAACAATTAAGGATTACGCTGAGATTGGTATGGATCCAAGCTTAATGGGCTATAGCCCTTATCTATCAATTAACAAACTCGTTGAAAAAGCTCAAATCGATCTTAATCAAGTTGATTTATTTGAAATTAACGAAGCCTTTGCAGCACAAAGTATTCCAGTTGTTCGCGATTTAGGGATTGACCCTAACAAAGTCAATGTAAATGGTGGCGGAATCGCTCTTGGTCACCCTATCGGTGCTTCCGGAGCAAGAATCGTCGTGACACTCCTTCACGAAATGAATAAGACGGATGGAAAATTAGGAATCGCTAGTCTTTGTGTCGGTGGCGGAATTGGTGTATCTATGCTTGTTGAACGATAAAATAGTAAAAAGCTAAAGATTGATAAATATTAATCTTTAGCTTTTTTCATGATCAGATTTTTCAATGTTTAGTAAAGCTTGCTTTAATGCTAGACCTGAACGAAAACCTGTTAATTTATTATTTTTACCAATTACACGGTGACAAGGCACAACGATAAGGAGTGGATTTTGTCCAATCGCACGACTGACTGCTCGAGTTGCGGTTGGACGATTCATACGTTGTGCGAGTTCACTATAGCTCAATGTCTCACCATATGGAATGTCCTGAAGATAACGCCAAACATTTTTTTGAAAGTCAGTACCTTTTTGATCGATTGCGAAATCAAATGTTTTAAGCTCGCCAGCAAAATATTTAACTAATTGTTCAGTTTCGGCTACAAATAGCTGGTCATTTTGAATCAGTTGAAAATGATTAAATCTTTTTTTAAACCAGTTATCTGCAAAATGATTCGCCCTATCTATGTCTGTCTCAATTAGCGTTAACCCATGTTTTGTCTTATATAATGTTAATTGATAATCTTGGATATTAATTGTCGTGTAATGAATCATGGTCTGAGACATTTCATCTCTCCCTTTAAATAAATCTAAATGATTTAATGCTCCCATTGTACAGTTATTGCGCAAATTTAAAGACAATTCCGATGATAGCTGATAATGCAATAAAAAAGATTGGATGTAAATGTTTTATTCGCTTATATCTCATTAAGAGAAAAATAACAATCGCCAAGACAAGTGCCTTCCAATTAACAAATCCTACCCAATCATTAAATTCTCTTAATTGATTGAAATCGAATAAATCAATCCAAACAACCGAGAACCCCGCTGCAGCGATAAGAGCAGTTGAAGCGGGTCTTAATCCATAAAATGCAGCATCTACAATATGATTATCTCTAAATCTCGTTAGAAAACGAGCTATGATTAAAATTATTATAATGGATGGTGTTACTAGTCCTAATGTAGCAATAATTCCACCGAAATAGCCTGCAGTTAGATGACCTGTATATGTAGCCATATTAATGCCGATCGCTCCTGGAGTTGATTCAGATATAGCGATCATATCAGCAAGCTGTTCATGGCTAAACCAGCCCATTCTATCAGACATATCGTATAAAAACGGTAATGTGGCTAGACCACCACCAACTGCAAATAAACCAGCTTTAAAAAACTCATAAAACAGTTGTAAATATATCATTTTTCAAGTCTCCTTTCTTGCCATTTTGCGATAACACCAAGTACTCCAGCCATAACAACAAATAATGCCGGGGACCAGGTTGTGAAAATGGAAAGTGAAAATACAAGGAGAAAGATTAAAAGTCCTACTTTATCCACAACTGAGCTTTTCCATAGCTTTAATACAGCATTTAAAATTAAAATATAAACACTAACACGGATTCCAGCAAATGCGTTTTGTATAACGGTAGAATCTGAGAAATTACGCATGAACATTGCTATTAATGTAATGATTATGTATGAAGGAAATACTAAACCTAGTGTTGCAATGATTCCGCCTAACACCCCTCGCTGTTTTTGTCCGATAAATGTTGCTGTGTTAACTGCAATGATACCCGGTGTTGTCTGACCAATCGCAAAATAGTCAATCATTTCTTCTTCTGTTGCCCATTTCTTTGCTTCTACCACTTCTTTTTGTAAGATTGGTAGCATTGCATAACCGCCACCAAACGTTAATAAGCCTACACGTGAAAAAGTTAAAAATAAATCCAGATAAATTTTCAACATCATCCCCCTAACTATCTTTTCTTTATCATTTAAATACTAATAAAAGCTTACGGATTAATGACTCGAATGTCAAATAGTATCGAATTATAGGTTAATAAAGTGATATCTAACATAAATTTAATCATAAAAAAAACGCACTATGAATTTAAAGTTAAACTCAGTGCGCTTGTCAGACGTAGTTTTTATTTTGTCAAAAAAAATCATCGATATCATCAAATATAGGGTCAAATTCCGAAGAGAACTCCGTTAAATAATCATAACTACTGGTAAATATATTGTCTTGTCGTAGATTAAGCTCATCAACAACATAGAAATGAAAAAAGATTTCATAAAAACTGAGCACAATCGTTGAAATAAACGCTGCTATAAGTTGATCACCGCCAAACTTGATCAGTCCTAGCATTGAAAAAATTAGCACAAAATTAGCGACAAGATCAAACATCGTTGCGATAAAATTATTTGTTCGTCCTAAGATAATAATATCGCCAACATAATAAATCAGTAAACTAATCAAACTTACAAAGATAATTTGACTGATTGATATTCCATAAGCTATTCCTAAAACTAAATATAATAAGATTAATGTAGCAGCATACTTGATGCTTAATAATTTTATATGTGCCATCCTATCACCTCCATAGCATTAGGATGGCACAGTTCGACAAATTTATACATTTACAAGGAGTAAAATGTTGCTTATTTTAATACTTCCCAAATATCATTTGTGTAGCTTAGTGGATCCTCAATAGGCAATCCCTCAATTAGTAACGCTTGATTATATAAAATGTTTGTTAGTTTCTCAAATTTCTGATTGTCTTTATTAAAGGCAAGTTTTAGAGATTCAAAAATATCATGATTCGTATTAATTTCTAAGATCTTATTAGCTTTAATACCTTGATTATCAGGCATCATGCTTAATACTTTTTCCATTTCAATCGAAATTTCACCTTCATTTGTTAAGCAGACAGGATGTGATTTTAATCGTTTAGAACGTCGAACATCAGTTACTTTATCTTTAAGAACCTCTTTCATTTGATCAAAAAGATTTTTCTCTTCGTCTGTTAACTTTTCTTCTTTTTCGTCTTGCTCATCATTTAGGTCAAGATCTCCGCTCGATACAGATTTAAATGTCTTACCTTTATATTCATTTAACATTTTAATTGCAAATTCATCGATATCCTCTGTTAAGTACAGTATTTCAAAGCCTTTCTCTTGAACCATTTCAGTTTGAGGTAAGCGCTCAATTCTGGCATTCGTTTCACCAGTTGCATAATAAATGACTTCTTGTCCTTCTTTCATTCGTTCAACATATTCAGCAAGCGAAACGAGTTTCTTTTCAGTTGAAGAATAGAATAGTAGTAAATCTTGTAAATCGTCTTTATTCTGTCCGAAATTGTTATAGACGCCAAATTTCAACTGACGACCAAACGCTTTATAAAACTTCTCGTACTTGCCACGGTCATTACGCAACATCTTTAATAATTCTTGTTTAATCTTACGGGTTAGATTTTTTTCAATTAAGCTGAGTTGGCGATCATGCTGAAGCATCTCACGTGAGATATTCAATGATAGATCCTCTGAATCAACCAAACCCTTCACAAAGCTAAAGTGATCTGGCAGTAGTTCAGATGCCTTATTCATAATTAAAACACCATTTGAATATAACTCTAAGCCCTTCTCATATTCTGCTGAATAATAATTGAATGGGGCCGTTTCAGGGATATATAAAATCGCTTGATAACGAATATTACCATCCACACTAATATGAATATGTGTTAGTGGCTGATCAAATCCATAATGCTTCTCTTCATAAAACTTCACATAATCTTCATCAGTTAATTCTGTCTTGTTCTTTTTCCAAATTGGCACCATACTATTGATTGTTTTTTCTTCGATAACTGTTTCATACTCGTCTTTTGATCCTTCTTTAAGCTTTTGTTCACTCATTTCCATCTTAATTGGATAACGAATAAAATCCGAATACTTTTTAATAATTGATTGCAGACGATATGTTTCTAAATATTGATCGTAATCTTCGTCTTCTTCATTTTCTTTAATAGTTAAAATAATCGTCGTACCAACCGTTTCTTTATCACATGGCTCAATCGTATACCCTTCTGCTCCTTCAGAATACCACTGGTATGCTTGATCTGCGCCATGAGCTTTAGATTTGACAGTTACACTATCCGCTACCATAAATGCAGCATAAAAACCAACACCAAATTGACCAATAATATCATGACCATCTTTAATCTCATTTTCATTTTTAAATGCTAATGAACCACTTTTAGCAATAACACCTAAATTAGTTGCTAATTCTTCTTTCGTCATACCAATTCCAGTATCAGTTATTGTTAATTGACGTTTTTCTTTATCAACGTCTATTTTTATGTAATAGTCACTTTGGTTAAATGTAATTGAATCATCAGTTAAAGCTTTGTAATACATCTTGTCAATTGCATCACTTGCGTTAGAGATTAGTTCTCTTAAGAAAACTTCTCTTTTAGAGTAAATTGAATTAATCATCAAGTCTAATAGTCGTTTTGATTCTGCTTCAAATTGTTGCATTACCATATCTATCTCCTCTTTCAAAATTCATTGATTAGCACTTGAAGGCCTAGAGTGCTAACATATATTTTTTATCATAGAATTACAGTGATGTCAATTGAAGTGATAATCCGACAAGATGATGATATTTTCAAAATAAAAACACTAGCTATATGCTAGTGTTAAGCTTAGTAATAATAAGATGTTATAAATCTATAATAACTAGTTTTGTTTTACCTTTAATGCTTGATACTTTATCATTAATGAGTCAAACCATGCTTTATCATTAGTTAATAAGGCAAGGTCTATTAACTGTTTAATTTCAGCTACACTAAATTGTTCATTTTCCTGATCTACAGTTACTTTATTTAATTCTACTTGGATACTTTGACCAGAAAGGAATTGATTATCACTTGTTACAACACGTAGTTGAACAACCTCATTATTATCAATTGTCTTTTCAACATATCCGTGAATCAATTCTCCTTTACTTGACTTAAGCTTAACCCAATCACCGACCATTACCTTTTTGTATTCTTGCGGACTCATGTTTTGACACCACCTTTTGTTTGAATTAACTGAATAATATGAATTATCATACATTTAGTTAAATGATATTGTAATCATAAACTTGATTGGTGTCAACAAAATTGTTTTGGTAATATATCTAGATTTTTGGGTTCATTGTCAAATAGTGTTGGTAGGTTATATAATTAGCCGAGAATAAATTTATATTAGCTTTAATAAAGATACAACTTGTTCACCTGCTGTTTTTCACTTATAAATTAAATGGCTGCTTCATATCGTGTTTCTTTTTGCATTTTTTTACTCGAATTTGTTTCTATTACTTTAAACTTGAAGTGAATCATAATTCGTTTCTTGAAATTATAAAAATTACGATAACCGTATGCGACTTTGCTTAGTAACTTAATCTTGTAGTTAATCCCTTCAATTCGACCGTTGTTGTATGTGTGAATAAAACTATTCTGTATATATTGTACAACCGATTTTTGAATAATCGCTGAGTGTATATTCAAATGAAAAAAACCATTCGTCAATTTTAACGAATGGTTTTATATAGTTTACTGCCCCATATCTTTAACTTTCATAATCCGAGTGATGTTAGCACGTTCATTTTCTTCTAGTTTCATTTCGATATAATATATCGTTTCTTTTAGTTCTGGTATCTTTAAATATTCAAGTGCGTTAACACGGCGTCTCGTTTTCTCAATTTCATCAGCCATAAGTTGACAAGTTTTCTCGATCTCAGATAGTTTAAGTAACTTCGGTAAAATTGTCTTAATTCGTTCAATTGCTTGATCTAATTCACTATTTGAATTCAGAAAACCGTATTGCATCTCAGGCTCTATTACAGATTCATCGACCGTAAAATTCATTTGAGGTACGATAACACTCATAATGTTCTTTTCTTGAATATCTAATGAAACTGTCGTATTAGGAACGGCAAATAATTCTTCAATAAATGCTTCATTCAATAATGATTTTGCTACTACAAAAGCACGCATTGCTTCTGTTAGTTCTTGTTCAACTGCAGAACGTAATTCATTATTTTCACGAATTAATAAAATGAATTGTCGCATCAGCTCGTCTTGTTTATCTTTCAAAAGCTTATGACCACGGGTTGAAATAGCTAAACGGTCTTTAAGTTTGGATAATTCCATCCTTGTTGGCTTGACATCTAATCGCGCCATGACCTAATCACTCTCCTTCCGGCATAAACTTTTCAATCATATCACTCTTAATTCGCTTCAATTCTGATTTTGGTAAGATCGAAAGTAGTTCCCAACCAAGGTTTAAAGTTTCTTCAATCGTACGGTTTGTATAGAAACCTTGATTAATGTATTCTGCTTCAAATCGATCAGTAAATTCTACATACAATCGATCAGTTTTAGATAGAGCAGAATCACCTAATACAACCGCTAATTCTTTCGCTTCTTTACCTTTTGCATATGCAGCAAACAATTGGTTCATTGTTGGTGCATGGTCTACTCGAGTTTTACCTTCACCTGTTCCTTTATCCTTTAATCGTGATAAAGATGGTAAAACATCAATCGGTGGTTTAATCCCTGCATTGTGTAAATCACGTGAAAGAATAATTTGTCCTTCAGTAATATATCCTGTTAAGTCAGGAATTGGGTGAGTAATATCATCCTCTGGCATTGAAAGAATCGGTATTTGAGTTACTGATCCTTTTTTACCAACTAAACGACCTGCACGCTCATACAATGTTGAGAGGTTAGTATATAGGTAACCAGGATAACCACGGCGACCAGGAACCTCACGTCTTGCAGCAGAGATTTCACGTAATGCCTCACAATAGTATGTCATATCAGTCATAATAACGAGTACGTGCATATCTTTTTCAAACGCTAAATACTCAGCAGTTGTAAGTGCCATCTTAGGCGTTGCGATACGCTCAATTGCTGGGTCATTAGCTAAGTTAATAAACATAACTGAACGGTCAATAGCGCCAGTTTTACGGAAGTCTTCCATAAAGAATTCAGCTTCATCAAATGTGATCCCCATTGCTGCAAAGACAACCGCGAATTTTTCATCACTATTTAAAACAGCAGCTTGACGTGCTATTTGTGCAGCTAATTCTTTATGTGGTAAACCTGAACCAGAGAATACCGGTAGCTTCTGACCACGTACAAGTGTATTTAAATGGTCAATTGAAGAAATACCAGTTTGAATAAATTCGTCTGGATAGTCACGAGCAATTGGGTTGATCGCTTGCCCGTTAACATCTAGACTAGCTTCTGGAATGATAGCTGGTCCATTATCAATTGGTTGACCCATTCCATCAAAGACACGACCTACCATGTCTTCTGAAACATCAATTGAAAGTGGGCGTCCGCGGAAACGGACTTTTGTATCTTTAATATTAATTCCACTTGGTCCTTCAAAAATCTGAACCATAGCTTTATCGCCGTCAACTTCAAGTACTTGACCGTGGCGAATTTCACCAGTTTGCATTTGAATTTCAACTAGTTCATCATATTTTACACCTTCAACTTGCTCTACTGCCATCAGAGGTCCAATGACTTCACTAACTGTTTTATATTCCTTCAGCATTATCTGTCACGCCTCCTCTAAAAACAATTTGATGAATCGTTTCTTTAATATCTTCTTTAAGTTGACGAATTTGATCAATTTGATCTTCGCTTATATATTTAGCTCTAGCAATTCGATCACGAATTTCATCAGTGCCTTCAATAATTTCATTGAAGTAAGCACCAAGTTTCATCGCTTCACGAGCCTCTTTTTCAAATGATAAAATTAAATCGAGCATTAAGAATTGTTTTTGACGCGATGTATATGTATCAACATCGTCAAAAGCATTTTGCTGGAGATAATCTTCTTTTAATGATTGAGCAATAACCATTGTGAGACGATCTTTCTCTGATAATGATTCAATACCAACTAAACGCACGATCTCTTCAAGCTCTGCTTCTTCTTGTAAGATGTTCATTGAATGTTGAACCATATTAGACCAATCTACTTTTAGTTCATTATCCATATACTCTCCAACTTCTGTAAGGTATAGAGAATATGAAGTTAACCAGTTTACAGAAGGGAAATGGCGTTTTTGTGCAAGTGATGAATCAAGTGCCCAATAAACCTTAACAACACGTAATGTGTTCTGAGTAACTGGTTCAGACGTATCTCCCCCTGGAGGTGATACCGCACCGATTGCTGTAATACTACCTTCTCGATCTTCTGATCCCACTGAAATAACGCGACCTGCACGTTCATAATATTCTGCAATTCGGCTTCCTAGGTAAGCTGGGTAACCTTCGTCACCTGGCATTTCCTCAAGACGACCTGACATTTCACGAAGTGCTTCCGCCCAACGAGATGTAGAGTCAGCCATAATCGCAACACTATAACCCATATCACGGAAGTATTCTGCAATTGTGATACCTGTATAAATAGATGCCTCACGCGCAGCAACTGGCATGTTTGACGTGTTAGCAATTAAAATTGTTCGTTCCATTAATGATTCACCAGTGTTTGGATCAATTAGTTCTGGGAATTCATTAAGTACGTCTGTCATTTCATTTCCACGTTCACCACAACCTACGTATACTACAAGGTCAACATCACTGAATTTTGCGATTTGGTGTTGAACAACTGTTTTACCAGCACCAAATGGTCCTGGAACCGCAGATACTCCACCTTTTGTAATTGGGAAAAATGTATCGATAACACGTTGACCTGTTACCATCGGTTGATTTGGATTTAACTTTTTCTTAAATGGACGTCCACGACGAACTGGCCATTTTTGTAACATCGTTAATTCTTTAATTCCATCTTCAGTCTCAACAGTGTAGATTACGTCATTTAGAGTGTATTCGCCACTTTCAATTGACTTAATCGTACCTTTAACACCATGTGGAACCATAATACGATGCTCAATAACTTTTGTTTCTTGGATTGTTCCAACAATATCACCAGGTATGACTTGATCACCTACTGATTTAGTTGCTGTAAATGCCCATTTTTTATCTCTGTCTAAATTTGATATATTAACGCCTCTGACTAAGTAATTACTTTCTGTCTTTACTTTAAATGCATCTAATGGACGTTGAATTCCGTCAAACATTTGTGAGACGATTCCTGGTCCTAATTCTACTGACAAGGCTTCTCCAGTAGTTTCAACTGGTTCACCAGGTCCAAGTCCAGAGGTTTCTTCATATACTTGGATAGAGGCAACATCATGTCGCATCTCAATGATTTCGCCTACTAGCTTCATATCCCCTACATAACAAAGGTCATGAATGTTCGCATGTTCCATTCCCTCTGCCATAACTAAAGGACCGGAAACTTTGACTATTTTCCCTGTTTTCAAATATGTCCCCTCCTAGTTATAAAATATTTTGTCCTACTGCTTTTTCAACGTTTTGTTGGATTCTGTTCTTCCCTATATTAAGTGATCCCTTATGATTCGGAATTAATATGATTGCTGGTTTAATCTCAGCATCATATCGCTTAATAGTATCTGGAATTTCTTTTGCAATTGCTTCAGTTAAATAAATGACGCCATAATTTTGCTCAGCTAATGAATCAATTGTTTCCCTGGCTACATTACCGTTATCTGTTGCAAATACATCAAATCCAAGTATTTTGAAAGGAAGTACCGAATCTTTATCGCCAACTACTCCAATTTTAAGAGCCATAAATAGGTCGCATCCTTTCTCTAATGATATCTTCATTAATTTGATTGTCTTTACCGACTAGAATTAATCGAATATTAGTAATTTCTCTTTCGACAGCAAAAATATAAGCCACTACAGGCATAGGGCCGAAAGCTTGATACTTACCCTCATCCATTAATTCGTTGATAATTTCTTCAATTATTAAATCAATCATCATTGGATTAAAGTCAGATCTAGAATCTGAAAAAACTTCATTTAGATATTTAGCATAAGGTTGACTTAAGTAAAGCTCACTTAATGCTGCTTTTCCTTGATCTGCTGCATCGATGAGTGTTTGTTTAGGTATAGACCCTGAACTAGATAAAACAGTATGCATAAATGATCGAGATTTATTCTGATTTAAACTTCGAATGACAGTCGATAAATTATCTAAATCTATCATGACATCAACGACTTTTGAAATTGTCGGATTATCTAATTCATCTGCGATTGCACGAATATGCTTGTAATAGTAAGTATCCATAAAAACATCAATTGCTTCAATCCGCTCAAATGTTTGATAATCATCCAAAGCAAGTTGAACCGCTTCAATCATAATTGGATCAAGAACTTCTGATTGTTCTGTTTTAACTAAATTACGTAAACTTGAAATCGACTCTTTTCCAATCGGAATTAATAAATGTTCAAGATCAATTTCTTTAACTTTTTGCTTCAGTAAAACTTTCAAATTATGATAGCTATACCGTAGCGTATATATTTGTATGACTTCACTATTTGGCGTAGTCTGAAAAAGCTCATTATAAACAGTTTGCAAACGAGTCATTAAAAACTGATCGAAGTTCTTCGTATGTAACACTTCTTGTTCATCAAAATAATAGTCAGTGCCCTTTAGAACATCTAAAGCACCACGAAGCCCTTCAGCTCGAAGCATTTTTTCAAAATCATCACGCGTAAACAATCTCGTTTCTGCTACGCGAATTTGTGTGTTAATGCCTTTATATTCAGTATCGTGCATTTATTCTCCCTCCTTACTGAGTATTGTGTACTATCAGTCTATTTTGTTAATTTTCCTCTGATAGTATAAGCAAAACTTTGACGGTCGCCACAAGCGCTTGACGATCAGTCAAGTTTTAAAAAGCTAAGGATGCAAGTTGTGGAGAAAATTCTTTTTTCAGCTCATTTATTAAAATATCAAAGCAGAAATTGTAATCAATTCCGCCTTGCTCTAAAATAAATCCAGCCTTATTCTTAACGATTTCGTCTGATACAGTAACAACTGAATATTGAGCTAATACTTCTTGTACAGGTTTTGATTTAATCTTATCTATTGAATGCTCACCAGGAACAATTGACCAGCTCTTATTTTGATCAATTTGTTTTAATACGCCTGAGATAAATTCTGCAAATTGGTTATCGTCCCAATTTTGAATTTCTTCAATAGCTTTGTCAAAGATTGTATTCAATAAAGCCTGTTTTTTAGCTAATATATTATTTCTTAAATTATTCTTCATTGTTTGTGCTTGACGTTCGTAATCGTTGTTGACACTTTGAACAATAAGTTCTTTTTGTTTCTCTTCATTTTGTTGAAGTTTCTGACGAGTTTCCTCAAGTTTGTCATCAGCAATTTTTCGATATTCAGCTAATTTACTTTCTCCTTGCTCTTTAGTTTGAGCTAGGATTTGCTTAGACAAAGCTTTAATATCTTCCATCGCTATCATCCTTTCACTATTATAATCTTAGCCTAATAAAATAAGTATGAAGGACATAACGAATCCTAAAATTGCGTAAGTTTCAACCATAACAGCATAAATAATTCCTTTTGTATTGTGCTCTTCACGTTTAGCTAAAATTTGAATAGCAGCTGTTGATACACGACCTTGTGCAATTGCAGATGTGAAACCTGTTACTGCAACAGGAATAGCTGCCATTAATAAGTAAATACCATCTGTTAAACCCATACCTGAATCCATGTTTAAGAAAATTAAGAACCCAATAACGAAACCATAAAGCCCTTGTGTACCAGGTAGTAATTGTAGGATAAGTGACTTAGCGAACTTTTCTGGTTGCTCTTTAATTAATGAAGCTGCTGCTTCACCTGTCATTCCAACACCTTTAGATGATCCCCAACCGCCAAAACCTACTGCTAAAGCGATTCCGAATGCTGCAAATAAAAATCCACCACTATTTTCGATAAAAAATTGTAACCAGCTTTCCATAATTAAATTCCTCCGTCTCTGTACTGTTTATTATTGTTTTTTAAATGAATATATTTTTCTGAGGCTTTTAAAGGCTCAAACGCCTTACCTCCACCTTCATAAAACTTACCAAAGAACTCAACAAAAATTAATCTCGCACCATGAACATAAGCACTTAGTAACGACAGACCAATATTTACAGCATGTAACGCAATAAATAAAAGAACGCCTATCGATAATCTTGCTATTGGTGGCATAAAATCAATGATCATATTAAACGCTAAGGCGATACTTCCACCTGATACTCCTAAAGCCATTAATCGAGAGTAACTAACGATATCTCCGATGTAACCCGTAATACCATATAGGTTATATAGCCCTAACCCTAATCCAAGACCTTTATTTTTAGAACTTGCAATAGCTGCTCCAAGTATTCCTACAGTTCCTAAAATCGCAATAATGATTCCAAATTGTGATACGAATTCATTATTTAGAATTAATGAACCTAGTAATAAGACAATTAAACCAACTAATATCCCAATCCAACCTAAACCATCACTAATTGCACCTAATGTATCATTGTCTTTCAGCTTCAAGTATGTTGTAAGACCTAGAGCAACAAGTATATGAATTAAACCGAAAACTACTGATAAAATTAGAATCGTAATAACATCATCCGATGTCGATAATAGTACAAATGGTAATTCGAATCCTAAGAATGATCCATATATTAATCCCCAAATGATTGTTGGGTAAGATAAGATATGGAAGAATCTCAAGTTTTTTCGCATAGATGGATCGAAATTAAACAATTTAAGTGCAAGAAAAGTTGCTAGCCATAAAATTAAGCCATAACCCATATCAGCTACCATCATGCCAAAGAAAACAAAATAGAATGGTGCTATAAATGGAGTTGGATCCATTTCTGTGTATTTAGGTAATCCATACATCTTCGTAACAGATTCAAAAGGAGCGATAAAACCATTATTTTTTAACACGATCGGAACTCGATCATAATCTTCTTCTTTAACGTCATCGATGAGTAAGGCGTAGTCCATTGGTTTAAATAGTGCATTTAATGCATTCTTTACAGAGTCAACCTCAGCTTCCTCTAGCCAGCCTTCCATTACAAATAAGTGCTTTTCATCAACAACAAACAGCTTACTCTTTTCACGTTCAAGCATCGCCCTATAATACTCGTCAGCTATCATTAATTGCCATTCTTCAGTTTTCATCGTTTCAAGCTTATTCGTGATTTGTTGATTGTCTTTTTGTAATTTTGTTAACTCTTCATTGATTTTTGCTAATGAGTCTTTTGAGTTGTTAACAAATTTAGATGTTAAATCATCAAAATGACATTCGTTAAGTAATTGTTGGATTAAATCCTCTTCAGAACGAACATAAGAGATGAAAATACCATGTTCATCTTTAGTCTGATATAACTCTTCTACATAAAGGTTATCAGCCTCTTTTAATAGATTAATGTATTGATTTTGAATATGTTGTGGAACCGTACCGACACGTCCAGTTATATATTTCGTATTCTGCACATCCTGCACTCTGAAGTTTAACTTAGTCCAGTTCGTAAAAAATGCATGCTCGTTTTCTAATTCTAAGCGAAGTTCTTCGTTTTTTTCGAGTTCTAATTGCATATTTAACAATTCATGCACCAAGTCAGTAGTTGAAAATTGCTCAACTTCAGCTGCAAGTTCTTCTAATGAGTATGATTGCTTATTAGTTCGTAACTTTTTTATCAGTGACGTTTTTGGTAAAAATGACTGAAGAAAAGTTAAAGCAGATTCGATTTGGTCAATTTGAGTTTCACAATTCTTGATAGTTGTCTGTAGCTTTTCAACATCATTAGTAGATACCTCTAGATCTCCTAAATCAGTTGCATGCAAGTCAACAACTTCTAAGTTTTGTAATTCTTGTATTGACTCTAATAACTGGTCTTTCTGTTCATGGAAAGATATGAGTGTCAATTTATTCATTTTAGCTATTGCCATACCGTCTCATAACCTCCTTAACAACTTCCTCAACCAGCTCTTGTTCCTTCTTACTAAATCGACTTTCTAATTGTTTGATTTGCTCCACTTCTTCTTGTTGAATTGTGTTCTGCAAAGTTTGCAATTTATCTTCAAGTTTTTCTAATTCTAGCGCTTTAAACTTGTTTATCTCAGTTTGATAGGCTTCTTCTAACTGAGCAATTTTACTTGCTGTGGCTTTTTTTAGATCTTGAAGTTGATTATCATATTCACGCTCAAGAGCTTCTGCTTGACGTTCAATTTCTTTAACTTTCTCTATCGTATTAACACTCATCCTTTGACACCCCCTCTACTTATAGCAAGCATCATTCAAAATATTTTAAAAGCCTCGAACATAGTTATTATAACGATTAAAACTCTTGCATTCAATTTTTTTAGACAAATTATTATCTATTTAGACAAACTTTATGACTTTATACCCGATTTTTATTGTTGGTCTTGGTCATTTAAGATTAAATATGTTTTGCCTTCTGCTTGTTTAATTAAACGATCTTTGTATAGTTTTCCAATCGCTCGTTTAAATGCAGATTTACTGATCCCAAATACTTTTTGAATTTCTTCAGGATCAGATTGATTATCAAGTAACATTTCACCATTATTTTCTTTTAAATAAGTTAAAATCATGTCCGCATCATTAAGACGTGCTTCTTGTTTTCTTGGCAGTAATGAGACATTTAATGTACCGTCTTGTTTTACTTCTATGACACGCCCTTCAACCCATTCACCTACACGAGGTTCTTTTTTCCGCTCAGTATAGTGAATAAAGCCGCGATATCCCTCCTCAGAAATGATAACAGCTCCTTCTTTGCCTGAACGGAAGACTCGTCCCTTAATATCTTGATTAAATAATGATTCTGGCGCACGGTCCCAATTATCTTCAAAATCACTTTCTTTCACCGGTTGAGCAAGCAAGCGATCTTTTTTATCGCGTTTTAATGTGACATATAATTGATCACCGACAATAGGCCAAGCTGTCATGTGTTGAGGTAAATCATCAGTAGATACAAGCACTTCAATATTTGAACCAATATCAACAAAAACGCCTAAAGTTGTATGTACTCTCACAACTTCCGCCCAATCAAATGCACTAAAGCTTACAGTTGGAATCTGATCTGTTGCGATCAGTTGATTTTTTTGATCATGATATAAAAATACTTCTACTTGATCACCTAGTTTTAATTGTTGATCTGTTTTTAACATAACTTGATTTGATCCATCTGATAGTATGTAACCCTCTTCTGTTTGTTGTTGAATCGTTAAGCTAACTCTGTCTCCAGATCTATATTTAGCCATTATTTTTCGCTCCCTTTCAATTCTGGTATAATTAAATAATTATGTGTGACATTAATAAACTGTTTTCCCTATTTAAATAAAAATATGTAATTAAACATAATAAGGAGAATAATTCATGATTATATATGTAGATGGAGATGCATGTCCTGTTAATAAAGAGATTATCTCGCTTGCACAAAAACACAATCGTTCTGTAGTGATCCTAAAAAGTTATGCTCACTTTTCTCATGATAAACAACCTGATCACGTGACAGAAATCTATGTTGATAGTGAAAGTGAAGCAGTAGATTATAAATTAACCGCGATGGCAAAAGAAAATGATTTAGTCGTTACTCAAGATTACGGATTAGCTTCATTTGTCCTCCAGAAGAAATGTCAAGTAATTCATCCACGAGGCTTTCATTACACGAATCGTAATATTGATCGATTATTACTAACCCGACATCAAAATGCACAAATACGAAAAAGTGGTGGTCGTACTAAAGGACCAGCTCCTTATACAGAAGAAGATCGACAACAATTTATTCGTGTTTTTAGTAAAGCTATTTACTAAGTTTGGCTTTATAAATACTTTTTAGTGATGTAATTTTGCACAAAAATAAGGTGGGTGTTGATCACACCACACCTATTTGGATGTATATTGATCATCAAATAAGGAAGTGAAATAAATCTTCATCCTTATTTAACTCGATAAATGAAAATTCATTCTTTCTCATTCGATCAATCAATGGCTGGTAGTCTTTTTTACTTTGTAACTCGATTCCTACTAACACAGGTCCTCGGTCGCGATTATTTTTCTTAGTATATTCAAAACGGGTAATATCATCGTTTTCTCCTAGTACTAGTGTTAAAAACTCTCTCAATGCTCCAGCCCGTTGTGGGAAATTAACGATAAAATAATGTTTTAACCCTTGATAGATCAAGGCACGTTCTTTAATATCTTGCATACGATCAATATCATTGTTGCCTCCACTGACAATAACTACTACGTTTTTGCCCTTTATTTCATCTTTAAAATCATCAAGTGCTGTCACAGGCATCGCACCCGCTGGTTCTGCAACAATTGCATTTTCGTTATATAAATCTAGAATTGTGTGACATATTTTACCCTCTGGGATTGTCGCAAATTCATCGACTACATTTCTAGCTATATTATAAGTTAAATCTCCGATCTGTTTTACACTCGCACCATCAACAAATTTATCGACCTCATCAAGTTTAACAACTTGATTTTCTCTAAAGGCAGCTTGCATTGAGGCTGCACCTGCAGGCTCTACTCCGACAACCTTAGTCTCTGGACTAATTTCCTTAATGTAAGAACCAACACCAGAAATGAGACCCCCTCCACCAACAGACATAAACACGTGCGAAATTGGCTCATCCATGTCTTCTAGTATCTCTAATCCAATTGTCCCTTGTCCAACAATCGTACGATAATCATCAAATGGATGAACAAATGTCATGCCATGTTTTTCGCAATACGCTTTTGATTCATCTGAAGCATCATCAAATGTGTCACCGGTTAAGATAATATCGACATAATCCCCACCAAAAAATGCAACACGATCAACTTTTTGCCTTGGTGTTGTCGTTGGCATAAAGATCATCCCTTTAACCTTCATAGCTTTACAGGAGTAGGCAACGCCTTGAGCATGATTCCCCGCGCTAGCACATACAACACCTTTTTTCATTTCTTCTTCAGTTAAACTTTGCATAAAATTATAAGCCCCACGAATTTTAAAAGAGCGGACTTCTTGTAAATCTTCTCTTTTTAAGTAGACGTTACAATTATATCGATCAGACAAAATCGGATCGAGTTGTAGTGGTGTACGTTTTACTACATCTTTAATTCTTTGAAAGGCAATCATGATATCTTTTATAGCTACTGACTTTACAGATTCGCTCATTGTTAAAAATCCCTTCTGCTAATAAGTAATACATTTAACCATTTCTATGGTAAATGGCTATGTCGAAATAAAGAGGCAACATGGTTTGTTGTTGCCTCTACTTGAATTAAGCTAATACATCTGTTAATTGAGGAACAATTTGTTTCTTACGTGAAACAACGCCTGGTAATGTAACTTTATCATTTTCCAGTGTTACGTTAAAAGCTTGATTAACAGCATCGACTCTGTCACCAAGACTCATAATAACTGAATCATTTGTTAAAATATTTGTAATCATTAATACATACAGATTTAGATTCTTATCTGTAATTATTGATGAGATTACTTGTTTAATTTCACTTTCTTGCTCTAGTAATTCATTTGGATCAACTGTATTAATTTGAGCTACTTGAACTAGGTTATCTCCCATTTCAAATTGCTTAGAGTCAATTGATAATAACTCTTCGATTGTCTTACCACTTAAATCAGCTCCAGCTTTTAGCATGTCAAGTCCGTAAATTTCAGGATCAACTTCAGCAATTTCTGCTAGTTCTTTTGCTGCAGTAACGTCTTCTTCAGTACATGTAGGTGATTTAAATAATAATGAATCAGAAATAATTGCTGATAGCATCAATCCTGCCATATCTTTAGGAATGTCAACACCATTTTCCTTATATAATTTGTTTAAAATTGTTGCTGTACAGCCGACAGGCTCTGCTCGGTAGTAAAGTGGGTCTGCAGTTTCAAAGTTAGCAATTCGGTGATGATCAATGACTTCTCTAACTCTTACTTCTTCAATATCACTAACACTTTGTTGTTTTTCATTATGATCAACGAGGATAACTTCATTTGTTTCATTCGCAACTGTTGTTACAACGCGTGGCGCACTTACTTTAAAATAGTCCAATGCAAATTGAGTTTCACCATTTGGTTCTCCTAATGCAACGGCCTCCGTCTCCTCACCAAGTTTATTTTTTAAATAACTGTATGCAATTGCTGAAGCAATCGTATCAGTATCAGGATTTTTATGACCAAAAATTAATTTCTTACTCACAATATCTCTCCTTCAATTAAATCGCTAGAATTTCTATCTCTATATATTCTAACGCAAAAAGTAAATTCTTTCATCAAAAAATTACTTTTTGTATTGTCCTTCCCCACTTAATTTATATTTTGTCGAAGTTAATGCTTCTAGTCCCATTGGTCCACGAGCATGTAATTTCTGAGTACTGATACCAATTTCGGCACCAAAACCAAACTCAAATCCATCCGTAAAACGGGTCGAGGCATTATGATAGACGCAGGCCGCATCGACTTCATTTAAGAATTTCACAGCATGGTCAGGATTAGTTGTCACAATTGCTTCTGAATGGCTTGTTCCGTAATGATTAATATGTTCAATTGCTTCTTCTACTGAATTAACAATCTTCATTGCTAAAATCATATCCAAATATTCAGTATTCCAATCGTCCTCAGTCGCATTTTTAATAGATGGATCAATTGACACAACTTGTTGATCACCCCTTAGTTCAACATGATGATCTTTTAACGCATCAATCAGATCTTTGCCAAATGAATAAAACCAATCTTTATGAATTAGGACTGTTTCGATCGCATTACATACTGATGGTCTCTGCGTTTTTGCATTGATCACTAGTTGAATGGCCATACTTGAATCGGCACTCTGATCAACATACATATGACAATTACCCGCTCCTGTTTCTAATACTGGTATTGATGATTTTTCAATAACCGTATCAATTAGCCTCTGACTTCCACGAGGAATTAACACATCTAAATATTTATTCATCTTAAACATTTGTTCTGCCGTTTTTCGACTCGTATCCTCTAACAATTGAACACTATTAATTGGCATGTTTGATTGTTCTAAGGCAGAACGAATGGCTTTTACAATCGCTATATTTGAATGTATCGCTGATGAACTACCTCGAAGTAATACAGCATTACCTGATTTTAAACATAATGCAGCAGCGTCAACTGTCACGTTTGGCCGTGCTTCATAAATTATTCCCACAACACCAATTGGTACCGCTACTTTACTTAATTGAATCCCGTTTTCAAGTGTCCAACTGTCTAATTCTCGACCAATCGGATCTGGTAGCTCTACTAAATCTAATAATCCATCACTAATCGCTTTAATTCTTTCAGGTGTCAGACGAATTCGATCCATCACGGCCTTGGAAATTTGATTTTGCTCTGCACTTAATAAATCCTCTTCGTTAGCCTTTAAGATCGCTTCTTGTTCTTCAAGCAATTGCTTTGCAATTAGAGTTAATCCTTCATTTCTATCCTTTGTAGATGCACGACTTAAATGAATACTAGCTTCTTTTGCTTGTTGACCTAGTTGTTCTAATCCAATCATTTTTATTCCTCCTTAATTGATATAATTAATTTGTCTCGATGAATAATTTCAGGTTTTTTAATTCCCGTAATTTTCATCGCTTCGTCACTACATAAACCTTTTATCTGTTTAATTTGATCATGTGCGTAGTTTACCTGTCCTTTTGCAATCACTTGATTACTCATACAGATTTCAACAACATCATTTTCATAGAATTGACCAGCAATATCGACAATTCCTACAGCAAGCAAGCTCTTGCCATCATTTAAAAGTGCTTGCTTTGCACCTTCATCTATATACAGCTTTCCTTTCGGCTTTGAGTGGAAGGCAATCCATTGCTTATGCTTTCTTACATGTGGGAGATGCTGGTCACCGATATAAGTACCATCACCTTTACCATTTAATATACGGATAAGCTTATCAACACCTGTATCCTTTCCAATAAAACAACTAACGCCTAAAGTGGTGGCCATTTTGGCAGCCATCAATTTCGACTTCATACCACCTGTGCCTACTTTTGAACTTGAACTTTGACTCATCTGTTCAATCATTTCTGATGAGACATAATCAATTTTATCAACACGCTTTGCATCCTTAACTTCATTTGGATTTTGATCATAAATCCCATTAATATCTGTTAATAATATAAGTGCATCAGCATTCACTAGTCCACTAACTAGTGCAGATAACATATCGTTGTCACCAAACGTTAATTCTTCAATTGCAACAGAATCATTTTCATTAATAATTGGGATAACACGACGCTTTAATAATTCAGTAATCGTTTGATAAATATTCGTAAATTGGACTTCTTCAGTAAAATTATCTCGTGTCAATAAAAGCTGTGCTGTTGTGTAACCATGCTCTTTAAAAATATGATTATAGGCTTCAATCAATAATCCCTGTCCTACAGCTGCTGCAGCCTGTTTACCAGCAACTGTAACTGGCCGACTAGAATAACCAATTTGTCTAAATCCAGCTGATACAGCTCCAGAAGAAATTAAGATAACTTCTACATCTTGATTCATTAAATGAATCAATGCTTCACTATGTTCTTTTAGCTTTTCTTTTGATAGTTCACCATTTTGATGTGTCAAAGAACTACTCCCGATTTTCACAACTACTCGTTTCCTTTTCATCGTCATAACGCCCTCTTTCTATACAAAAAAACTGTTTACACCCACTACAAATTAATGTAATGGACGAAAACAGTTCCGTGGTACCACCATCATTGATAAGGCAAAATCTTATCCACTTCTTTTCTGATAACGCTCAAGATAAGCGGTTAGCGCTTGCTAACAATTCAGAAGATAGGTTTCAATAAGAGTGGTCGATTCGGTATGTTTCAGCCCATGCATGCCGATCTCTTTATCGCATCATTATTTACTTGATCTTCATCATCATTGTTTAAACTATTAGATTGTCTTAATTATCTATAAGCAAAATTCATCTGTCAAGTAATTAGTCAGAATAGTCTGCACTTTACTTATCAAACATCAATTTTATTAATCCAATTAAATGGATCAGGTAATTCGCCATATTGAATGCCTGTTAATGTGTCGTAAAGCTTTCTAGCAGTCTCACCTGTTTTACCATTATTTATAACTAATTTGTTATCTTCACAAACTAGCTCACCAATTGGTGAGATCACAGCTGCTGTTCCTGCACCAAAGGCTTCTTCAAGTCTGCCTTCTTTATGTGCTGTAATAACTTCGTCAATTGAAATTTTTCTTTCTGTGACTGGCTCATTCCAATGTTTCAATAATTGAATAACAGATTTTCTCGTCACACCAGGTAATATACTCCCATTTAATTCCGGAGTGATCACTTCTCCATCTATTTTAAAGAATACATTCATGCTACCTACTTCTTCAATATATTTCCTTTCTAATGCGTCTAGCCAAAGCACCTGCGTATAGCCTTTAGCAGCAGACTTCTGTTGCGCGATTAAGCTACCGGCATAGTTTCCTGCTGTTTTAACTTCTCCAGTACCGCCTTTGATGGCTCGGATATATTCAGTTTCCACAGCAATTTTGACTGGATTTATACCTTCCTTATAATATGCACCAACAGGTGATAAGATGATAATGAATTTATACTGTTTAGCTGGAGCAACACCTAAATATGGTTCTGTTGCGATAATAAATGGACGAATGTATAGTGAAGTCCCTTCTTGTTTAGGAATCCAATCTTTTTCAATTCGAACTAATTCCTTTATCGCTGCAAGGGCTAAGTCCGGATCAATTTGTGGTATACACATTCTTTCGTTAGACCGATTTAGACGAGCAATATTTTCTTCTGGTCGAAAAAGTTGAATTTCTCCATCTTTAGTAGCATAGGCTTTTAGTCCTTCAAATACTGTTTGACCATAGTGGAAGATCATCGAAGCAGGATCTAATGTCAACGGTTGATGCGGAATAATCTTCCCATCATACCAACCCTTCTGATGATGGTACTCCATTACAAACATATGATCTGTGAAATATCGACCAAATGCTAGATCTTTTCCATATGGTTTTGTTTTTTTAGTCATCACTTCTGAAAATGTAAAATTATACTGGCTCATGCCCTTCCCTCAATTCATAATTATATTAATGATTTTTCTATTTAACATCTATTCTATTACTTTTTGTGTATAAATGACAAGTCTTTTTTCTTGAAAATTCTAAAAATATAAAAAATTTAGTTTAAATGGATTGTGAAATCTATTAAACATCGCTATAATATAATGAAATATCAATCGAAAAAAAATATATAGAGATCATCATTGGGTTAAGAGGGGGATACATGTGGAACTAAGACAATTAAAATATTTCATCGAAGTAGCTGAGCGAGAGCACATGTCAGAGGCTGCTGAATATTTAAATGTTGCCCAGTCTGCAATCAGTCGACAAATTACGAATTTAGAAAAGGAGCTTGGTGTTCAATTATTTGAACGTAAAGGCAGAAATGTGAAACTGTTACCAATCGGTAAAGTGTTCCTAAACCATGTGAAAGAAGCAATTAGTACAATTGAGTATGCTAAATTACAAATGGATGAATATATT
This sequence comes from Amphibacillus xylanus NBRC 15112, assembly GCF_000307165.1. Classification (NCBI taxonomy): domain Bacteria; kingdom Bacillati; phylum Bacillota; class Bacilli; order Caryophanales; family Bacillaceae; genus Amphibacillus; species Amphibacillus xylanus. The sequence continues at coordinate 1,377,146 of NC_018704.1, forward strand.
AATCCAGAACGCGGGACGATTAAAATTGGTTTCCCAACTAGTTTAGCAAACAGTGTATTACCGCAACTTCTATCTGAATTTAAACAGGCTTATCCTAATATAAAAATCCAATTACAACAAGGGACTTATCATGAATTAATCGATATTATAAAGGAGCGAGAACTGAATATCGCAATACTGGGACCCGTTGTTCTTGATGATCCTTTAATTAGTGGAGAGCCACTTTTCTATGAAAAAATGGTTCTACTGCTCCCACAGCATCATCGTTTAGCCAAGCGGAAGAGTCTCTATTTAAATGAGCTCAAAGAAGAAGACTTCGTTCTATTCCCTAAAGGTTCTATATTTGAAAAATTAGTCTCTGATGCATGCTATTCAGTTGGCTTCGAACCTAAAGTAGCTGCTGAGGCTGAGGATTTAGATGCTATTAAAGGGATGGTAGCAGCAGGTATGGGCTTAACGATTTTACCTGAGAGCGCGATCGGAAATACTGATTCAAAATTTACAACAATTATTCCAATTAGTTTTCCAGATTTAAAGCGTAGTATTGGACTTATTAGATCAAAACATCGTAAACTAGCTCCATCTGAATATGTTTTCTATCAGTTTACGGTTGATTATTTTAAAAACAGACTTTCAGATTTAGATAATCATTTAGCATAAAATTGAGGTGTTCTGATTGTTAAAGAAAGAAATTGCAACATTTGCAGGTGGTTGCTTTTGGTGTATGGTGAAACCATTTGACCAATGGGACGGTGTTATTTCAGTCATATCCGGTTACACAGGCGGGCACGTGGAAAATCCAACTTATGAACAAGTTAAAACCGGGGCAACTGGTCATTATGAGGCTGTTCAGATCACATATGATCCAGAAATAATCTCATATTCGAAAATTTTGTCACTCTATTGGCCACAAATAGATCCAACAGATGCTGGTGGACAGTTCCATGATCGTGGTCCACAATATCGAACAGCGATATTTTATCATAACGAGGAGCAAAGGCAGCTCGCGATTGAATCAAAACGACAAATTGAAGCTAGTGGTCGGTTTAGCCAGCCAATTGTGACTGAAATATTACCGAGCGCAACATTTTATCCAGCAGAATCCTATCACCAGGATTTTTATAAGAAAAATAAAACTGAATACGAAAAAGATCGTGCATTATCGGGTCGTGACCAGTTTATTAAAGCAAATTGGCAAGCATAGCATAAAAAAATAACTCCCTCACTCATTTTTAATAGTCTGGGAGTTATTTTTTAATAATCTCTATCTAGTTTACATAATATTATTATCGTAAACAAACTACCATTTTTCAATATTTGCTCTTTCACCTTTATTATTGCCTTTTTTTCCAAATCGGCGTGTCAATTCTTTTTTAATATCAACGATGGTTACATTTTGCTGCTCCATCATTACAAACGTGTGATATAGTAAATCACTTACTTCTAGTATTAATTCTTTTTGATCATTATTTTTTGCAGCGATAACGACTTCCCCTGCTTCTTCAATAATTTTCTTACCAATTTTGTCTACGCCCTTATCAAATAAGTAATTAGTATAAGAACCAGCAACTCGTGTTTGCTTTCTTTCCTTAATTTCTACTAATAGCTGATCGATAATGTCTTCATCATAATCTAACTCATTATCATTTGCTTTAACATCTTTATAGAAGCAAGTAGGTTCACCAGTATGGCAGGCTGGTCCATTTGGAATTACCTCAATCAGTAATGTGTCTTGGTCACAATCAAGTTTAATCGAGATAACTTCTTGCGTATTTCCTGATGTCGCCCCTTTATTCCAGAGTGACTGTCTTGAACGTGAATAAAACCATGTCTGATTTGTTTCAAGTGTTTTCTGATAAGATTCTTCATTCATATACGCTAACATCAACACAGCTTTTGTGCGACTATCAATGACAATGGCTGGGACTAATCCTTTACTAAAGTCCGGCTTCACGAATCATCACCTCACTTGCTTTACATAAGCGTTTTACATCAGCTACTGTATAGGTCTCTTCATGGAAAATTGATGCCGCAAGTCCAGCTGAAGCATTTGTTTGCTTAAATACCTCAACAAAGTCATCAGGTGAGCCAACACCACCTGATGCAATAACAGGGATTGCAACTGCGTTAGCAATTGCTTTCGTCAGTTCAATATCATATCCTGATTTGACACCGTCACGATCCATACTCGTTAGTAATATTTCCCCTGCTCCTCTTTGTTCAACTTCCTGCGCCCATTTGATTGCATCAATCCCAGTATCATTTTTCCCACCTTTAGTCATAACTGTCCAATTGTTTTGCTGCTTCTTAGCATCAATCGCTATTACGATGCGAGTAGATGTGTATTTTTCAAATGCTTGATTAATAAGATTTGGATTATTTACAGCAGCTGAACCGATACTAACTTTATCTGCACCAGCATTTAATACAGCATCAATATCTGTTAAAGATTTAATCCCACCGCCAACAATTAAAGGGATTGAGATGACTTGCTTAATCTCTTTAACGAGATCAAGCCTTGTTTGTCTGTTTTCATCTGTCGCAGAAATGTCCAGGAGAACCAGTTCATCAGCTCCAGCATCTGAATATTTCTTAGCCATTTCGATTGGATTTCCTAGCTGTCTTAAATCAATAAATTGTGTACCTTTAACAACAAAACCGTCTTTCATATCTAAACAAGGAATAATCCGTTTTATGTCCATAGTTGTCTCGCACCTTTTAATGTGATTTTCTCTTGGTAAATGGCTTTTCCAACGATTGCCTCTTCAATTCCAAGATTCGCAACTGCAATTAAATCATCATATTGACTTATTCCACCAGATGCAACGATCTTACAATTGACTGCTTGATTTAATTTATCTAACTGATCTAAGTTTGGCCCAGACATCGTGCCATCTTTAGAAATATCAGTAAATACAATTGTTTTTACACCAAGTGATTCAATCTTTTTGGCAAATTCAATATAGTCAATTGAAGAAACTGTCTCCCAACCGTGCGTTGCTACTTTCTCATTTTTCGCATCAATACCTACGACAATCTGATCTGGATACTTTTTAACGGCTTCTTTTAAAAAGGCTAAATTCTCTAAAGCAGCTGTTCCAATAACAAGACGGCTCGCACCAGCTTCAATTAGTTGCTCCACCGTTTCAATTGATCGAATTCCTCCGCCAATTTGAATGGGTACTGTCGCTCTTTCACATAATTGCTTGATAAGTTCGTATTGTCTTTTTGTTTGGTCACGTGCACCATCTAAATCAACAATATGAACAATTTCAGCACCATCATTAATAAATCGGTCTAACTGATTAAACGGATCATCTGCAACTTTTTCCGTCTGATTAAAATCGCCTTGATAGAGTCGTACACACTTTCCATTTAACAAATCAATCGCTGGAATTACGATCATATTAACACCTCATCAACTGTAAATTATTATCTTTTCTAGTTAATTTTCTATTACTCCCTTGGTCGAATTGACCCCTTTAATTTCTGGATTAATTGTTATCGCTTCACCTAACGCACGACCAAGTGCTTTAAATATCGCTTCAATTTTGTGGTGTGTATTAACGCCATACAATACACGGGCATGTAACGTGATACCAGCATGGGTTGAAAATGATTGTAAAAATTCCCGTACAAGTTCTGTATCAAATGTGCCCACTTTTTGAGTTAAATCATCCACATCATAAACTAAATATGGACGACCACTAATATCAAGTGACACAAAGCCTAATGCATCATCCATTGGAACATATGCAGTCCCATAACGATTAATTTGTTGTTTGTCACCTAGTGCCTCTTTAATTAATTGTCCAATAACAATTCCAACATCTTCTACCGTATGGTGACTATCTACTTCTAGATCACCGTTTGCTTTGACAATTAAACCAAAGCGACCGTGTCTAGCAAATAACGTTAGCATATGGTCGAAAAAACCAACACCCGTATTAATCTCTACTCGTTCAGGATTATCTAGATTAACTGTTATATTAACTTCTGTCTCAAAAGTCTTTCGTTGTTTTGTAGCTTCTCTCATTGTTATCCCCATTTCAACTTTCGTTATTTAACCGTTTTGATACCGCTCGAGCATGACCTGATAATTGTTCCTCTTCAGCAATTTGAATGACATCATCTGCTGCTTTCTTTAGTGCCTTCTCTGTGTAGTATAAGAATGTTGTTGATTTAACAAAATCAGCAACAGATAAACCAGAAGAAAATTTAGCCGTTCCTGATGTCGGTAAAACGTGGTTCGGTCCAGCATAGTAGTCACCTAATGATTCTGGTGTATAGTGTCCTAAAAAGACAGAACCAGCATGTTTAACATAGCCTAAATAGCTTAAAGAATCATCTAACTGAATTTCTAAGTGTTCAGGTGCTATTAAATTTGAAATTCTAAAGGCTTCCTCGATACTATCAACTTTAATTAGACCACCATAATTTCTAATTGCCTCACTAGCAATATCAACTCTAGGTAAGACAGATAATTGTTTTTCAAGCTCAACTTCTACTTGTTTAATTAATTGATCTGAAGTAGTAATTAAAAATGCTCGTGCTAGTGTATCGTGTTCAGCTTGTGCGATTAAGTCAGCTGCTACATATACAGGATTTGCTGAATCGTCCGCAATAATAGCTACTTCAGAAGGACCAGCGATCATATCAATTCCAACATCACCATAGACAAGTGCCTTTGCAGCCGCAACATATGCATTACCTGGTCCAACAATTTTATCGACTGGCTCGATCGTTTCAGTTCCATACGCTAAAGCTGCAACAGCTTGAATTCCACCTATTTTATAAATTTTCGTTACACCACATATATCAGCAGCTACAGATAAGATCGGTTCTATCTGTTCACCACTTCTTGCAGGTGTAACCATCACAACCTCTTTTACGCCTGCAATGATTGCAGGAATGGCATTCATAAATACTGATGATGGATAACACGCTGTACCACCAGGAACATATATACCGACTTTATCAATTGGTGTATAAATTTGACCTGAAATAATATCTGGCTCTGTTTGCATAAACTTTGATTCTCTTATTTGCTTTGCGTGAAAAGCCTTAATATTTTCAGCAGCTCGTTTTAACGCATCAATCGTTTTTGGACTAATTTGTTCCCAAGCAGCTTTACGTTCCGCTTCCGACACGAGATAATTATCAGGTACACGTCCGTCAAACTTTTCAACATATTTGTCTAATGCTTTATCACCATCCTGTTGAATCGCAGCAATCACTTCTTTGGCAACTTGATAGGCTTGGTCTGATTGTAAACTCGTTTTCTTTTGCTTACTTAAAAACTCTTCAAACTCTTTCGCTTGATATATGGTTACCATTTAAAGCTCCTCCTTTTGATTTAACACATTTATAACAGGCCGCAGTTGCGCTCGTTTTATTTTTAATGCGGACCGATTAGCAATAAGTCGAGCACTAAACTTCATAAACTCCTGATCAACAACTAAGCCATTTTCCTTTAATGTTGTCCCTGTCTCAACAATATCAACAATACCATCAGCTAAATTTAAAATTGGCGCGAGTTCTACAGATCCCTCAAGCTTTATAATATCAACTGATTCGCCTTTTTCTTTAAAATAAGCTTTAGTGATATTCGTAAATTTACTCGCAATTGTTTTTTTACCTTCCGGCCATTCTTTGCCTTTTTCTTTAGCAAGTGCCATTCGACACTGACCAAATGGTAAAGGAAACAAGTCATAAACATCCGGTTGAAATTCAGCTAAAATGTCACCACCAACAACACCTAAATCAGCAATGCCGTATTGAACATATGTCGTGACATCAACACCTTTGGCAAAGATAAATTCAAATTGATCCGTTTCGACTCTAAGCTTTCTCCCTTTTTCTGTTAATGGTTCAATATCAAAGCCTAAAGCTTCAAAAAAGGCTAAAAATTGAGCTTCCAATCTTCCTTTAGTTAAGGCTATTACTGGTTTCATAGTGACACCTCATCTATTAAATTAATAATCTTATCATACTGTTCGTCAGTCGGATAATTATAAAGAATATCAATCTGCGCGTTAGGAAATTTCGCTCTCATCCGTTCTGCTTTAACATGTGTTTGAGGTGATGCTACAATACATATTTGTTCTTGCTGAACATTTGGATTAATTATTTTTGATAATACATCAACGTAAAACGCTAATCCAACAGCAGATATATTACGGTCAAATTGATTATATAAGCGATCGTATCTACCTCCTGAGAAGCATATATCACCATTTTGCTTTAAATATCCACTAAACATCGTACCGCTATAATAACGAAGTTTTCTTACACTCCCGAGATCAACAATTACATCTTCGACTCCTAATTCTTTTAATGATGTCATTAATTGATCTAAGTGGTTAATAATTTCGACAAGATCATCTGTACCATTCCACTTTTGACGATACTTTTCTAAAATATCGTCGCCACCATATGCTTGAATCAGGTCAACAAGTTCATAAGCAATTGCTTTATTTCCACGCTCAGATACAATGCTAAATACAACATCCTCTTGTTTATCATCCATCGCAATCCGTAATTTTTCTTCTTCACTTTGGCTTAATGATAAAGGTTTTATCAGGTAATCAAATATACCAGTATGACCAAGTTCAATTAAGTAATCATTAATTTTTAATTCATTTAACACATCAATTGCTGTAAAGAGTGTCTCCATTTCACCAAGTAAAACATCTGTTCTAATGATTTCTATCCCAGCCTGTTGACTCTCAATCCCATTTTCATCTTTATGAAAGACAGATCCTTGATAAAACCATTTCGTTTTCTTCGGATTTTTAGTCATTAATGCTCGTGCTATTGCAATTGTCCAATCAGCACGTAAAACTTCAATTTCACCATCGCTATCAAACCATTTTAATAATTTATTTGCTTCCATACCGACAGTTGGATTAGTAAAGGTTTGTGCGTATTCAACGACTGGCGTTTCAATTGCCAAGTAATTACGGCGCTTGACTACCTTCCTGAATATTTCATTTACCTTTGCTTGTGCATCCAGTTTTTCTCCGATTTGATCTTGACTACCCTCTGGTAAAAACATGTGCTCACTCCGTTCTTTATCACTTTACTACGATAAAGTAATAAAGTCTTTTGATTTACTTTACAACTAACTTTAATATTTGTCAATAGTTTCTTTTAATTTCATTGCGTTCATTATATGATGGTTTTAAGGAGGAATATTTATGAATATTATTGGTGACTATCATGTACATACTCCATTTTGTCCGCACGGCTCAAATGATAAATGGGAGAATTACATAAATAAAGCAATTGAAGCGGGATTAAAGGAAATTAGTTTTACAGAGCATGCTCCATTACCGAGGAATTTTATTGATCCGGTTCCAGAACAAGATAGTTCAATGAGTTATAGCAATCTCGATCAGTATTTTAAAGTTGGTCAACAGTTAAAAGTAGCATATAAAAATGAGATAAAAGTAAATATTGGATTCGAAGTTGATTATATTGAAGGTTATGAAAAAGAAATTACGGAATTTTTAAATGATTATGGTGAAATGATAGATGATGCGATTTTATCAGTGCATATGTTAAAACATAATGATGAATATTTCTGTTTGGATTTTAGCGATGAGGAGTTTGGTAGACTAGTTAAACGATTCGGTTCCATTGAAGCGGTTTATAGGGCTTATTATCAAACGGTGAAATTAGCAGTTAAGTCAGATTTAGGCCAGTATAAGCCCACTCGAATTGGGCATTTAAGTTTAGTGGAAAAATTTAAAAAAACATATCCAACGTCTTTCAATGATCATGATTTAATAGATGAAATATTGTTATTGATTAAGCAAAAGGGTTACACGCTAGATTTAAACACAGCTGGACTATACAAACCATTATGCCAATCAATTTATCCTAATACGCAAATTGTTAAGAAAGCGATTCAGTTAGGTATACGATTAATTCCTGGTTCAGATAGTCATGAATCATCAACAATTGCAAGAGGTTTTGGAAATATTAAGCATTTCTTTATATAAATATAAAGTGATTTGAACGATAATCTTTCCAACATAAAATAAACGGTTGTACTTACATTCAAGTGAATACAACCGTTTATTAATTAATTTAATTCTCGATACTCTCCATTATAATAAATCAATGGGTCGCCTTCTTTGGTGACAATTTTTTTCACTTTCGCTATGTATACAGTATGATCCCCTGCGACAACTTCAGACTCTTTCTCACATACTAATTGAACTAACGCGTCTGGTAAAACTGGGGTATTATCGACCCAGTCAAATTCAACTGGTTGATCTGATTTGATCTGATTTGCAAAAATCATAGAATACTTTTCTTGATCTTCTCCAAGAACACTAACACCGAATTGATCATTTTCGTTTAATTGAGTGATCATCGATGATTGATTTCTGATTGAAATTGCAATTAAATATGGATCTAACGATATAGACATAAATGCATTAACTGTAATTCCTTTAACTTCTTCGGTTTTCTGATCTAATGTACTTACAACTGTTATTCCTGTTGCAAATCGTCCCATAGCCTTACGGAATAACTTTGAATCAATCATTTATAAAACTCCTTGTCTATTTAATATAATTACTAGAAAGCATAGCATGACAGAAATAAATTGAAAAACAAACTGCTTATCTAGTCTAGGTAAGCAGTTTGTAATAGATAAACTAATTTTCGAGCTTAAATGGTGTTTGATATGTTACCTTTTTCCAAGCTTGTGTAACCTCTCCTACTTCATCAGTATCGAGAATAAATGAGCCGTTACTGTATCGATCACTAATACTTAGTTCCATTGGATGAACAGTTTGTAAAACACCATTTTCAGTTAAGACATTTACTTCATCTTCAGGTCGAACTTCGATAAAACCAACAACACGATGAGGCTTGCCTTTTAATTCCCTAAGCATAACTTGACCTCTATTCGTTCGTGAACCTTGTTCAAATTCAGTTACTTTCATTCGTTTCATTGCACCTCTTTGTGTTACAAGTGTAAAGTGAGTATCAACCGCCTCACCTTCTAACACAAGGCCACTAACGACATATTCATCTTTTTTAAGATTAATTGACTTCACTCCAGCAGCACGTTGGCCAACCGGTGTAACTTCAGCTTCATTGTAGCGTAAGCCAAACCCTCGATTTGAAACAACAAATAAATCTTGTAAACCATTAGACAGTGCAACATGAATCAATTGATCATTCTCTCTTAAGTTTAGTGCAACTAGTGGTCTAAAATGACGCTGGGCCTCATATAAACTCAATTCACTACGTTTAACCATGCCTTCACGCGTGAAGAAGACTAAATATTGACCAGTTGTAAAATCGCGAATCGGAATCGCATTAACTACTTTTTCGCCCTTTTCAAGATTTGCTAAGCTAGATAAATGTTGAGCGAGATCTTTCCAACGAATATCAGGTAATTGATGAACCGGTGCAAAGATATATCTACCTTGATTAGTAAAGATCAATAAATCATCCGTTGTGTTCATCTCATAAAGACCAACTAAATAATCGCCTTCTTTGATTTCAAGATCTTCCTCATTCGAGGCCGCATATGATCGTAAACTAGTTCGCTTAACATAGCCATCTCTCGTAACCGATACTAAAACATCTTCGCTTGCAACAGTTACTTCAAGGTTTATCTTTAATTCTTCTACTTTTGCTTCTACAGAAGTAAGACGAGGTGTTGGGAAATCTTTTTTGATTTGCTGTAAATCCTTTTTGATTACAGAAGCTAACTTAAACTCATCGTTAATTATTTCGCTTAATTGTTCAATTGTATTCTTTAATTCAACCGATTCTTTTTCTAATTGGGTTACATCAGTATTTGTTAAACGATAAAGTTGTAAATTAACGATTGACTCCGCTTGAGCTTCTGTAAAACCAAACTGCTGCTTAATTCTTGATTTAGCATCAGCTTTATTTTTACTAGCACGAATAACCTTGATAAGCTCATCTAGGATTGAAATAGCTTTAATTAATCCTTCAACAATGTGAGCACGTTCTTTGGCTTTCTTTAAATCAAATTTCGATCTTCTAAGAATAACTTCCTTTTGATGCTCAAGATAAGCTTCTAATAACGGAATTAAACCAAGCTGTTTTGGTGCTCTATCTTGGATTGCAACCATGTTAAAGTGATATGAAACCTGTAATTCCGTATTCTTATATAGATAATTTAAGACACCAGTACTATCTGCATCCTTTTTTAATTCAATAACGATTCTCATTCCTGTTCGGTCAGTTTCATCACGGATCTCAGCAATACCTTCTACTTTTCGATCCAAACGTAATTCGTCAATTTTCTTAACTAAGTTTGCTTTATTAACTTCATATGGGATCTCTTCAATGACAATTCGCTTCCTGCCACTGCGCATTTCTTCAATTTCTGCTCGACCTCGTAAGTATATTTTCCCTTTACCTGTTCGATATGCTTCTAGAAGTCCATCCTTACCTTGAATGATCCCACCAGTAGGGAAGTCCGGTCCTTTAACGACGTTCATTAATTCTTCAACAGTGACATCAGGTTTGTCGATCAATTTAATGACTGCATCGATCACTTCAGTTAAATTATGTGGTGGTATATCTGTTGCATAACCTGCTGATATACCAGTTGAACCATTGACGAGTAAATTTGGAAAGCGCGCCGGTAAAATGACTGGCTCTTCTAAAGAATCATCAAAGTTCGGAATATAATCAACAGTATCTTTATTAATATCTCTCAATAGCTGACCAGCAATTGCTGATAATCTTGCTTCAGTATAACGCATCGCTGCAGGAGGATCACCATCAATACTTCCGTTGTTACCATGCATTTCAATTAGTGGATTACGCATTTTCCAATCTGCACTTAATCGAACCATCGCATCATATACAGAGCTATCACCATGTGGATGATAATTACCAATAACATTCCCAACAGTTTTAGCTGATTTACGGAAATTTTGATCGTGTGTATTTTTATCTTTATACATCGCATATAATATCCGTCTTTGTACTGGTTTTAGACCATCTCTAGCATCCGGTAAAGCACGATCTTGAATAATATATTTACTGTATCGTCCGAATCGATCACCAATGACTTCTTCTAAAGACAAATCTAAATAATTTCTTGTTACTGACAAAATGTTTCCTCCTCAAAAATCAACTATGGATATTTTCATTATCAATAATATTTGTTTCTTCATCGAGACCAAATTCAACATTTGACTCTATCCATTTACGTCTTGGCGCTACTTTATTCCCCATTAATGTTGTTACACGTCTTTCTGTACGCGCAACATCATCGATTGTAACTCTAATTAGCGTTCTCGTTTCTGGATTCATAGTCGTATCCCATAATTGATCAGCATTCATTTCTCCTAAACCTTTATATCTTTGTAAAGTATATCCTGAACCAATGTTATTAGTAATTCGTCTAAGTTCTTCTTCGTTCCATGCATAGTGAATTTCTTCTTTCTTCCCTTTACCCTTAGAGATTTTATACAAAGGTGGTAAGGCAATATACACTTTACCTGCTTCAACAAGCTCACGCATATAGCGATAGAAGAATGTTAATAAAAGCACTTGAATATGGGCACCATCAGTGTCGGCATCCGTCATAATGATAATTTTGTCATATTGTACGTCTTCTAAATTAAAATCTCCTGCTACTCCTGCACCAATTGTATGAATGATTGTAGCAATTTCCTCATTTTTTAAGATATCTTCTACTTTTGCTTTTTCCGTATTAATTACTTTACCTCGTAATGGCAAAATGGCTTGGAACTTACGATCTCGGCCTTGCTTAGCTGAACCGCCTGCTGAATCACCCTCGACTAAATATAATTCATTACGATCTGGCCTTCTGGATTGAGCAGGTGTAAGTTTACCGCTTAATAAAGAAGAACGTCGCTTCCGATTCTTGCCTGATCGTGCATCTTCTCTAGCTTTTCTTGCTAATTCCCTCGCTTCTCGCGCTTGAAGTGCCTTTTTAATTAATACCACAGCTTTATTAGCGTTTTCCTCAAGGAAATACGCTAAATGCTCAGAAACAACTGCATCAACAGCAGAACGTGCTTCTGAAGTACCTAATCTTGCTTTCGTTTGCCCTTCAAACTGTAAGCTTTCCTCTGGAATTCGAACTGATACGACTGCAGTTAAGCCTTCGCGGATGTCGTTTCCTTCTAAGTTTTTGTCTTTTTCTTTTAGTAAATTATTTTTCCTTGCATAGTCATTAAATACTCGAGTTATCGCTGCTTTTGCTCCAACCTCATGAGTACCGCCATCTTTAGTTCGCACATTGTTAACGAACGATAGCATATTTTCAGCATAACCATCATTAAATTGAAAGGCAAAATCAACCTCAATATTTTGTTGCTTTCCTTCAAAATAGACGACCGAATGAAGGCTGTCTTTTTCCTCATTTAAATATTCAATAAATGATTTTAATCCTTCTGGATATTGAAAAGTCTCTTTATTTTGAGTACGCTCATCATTAAGTTCTATTTGAATACCTTTTAATAAAAAGGCAGATTCTCGTAGCCGTTCTGCTAATATTTCATATTGAAAACTAGTTGTCGAAAAAATTGACGCATCAGGCTTAAATTGAATAGTAGTTCCTGTCTTTTTAGTTGTACCAATTTGCGTCAATGGACTAGCTACTTGTCCACCATTAATAAACTTTTGTTGAACGATTTTCCCATCTCGCTGAATGGTTACAATAAGTTCTTCTGATAACGCATTCACGACAGAAGCTCCAACGCCATGAAGCCCTCCAGCAGTTTTGTAACCACCCTCACTAAACTTACCACCAGCATGAAGTACGGTTAAAATAACTTCCGGCGTTGATTTCCCAGACTGGTGCATACCAATCGGCATCCCTCTTCCTTCATCAGAAATAGAAATGCGATTATCTTTATGAATGGTGACTGTAATTTTATTTCCGAAACCAGCTAACGCTTCGTCAACAGCATTATCGACAATTTCAAAAACAAGATGGTGTAATCCTCTTGCATCTGTTGAACCGATATACATTCCTGGTCTTTTTCTAACGGCTTCTAAACCTTCTAATACTTGAATTGAATCATCTGTATACAATGTTTCTCTACTACTCAAAACTCATCTTCTCCTTCTACAAACATCTATACCAAAACGTGCTCTGGTTCCACACTCATTCTGTATCAACTGAAATAATATATCATAACAGAACTTTTCACCGCTTGCACTATTTAAGCAGCTTAACTAAATAGAAATAGATTCTACTTAGTTAAGCCGTTAAATAAACGGCATTTATTTGTTAACGTTTAAATATTCAACATATATACAGCGATCCATTACGATACTAAAATCATCTTTATAAGTTTCATAAACCGATTCATCAACAATCCCTTTTTGAGCCCAGAATACTTTAGGGTTAATTTCTTTCGCTTCTTTTGCAATTCCTGCGAGAAACTCAGAACGTCTAAAAATATTGACAATATCAACTGGCACTGGGATTTCTGCTAAGCTAGTATATGCCTTCTCTCCTAATACTTCATCGACTTTAGGATTAACAGGGATGATCTTGAAACCGAAATCTTGCATATATTTACTAATTTTATAAGATGTCCGTTCTTCGTTATCTGATAATCCGACTACAGCAATTGTTTTTGTATTATTAAATATCTCTTTTAGTTTATTAGGATTAGGGTAATATGGTTTCAATTATATATCCTCCTTATAAATGATCAGTCTATCTATTAGTTTACGATTAAATAGCTGATTTGGTCAAATCAAAATTGAATAAGTACAAATCAATTCGATGATAATCTAAACTTAATTTACTAATTATTAGCTGACAAATTTTTATAGAAGCGTTAAATTGTAGTTCATAATCTGTATCGTTAATTGACAAACTGTTTCACAATTGGTTAAATCATGTTAGAATAATGACATTCTAATGTTGCTAAATGAAAAGAGGTAATTTACTATGTGGCCTTATGTACTATTAATTATTCTATCCTATCTGATTGGCTCGATTCCATCAGCGCTAATCGTAGGAAAATTATTCTATCAAACAGATATACGTGAACATGGAAGTGGAAATCTTGGAGGAACAAATACATTTCGCGTATTAGGGAAAAAAGCAGGGTTTATTGTTACTCTTGCTGATATATTAAAAGGAACGCTTGCTGTCACGTTACCAATTATTTTAGGCTTTCCTGAAATCAATCCGTTAATAGTCGGAGTATTTGCTGTAATTGGGCATATGTATCCAATATTCGCTAATTTCAGAGGTGGAAAAGCAGTTGCTACTTCTGGTGGTCTAATACTTGGGATTAATCCTCTTGTATTTTTAATTGTGCTATTGAGCTTTTTTGTTATGTTAATGATTAGCAAATATGTTTCGTTATCATCAATGTCTGCTGGAGTAATTGGTGTGTTAACGACAATTATTTTAAAGGAATATGAGCTCTTAATTGTTGCTTCTATACTTACCGTATTTATCTTTTATCGACATCGCGCAAATATTAAACGAATCATTAATAAAACAGAGCCGAAAGTCCCTTGGCCATAAGCTAAGACGCTGAATCCATTTATCCGATAAACAAATCAATTGAATCGTGAATAAATATTCAGTATACTTGTTAAAAGTTGTTTTGAGAGGAGCTTGCTATATATGGATCATAAAGAGCGAAAATTCCGTCAATTACCGAATAAAGAAGATCGGTTACGGTTATTTGGTTCTGTTAAACCAGGTCATAAAACAAAGCCAAGTAACAAGGAAGATATGGCTGATTTACAAAATACACAGGCTGATTTTTTATTTAAACTTGATGAAGTCGGAATCACAAATGTTAAGCATCCGATTCTCATAAATAGTGAACTTTTACCGAATCAACAGTCTTCAGTTGGTTCGTTTACATTTTCCTCAACTGTAGATCAATACAATAAAGGTACGAATATGAGTCGATTTACAGAGCAGTTACATGACTTTTATGAACGGAATTTATTATCATTTGATTTAAATAACTTGAAAATATTTACCAAAGAATTAGCACAACGATTAAAAACCAAAGATGCCAAATTAGAGATTAAAGCACCTTGGTTTTTCGAGCGTAAAGGTCCTAGTTCTGGTCTAGCTGGACTAAATTATGCCGATATTAAGGTTTCGATAAGCTATTTAGCTCCAGATCAATTTAATATTATAGTTGGTTTAAAAGGTAGCGTTACTACATTATGCCCTTGCTCTAAAGAAATTAGTGAGTATAGTGCGCATAATCAACGCGGTGAAGTAAAAATGGAGATTGAACTACGTGATGATTTCGATGAATCAAAGCTTGATTGGAAAGCATTCTTATTGGAAGCTGCAGAAAGTAATGCTAGTGCTAGATTACACCCTGTATTAAAGCGTCCAGATGAAAAAATGGTGACTGAACAAGCATTTGAGAATCCACGGTTTGTTGAGGACATGGTTAGATTAGTAGCAGCTGATCTCTATGAATCTGACGATGTTGTAGCTTTCCAAGTAAGATGTCAAAACCATGAATCGATTCATCTCCATGATGCAATTGCTTCTATTTCGTTTGATAAACGAGCGATCCAATAATGAAATGGCTATTACTAAAAATCATTCAATTTTACCGGAAATATATTAGTCCTAATACACCTCCGAGCTGCCGATTTCATCCAACTTGCTCTGAGTATGGATTAACAGCGATATCACGGTTTGGCGCGATAAAAGGATCATATTTAACCATTGTCCGAATTTTAAAGTGTAATCCATTTCACTCAGGCGGATATGACCCGGTTCCAGAGAAGAAATCTAAAAAACAATGAGTATGTATATCAATAAAAATTGGTTCAATGTCAAATAGTGTTGGTAGGTTATATAATTAGTCGAGAATAAATTTATTTTAGTTTTAATAAAGATTCAACTTGTTCACCGCAGGTGAAATACACTCGCTTTCTTACGTTTAGTCAAGTGTTTAAATTCCTTTTTTTAATTAATTCCCGGAGGGGTACCCCTCCGGGAATTAATTAAAATTTTGCACTTCGAATAGACCTTGTGTTTTTTGTCTTTTTTTCAAGGTCTATTGTGTTATAATTAAATCATAGTATGATTATTGTTGGCTTGAAGCTTTCTCATAATCATACAATAGGTCGTTTTGAATAAGATGAAATGCGACTTTCAAGAATTTATTCATACAAGCGACTACTGCAACCTTATGATGCTTATTATAGGGTTGTTTTTTTAATTTATAATAATAATCAACTAAATGATTTATTTGTTTTCCTTTAGCAGAAAGCATTGAGACAATCATAAAATACAAAATACCACGCAGTCTACTATTACCTCGTTTATTTATACGATCTTTATACTCCATATTTCCAGACTGATATCTTACGATATCTATACCGGCGTATGCATTTAGTTGTTTATTATTTTTAAAACGTGTTAAATCCCCTAGTTCAGCTATGATTCTACAGGCTAATTTATCTTTTATTCCGGGAAATGACCGAAGGATCCTGTATTCTTTACGGTCTTTTGACATTTCTGTCATTCTTTGAATGATTTCATCTTGCTCTTCCTCCATCTCTAATATTTTCTTGGCATAATCCCTTACTAACTCACAAGAATAGTCTGTTTCATCAACTGCTGGAAATGAATCCTTTGCGATTTCAATCAATAAAATTGCTCTTTCCTCTAACTTTTTTAATGAATAGTTTTTCTTAGTGCATTTTTTAATACGATTTTTAATAACTGTTTTAGATCGTTTTAATATCAAGTTTGGGTGAGGGAATACTTGTACAAGATTATAATAAAGTTTTGATTTGTTAATAAAAGCCGTATCAAAGTCTGGGAAAGATAATTGTAATGATGCATGTAGTCGATTTTTGTACTGAATCTTCTCTTTCATAATCTCATCATAGCGACGTGACATTGTACGCATCTGTTCGTAATAAGAATCTTCGCGATAAGTTTGGAAATAATCGTTTTTAAAATGATTCTTAGCCAGTTGATGCGCATCACTTATATCTGTTTTGTTTCTTCTTAGAGATTGGGTGTTAAGGTGTGCTAATAAAGGATTTAAAGAATAATAAACGAGATTATTCTCTCGTAAGAATCGTTCTAAAGCAGCCGAATATACTCCAGTCGCTTCAAAAACAAATTCTAAGGTATAATTATTCTTTTCACTTAGATCTTTAATGATTTTACTTAAATTAGAGAATCCCGTTTTTGAATGAATTAACCTCCCTTCAAATTCACAGTTACCTTGCTCGTTGTAAGCGGCCATGGTACTACTCTTTCGACTAACGTCGAAAGCAATAACGCATCTCATTTTCTTCTCCTCCTTAATATTTTTGTAGAAGTCTCCACTTTACCTTATCGATTCCACTTTCTTATACACGGTCTCTGGGGACCCAACATACTAAGTTGATTCAAATAAGGGAGTGAAGTTAGCCAGTTTCCGATCGTCGAACTCAAGGTCCTTAGCGTGATTCGGCTTTACTTCACTTCTACTATAAAAAAATAGTAGCACAAAACCTGGCCTAGGTCTTGTACTACTAATCTTAGTATGTTTCCGCGGGCAGGGCTTTTAGCTAACTAAGGCAAGCATAGAGCGCTTGCCTTAGTGGATCTTCAGCTCGTGCTGGGACTGCGATTACTCGTCCCATCGAAAAGATTTGTCCCCGCAGGAGTCTCGTGTATTTCACCTGCTGTTTTTCACTTCTAAATTTAATGGCTGCATCATATCGCGTTTCTTTTTGCATTTTTTCACTCGAATTCATTTCTATTGATTTATACTTGAAGCGAATCATAATTTGTTACTTGAAATTACAAAAATTACGATAACCGTATGTGACTTTGCTTGACTGAGTTAGCTAAAAGCCGTGCCCATGGAACGTGGAGGTTCAGCTAACTGCGGTTTATAACGCGAGTTATAAATTTAAATATACTTAAAATGAAAAAATAACGTTAGTAAGTTCTCAAACTCACCAACGTTTTTTTACAACCTATATTTTCTATCTATCGCAACTTAATGCTTATTACAGTTTGATGGATACCGTAAATGTCTAAAGGTTAAAGCGTTTAATTTGATCTGTATAGCCTTCTTTTGCTAATATTTCTTTCTGAATCGGCGCAAATAAATCAAAATGTGGATACTTTGGATCCATATCGATCCAAGCAGGATCTAATTGGTACTGCTTACCCCACTCGATTAATTTATCGAGATTTGCACAACCAACTTTAGTTACACTAGTCGATTGTGGAAAACGATCATCAAGCCAGTAATGGGTGAGAAATGCAATCTCACCGGCTAAAACTGCTTGTTGCCAATTTTTCAACTCACTTCGACTGATACCAAATGCCATTTACTCCTCAGCTCCTAAAGCAGTTAAATACTTTTCATGCCATAACGGAAATCTTCGTCTAACAGATAATGGTCGGAAATTTTCTAGATTGACGATTACGTGATCTGTTTTACCACTAACAGCAATATCCCCTTTTTCGTTAAGTACGTGATATGCATATGTCGTTCTCAGTCCATCATAATAATCAAGCCATGTTTCAACATATACTGACTCTCCATATCGAATTGGCTTCTTATAATCAGCTTCGACTCGAGTTACTGGTGATACAACGCCCTCTTGCTCCATTTCAGCGTAAGATAGTCCTAAAGCCTCGATGAATGCAGTTCGACCAATTTCAAACCATACGAGATAATTCGCATGATACACGACACCCATTTGATCGGTTTCTTGATAGCGCACCTGAATTGGCGTTTTAATCCTTTTCATCATGGTCTGCTCCCTTCACTGCTTGCCAAGCATTTTTAAAGTCTTCTTTATTTAGCGTTAAGAACTGTGTATCATCAGCTTGGATGATGATATCCTCTAATCTAAGTGCTTGAAATTGAATCGCCTCATCAACAAGATTAACAACAAATCTAGCATTACCGGAAACTTTTTCACTGTTAAATGCTTGTTTTAAGTAATCTTCTGCATCTTTTGTCATTTGATAATTATAACGATTAATTTGGTAATTCGCGATTTGTAATAATTCCTCAGTTTCGTAATCTTGGAACTCAAAATACTTTTTAAATCGTGAAGCAAGACCTGGATTACTATTTATAAAACGGACCATGTCTTGTTTATATCCAGCTAAAATGACAACCAAATTCTCATTATGCTTTGTCATCTCATCTACTAATGTATCGATGGCCTCTTTACCGAAGTCATTTTCACCACGGAATAATGCATAAGCCTCATCAATAAATAATACGCCACCTAAAGCCTCGCGAATTTTATTTTTAGTCTTGATTGCTGTTTGCCCGACATAACCGGCAACTAAATCACTTCTAGATGCCACAATAAAATGGCCACGCTTTAGCAAACCACACTCTTTTAATAGCTTTGAGTATATTTTTGCAACAGTTGTTTTACCTGTACCAGGATTACCTGAAAATACAGCGTGTAGTTGGATCGGAACAGTTGGATATCCTTGATTCTTTCTTGCTTGTTGGATTCTAACGAATGAAGAAAGTTTTTTCACTTCATCTTTTACATTATTTAAGCCAATTAGCTGATTTAATTGCTCAATTGGTTCAATATCGTCTTTTTTATCTGTCATAACTGCTAAATCTTTTGATTCAATTCGCATATGATCAAGCCAATCATCACTTTCTTCGATTGTGATTGCAGCTCCTTTTTTAAAGATTGCCTTCATAACAAGATCTCTAACAGTTCTTGCATTCCCAAAAGTATCATCAACTTTTGCACGCTCAATTAAACCGTAAAAACTATTTAAAGCCGTTTCTGTAAAAAAGTAATCATTATCTAATGCAGTAGCTTCAGCAATATCTAATAGCTCAATGATCTTAAAATCTGGTAAATGAATCATATTTTGTTCAGGAAAACGACTTCTAAGCCCTGGATTAGACCAGAGGAACTGTCTCATCTCCTCTGGATAACCTGCTAAAATTACGGCAAATTTTCCTGCAAGTTCCCCACTTGTCATCGCTGAAACAAGTGTATCGATAACCGCTTGACCGTAATCATTTCCACTAGCGTCTTGTCTGTGTAAGCTATAGGCCTCATCAATAAAGAGTACGCCACCAACTGCTTCTTTAATATAGTTCATCGTCTTTTCTTCACTTTGACCAACAAATGAACCGACAAGATGTGAACGATTCACTTCGATAATCTTATTTGAATCCAATAAGCCTAATTCATGATAAATCTCAGCAAGTAATCGGGCAATTGTTGTCTTTCCAGTGCCTGGATTTCCAGTAATAATCATATGTAATCCCGGCTCGTCAATCATTTGAAAACCAATTTGCTTTCGATCTTGTTGATATTTTAAATAATGATAGTATTGATTCATATATTTTTTAACTTGTTCTAACCCAACCATACCTTCGAGCTTTTGTAATGGGCTTCTAGCAATATCAGTATTAAATAAATTTGGGAAAGCTTGATTAAATTCAAGTTTTAATTCAATTAATCTTCGAATTGATTTGTTAATCTCACGCGTTGGTACGCCTGATCTTCTATTTTCTAGCATTTCAATCGAATTAATTAAAAGCTGATTCAATTCTGCTAATTCTGTTTGAATCGTTTGATCGATTTTACTTAGATCGATATTTACCACATTACGGTCATTATTATTTTGCTTAGCATCTATGAAATATTGATTTAATGCTTGATGCCATTCTTCAATCATCTTTAATTTCGTTGCGTCAAAATCAGTTTCTCGAATCGTCCAATTTTCCAAGTCTAATGTTGATAAATGATCCATAACTGCTTGGTAATAGATAATTGAATGTAATGACTTCTGTATTGTTACATCGCCACCTAGTTTTTCTCCACGATCCAACAATAATTTCGTTAATTTATCTGAAGCTTGATTTCTCCTTAAACGGTGATAAGCAAGCATTGTGTACAAAATTGTTTCAGCCTCTTTAGAGTAATGATCTGGTTCTGCCTGTAATTGATCTAACGCTCGTAAAACCTCTATTTCAGTATATGGAGGTGATTCTTCTATATTAGTCCATTGAAGTAACTCAGTTTCTTTAACTTTTGAAAAAATTAAATGGTTTGTCAATTGGATGGCTCCTTTCTCTCAATATATAGTTTAGCATAATTCAAACTTGCCATACAGAAACTTGGTTCAAGAAAAAACACCTTTTATAAGTGTTTAAACTTAGTAAAAGGTGTTTTAATAAATTATAGGTTGATTATTGCTTCGTGTAAGGACAAGTACTTACTTTTTAAGCTTCTCACGCAATACCATTTGGAGAATACCACCATGTCGGTAATATTCAATTTCTACATCACTATCAAAGCGTGCGATAGCCTCAAATTCTGTAACTTTTCCGTCTTCTGCAGTCGCAGTAATTTTAACCTTTTGATTAGGCTGAATTGACTCATCAATGTCAATATTAATCGTTTCACGACCAGTCAGATTTAATGTTTCAGCATTAACGCCATCAGGAAATACAAGTGGAAGTATCCCCATCATTACTAAGTTACTACGGTGAATTCTTTCATAACTTTGTGCGATAACTGTTTTAATGCCTAATAAGCTAGCACCTTTAGCCGCCCAATCTCGTGAACTCCCCATGCCATAATCATGTCCTGCAAAAACGACTAAACCTGTTCCTTCTTCCTGATATTTCATTGCTGCATCATAGATAGGAAGAACCTCTCCTGTTGGCCAATAAGTTGTATATCCACCTTCTGTGCCTGGAGCTAACTGGTTTTTAATTCTAATATTACCGAATGTACCACGCATCATGACTTCATGGTTACCACGTCTTGATCCATAAGAGTTAAAATGACGCGGTGTGACACCTTGTTCTTGTAAGTAACGGCCAGCTGGCATATCTTTAGCAATCGCACCTGCCGGTGAAATATGGTCAGTTGTAACCGAGTCACCAAACTTACCGATTAAACGTAAACCAGTTAACGGCTTTATTTTTTCAGGTGTAATTGAAAGATTCTCGAAAAATGGTGGATTTTGAATATATGTTGACTTATCGTCCCACTCATATAGTGGTTCGTCTGTTGTTTCAATCGCATTCCACTTTTCATTTGATGTGAAAATATTTTTATATTCTTTTTCATAAATTTCAGGTGTAACAACTTTATGCACTTGCTCGCGGATCTCTGCAGATGAAGGCCAGATATCATCAAAGTACACGGGCTTGCCATCATGGTCATAGCCTAGCGGATCTTTATGAATATCAATATCAACCGTACCAGCTAAAGCATACGCTACAACTAAAGGAGGTGAGGCTAAGTAATTAGCTTTAACTAATGGGTGAATTCGCCCTTCAAAGTTACGGTTACCTGATAAGACAGAGGCTACTGTTAAATCATTTTCAATAATTGCATCCTCAACTTCCTTAGCTAAAGGTCCTGAGTTACCAATACAAGTTGTACAGCCGTAACCAACTAAACTAAAGCCTAGTTTCTCTAGATATGGCATTAATCCAGCATCTTCTAAGTACTGAGTAACAACAGTAGATCCTGGTGCTAATGATGTTTTGACGTACTCAGGTACTGTTAAGCCTTTTTCAACTGCATTTCGAGCAAGAAGACCTGAACCAAGCATTACATAAGGGTTTGATGTATTGGTACAAGATGTAATAGCAGCAATTGCTAATGATCCTGTACGCATAACTGATTCTTCACCATTTGGATGCTTAACCTTAACTTCTTTATCGAATTCTGATTCGTCTAAACCAAAGCCTTGATTTCCTGCTGGAGCAGTAATTGCTTCATTAAACGATTTTTTCATATCAGATAATTCAATTAAGTCTTGTGGTCGTTTTGGACCAGCTAAACTTGGTTGTAATTCAGAAAGGTTAATTTCTACTATTTCAGTAAAATCAGGATCTGGAGCATTTGAATCATACCATAAATTGTTTTCTTTACAGTACTTCTCGACTAAGGCAATATGCTCTTCGCTACGTCCAGTTAAGCGTAAATAATCTAATGATTCATCATCAATAGGGAAGAATCCACATGTTGCGCCATATTCAGGGGCCATGTTTGAGATTGTTGCACGATCGGCTAGTGGCATTTCTTTCAAACCAGGACCGAAGTATTCAACAAATTTCCCTACTACTTTCTTTTCACGTAAAACTTGTGTAACTTTAAGTGCTAAGTCAGTTGCTGTAATACCGCTTGGCATCGTTCCCGTAAACTTCACACCAACAACGTCAGGAACTGGGAAGTATGACGGTTGACCAAGCATGCCTGCTTCAGCCTCAATTCCACCTACACCCCAACCTAGTACACCTATACCATTAATCATTGTCGTATGTGAATCCGTTCCGACTAAAGTATCAGGGAAAACTTCAATTTCTCCATCTTCAGTTTTAGCTTGATGGACGACACTTGCCAAGTATTCTAAGTTTACCTGGTGGACAATCCCTGTAGCTGGCGGAACCACGCGATAATTATCAAATGCTTTCTGAGCCCAGTGTAAGAATTCATAGCGTTCTTTATTACGCTCAAATTCAAGCTCCATATTTGCTCTTAATGCTGTCGCTGTACCAAATTCATCAACTTGTACAGAGTGATCGATGACTAGATCAACAGGAACTTCTGGATTAATTTGATCAGCCTCTCCACCTAAGTCAACAATTGCCTTTCTAAGTGAAGCTAGATCTACTACTGCAGGTACACCAGTAAAATCTTGCAAGATTACTCTTGAAGGTTTAAATGGTACATCTGTTTTTTCAGTTTTTCCCCATCTTACTAATCCATCGATATGTTCTTCAGTAATAACTCGGCCATCATATTGTCTAATCAATGATTCTAGTAAAACTCGAATAGAAAAAGGCAACCGATCAATTGTCCCTTTCCCTGCATCTTCTAATGCTTTTAATTGATAGTAATGATACTTTTGGCCATTTAGTTCAAACGATCGTTTGGTATTCAATGACATCATGCATACCCCCTTTAAATCTGTGTACGTTCAGAATATTTAGATAAAATACAAGTGCAACGTACCGATATACTTCCCTATTTTAATGTAAAACGGCAAATAAGTAAAATATATAGGGCTTACATTTTGTTTAAAAGACTAAATAATCTAAAAGTTCTGAACAAAAAAAGACAGTTTCCTGTCTTTTTCTATTATTTTATGAATCTATCATTGCTGAATCATAGTGTGGGAGTTTTATACTAAAAGTTGTTCCTTTACCTTGATTTGGGATAATACTAAAGATACCATTATGATTTTCAATAATGCTCGTTGTAATCATCAATCCTAGCCCAGTGCCTTCTTTTTTGGTTGTGAAAAAAGGTTCTTTCACTTGATGAATTAAATGTTTAGGAATCCCTGGTCCCTCATCAATTACGGAAATTAAGCTAAACTCTCCTGAAACTTGGACTTTAATATAAATATTTCCCGATTCCGTCATAGCTTCAATTGCATTTTTTATTAAATTAATGAATACTTGTTTAATTTGTGATTTATCAGCATATACGACGACATCTTGAGGACAATCAAGTATGATATTGATTCCCTTTTTCATTGCTTGTGTATTTAGCAACACAATGACATCTTCTATCATTTGTTTCAGCCATTGATAGGAATGATCTTGTGTTAATGGTCGAGAAACATACAATAATTCAGTCGATAATTTTTCGATTTTTTCGATTTCTTCTATCATTATTTTAAAATACTCTTCTTTTCGATCTATTCCAGCTTGTAAAAGTTCAATAAAACCTTTTATCGATGTGAGCGGATTACGAATTTCATGAACCACTCCTGATGCTAATTGCCCTGACACAGACATTTTTTCCGAGCGGATTAAGAGTTCTTCTGATTCCTTCTTTGGTGTTATATTTTTCGCTAAGAAAAGGTAAACAACAGATTTAGGATCATTAATGTAGATCGGTTTGATAATTAAATCGACCCAAATCAATTTCTCAGTGAAACTTTTTAACTGAAGGGTAAATCTTTGGCGATAATATATGTCTAATTGAAATGTATCTAAAAAGCTTTTTTT
The DNA here is from genome assembly GCF_000307165.1 of Amphibacillus xylanus NBRC 15112. Classification (NCBI taxonomy): domain Bacteria; kingdom Bacillati; phylum Bacillota; class Bacilli; order Caryophanales; family Bacillaceae; genus Amphibacillus; species Amphibacillus xylanus. The sequence goes on from NC_018704.1 coordinate 1,402,135, forward strand.
GACTTGTTTTGGTATGAAGTTCAAAAATGACTGACCTATTAACTCATCAGATTGATAACCTAGTACTTTTTCCACAGACGATGAGACATAGAGTATTTCGCCTTTTGAACTACTCACACCCATAAAATCAAATCCATGATGTTCAATCCATTTAAGTGTTTGCTCTGGTAAATTGGCTAATTGGTAGTCTGCGAGTTGCGTGTCCATCGTCAAACGAATTTCGTCTTGCTTTACGTGATAATATTCAATTTTTCGTTGAGAATACACACACATTCCCCTCTCGATCATAAATCAGCTACCACTACTATTTAATCATATCAAAGATATAGTCATTTTATGAGTTTATTAGTAATTTTAGTCCAATTTTGATAAAATTCTTAAGAATAAGACGGAAAATAACGATTATAATTAATTATAGTCATAAAATACGTTAAAAACAAGATAATCCCAAGTGATTATTTCTTCTTCTCATAAACAAATCCCTTACACCATATGGTATAAGGGATTTATTAATTCAGATTTACTTTTTAGTATGTGCGTTCATAGCACGCATCATTTGATTAATTTTCTTTTGTGATGGTTTTTGACCCATTTGCATCATTAATGTTCTTAACATTTGTTCATTAATTGGCGGGTTCTTCTCTAAGTATGACATCATATATTTTCGCGCAATAAAAAAACCAAGTGCCGCACCAGCAAGTAATGCAATAACGGCAATTAGTATAACCCATCCTGTTGCCATAAATCATTTGCCTCCTTCAATTTATCTCTTTTCTAGTATATAAAACATCAACCTATTTTACAACATTAGAAGTAATAATGTTCGAATTTATCTATTGCTTAGTCTAATTTCATGTATTAAATGACATTAATTTCACATTGATTGATTTAATAAATTGTCTAATTCATCAGTTCCTGAAAGCTTTGACCAATTAAATTTAAGTTTTTTTGGTGTTAACCAACCATATTTTTTATTTGTATGATCGACAATAAAACAATGTCGGTCTAACTTCTCTAGTTGGTTTAAAAAATGGTTGTCCAAGATCAATTGTTGATTTGAAAATACAGTAATGATACGTTCAGTGATGTAAATATTTTGTTTTGTCGTATTAATTTGGTCACGAGGGACTGGACAGGTTATGTAATTAAATTGTTTTCTTAAATCCTCTCGATTAGGATCAGACATATAATTTGTAAAGAATTGATTTAAGAGATCAGTTTTATAGAAAAAATCAAAATATACATCATCTTCTACTAAAAATATATGATAACGAATCATTCGAAGACAACCTCCTTTACCCTATTATAGCGTAATATATGGATAAATTGTGTCACACTCTGTCATAAATATCATCTATTTTTGTCAGATTACCATCAATTCCAACGATTACATAAAAAAAGGGTTCAATGTCAAATAGTGTTGGTAGGTTTTATAATTAGTCGAGAATAAATTTATATTAATTTTAATTAAGATACAATTTGTTCACCGCAGGTGAAATACACTCGCTTTCCGCGGGCACGGCTTTTAGCTAACTAAGGCAAGCAAAGAGCGCTTGCCTTAGTGGATCTTCAGCTCGTGCTCTTCCCGCAGGAGTCTCGTGTATTTCACCTGCTGTTTTTCACTTCCAAATTAAAGGTGACCATGAATTCGAAAAAAACTCACCAACACCAAAAATTGTAGAACCAAAAAAAGAGACTTAATTAATTAAGTCTCTTTAAAATATTATTATTTATTTGCAACTGCTAGATAGCGCTCAACAACATTTTCAACTGTAAAGCCGAATTTAGCCATAACTTGGTTTCCTTCTCCAGAAGCACCGAAGCGATCGATTGCTAGAATGTCACCTTCATCTCCTGCATAGCGATCCCAACCAAGTGAAGATCCCATTTCAATAGCTAAGCGATTATTAATATGTTTTGGTAATACAGAATCTTTATAAGCTTGATCTTGAGCTTCAAATAGATCCCATGCTGGTAAGCTTACAACGCTTACATCATGACCTTTAGCCTTCAATTCTGCTTGAGCTCTAACAGCTAGTTGAACTTCTGATCCAGCTGCGATTAAAATACCGTCTGCTTCTTCTTTCTCAGATGGACTAACAACGTAACCACCTTTTTTAACACCTTCATAGTTAGATCCTTCAAGTGTTGGTAAACCTTGACGAGTTAATACAAGAAGAGTTGGGCGATCTTTAGATTCCATTGCAATTCTCCATGCAGCTTGTGTTTCATTACCATCAGCTGGTCTTAATACAGTAATTCCTGGCATTGCACGGAATGCAGCTAATTGTTCGATTGGCTCGTGTGTTGGACCATCTTCACCAACTGCGATTGAATCGTGAGTTAATACATAAGTTACTGGTAACTTCTGAATTGCAGATAAACGAACTGCTGGGCGTAGATAGTCACTGAATACGAAGAATGTACCACCGTAAACTTTTAGACCACCATGTAGAGCCATACCGTTTAGTGCTGCAGCCATAGCAAATTCACGAACACCAAACCAGATGTTGCGACCAGCATAGTTTGTCTTATCAAAGTCTTCGTCTTCTTCCATACGAGTATTGTTTGAACCTGCTAAGTCTGCACTTCCACCAAATAGATTTGGTACTGATTTAGCGATTGCATTTAATACTTTACCAGAAGATGCACGAGTTGCTAATGTATCTTCACCAGGTGTGAATACTGGAAGATCCTTATCCCATCCGTCAGGTAATTCACCTTTTTGAGCTGTTTCAAATTCTTGAGCTAGTTCAGGATAAGCTTCTTTATATTCAGCAAATAGTTTGTTCCATTTTTCTTCTTGATCTAGACCATTCTTAATAACTTTTTCTTCAAAGTCAGCATATACTTCTTCAGGTACGAAGAATTCTTCGTGCTCCCACTTGTATGTTTGTTTTGTAAGTAGAACTTCATCTTTACCTAATGGAGCACCATGTGATGTATTTGATCCTGCTTTATTCGGTGAACCAAAACCAATAACAGTTTTAACTTCGATTAATGTAGGTTGATCTTTATTTGCTTTTGCTTCTTTAATTGCATTAGCAATTTCGTCAACGTCATTACCATCTTCCACTCGAATAACTTGCCAGTTATATGCTTCAAATCTCTTTTGTACTTGTTCAGAGAATGATTTATCTAAATCACCATCTAGAGAAATATCGTTTGAATCATAAAGTACGATTAATTTACCTAATCCTAAGTGACCTGCTAATGATGCTGCCTCATGTGAAATACCTTCCATTAAGTCACCATCACCAACTAATGCATAACTATAGTGGTCAACAATGTTAAATCCTTCACGATTATACTTAGCAGCTAAGTGTGCTTCTGCCATTGCCATACCAACAGTCATTGCAATACCTTGTCCTAATGGACCAGTAGTTGCTTCAACACCATCAGTATCTGTTACTTCTGGGTGTCCTGGAGTATTTGAACCTAATTGACGGAAATTCTTTAAGTCATCAAGTGTTACATCGTATCCAGATAAATGAAGTAGTGAATAAAGTAACATTGAACCGTGTCCAGCTGATAGAACAAAGCGGTCTCTGTTTACCCAGCTAGAGTTTTTTGGGTTGTGATCCATAAATTCAGTCCACAATGTATATGCCATTGGAGCAGCTCCCATTGGTAAACCTGGGTGTCCTGAGTTTGCTTTTTCAATAGCATCAATTGATAACGTACGAATCGTATTAATAGATGTCTGTTTAATTTGATTAACCATTTAATAAGTATCCCCTTTCATTTATGTACATAGATATGTACGGACATTTATCTACATTTATTATCCTATAATGAAATAGGATAATATACAAGTCATATTAAACGCTTTCTTTAATTATCTTTATTTTCAAACCTTAAGTTCTTTACTTTTTCTGGTGTCACATCGGTACCCTCTGGATCAATGATCTTCACACTACTTAATTGGTTTTTAAAAGATTGTCGAAGCGTTTTAAGATACTCTTCTCTTAACAGCTGTTGTTCCTTCTTTTCTTCAGCTGTTAGACCAGATTGTTTTGCTTTATTTGCTAATTCATTAATGCGTGCTAATTTATTTTTTGATAACATTGTTAACTCCTTATAATTTTTAAAATTTGCTACTATACATTTTAACTAATATAAAACATTTTGTACAACTTCAATGATTTTATTAACAAAATCAACAGCGAACTAACGTTTGCCTTATATGTTCGTACATGCTATAATTAAATAAAAATTTGGACGGAGGTATTAATCGTGCAATCCTTATCTAAGCGTCAAGAAGCAATTTTACAATATATTAAAGAACATGTTGAAACAAAAGGCTACCCTCCAGCTGTCCGAGAAATAGGAGAAGCTGTTGGCCTTGCGTCAAGTTCGACTGTGCACGGTCATTTAGCTCGACTTGAGAAAAAAGGTTATATTAGAAGAGACCCAACAAAACCACGTGCAATTGAAATAATTAGAGAAGACAATTTCGATGGTATACCGAGAGAAAAAACAACTTTCATTCCTGTCATTGGTAAGGTTACAGCAGGACTTCCAATTACTGCAGTAGAAAATATCGAGGAATTTATTCCACTTCCATCTTCAGTGTCACATACAGATGCGAACGTCTTTGCCCTAACTATCGTAGGAGAAAGTATGATTGAAGCTGGTATATTAGATGGTGATATCGTCATTGTTAAACAACAACAAACTGCTAATAACGGTGATATAGTTGTTGCGATGACGGAGAATGATGAAGCTACTGTTAAACGTTTCTATAAAGAAGCTAACCAAATTCGTCTGCAACCAGAAAATGCAACTATGGAGCCAATTATTTTGGACTCTGTTTCAATCTTAGGAAAAGTGATCGGTTTATTTAGACAAACAATCTAATAAAAATCAAATAGTATTGGTAGGTTTTATAATTAGTCGAGAATAAATTTATATTAGTTTTAATAAAGATAGAACTTGTTCACCGCAGATGAAATACACTCGCTTTCCGCGGGCACGGCCTTTAGCTAACTAAGGCAAGCATACTTTGCTTGACTGAGTTAGCTAAAAGACGTGCCCATGGAACGCGGAGGTTCGGCTAACTGCGGTTTATAACGTGAGTTATAAAATTAAATATACTTAAAATAAAAAAATAACGTTAGTAAGTTTTCAAACTCACCAACGTTATATATTGTACAACCATTTTTATTTACATTTGAACGATAAAACTGTCAAAGCCGTCTTTCTTTAAATCTTTCACTCTATTTTCAGCATTTTCAAACTGACTAAACGCACCAACAATGACTCGATAATAGCGCTCTTTTTGACTCATCTGCTGCACGATAAAACTATCATATCCTTTTCTTTTTAAAGCATGAACTCTCTTTCTTGCATTATCCTCCTCTAAGAAAGATCCTGATACTACACGATATAATCGACCAGTTTTATCAGGTAGTGACTTTTTCTTTAGGTTAAGTGCATTAGCTATCCCGATCGCATGACCTTCAGCTACAATTTGTAACCAACTACTATCCTTCATATTTCTTGCATCTCCACGATTATCAATAAAACCACTTTCAGTTAATACTGCTGCCATTGTCGTTTCTCTTAAAACGTGGAAATTAGCTTGCTTCTTGCCTCTATCAGTCCAGTTAACTTTATCCATTACTGCGTTATGAATCATTGTACGGATTTTTTCGGTTTGTGGTTTATTCTTAAATTGTCTATTATATATAAAGCTCTCAAAACCTTGCCCTCCACCAGCATTAATATGAATGGAAACATATAAATCAGCCTTCCACCGATTTGCTTGATTTGTACGCTCTGATAATGAGACTGTTTGATCTTTTGTCCTTGACATCTTCACACTAATATTTTCATAGTTACTAACTAAATAATTCTTAATTCTTTGACTAATATCTAAAGTTATATTCTTTTCTAATAATCCATTCCCGACAGCGCCTGGGTCTTTCCCACCATGTCCGGGATCAATAAACACTTTTTTCATTAATTGACCTCCTCTCATAGTATTGATATGAAATTTATTAAAAAGAGTTTGGACTTTATTAATACACATATGACTTTATTAATATTTTTGTGTATAATATCGCTATATTTACGATATTATGTGGAGGATACAAATGATGGTTTCTATGAAAAAAATGAGCAAATTATTTATCTTTTTAATCTTATTAATTTTTATTTCTGCCTGTGGTGACTCTGGTGATACAAAGCTAGAAGATCATAACGATATTGACGATACAGTCGTTTTCCCAGTAGTTGAAGAAAATCCAATTGTCACAATTACAATGGAAGATGATCAAGAAATGGTAATAGAACTATATCCAAATATCGCACCAAATACAGTCGCTAATTTCATTTCATTAATTCAATCGAACTTTTATGATGGACTGACATTTCACCGTGTAATACCGAATTATATGATTCAGGGTGGAGATCCACATGCGAATGGTTTAGGTGGTCCTGGATACTCTATACCTGGTGAATTTACAAACAATGGCTTTGAAAATAACATCACTCATGAACGTGGAGTCATTTCAATGGCACGTTCTAGCTCTCCAAATTCAGCTGGATCACAATTTTTTATTATGCAAGATTCTGTACCTGGTTTAGATGGTGACTATGCAGCCTTTGGAAAGGTTATTGAAGGTATGAGTGTAGTTGATCAAATTGCGTATTTAAAACGTGACAAAAATGATAAACCACTAGAAGATTACTTTATTAAAACAATTACAGTTGATACAAAAGGTGTAGAATATCCTGATCCAATTAAGCAATAGGTTCTAATTACATATTCGTTGACTTTTGTAAAAACCGGTGCATAAACTTTTATTTATTAAAACGACTGATAATGCTACTTTTTATTGGTCGTTTTTTATGTTTCATTTTGTAGTTCTTTTGTCCAGGTTGGTTAGCTTGACAGTTTATAAATTTGATAGATATAATTAATTGATTAGACTTATTATTGTTATACGGAAAGGATATAAAAAAGATGAAGATGAATGTGACTAGAAAAATCACTATAATTGCAACAATTATCGTGTTTTTAAGTGTAAGTGCGCTATCATTCATGAATTACCGATCTAGCTATCGGGAAGTACTGCAAGCAGCTGGAGTCGAGTTAACAGGCTGTGCTAATATTACTACAGGAATTATTGATTCCGAAGCCTTATATGAATTAGTAAACGGTAATGAGGATCGCTTGAGTCAAATTGAAGAAGAAATTGAATGGACTGTTATTCAAAAAGAAATCTTTGAAACACATTACATATTATCTTTGGATGGTAAGGTGCTAGCAGCAGATAGCAATTTAAAAGCCCAAGGTTTTAGTGCGTCAGATGATTTCTTCTTACCTGATGAAGCAATTGAACATATTCTTTCGGGACATACTTACTATACAGAAGTTTATGAATTTGGCGGGATGAAGCGATTGACTGGATATGCCCCAATTTTTAAAGATCACAATCCCAAAAATGAGGTCATAGCTATTAATGCGATTGATTTTGAAGGCTCAATTGTCATCGAACGAACATGGCAAATGGTTAAACCAACATTAATTATCGGCATTTTATTACCAATTGTAGCTGCAGTTGTAACAAGCTTGTTTGTTAGACGAACAATTAAACCGATTCAAGCCATCAGTAAACATGTTAATCTTGTATCATTAGGAAAATTGAATCTTGAACCTTTAAACATTAATACAAAGGATGAACTTGGCCAATTAGCTCGAGATGTGAATGAGATGGTTGATTCATTAAAGATATTAATTCAAGAAGTCGTAGAGAATTCTGAAGTTATTTTAGCAACTTCAGAGGAACTATTTGCCCGAGCGGATGATACAAATCATTCAACGGAGCGAATCCATGACGCTATTAGTGAGTTAGCCACGGGCGTTGAGAAGCAATCACTATCAACTGAAACAGCTAATCAAAATCTAAGCAATATGGCTCAATCAATTCAAAATATCTCAAGTGAGATTAATGAATTAAGTCAAGCTTTACAAAACGCTGATCAAATCGCGAACTCAGGACAAGAAATTGTCAAAGAAACAATGGAACAAATGGACAAGATTAATGAAAACACGAATGAAATGAACCAAATTTCAAAACGACTTAATGAACAATCGAAGGAAATTGATCAAATTATTAATTTGATTACTAGTATTTCAGAACAAACTAATTTACTTGCATTAAATGCATCAATTGAAGCGGCACGAGCTGGAGAGCATGGTAAAGGGTTCTCTGTTGTTGCAAATGAAGTCCGTAAGTTAGCTGAACAGACTAGCGTTGCAGTTGATGAAGTCGCACAACTAGTTAATGAAATTCAAAAAGAAACTCAAGTTTCATTAGAAAAAACAAATCAAGGTTATCAATCTGTTAGTCAAGGTAATAAATTAATTGCTCTTACTACAGAATCATTTGACAAAATTTCTAAAACAACGGCTCAAAATGCTGAACAACTTACACATCTATTAGAGGAAATTGATTTAATTAGAGAACAAGTTAATGGCTTAGTACTCGAAGTTAATGAAATTACGGCGATTGCTCAACATTCAGCTAAAAACACAAGTCAAATCAATCAATCTGGTGAAGAACAAACAATTATGATGCAAGATATTTATGCAGCATCCAAAGAGTTAGCAACAATTGCGGAGAAATTACATCTAAGTATTGAAAGATTTGAATCATAAATACTCAATTAATTAAAGGATCCTGACTATTTTGTCGGATCCTTTTTATATACAGAAAAGTTTGCTTCTCCCCTGCCTAATAACGTTAAATTTGAGGTTTTGATTGTTATCTTGGATAGACAAAAGTTACTTTCAAATGTTCTTAGTCAAATAAACTTAATTTCGATTCTAGCTCATTCTTGCGTTTATTGTGATTAAACTGATAGACTAATATATAATTGCTTTTGTATGTATCAAGAGGAGGATTATCTTTGAATAATGAACCAAAAAAGTTATATCAGGATGCTTTACGCGTATTAAAAGATACGAGTCGAACTTTTTATATCCCTATTACATTATTAAAGCCTAAGTTAAAGAAAACTGTTGCTTCGGCTTATCTTTGTATGCGAGCAATTGATGAAATTGAAGATCATGAAGAATTATCAATAGACGTAAAGAGCTGTTTACTCACTCGAATCAGTCACATGCTCGAGAGTCATTTTAGCCGATCAGGATATCAAGAATTAATTCAACCATATCATGATAAATTACCTGAGGTTACGATTCGCTTAGCAGACTGGCTTGACTTTTGTCCGAATGACGTTGTTGGTAAAGTTATGCATTATACTGGTGTCATGGCAAATGGTATGGCAAAATGGGCGAAGAGGAATTGGGACATTATAACGAAAGAAGACTTTGATGATTATACTTTTTATGTTGCTGGTCTTGTAGGTGTGATGCTTTCAGAAATATGGCAATGGTATGACGATGTTAAGACTGATCAAGATCTCGCTATTGGCTTCGGCAGGGCTTTACAATGCGTGAATATTCTTCGTAATCAAGATGAAGATTATGATCGTGGCGTGAATTTCTTACCGAATGATTGGACTCGAGGAGATTTATTTAACTATGCCGATCAGAATCTCCAATTAGCAAAACAATATATTGAAACACTTACGAATAACAATATCAAGATTTTTTGTCTAATTCCATATAAGCTAGCTGATAAAACATTATCTGTTATGAAAAATGGTCGCGAAAAAATGACGCGCTCCGAAGTTAAAACAATTGTAGCAGACATTATTGAAGACTAATAACCTACTCAGTTGTCAATTTTGACAATTGAGTAGGTCTTTTCTAATTACTAAATTAGGTACCGCAAAATGTTTGGTATCGTTGATCTGATTCTGGTGGTAAATTGATATACGCCAATTGCTCATTTGAATATGCATAGGGATTTTTTAAAGCTAGATGTAACTTTGTAAATGGTTCGTAATCCCCATCTTTAACAGCCTTCTCAAGTACATCTTCCACTAAATAATTTCTTGGAATAATCATCGGGTTAGAACGTCTCATCAATCTTGTGATATCTTCTTTTGAAGCAGTTTGTTGAGCTATTTTTTGTTCCCATTTACTAAACCAATGCTTAAATTCCTTTGACTTAAACCATTTTTGCCTACTAAAATCATTTACAGTTAACGCTCGAAATGTATCTGTATAATCTGCTTGAAACTTATTCATCAGATTTAGAAATTCCTCAATAAACGATTGTTCAACGTTCGTTACTTCAAAAAACCCTAATTTTGCTTTCATTCCAACAGTCCAAGCATGATCATAAACGTCAGAAAAAGATTTTAGTAGAGACTGAGCTTGATTTATTGCATGACTCTTGTCTTCAGCTAAAATGGGTAATAAAGATTCTGCAAGACGGGCTAAGTTCCAAATTGCAACAGGCTTTTGTTGATTATATGCATACCTTCCATGTTGATCAATTGAACTAAAAACCGTACTCGGATTGTATTGATCAATAAATGCGCAAGGTCCATAATCTATTGTCTCTCCACTAATTGTCATATTATCTGTATTCATTACGCCATGGACAAAGCCAACTAAATCCCATTTTGCAACTAATTTTGCTTGATTTTCTATTACTTCTTTCAGGAATAATATATATTTGTTTCGTAGTTCAGTCAGGTGCGGGTAATGTCTACTGATTGCATAATCAGCCAACTGTTTTAATTCTTGAATTGTACCAAACTGTCTCGCAAATTGAAATGTTCCCACTCTCAAGTGACTTGACGCTACCCTGGTTAGAACTGCACCTGGTAATGCCTGTTCACGCATCACTTGTTCACCAGTTGTGACGACTGCGAGCGCCCTTGTGGTCGGAATACCTAATCCATACATTGCCTCACTAATTAAATATTCTCTTAACATTGGCCCCAACGCTGCCCGACCATCACCACCTCTTGAGTATGGTGTCTTACCTGCTCCTTTTAACTGAATATCGAATCTACTTTTATTTGGTGTAATCTGTTCACCTAAAAGGATTGCCCGTCCATCACCTAGTATTGTAAAATAACCAAATTGATGACCAGCATAGGCTTGCGCAATTGGCTTTGAACCGCGTGGAATCTGATTACCAGATAATGCCCTCAAGCCCTCAACATTCTTCAAATGATTAATGTTTAGACCGAGCTCATTTGCTAAATCCTCATTAATCATTACCCAATCTGGTGATTTAACTGGATTGGGATTTGTAAAGGTAAAAAATTTGTCTGCTAAAGTAGTATAGCTATCCTCAAATTGCCAACCAATCTCTTTTACTTCGATCATGATCGCTCCTTTCAGAATGATACGCTATTGCTTACACATTATCTATTTTTTTAACATGAATCAAATAAATCATGATGCCCAACAACATACAAAAACCAAACATGACCCATGTAGTGTAGCTTAGTTGTAAAATTAAATAAAATGTTATTAAAACAGTTATAATTGGAATAAATGGTACCCAAGGCACTCTAAATTCATCTTTCGTCGGCTCACCTTTTTGCTTTCTAAGATAGATTAACCCGATCGCTAGCATCATCATCACAACAAGTGTTACTAAATTAGTTAACTCAGCTAAAGATTGCAATGGAATAACACCAGAAAATACTGCCGCAATTAACCCAGCTGCCCATGTTGCTTTTTGTGGTGTTTGGGTTTGTTGATTAAGTTGACTCAAATAACTAGGCAAAAGCTTACCTTTACTCATTGCATAAAGAAGTCGAGCTAATCCATATAACATAGCAATCAACACCGTTAACAAAGTAATAATTGCTCCTACAGAAATAACAGCAGCAATCAATCCTTGATCAACATAACGAAGTGCAAATGCTACTGGATCTTTTACACCTAGATTTGTATATGGAACGATTCCAGTTAAGACTAGTGTAACTAATATATATAATAATGTAGAAATCCCGATCGCAATTAATATACCTCTTGGCAAGCTTTTTTGAGGATTTTTCACTTCTTCTGCCGACATACTGATTGAATCAAAACCTAAAAATGCAAAAAATACTAATGTAGCACCAGATGTGACACCTGATAAACCATAAGGCATAACTGGTGTCCAATTTTCTGGATTAATATAAAACATACCTATTAATATGAATAAGGCAATGATAATAAATTTTAAGAAAAATAGCATGTTATTAAGTCTTAAGGCTTTCTTCGTTTCCTGACTGACAAGCCAAGTAACAAGTAACGTCATGATAATGGCAATTAAATCTACGTACGTACCAGCTTCTGCATTAAATGAAGCTTGAAAGATTGTTGGTAATGGCATACCTAAACCCTCTAAAAATCCATTTACATAGCCTGACCAACCAGAAGCTACTGAAGCTGATGCAAGCAGATATTCCCAAATCGTCAACCACCCAGCAATCCATGCAATGCGCTTTCCCGCTATCGCAAGCATATATGCATAAGGCCCACCTGCTAATGGTAACCGTGATGACAGCTCCGCATAACATAAGCCAATCATAATGATGACGATACCAGCAATTAAAAATGAAAAAACTAATCCTGGACCAGCATATTCGTTTGCAGCTGTACCAGTAATTACAAAGATACCAGTACCAACAACTGCTCCAAGACCTAATAAGACTAAATCAATTGTTTTTAAGTTTTTTTTCATGTTTGTCTGATTATTATCCATCTAATCTATTCCTCATTTTCAAAAAAGTAACTCTTAACCATTTCACACTATCCGCTCAAGTCAAAAAGTCCATCTTCAATCTTACTAGAAATTCGGGCTAAATGCTATCTCATTTTCGTGATAGTATCGTGATTATCTTGACCTATTAAAGAAAAATTAACATAAAAAAACGGTAAGATAATTTCCATTAATTATCTTACCGTCTTAATCTTATTATTAATCATGATAAGCTTGATCAGCTCTTGCTAACATCTCATAAGTTGCTTTATACGTTTCACATCCATCACTTGGTACCGTATAGTCATTCGTTATTATCCGTAATTGTTTAAAATCAGCTGATAAATCTATTTGGCTAAAATCATTTTGTTTCACTTTATCATTGATTGCTTTAAAGATATCACGCACTTCAGCTAATTCAGGATGTCCGTCACCATGAACTCTCGCGAGTATAGGTGTGTATTTTTCTAGTAATGGAAAATCATCGTTAATAGTTTTTGTAAAAGATGTCTTAGTCATAATCCATTGCCCCTTTCACTTATTTAAGTTAAGCATAACTGAACAATAACAAAAAAAACTTGACCGAGATCAAGTTTTTTAATTATTTTTCCACACTAAATTGTCGGGACAATCGAAAGCATGATGATATGACAGATATTTATTATGTACTATTATTATTTACTTTTATTAGTCTTGTTATGATCAAATTTCTGTGCTCTGATAATGAAGTATATTGTAGACACGATGATAAATATAGTAGCTGGTATTATGGAATTTTCATAACCAAATCCATACAAAGCTCCTGCTAGAATAAATACGGCTCCATTTACGTATGAATATATTCCCATGAATCGTCCAAGTCCTTCAGTATCAACGTTTTTCTGTTTCTCCTTTGACATTGTGTTGTATCCTGAAATTAAAAAATACCATTTTAATATATGAACCATGAATCCCAATAAGATTAAGATAAGGCCTACAAGAAATAAAATATACATCGTTTAACCTCCAATATTATCTTTTTATTTTCATCATGATCATTATTGTTATATTTAAAGCAACTTAAAGTAATAGTCTATATCGTTAGTTACTCACCCCAATTTTATATAGCCTCCTATAATATCAAGAAAACCTAAGCTTGTTGGTTTAGTTACAAACTTAGGTTTTCAATCATTAATTAGATCCAGCCACGAAGTTTTACTGCATTTGCAACTCGTTCAATTGCTATAACGTATGCTGCATCTCTCATATATAATTCCTTTTCTTCTGCTAATTCATGAACTGCGTGAAACGCAGCTGTCATTTTACTGTCTAACTTTTCAAGTACTTCAGCCTTATCCCAGAAATAGTTCATATTTGATTGAACTTGCTCAAAGTAACTACACGTTACTCCACCTGCGTTACAAAGGAAATCAGGAACTAAGTAAATTCCTCGTTCTTTAATTAATTTATCAGCATCAGGAGTTGTTGGACCGTTCGCGCCTTCACAAATTACTTTTACAGACTGATTAATTAATGGGAATTTGTCAGCTGTAATTTGATTTTCAAGTGCACATGGAAGTAAAATGTCTACTTCTTGTTCTAACCAAGCATCTCCATCTAATACTTCATAGCCCATTTGAACAGCTTTTTCTTTATCGATCGTTCCAAACTTATCTTTGATCAACACCAATTCTTCAACATTAATTCCTTTTAAATTGCGATAAGTATAGGCTTTTTTATCTTGATTATCCCATGTAGAAATAGCGATAATTTTACCACCCATTTCAGAATATAGGCGAGCTGCATATTCCGCTACATTACCAAAGCCTTGAATACTTGCTGTCGTTTTTGTAATATCAATATTTTGAGTTTTTAGTGCTTCACGAAGTGTATAAATAACACCGAATCCAGTAGCTTCTGTTCGACCTAATGAACCACCCATACCGACTGGTTTACCGGTAATTGCTCCTGGATAATGTCCACCACGAATTGTTTCATATTCATCTAACATCCATAACATATGTTGTGCATTTGACATCACATCTGGAGCTGGAACATCAATCACTTCTCCGATATTTCTTGCTAATTGTCTGACATATCCTCGGCAGAGTCGTTCTTGTTCAGCATCAGATAATTGTCTTGGATCACAGACAATTCCACCCTTTCCTCCACCTAGAGGGATATCAACGACGGCACACTTCCAAGTCATCCACATTGATAGAGCACGAATTGTATCGACTGTTTCATTTGGATCGAAGCGAATCCCACCTTTAGAAGGGCCTCTTGCATCGTTATGCTGAATTCTGTATCCTTTAAAGACTTTTGTTGTTCCGTCATCCATTTTCACTGGTATAGTAAAATGAAATTCTCGACTTGGTTCACGAAGCATTTCACGAGCAGATTGGTTTAAGTTAATTAAGTCTGCAACATGATCAAATTGTTCTTGTGCTGTTTGATAAGCATTATAATTATCTTGTGTCACTAATCAGTTCCTCCAATTTCATTTTTTATAAGTTTAAATTAAAATGACTTATAAAACAATTATGACGATTTAGTTTAAAATTTCAAGTAAATTATCTGAAATTTCTTGAAATAAATTACGACTGTTTGTAAAAACTTCTCATAATAAAGTTCAAATAGTTCATTTCATCTTTTATGTTTCGTTTGTCATCGTATATTTTATATACCCATTTTAGACTAACTTTAATAGCTGTAATTTAAATAGAAAGACTCCTCATATTGTATGAGAAGTCTTTGATTTATGAGCTATATCAATGTTTAATCGATTTTTTTATTTCTTTTTTGAAATAATCATCTGTATTAAATGCCAAATCATTGACTAATTCATCAATTACATTTAAGTGTACGCTAATTTCTTCAAAGACTTGATATCCTTGTTTGATACATTCTGTGTAGTCTAATACTTCATAACTTTTTGTCGGTACTTGGAATTGTGAAATCCAATTGTATAGCTGTTCAATTTCAGTATCATTCATGATCACTGGTTCATTTCTCATAATGTGTATAAACTGACTTACACGATAGATTGGTAAATTCGCTAAATTATCAACAACGACATTATTATTGGCAATAATGATAATTGGTTTAACTTCTGGAACTTGATTACCTGTTTCCTCAATGTATTGCGCAAATAGCCCATCTGTCATACTCATATGATAGTTTACTTGAGAAGATATATCCTGCATCGGTACTTTATTACCGTTATCAAATACCTTAAGCCATTGTCCATCAGGATTGATTTGAATTGAATAATTAGCATGTTCTCCTATGTTTTTCACTTCGATTGAAAATATACCATGCTTAGAAAAAACTAAGAAGTCAGTTTCGAATGATTTATTACCAAACTGTAATTGCACATTTGATAAAGTTTTAAACCCTTGTACCTTTTCAAATGATTTTAGTTCTTTTTCCATTCGGTCCTCGCCTATTTTCCCCAACTGGACACCATTAAGCTTAGCTCTTTGTTCATTGTAAATCTCACGATAATAATCAGTGAATTTTTTCAAATGACGATCATAATACTTGATAAAGTCGTTAGACATCCCAAACTTCATAGCCTTATCTATTATGGCGTTATAATAGTATTCCATAATCGGGTCAAGATAAATTGTTATTTTTCGTAGCTTATCAACACCAATGTTATCAAGAGTTTGTATTTGATTTGCTAAAAAGTTTTCTTGTTTATCTAAAGGTAATTTTATTGTAGTAGGACTTTTATATTTTCCTTCTAATATGATAGATAAATCGCCTTTCAATGGTGAAACAGCATTTTCATACTTGGAAAAACGCTGATTAATAATTTTATTAACACCTTGGCTCACATATTGACGCTTACGCTTGCTATATGTACTTACAATTAAAGATATCCCCATAATAATCGATACAATGATAACGCCGTATTTTATTATTTCAGCCCAATATAACGAAATAATAGTTACAAGTAAAAATCCAATAATTAATAACCCAATAGTCCCATAGAACCCCAGTTCAAAGATGATAGCTATTACTGCTAAGATCAGTTCAAATATTTTTTTAACAATACTTTTTATTCTGTCTACTATTCAAAAAAACATCGTCAAACATTCTCCTTAAACGTTAATAACCTAGTTAGTATACTATATTTCTATCATTAATTCTATTTTGAATTTTATTACATAAGCATGGATTGTTATATATCGGAAAATACTCATTAGAAAAAAGGTGTTAGTCATTGTATAAATGAACTAACACCTTAAAAGATTATCATCTGTTTGAAATTAATCAATTATATACCATCAGTAAACTAAATCATAACCATTCTGTTCAACGCCTGGAATTGTGTAAACCTTTGTATAACCAGCATTAACTAATAGATCAGCAGCTAGTTTACTTTGGTACCCTTTTTGGCAGTATAAAATAATTGGTTGATTCTTATCATCACTGATTATATTAGGGTTTTGATTAATGATTAATAATGGATAATTGATGCTCCCTGCTATATGTCCATTTTTATATGCCTCATTTGAACGAACATCAATTAATAACACGCCATCATTATTAACAAGCAAATTATCAGCCTGTTCAGGAGTTAATTCAATACTATTAACTAAACTAACGTTTGTTTTTGGATTACGATATGATCTATCGACCATTCTCAAAATGATTGCCGTAGCTTGAGCTTGAGTTATATTCCCCATCAGATTAAAAATATTAGGCTGATCGGCTTCAATAATCCCTTTTTCATAGACCTGTGCGATATGCTGGACGCAAGTTCTACAACTGTAAATATCTGTTAATTTTTTCGCGGCTGACCAGCCATGCTCATCTTTTTCATATAATTCAAGTCTAAGCGTATCATGAACAATTCTAGCTACTTGACGACGCTCAATTGGATTTTGCCGATTAAGCATGTCATAATCTTCAATAATCCCTTTTTGAATACAATAGTCCATAGCATCACGTGTATAAATCTCGTGTGTTGACTCTTCTTTCCCCTTAAAATATACAACACTTCTTATCAGCCAAATAACGAATTGTTCAGTTGTAATTTTTTCTTCAGATTTATATAATGCTAGATCATTTTCCTGAAGAATATTAAGCTGGACCAATTTACAAATCGATTCTTTTTCTAAGGGATTATCTACACTAGTAAACAATTGATCTACTGCATTGGATTGATTTAGATTTTCAGTCATTATTTATCACTATTAATTTGGCGTTACTCTTACCGTCAGATTATCATGAGCGTTAAGATCTTTAACTGAGAAAATGCCATTGTCATTAGTCTCTTGGTTGCCTGTCCACAAATCTGTTACGGTGAAGTTACGTGCATTTTTAAATTGATCAGCATTAACCATTTTATCTCCAATATACTTAATAATTAGCTCGACATCTACTTGATGAACATTTGATTCTAGCTCATCACTTAAATTAATAAAGCTAAGTGCAATATCCCCATTTGCTAGTGGTTTAGCTAAAATATCTACACGGTTATTGTCTTTTACATATACTGTATCAGGATTTTCTTGATCAAGTGAGCAGTAAATTCTTTTTGCTTGAATACCTAATGGATCTTGGTTTAATTGAATAAGTTCTTTATTTGCAATGATATTCCAGATCTCATCACCTTTTTTCACTCGTCTTAAATCCATACCAAGCATAAGTGGAGCATTCATCATACACCACATTGCCATATGCGTTTCGTTCATAGTTTGTGTTAATCCATCCATCCCTATTACGAGCATGTCAGGGTCATTCCAGCCTTTATCAAGGCCTGCGAACTCATCCATAATAACAGCTTTATTATATTGTGATGTAATACTTGCTGTATAGTCATCACTCCAAACTGCTTTACCTGGATCACCGTCTGATCCTACATTAAAGGTAATGTCATTTAAAATTCTCCATGAATCACCAACTTTATAGCCCCAGTGATGTGGGTGTGTTTTTCCCCATTCGCAAATAGAAAGTACGATTTCATGATTTGGATCAGCTGCATTTAATCCTTCTAAAAATGCTGCATAAGAATTTAAGGTGTTTTCCTGTCTTCTATGATTCATTAAGCGAATAACATTTTCCCCTTTTGCTAGAGAAACTATGATCTCTTCTGAGTTGATAAAGCTTGTTTTTGTTTCAGTTAGAGGAAGTAAATCATCAAAATATCTAACTTCATTTTCGATATTACCAACAGCAAGTTGTAACCAGCGACCAGTTCCAACTTCTTCTCCGCTTGCATAATTAACTGTGATAGCATATTCTCCTGCCTCTGGTACATCTACAGTAAATGCAAGTTCAGACCATAATTCACCTATTGGCGTCACATCACCATGAGTCCCATCAAATGTTCCGATATTTGTAACATAATCATCTTCAGACTTCACTGCACCATTTCCTAAAAGCTTACCATCGTTTACTGCGCTTAATGTTTGGTCCACATCAGCTCCAGATACTGTGATGCTTCTAATGTTTGGAGCATATGTATATTTAGCATTTGTCTCATCAGAAAATGTAGCATTGTCCCATAGGTAGTAACAGTTATCAACCTTTAAGAAATCAACACCCCAATCAACGTATGACTGTGTATCTACATCTTCATAACCACATGTTCCCACTGCTGCACCTGCACATAGATTTGTACCGATATCATTATACATACCAAATAATAGTCCTTTACTATGGATGTAATCAGATAATGACTTAAAACCGCTCGGGAATTTCACAGTCTCATTTGATAATAAACCATCGACACGCTCTGATTTATAGCATCCATCATCCAGAACAACGTATTTATAACCTAACTTATCTAATTCTAAATCAATAATTGCATCTGCCATTGCTTTTGTTAGCGCTTCACTATTTTTGCTCCCAAAAGCATTCCAACTATTCCACCCCATCGCAGGTAGTCTATCTTTCTTTTTATTTAGAAGTACTTTATCATTTGTAAACGCTGGAAACATATATTCAGCGTCTGACAGAACTGCTGGTGCTGTTCTTGATGTTGCGATTGATGACTTCTTTACCTCATTATTACTCATTACATTTCCTCCTTTAATCACACTTATTAATTAAAATTATTTCATGTTCTTACTATTAAACTAATTAAAAGTTTAGCATGTTCATCTATATAGTTCAATAACATTAATTAATTTAATTTAAAAAGTATTTATGCAATGGATCTAAGTCAATATCTTCATTTTTTGCGATATATGTCAACCCTAAAATAATTCCTATGAAAGGAATAAAAATTGATACTATATACATCCAACATCCACTGTCATCATCGCTTACATGATTATAATGATTTTCTTCTGCATACACAGACAATCTCCCACCACATTCACTACAATTTTCAGCTATTTATGGAAATATTAATCCGCACTGACGACAAATCTTCTTATATGTTTTAACTGCACTTAATGGAACACCACACCTAAAACATTCCGTTCGGTTTTTACCATTTAACTCATTACAATTTGAACAAGTCTGCAATATAAAACTCACCTTTCATATAAATATTTTAGTTAATTCATTAATCCATATTCCGTCACTCTCCTAAAAATGCACTTATCTAATAATATCCATAAAATATATTAACAACTTAGTTCGATAACACTGAAATTTTTTTGTAATTTTGATGATTTTACTTTTAATCATTACTCCTTTATAAAAATTACACGTTTACATTTCGATTAACCTATTTATCCTGATAAAAAAACTCCCTTTCGTATTCCTTAACTAATTAAAGAATTTACAAAAAGGGAGCCTTTTTTAGTTCAATTTTTCTCAAGATTTCTTCACAAATTCAGATTTTAATTTCATTGCACCGAAACCATCAATTTTACAATCAATGTCGTGTCCGTCTTTAGCATTAAGTATTAACCTGATTCCTTTAACTTTTGTACCTTTTTTAACTGCTGATGAGCTACCTTTAACTTTTAAGTCTTTAATCACAATAACAGTATCCCCATCATTTAAAGGATTTCCATTTGAATCAGTTATCGTCTCTTCATTTGTAGTTGACTCAGCGTCTAAACTCCACTCGTGTGCACATAATGAACAAACAATTAAATCTCTATCTTCATAAGTATACTCAGAACCACAGCTTGGACAGTTTGGTAATCCTGACATAACTTGCACCTCCTATTTTACATATCTTAACCATACTAACATATTTATTCAGATTGCTCTAGTGTCGACAAGGGGAGGTAGCGGAACCTAATTAACTCTGCACTAATAAAATAAATGACATAAAAACACAATAATAATACATAGCCAACCATTTCTATTAATTAAAATAATCTCTTTTATCAAACATTTATTTTATAGCAGACACAATTAACATCATTGGGCGACGTAATTCATTTTTCATTTCAGGATCGTGTAACATATTATCTGAAGGTACTGGTTCTACAACCTGCTGTATAGTAAAGCCAGCTAAAATAAGCGTGTTCAAGTAAGTTGTCAGTGTTCGATGTTGTTTCAAAACTTTTTCACCTAAAAATGTCGTTTCTCGCTTCCCTTCATAAAAGTAATGATCCAAAGGAAAGTGCGCTTTTTCTCCCGCTTCATTATAATACCAATCTTGTGAGCCATGCGCAGTATAGATTGGATGCTCCAATGTAAATACCAACTCTCCACCTGGCTTAAGCATTTGATAAATCTTTTTTATTAAGGCTTTATAATCAGATATATAATGAAATACTAATGAGCTGATAATGATATCAAAACTATCAATTGGAAACTCAACATCCTCTATCGATTGGCATATATATTCAACTTCTTTAAATTTGGTTTTTTGCTTTGCTACTTCCAGCATTTTTTGTGATAGATCAACACCTATTACTGAGGAAGCACCTTTTTCCATCGCATAGATACAATGCCAACCATAGCCACAACCTAAATCAAGGACGTGTTTATTTTGAAATTTAGGAAGAATTCGTTTAAGTGTCTCCCATTCCCCAGCACCAGCCAAACCATTTTTAGAGCGTTCCATTTGACTGTATTTTTCAAAGAACAGAGGATGATCATATTTATTTTCTTGCATTTTTATTCTCCTTGCTAACTTCATTATTTGATCTGAAATATTAGAGTTAATGACTATAATCAAATCTAGGTCACTAATATTTGGGTTAAAGCAACCTAGTGTCGCAGAACCATGAAGGTAGATGCCAACTAGGTTCTCACCTAAAATTTCAATATTTCGCTTCACAAATGTATCAAGTGTCGATTTATATTCATCAGTAACTGTTTTTATTATTCTATTCATTGTGATCAATCCTTAAATTTTATTATTCTTTGTATCTGTGAATATACATAAGTGACTGATTGGGTTCTCCATCCCCCTGAACCATACAGTAGAATTCCCAACCATACCTTTCATAAAACTCTGTATGATCTGTTAAAAGATATAGTTGATAGATCCCTTGTTCAGCCATATCTGCGCATACATAGTTTAATAATTCACCAGCTATCCCTTGACCTCGATAGTCCTTTTCAATATATAATGCACATACGTTTGGAGTGAGGTCCTTTCTATTATGAAAATCATTTTCTATAACACCAAGTCCTCCAATAATATTATGATTATCCAAACAAACGTACCAAGATGGAATAGCAGCTTCTGGTTTTAGCGAATCTTCTATACTTTCTTGATACGCTTCTAGAGGGACCCCCCATTTACTATGAAACCATTTTGCCGCTTCATCTTTAAGCTCTTGTTTATTAGATAATTTAATTATTTTATACTCACTCATACGTTCACTTCTCTCTAAATGATTTTAATAGCTTTAAATGAAAACAATTTATCTTCTTGCTCATCATTATACTTACATTTCTTTCAATTATAAAGCGAGAAAAATGGCCAGTAAGTAAAATACTTCAATTCACCTACTAGCCATTACCTTGTTTTTTATTTAATTTTATACATTACTATGTCAACTGCTAAATCCCCATCAATGTATTGGTAATAAACTTACCTTCTATATTATTTTTTACCCCCATATTTTATTCCCTTATAAAGAGCTGTTACAGACTCACTGATCGTAATGATGATAATAATTGCCGCTGTTATAAATAGTAATCTTTCGAAAGATATCGTTGTATATTGCTCAAGCTTTTGAACAACTTCACTATTCCAAATATTTGCCTTATAAATGATAGAAATAAACATAGCAGCAGAAATTAAATTTAACACGCTAGTAATAACAGCAATATTCACTGTCCATTTGCCTTTAATAATTTTTATTAGCTCGACCAAAATATTAATTGCAAAGATTAGAAAAATAATTAACTTAAATGAAGACAGCACTTCAATATTAAAAATCGAAATGATATTAACTGCCTCTCCAGGTTCATAATATACGCCAATTAACTCCGGTAAGAAAAAAACAAATGATAAAGCAGCTGTTGATACCATAATGGCGAAGACAGATTCACTTCTTGAAATCACAGCTTTTTGATCAGGTAATTCTGGCAATTGATTAGGCTCCCATTTATCATGTTCAAAACCAGTTTCAACAGGAATGTCTTTATACTCTAATAAAATAAAAATACCTGTTACCCACGCTATTCCTTGTATTGTACCGGAAAATAGCACGCTTATATATCCACCAATCATTTCGGTTATACTACTAGAAGAGAATATAATTCCTAATCCTGTGGAAATTGATATTCCAATAAAAATCGCAAAAGCAACAATTTTCACTACGAAAATATATTTATCATAGTAATTTGGACCGATTAAATATCTCTCTTTTCCTTTGTATCGATTGGCTAGTTCCTTTGGATCTCCAAGTTCTCGCAATACTTTATCTATTTTCTCTTCTTCAGACAGCGTATTATCCATCGCATCAATCATATCGTTAATTAATGATCGCAATTCAATTCCAATTTCATCCTTTAGTTTTTTTGGCAATTGTTGAGTTACTGCGTAAATGTATCTTTCTATCATCATTCATCCTCCTCATTAATTAAGTTACTCACTACTGTATTGAGATCAGACCAAGCAGTACAAAGCTTTAAATATACATCTTTGCCTAGCTCACTTAGCTGATAATACTTCCTTGGTTTCGATCCATCAGTATTCCAAGAGCTTTCTAGAATTCCCTGTTTTTCTAGTCTCCTCAAGAGAGGATATAATGTACTAGCTTCTATATCAAAGCCTTTTTCATTCATAAGAACAATCAAGGAGTAGCCATATTGTGACTGTTTAAGTTGACTTAATACAGCCAAAGTAATAGTTCCTCTCCTAAGTTCTTGAATAATTCCATTTTCTAAATCAGCTTTATTATTTTCCATGCAATCACCTTCCAATTACATTATAGTGTGCGACACACACTATTGTAAACAAAGTATTATTAATTAGTTCTAAATAATTTAATTACTCAATACACATTCATAATTTTTTTGCTATCTGCAATACTGTAGTATCAGTTTTTTATAAAAAAATCCTTGATATGTACTAAAACACATATCAAGGACTTAAATATTGTTAGAGGTTGCTATTGATAAATATCATTCAAATTTAAGCATTAAAGAATCACAAACAGGCTCATAGCCAATTTTCTGATAAATACTATTTGATGTGGGATTTAATAAATCTGTGTATAAGACACATCTAGTAAATCCTTTATCTAACGCCATCTGACTAATTTGAGCGACACAAGAACTGGCATAGCCTTTACCACGAAAATATGGTGGTGTATAAACAAATGCTACTCCAATCGCTGTTTTCATTGTTCTTGTATATCCTGCCATTGAGACAGGTACCCCATTGACCTCCAGAACGTAGAGTTTTTTTGTTGATAATAGGTAATGGTATGTTACTTCTTTCTGTGGTATAGACATCTCTGTATTTCCATAATGACTTGCTGCATAGAATGCTTCAACCCAGTAAGGGAAATAGTACATATCTCTTTCATCCAGTAAACGAACCTCACCATTTTGCTTGATGTTTGGATTTACAGCCTTAAGCTCATAAATGCGTTGACTCATAGTTGTAGAATAGCTCAATCCTTTACGAGAGGTATACGCCTTAGCAAAACATTCTGCTAGGATTTTTTCCGTCGTAACACCAGGAATTTCATAATCATCAATTCCATCAATCAGACAATTAATTGCTTCTAGGTCAACTATATTGTCCGTTGCATAGAGTGTCATGTTATGCGGTGGTGTCATTAATGCTGTAAGTATTATACCTCTATCATCCGAAATGGTTGCCATCAACCAATTTTTAGGATCACGCCAATCTGTCTTATCTTTTCCTTCATTCCCGATTATAAGATTACCAAGGGGAATCATATTTTGCGCCTCATGACGCATCAATACATCGTAGGTATCTTGGTAAAACTCATGCACATCTGTATACAGCTTAAATTGCATTATCACATCACCTGCCACGATAAAGATTAACTTACGCATATCGTTACTTTAGCGAATAGAATTTTATGAAGACACAATAATTAGACATCTACATATTTCCATTCCATTTAGATCATCATATTAATTTTCAGGATAAAGATTTTGATAGGTTTCAACAGTACGTTTGATAAGCTCCTTCAAAATATTAATATCAATATCATCAAGCTTATTTACATAAATACATGCTTTACTTGTCTTATGTTTACCGAAGCTTTCGAGCAGTTTATCTCTTTCCTCACTTTCATGGAGTAAGTACAAACTGTGTTTAGCTTTTCTAGGAGAAAAGCCAACTAAAGGTGCGTCACCTTCACGTCCTGATGCGTACTTGTAATGATACTTACCAAATCCGATAATACTAGATCCCCACATTTCCGCCTCAAAACCAGTTGTTTCTTCGAAAATGGCTAATAGCTTGTAGGCATCAGCTTTTTTCTTTTCATTATCTATCTGTTCAATAAAATCAATAACACTATTGTCGTTTTCCATCATCTTAGCTTCTGACATTTTATTGACTCCTTTTTTGTGTCTTTATTAGAATCTATTATAGCCAATCTCCGAAGCGAAAAGTGGTAGAGATTTAGATGCCTAACACAGAAACTGCACAAAATCTCAAAATTTAAGTAATTCCTTAATTTTAGTGAGATTTTTTTGCATCCATATAACGAGATTACACATAACATATAAACGTTATTATACTAAAGTTTTTATATCTGCTTGATATACCAAGTTGGAATAGGATTTTGCATATTGTTATACCAACTCAGCACATCCTTGGCTTGATTGATCATGGTATATACTTCACTTTCACCAAATGGAATAGCCCATGGTATAGAAGAAAGAAGATTACTGCTAATATATAATGCAAGCAACCTCCAAAATTCAAGCGGCACTTCATTATCAAAATAACTATTTATAATACCTGAAGCAAATATAGGGGAAGCTTGCGCACACCATACAATACGATTAAATTCTTCCCAAGGATCGCCAAAATCGTAACGGTCAAAATCAATAATAACTATATTATTATTTTCAATCATCATATTGCCGATATGATAATCACCGTGTTGAAAGCACTGTGGCCTGTTTGCGAGTAAATGACGGTTAGATTTTATATAGGCAATGATGTTTTCTGCTCCATCAAATTTGATGGGGCACTCATTATACATTTTGATTTTATGATCCATTTTTGCATTAAATCGAGATTCCCAATCAGGCAGACCTTCTGGAGCAGGAATCGAATGAATTACTTTAAGTATTCTACCTGCTTCAAGACCATAAGTATACTGTTCTGATTCTTCAAGAAAGGGGATAACTTCTTCAGCATCCTTGCCATCAATCCACGTCAAAATAGTGTAAACACCCTCATCACACTTCCCAAACTCTACTGGTTTACACATAGAAACACCGAGATCCGCTACCTGCTTCTGCAGACGAAACATATCTGCACGATTAGCGCTTTTTTCTTCTGGAGTAACCCTCAAGAGGTATTTAACACCAGTAGCTGTTGTAACACAATATTTTTTGTCGCATGACCAACCTTTGTTAATAGGTTCTTTAGAAATAAAGCTGAATTGTAGCATTTATTAATTCGCTCCCCTACATAATCATACTTAACTATTCTACTGTATAGGCTAATAAACATTATAAGAATGATGATTAGCCAATTTTTGATCTTATTATGTGTACATCTAACCTGTACACTCGACGAGCACTGACATCTAAATCTCTCTGTCAAAAGGAAATTTGCTTATTTCAACCTGTTCGCACAAAGTAAAAACAAGGCAGTTCCCGAGCGAGGTTTTTCATGGTAGAAACCTGGACTTGCCCTTATATCAAGGCTTTTTTTACACTATCAGTAGGCGGGAACATAACGACATATAATTATAACGCCAACTACTAGATTTGTAATTGGCGTTATAATTATTATGATTTTAGTCTTGCTTTTAACTCTTTTATTTTTGCTTCTATTGTTGATATTATTTTTATAAATTCCTCATCACTCTTACCTGTAGGATCATCCAACCCCCAATCTTCCCTGTGTTTACATGGAAGGTAAGGGCATTCCACATTACACCCCATTGTAATAACAATATCTACTGGAGGTATATCATCAATCAACTTTGAATGTTGAGTTTTCTCCATATCTATATCATAAAGCTCTTTCATAAGGCGCACAGCATCTTGGTTAATTTGAGGTTTTGTTTCTGTACCAGCAGAGTAGCTTTCAAATATATCTCCTGCAAAGTGCTTACCAAGTGCCTCGGCTATTTGACTTCGACATGAATTATGAACACATATAACTGCTCTTGTATAGGAATTGTCAGCAGCTCCAAAATAGTCTACTAACAGATTTTCTACTCGATTAATACCATCCCATTTTGGAAGCGATTCTAAAAAATCCTTTATAGGATGGTAGGCTCTTTCCGTTGCAACCGCTAGAATTGCATCCTTAGTTTTCGTAGGTGAATAAACTCCATATTTATTACTTAGATAAACTTTAAGCAAGGCGTTATCAGAATCATTCCAGCCACCTTTTATCTGCTCCCAAGGAAGGCCTCCTTTAGCATCAATCCCGTCTCGATGGCAGTTAAAAGCTATATGCTGTAGGCCATCATCATGCCTTATGATTAAAACAAAATTATCCAAGGTGTCTTTTATCTTTCCTTGTCTATCTAGTTCTAAAGAAGTCTGCCAGTCTTCATCGCTAAATTCTTCTTTGGCTTGTGCTTGTCTTTCTTTTACAAACTCAGCCTTTACCAGTTCATCTTTTATGACAAACTCTGACATAGCTTTAAATGAAGGCATCCTTCCTGGGGATGTGGTTGTAGAGACCCTATCATCTAAAGAGCCAAATTTATGAATTCTAACAAGGTCAAAGGCATTAAGGAGTAGACCACTAGCAGGATCTGTAGCATGATGACTATATGCAAATTTATCATCATAAATTATTACTCCAGCACTACTATCCGCTGGAATATAGTCATAGCGTCCTTCTAAGGCAGATGGCTCATAAACTGCAGCTAGAAATTTCTTAATTGCATCACGAATTCCATAAGCACGACAGAAGGTTCCTACAATACCCTCTTTCAATAAAGGATCCGCTTGCTCTTTTACAGTTCTTTTTACAATTTCAGATTGCCTACTCGATACTGGCCAAGTTGAAGTATCCCTCCAATCTATATATTTTGAAAGAAAGTCATCTGGATTTAATAAATCTCCATCTTGTTCTTTAAATACAAACTCTCCATTTGAAGAGGTTGAAGGCCAATACATAAGACGATGTGCTTCATAGGTTGTATCATCAAAGAGGTCTATTCCTATTTCTTTTGCAACCATCCTACCCACAGCTGCATATTCTTCTTCACTTATTTCACGGGAAAGTGGAATAATAAGTCTAAGTCTTGGATTCTCTGGAGTATGTCTATGGGTAGAATAGACAAGACATTTAAAATCAAAGAACATAGTAATCTGGTCCCAAATATCAGGAGTGCCATAATCCATATCAAGAGTAAGTATAGACCGACATAAGACATTGCCTTTTTTCCGTCTGCCTCCTTTTAAATATCCTCCAACAAAACCGCCCACGTCTTTAATATCATCCTGCATGCCTTTTTTCATTTTTCTATATTCTTCAACGGTCTCAGTTGTTCTTTGTGTTGTTTTTACTCTGGCACAGAAGTCAGTCCATGAAATATCTTTGTTTTTCCACTTTTTATCCATGCGACTATTACCTATAGCAATTTTCATAGACCATCGACCTCCTCGCACCTATCGTTGAAATATTTAATAGGCATACCACGCTTTTTTGCCTTAGCTATCTCCTTGGCTACACCAGCTGAAATTTTATTAAAGACCCACATTTCATTACATTTTCCCAAGAGAACAAGGCCGAAGAACAGACCCAGCTCTCTTTCTTCCTTGTCCTCATCATCCATAAATTGAGGGTAATGAAGATGCGGTGCTAGTGGAATATAGCCTTTAGAAACTGCCAGTCTACAATAACCTCTAGCCCTTTCCGCATTTCTTTTCATATCTCCTGAGAAAGGGGAAGCTATATATACTAATGGTCTAAACTTAGATTTCTTTTCTTCCTTCGAAATATTTGTTAAAGCTTCATGGGGAGTGGGATCATGATAACCCTCAGCATTAAACTTACTAATCTTTTTTGTCACCCTTGTTAACCTCCTCGCTGTTTTCAATTTTCATTTTGTACCACTCTAAATAACGCTTTCGCTGCTGATATTCTGGAACAGCTACCAAAAGTCCAACATCTACCTTTTGTAATGTTTCTAACATCTTAATTTGTGATTCTGATAGATATGGACGGATACTTTTTCCCTTTTCTATCCCGTTGGCTATTCTAAATTGTTTAGCAGACATACCTGTTACAATTCGATTTAACATGTCGCATTCATTACTAAAATGATATGGTTTTGGATTTTCATGAAGTAACTTGATATTATCTGTAAGCAAGGGGAATTCTTTTCTAGCAGATACAAGAGTTTTGATAAACTGCTCCATCTCATTAAATCTTTTGATGTAGATCTCCTTGAATCTCATAGCTTTTGGTCCTGTGTATCCCATCACTAACATAGTGAAACCATCTCTGCTCATAAAATAACAAGGTAGCTTTCTTCCAGTAGAATCCTTATAAAAACCAGCTTTAAAATTAGTTTTAATAAATTCTTCACTCAGCCCAGATTTGGGCTCAGTAATTCTAGATATATCCCGCAGGACGTGTTTGTGTTGTTTTTCAAAAAACTCTGCTACAAAAAGACTATCTACTCTTGCTGTATCATTGGTGTCAGCAAACACACTATATTTGTCTTTAGGTATCAGTTCTTTCATAAAAAAACCTCCTGTGATTTTATCGTATTGTCAAAAGTTTTATAGTAAAAACTTGTTAAAACCTTGGTTTAATAGTCTTTAAATGCAAAAAACTTGCCACCCCCCGAATCTTGGTGTTTGATGAGGTTACCAGACTCACACCAAATCCAAGATAGGAAGTGACAAGTTGTACCCTCAATTTATAACCTATTTGCTTCAATTTATCAAGTTTCAAGAAAAAATAATTTATGCATTATTAGGGATTCTGCTAGGCAAATCCGTTGCGAAAGCTCCATTCGATGAGCCTGTCAACAAACCTTATCGAAAGTTACAAGTTGATGATATGCCTGTCATTGAAACCCTTGAAAAGCTAGACTATAAAAAGCTTATCCATGATTACAAAGTTGAACACGGTAAAGTCCTAAAACCAATCACTCGCCGTAAAAATAGTGTGGTTACAGTGCCAGAGACACTGACGTGTCCAAAATGTTCAGCGCCGTCCGAATACCTTTACGCGAATAACGGTAATAGCGGACAGTACAAATGTAAAGTGTGTGCGTGCTTATTTAGTAAACAAAATCGTTTCCTCAAGGAAGCCATTATCAAATGTCCACATTGTTTAAAGACTTTAGAGAGAATTAAGGAACGTAGAGATTTTTACGTTTACAAGTGTAAAAACAATAACTGTTCCTTTTATAAGAAAAATCTACGTAAGATGACTAAGGAAGAGAAACAACAATTTAAAAATGACCCTCAAGCGTTTAAAGTTCGTTATATCTTCCGTGAGTTTAACTTTGATTTTAAGCCTTTAGCGAAGGAGTCACCTATAAGCCCGAAAGTAGATCTTTCAAAGATTTATGTGTCACCACACACGTTGGGGCTTATTCTGACCTACCATGTTAACTATGGGCTTTCAGCCCGTAAAACGGCTGCATTAATGTACGATGTTCACGGTGTGAAAATATCGCATCAAACTATCCTAAACTACATGAATAGTGTTGCCCTTATCACAAAGCCCTTCGTCGATCATTATCCTTATGAGCTCTCTAATAGCTTCTGTGGAGATGAGACATACATTCGTGTAAAAGGGAAATGGCACTATCTGTTTTTCTTTTTTGATGCCGTAAAGAAAATTATTTTGTCTTATCCTGTTTCACCTAATCGGGATACACCATCAGCCATTAAAGCCTTGGATCAAGTACTTCAGAAATTTAAAGAGATTCCTGAAGACTTAATGTTTGTCGTAGACGGTAATCCCATCTACATTTTGGCGCAACATTATTTTGCGCAACATGGGATACACTTTGACATTCACAAGGTGATTGGCTTAACCAATGAAGACCCTGTATCCAAGGAGTACCGTCCCTTGAAACAAATCATTGAACGGCTCAATCGCTCGTTCAAAGGCAACTATAGAGCTACAACTGGCTTTGGCTCCCAAGAAGGATCTGTTTCCTATGTGACGTTATTTGTGGCTTATTTTAACTTCCTACGTCCACATGCTTCACTGGAAAACAAAGTTCCTGTAATGATTCCAGAGCTTGAAATGATGCCCAACATGCCTGAAAGATGGACAAAACTTATATCAATGGCTCAGGATTTTTTGGCGGAGCAGCAAGCGGCCTAGCTTTTGTTTAGCTGAGCCCGACCATTCAGCCACCGGCGAAGCGAACCCTTGACAAACCGAACTAGACAGCGATTTATACTAGTAAAAGTCAAGGGCTATTTGTCATGCCTACTTTTGTTCCCTTCGCCCTTGACACCCCACAGGTAAATCGTTGTCGTGTTTGTCAAGGGCGATGGCGGTTATTTTTCTCCTTCAAAATAGATGAGAGTTTTTATTATCGGGTAGTTTTCATAGAACTTTTTACACTACCGATTTTATTTAGAGGTAAGTGCCTCTACTTAATAGCCACAGGAGGAAGGGAAAGTTGAGCTTTTATAAAATTTAATTTAATCTTTTTGATAAAACAGACACTCAAAGCCATCTGCACCTAATAATAAACCCTTTGCCCAGCTAGGTGTTTTTGCCATCTCCTCACAAACCTGTGAAAGAGATGCATCCATGTTTGCTTCTATTATTATTTCATCATGGACATGGGCCACAATATAGTAACCTTTTTTGGTCCATAGCTTTCTATTCGTTCCCATTTTTTAGTTCCGCCGACCCCTTCATAGGTCACAGCCTCCCCACCAAATTTATTTTCGCCCATTCTAGGCTTCACATAGGCAAGCTTTCTACCTGATGGTAAAACAATAAAAAGCATTCCACTTTGATAAATGAATTTTATTCCATGAGTCTCAGTAGGGGTTTTTTCCTTAACACAGTTCTTTGCTGCTCTGTCAACATCCCACCAAAGCTTAGTAATTTTTGGATTTGATTGCCGCCAGGCATATACCAGAGGCTGTAATTCTTCCTCTTTAAGACCCATGTCTAAGGCTCCTATGCTTCCGCCATAGCCAAGTGCCAGTTCTGCAATTTTACCTTTTTGTCTAAGGTGTCCGTTTATCCCATTTTTCTCTACTGGAATATTAAACATCTGTGAAGCTGAAGCACAGTATATATCTCCGCCATCTGCAAATACATCTATTCTCCATTTTTCATTTGCTAGCCATGCAATAACCCTAGCTTCAATAGCTGAAAAATCTGCAACAATAAACTTTTTATCTTTTTTAGGTATAAATGAGGTGCGAATAAGCTGGGATAATGTATCTGGAACATCTTCATAGAGTAATTCTAAGGCCTCAGTATTTTTACTTCTAACTAGTGACCGAGCTTCTCCTAGATCTTTCATATGGTTTTGAGGTAGGTTTTGTAATTGAATAAGCCTTCCTGAAAACCTGCCTGTTCTATTAGCACCATAGAATTGAAACATCCCCCTTGCCCGTCCATCACCACATACTGCATTTTCCATTGCTGCATATTTCTTTATAGAAGATTTAGCAAGCTTTTGTCTAAGTTCCAATACTGTTTTATAAGGCTCCTTGGCACTTTCCAGAAGTTTTGCAACTGCCTTCTTACCTAGACTCTCTGTTTCTATTCCATTTTCTAGAAGCCACCCTTTCATCTGTTGCACCGAGTTAGGGTTTTCTAGTTTGGTAATATCCTGCATAACAGTCATTAGATTTTCACTAGAAACCCCATCTATATAAACAGCTTGCTTTACAAAATCCATATCTATGGCAATCCCACGGTCATTTATTATTTGATCCATCTCATACTCTTTCCAAATAAAATCAGGCACTGGAAATTTAAATAGTTTTTCTTGAATTAACATCTCAGTTTCTACATCACGGGCATTGTATTCTTTAAACCTCTGCCACCTGTCTCTATCATGTTTTGGGAAGTTACGAGTTCTTCCACCATTTGCTTTTGTAGGTTTACAGGGTATGCAAAAATATCTTATTAGATCTTTGCCCTCCGTCAATTTTTGCTTTTCTAAACCTAGTACTGCACCTACACTTTCAAGGGATAGAGGTAGACCCATATAGGCAGACCAAACCATGGAGCATCTCCAGGATGAAGGATTTAAATATTTGCCTGTTTCTAAGCCTAAAAACTTAGAGAGTCACACCCTTTCAAACATGGCATTAAAGGCCCATTTGATAATTTCATCATCTTTAAGGGCATCTATAATACTTCTAGGAATTTTCTCTCCATTGGCTAAATCTACAACCTTTACTTCTCCACCATCTACCGAATAAGCAAATAAAAGTATTTCAAAATCATCATTCTCGGCATAGCGATAAACCCCAGATTTCCCTAAGTTAATACTTGAGTAAGTCTCTATATCTATTGAAATAGATTTCATCTCTTACCGTCCTTTCCAATATAAATAAGGTGGCAGCACACACCACCACCTTATTTATAATTTTGCCTTAACTTTTATGCTAAGAAATCATCATCTTCTATTGTGGTGAATTCATCAGCTGCATTAGTTCTGCCACCAAGAGGTTCACCATCCTTAATCTTTTGAATGTTTCCAAGTCCACAGGCCACTCCCTTGTTTCCATTAGAGTTAAAAGCATAGAAATTAAGAGATACCCTTGCGTAGCAACCACTATAAACTTCACTTCTATCTAAAATCGGTCTCACTGCTTTGTCCACAATTTGAGGAGCAGTCATACTATTTGCATTTACAAAATAATGCCCCTTATAAGCTTCATCGTCTCGCTCCGCATCTCCATCTCTAAGGGGTAGCTTTATAGCCGCCTTATTAGGCTTCTTTCCTCCGAACTTATGAAGTCCTTCTTCAATAGCTGCATCCACCGCCACATGGATAGCGTTAATTATTTCTGTATCAGTTTTGGGGATTAAGACTGACACGCTATACCTTTCTGCTCCGCCATTTATGGATACTGGTTCCCATCCATTGAAGTAACTTAGTCTGGTATCTACACCTGTAATAACTTTTGTTTTGCTTTGATTAATCATATTCTTATACCTCCATAATTTTATTAAATTCAGTTTTCGCACTTGATACATTTAAGGCTTGTCTTTTATCTGATAATGGAGCTAGGGTAGGCTTACCAGGCGGTTTGATAATAAAGTCACCTAGTATATCCTTGAATTTTTGTTTACCCATGAGTTTTTCCATTTCTGTAAGAGTAATAAGGCTGGTTCGGTATATGTCCTTATAACCATTGGCTTTAGCAACCTCAGCTATCTTATCTTCATCTTTATATTTGCGATTGGACCGACCCTCTACAACTTTAAAACCACTCCACTCCTTACCATGATTGACTGCAGCATCTGTAGCATAGGTCACAATATCATTTGCCCACTTAGTAAGGTCCGATAGTTTGGATAAAATTTCTTCTATCTCATTATCTGTAAGTAGAGGTGGGAGTTTAAATTCTAACTGTGCTAGTCTTAATTTTTCATCGGCTCTTGCTCTACATTTAACTGCAGCTCGGCAAAAAGTACACCAGTCACCTGGAAGATATTCTCCCTCGCCTTTAAAGGCCAATTTAGCCTTCGGTACTAAATCATTTTCTGCCCACTTTTTGAGTTCATCTACTGAAATAGTCCAGGCACTAACATTCTCTCTTCTAGGTTGGAAAATGTGCATTGTCACTTCCTCAATGTCATATAAACTTTCATAAGATGCTAGAGCTCCCAAGGCATATAGTTTCATCTGTGGATTGTCTTCTGCATATACAAGTATTCCCTGTCCGTATTTCATGTCAATTATATGCAGACTCTTATCACCGATGATTATTGTATCTGCCGTACCAAATCCTTCTGGAACATAGCAGGAAAAATCCAATCTTTCTTCTATTAATACTAGTGGATCTTTACAATTCTTCTTCACTTCCTCAAGTTGCTCTAAGACATACTCCACATAAGCATCACTGTGTTCTTCCATTTCATCATCATTAAACTCTGAAACTGGTCTTTTACTTCTTATATGGAGTGCCTTTTTAAGCTTATGCTCACAAAGGTTATGGGCCGCAGTGCCCTGTGCAGCTGCAGTTGACTCTTGGTCTTTAAACTCTAACTCAAGCCTAGCTGCAGGCGTACATTCTAACCATCTATGTGCTCCAGATGCTGAAAGTATTGCGTGTTTACCCATTACCTAACACCTCCGCATCTTCTAGTAAGGAACCATAGTGGCTAGGATCAACTTCGCTTAACTTTTCACCACCATACTTCTTAATTAAATCTCTTACTTCAGAAGTTAGACCTGCTTGACTCTTCTTAGCCAGCACTCCTCTAACTTCTTCTAAAGTAATCTTCTTTGGCTTTGCCTCTTTTACTTTTGTAGCGGTTATCTCTACATTTTCGCCATCACCACTGGTTATTGCATTTGCAACAACCTCTATACTATCTGCAAGCGAACGCATATCTGAAACCACATCAAGAAGTAGCTTTATTTTGCTCATGCTTCACCCCTCCTTCCTTTGCCTCACTAATGGCAAGTTCCTGTACCGTATCCCCAGGAACTAGAATAGTAATTTTCTGTTTTTCACCTAAGAAGAAACGAAAAAGTCGTTCTCTAATGGTGATATTCCGACAGGATACTATTCCTCCATCTTGAGGTTTTTTTGAAACACTAATTTTTAAATTATGCTTCATAGGTTTCACCTCTTTCTGAGAGCTTTAATTTCTA
Organism: Amphibacillus xylanus NBRC 15112; assembly: GCF_000307165.1. NCBI lineage: Bacteria > Bacillati > Bacillota > Bacilli > Caryophanales > Bacillaceae > Amphibacillus > Amphibacillus xylanus. Next base: position 1,438,103 of record NC_018704.1, read on the forward strand.
GCCCCTACTTATAAGCCAAGAGAAGAGGGGAAAGTTGAGGTGTTTGGAAAAATCTTTTTTAATTTCTTTTTTGCTACAGCTAAATGATGAGATATATTGCTTTTACTAGTGCCAACGCTATCTGCGTACTCATTTGCTGGTACTCCGTCAAGATGCACAGCTATGAAAGCTTCTGCTTGCTTGGTAGTTAAGTTCTTGCGAAGTAGTTCACAGTAAAATTCATAGTCAGCTTTTCTGTCTCGATTTTCTAAATCTGTGTAATCAGGAATATAGTCCATATGGTCCGTAAGGTCTTCCTCCTGATCGTCTTTTCTAAAGGGCATCTCTGGCATAGAAATTCGTCTATTGTGTTTTCTCCAATTATTAAACTCAGGCTTATTAAATTCTTCATTGAATTTTTCTTGAATTAGTTTTTCTTTGTCTTCTTGTGAGTCATACTCTTCTTCTATTGATAAGCTGATCCACATTTCCTCAGTTTCTTTTTCATTTAACTCAATAGATTGAAAATACTTATCAAATCTTATTTTTAATTTCATCTTTCATCCTTTCCGTCCGAAACTTGACGGAAGGATGCAAAAAGAATCTATTATGAAGATGGCCACAGGCTACTAGTTCCTAAAAATAGGTACACGAAGTAACGGTGGGTGCATTTCCTTCTAAATACAGCCTTTATCGCTATATTTAAAATTCTTTATGCATCCTCCGTCCTGATGGCCATCTCGGACTTTGAATTTTTATATAGAAGTCTTTAGGACTTGCTTACTAATAGATATATCACGAATATTTTTTTGAAAATGGACACGCTATGTCCCATAAAAACAAAAAACCGGAGCTATCTATTCTGCCTTTTCTTAGGCTTTATAGATAACTCCGGCTGTTTGCTCCTCGATTGGTTACGGGGCAGATTGCGGTAATTTCTCTTTATTATCTTACTTTACTTCTTTCTATAACCGATTCTACTTGATGAACGATATCATCCCAATGAATTGTTACATATTTGTTTTTACTGATTTTTTGTTCTAAGTAAACTTTATCACCATCGACAACCACATCACAAAATCGTGGTGGCACTGGTTTAGAAGTACTTAAATCTCTAATGGGTTGTTTTATCATGCATCTCCCTCCTAATTAAAATGGAAGTTCTTCTTCATCATCACTTATGTCATCTTCCATAAATGAATCAATGATATACTTAAGTTCATTTTTTATCCTCGGGTGTTTCGTACGTTCACTTACTGTTAGATATAGATTCTCTACCAATAGCGCTAATGGCGACACATCTTTATTACTACATAAATAGCTCGCACCTACTCCAGGTGTGTACATCCAAATTTCCTTAGCAAAAGCATCCAAATCATTAACATTGTGGACACTCTTACTTATATTCATTATATAGAGATATGAATTATTTTTTAAACGTAGGTTAAAACAATCACCATTAATTGCCGTTCTACAGTCAAATGATTTTGATATAAAAACAACTCTAGAAACCTCTTCTGGATACTCGCATTCACTTTCTTCATAAAAAGTTTCGTAGCTTAAAAGAGGATGGTCTACATAACCGTTCATATCTGTTTCTACTCGCTGTAATTCATCTGCAGATTCAATGTTCCAATCTAGCCTATCATCCAAAGTATCTTTGTTTAATTTCTCAAGGAAAGATACAAGATATCGCTCAGTAGGTGTCATTTCTCCAAGTTCTACTTTTAATAAGGTATCTATACTAGTATTTAAAGACTCAGCGACTTTCATAATAAATTCTATCCCTGGTTTAGTTTTCTCGTCCTTACTTATTCTCGAAATATATCCAGTACTTACACCTGCTTCTGTTTCTAGCTCGCCTATTTTCTTCCCAGATTCATTTAAAAGGAAAGAAATGTTGTCTAACATTATCTTTTTATTAAACTCTTCCGTCATTTCCACTCACTCCTTTCTACTACTTTTTCAATATAATATCATAATTTTACCTATGCGTCAATATGTATTTATGTATTGAATTATGTTTCAATTCACTAGTATGAGTTTGATGTTTGCGACATAAAAAACAGACCCTTAATAAAATAAAGGTCTGTTTATGAAAATCTACTAAAAAGGACATCCCATGTCCGTTTTTCATAAAATAATTTTTAAATTTCTACTCCATATTGTGAAAGATATTCTTGAACTGCCCATAAAGGTTCGGGATATTTAATATGTAAGGCTTCATTAATCCATTGGTGATCAGTATTCAAATGATTTAATGGGCATTGTAGTACAGACATAAGCTTTTCACTGATAATTGGTGGCAGACGAAGTCCAAAGCATATAAGGGCGGCCGTTTCTACCTTTGGTGATGTTAAACCTTTAACTGTACGACTTATTGTTTTTGGATCACGGTCTATTTCCAAGCCTAAATCAGTATATGACATCTTTCTCCAATCAAGAAGCAATTGCATACATTGTTCTGGGTCATCCGTCATTCTTTTGCGAATCTCAATATATTCTTCCTGTTGCTTTTTTCTCATGGCTATTTGTCTTTCCTGCGGAGCATTTTGGTAGCCATTATGATATTTTATTTCAAATGTAATATCGCTTGCTTCACGATTTAAGAAACATGCCGTATGATAAATGTTCTCAATTTTGCTAGTGATTCTCATGTCAAATACGAGACAACATTCATCCATATGAGAACGAGCATACCCTGTTAAAGCTAATCTTCCATTTTCATCGTACTCTACATAAAGTGGTGCATTATATACAAAATGATTATCTACAAAAAGATAATCACCATTAGCGGTTAAGGCACGAAGTTCAGGATTAACAAATCTTTCAATGGCTGCATCTTGAGCACTTAAAGAAAAAGTCTGATTTATCTTAATTGCTCCTTTGCGAAAACCATGAGGTTTTACATAATGACCATCAAGATATGTGTATGTACCGATAGCTTCTTCGAAACCTAACTCTACAAGCCTAATCTTAGCTGCTTGCTTAGATACTGCAAAGCTAGTCTCTAATGCTGTGATAACTTGCTCCATCACATCTACTGTATGCCTCGCATTTGATTCACGCATAAATTTTGCTATATATTGATTGGCCTTTATCCTAAAGGGTTCTGCGGGCATTTGTATCCGTGGGGTCAATTGGTTAGCTTGCTTTTCCATCCACTCTGTAGATTTTTTTGATACTGTTGAAATTGCCCCACCTTTTACTTCACAGCTTATATGAGAGGCTGTTTCATTATATAGTTTTTCCAGTTCAAATACTTTTCTGTGTTTTACCCAGTGGACACACTCATGTATTATTGTATTATTAACAGAACCTAGATTTCTAAGCAAGTACATATAGGGATCGACTACAATAGTTTTCCCTTCAATATGCATAGTTACATTGCTTTGAATATTTGAATCATACATTTCAGCTTCAGTATCTACAAAGTAAATCTGACCAAATACTGATGAATCTTCTCTTATTCGCTGGTTTTTTATTGTTAAGCCTAATCTCTCAGTAAGAATATTAGGGTCAACCCAAATAGGGTCTTGTCCATATTGAGTTATCTTAAGAGCCTCGGGATAATATTCTTCAAGAAATGCTGTAGCCACTTCATCTAGCTTTTCATAAGGGATATAAGGAACAAGGGAATCATCTAAAGGATTTTTGGCACAGTTTTTTCCTGTATATGAAGATACTTCAAAAATATTAAAGTCTTCTAGATTACATCCAATATCACCAGAACAACGTACCATTAGCCATATTGTATTCTCCTCCGAATCATCATAGTGATAATCTGCTTCAGGGATTTCAAATGTAACTGACAAAGCCACATCAAACTGGATTTTCATTTCTGGCAAATCATCAACCCATACATGTTCAACCTTAACATCAGCAATTTCTGGTTCTCCAGCTTTACGGATTCTGTACAATTCTATATCTAATGATTCTATATTTTCATCAAGATACGTCTCGGCTGCTACCCAGAATTGATTGTCAAAAGTCTTTGCCACGTATTCTGTAAATGATCGAGTATTCGCCATAAATAATCCTCCCATCCTACAATAACGATTAATTTAAAATAGCAATATTAATAATAAACCCAACGTTCACCATCCCAATGTGGCTGTATTTGCTCATGAGACTCATATAATTCATCAAACAAATTAAATGCCACAGCTTTTGCAGTATGAAGATCAGTAATTCTCCTTCCATTATATTTCCATAGTTGCTTACCTTTAAAGATAACACCCCAATTAGAATTAAACTTACTTTTCATAATGGTAATATAGTTGCCCTTATATCGAAGGGTATAGTTACCTGTATCTGATTTAAAACGCCACTCTTGCTTCATAAAATTCTTTCTCCGATTAGCTCGATTTCTCAGTTCTCTTTCAGATTCTTTAGGGTCAATATAATCATCTATCATATTAGATGCACATACACACCCCACACGTATCTCTCCATGATAATCTGGATGTTCTAATAGATGTACATATCGAATCTTTTCATTGCCACACATCTCGCATTGTTCATAATTTATGGGTTCTCCAGCTTCCACATATTCTCCTAAATCCTCCACACCTATATACTGCCACCCCTTATGGGGAACACCTGCTTTATCCCATCGCACTATCAACACCTCCTTTTAATATGAGAGTCTATATTTTTATTTTTCGCAATAGTCTATATGTAAATTATAGCATAATAAATATTTATCACAATAAACACATATTATGTGATTGTAAATTAAATTTGTGTCGTTTTTCTTTTTGTGATACAATTATTTATTAAGCGAGGTGATAATATGTCAATAAGTTATAAAAGACTCTGGAAACTTCTTATTGATAGAGACATGAAAAAGAAAGACTTAATAGAAGCATCTGGTATTAGTACTGCTTCAATGGCCAAGCTTGGGAGAGGTGATAATATCACCACAGAGGTGCTACTTAAGATATGTAAAGCACTAGATTGTGAACTAGAAGATATTATGGAGATCGACCGTGGTTAATGCTTTTTATGGAGGTATAATATTACTATGGATATAGGTAATAAGTTAAAGAATAAATCCGGAAAACAAGCTAAAATTCTCATTTCTGAAATGTTATATGATTTAATAAATGATTTAGATATTAATGTAAAAATTGAGAATGGGTATTCTATTGGTTATCCAAATCAAGAAAAACAGTTTAAAATGGACTTTTTAATTGAATTTATAGATTTCAACAAAGAGCAATGGCTTTTAAAATCAACTAGCTCTATCAGAGATCGTATATATGGAACAGAATTTTTTGCACAAAACATTAGACAAATAAATAAAAATGTTTCTAAAATTTATGTGATTGTGCCTGATTCTCTTTCAGAAAAAGAAATGAGAAATAAAATCAATTATTCTACAAAAATCAAAAGCCAGACCTATACTTCTTTTTTAACGGATATTTTGACAGTAAATGAATTAAGACAAAAAATAATTGAGAAGGCTACACAAAATATTGAACAAGGTTTGCGCTCTAATATCCTTGGAAGTGATGCTGAGACAAGTATTGTCAATTTACTAAACGATAAAAGAAATGCGAATTTGTGGAATGATTATGAAGCTCTAAAGCATACAGTAAAATCATCTACTTACCATATATATAAATCAATACTGGGAAAATTAAACCTTTCTGAGGGTATAGATAAGATAATAGAGGTAAGTGCTACCGATAATATCCCGCTACTTTCTAATAGAGGGAAACCTAAAACTGATATTTATGTAAAAATAAAAACTGAAAAACTAAAGATATGTAGTAGTATCAGTGTAAAAAACACAAGTAAAAAGACCGTTACAGTTCATGAAGGTAATGTATCTGATATAATTAAGGCATTGAATCTACTAGAGAGTAATCCATTAACTCAAGCACTTAAAGATTTCGAGAAAGTTGGTAGTAAAAAAAATCTATTACTTAAGCACCCAGATTCTTGTAGAATTCTAGATGAAAAACTTAAATATTATAACAAAGAGCTTGTTGGTTTGTTTATTTTTGGATTACACAGTCCTTTAGTAAACAATAATGCACAAATTGCAGATTTGATTATTTTCACAAATAATTTTGCTATTTGGAGTCAAGATGAGTATATTGATTACTATATAAATGAATATTGCACAAAAGGTCAGTTTGGTACTCCTTTTAGATGGACGTATCCAAGCAAGAAGCGAGGTCAAAAAATTCAAATTAAGGGGTTTGCAAATAATTAAGAAAAGAAAGACTAATACTCAAAAAAATTGTTATTGGTATTAGTCTTTCTTATTTTATTATTCATAGTGCTATTGGGTTTTTCTTTTTTTCAATTTCCATTTCAGCTGAAATAAGCCTACTTTTCATAGCATCCGCAACAGCTTTTATCATTGGGACAGCAACAGAGTTGCCAAACTGTCTATACATTTGTGTTCTCGATACAGGTACTATAAAGTCTTCAGGAAAGCCCATCAAGCGTTTCAATTCCAATTCACTAAACAGTCTAAGTCCTGTTTCTCCATCTTTTACAAATGTACCTGTCAATCTTTGGATTTTATGATAGGTGGCTACTAAGGTGTTTACTTGAATCGTACTATTAAAATCGACTACTTGCGGCTTCCCATCATCCTTTTTAAATAGATAATTTTCTTGCAAATGTTTAGAAATCGAATACCCTTTCGGCTGATGTTCTAAAATTGAATTAATTGGAACTCTTACCTCTGGATTGCCCTTGGGAAAATTAAAACTATCCACTTTTAACTGTGGATGGAATCCAACAATTAATACCCTTTCACGTCTTTGAGGGAGTCCAAAATCCTGTGCGTCCAAAACTTCGTAAAAAACTGAATACCCCAAGCTCTTAAGGTTTTCTAGGATAATTCGAAAGGTTTCACCATTATCATTAGTCAAGAGACCCTTGACATTTTCAAGTAAAAACATCTTAGGTTCTTTCTCTTTTAAAATTCGAAGTACATCAAAAAATAAGGTTCCTTGAGTTTCATGTGCAAACCCTTCTCGTTTGCCAATATGGCTAAATGGTTGGCAAGGAAATCCCGCTAGTAAAACATCATGATCAGGGATGTCTTTTTCATTAATTTTAGTAATATCGCCATGTGGTTTTTCACCATAATTAGCCTCATATGTTTTTACCGCATATTTATCCCACTCGGAACTAAACACACATTTGGTAAATTCATCTTCAAATCCTTTTCTTATCCCGCCAATACCTGCAAATAGGTCAATAAATTTCAATACATTAAACTTACTTTGAGTTTTCTTATCCCTATCCTTGATACCAAAAATACTTTTATGCTCTTTAATAACAAAAATATTACAATTGTCTACTTCATATTCTTGAATTGTTTTATCAATAGTCGATAAACCTAACTCAATTAACGAATTGCATTTTTGGCTAAAAGTATTATAGTCATCAATAGTAGTTTCCATTACTTTATCGTATAAATCATCTGTAATATATATACTTCTTCGTTTCTTTTTTTCTGAGTCAGGAATAACTTTTCTTCCTGCACCATTTCGTTTTCCTCCACGCATTATAACGCCCCTTTGCTCTGATCTTATATTGAAAAGTATAGCATATGAAGTTTGATTTAGCAACCCCTTTTATTCATTTTTGTCCGTATTTTTACTATTTACATCTATCTTGTATACCCACCCCACTAATTCATCTAACTAACATACTCAACCCTAAAATTTCTATAATTCTTGACCTGTTTCCTCAAACAATAAAAATGAGGGTTTTCAAGATTAGTTCGTCATACAAATGAACTCTGCATTTTCACTAATACTTGAAAACCCTTATATATCAATGCTTTCGTTGCATTTTATTTCTCCACTCTTGACATCAATGTCACGCACTCAACGTGCACCGTATGCGGAAAGAGGTCGATTGGTTGGACTTGATCTATTTGGTAACCAAATTGAATCAGTTCTTTAAGATCAATAGCCAAGCTTTCTGGATTACATGATACATATACGATACGATTTGGTTGTGCGCGGCCGATTCTGCGCATTACTTTTCCGCCTGCTCCTGATCTTGGTGGATCGAGCATAAGTAAGTCAGGACTACCGAATTCTTCGATGACTTGATCGAATCCACGACGAGCATCTTTAGCAATAAAATGCGTGTTATGAATGCCATTATCCTCAGCGTTTCTAATTGCTGATTCGATAGATTTTTCGACTATTTCAACCCCAATAAGCTTTTTGACTCGACTAGCGAAAGGTAATGAGAATGTACCGACACCACAGAACAGATCAATCATTGTTTCAGATTCTGTTGGATTAGCCATTTCTATAGCCAACTCTACTAACTTTTCCGCCTGTCTAGGATTCGTTTGGAAAAATGTATCATACCAGAGACGATAACGGTAACCAGACATTTCATCATATATAAAATCACGACCAGCTAGGACAAACTGTTCTTCTGCTTGTGTACGATCTGCCCAGTCTTTATTAACAAACCAGATTAGGCTTTTAACTTGTTTAAATTTAGAAGTGATTCGGTTTGTTAAATCATCTGCTATTGCTTGTAGTTTACCAGTTGGTGGTTCTGTTGCGAATACGCCTAACATCACTTCACCTGTAGCATAAGATTCACGAATCATTAAATGTCTAAGTAAACCTTCATGCTTGTCTTTATTGTATCCTGGCAGTTGATGTGCTTTGGCCCAGTCAGAGATTTCTAACATTGTTGCTTCAGTCGTTGCCCCTGCTATCAGACACGTTTCTAAGTCGATAATTCGACGGAAGTTACCTTGCTCATGCATACCAAGAGAACCATCACTACCAAAAGTAAACTCCATTTTATTACGATAGCGCCATGGTGAATCTGTACCAATCGTATCTTGGACTAGAGATTTATCAAATCCTTGATCTTGAAAACATTTTTGCACGTATTCTGTTTTAGCTCTTAATTGTCCGTTATAGTGCCAGTGTTGGAAAACACATCCACCACATAGCTCAAAATGAGGACATTTTGCTTCAATTCTCTCTGCTGATGGTTCTAAGATTTCATCAGCCGTTACTCGTGCCCATTTTCGGTCTGGGTTTTCGACTGTTACTTTAACTTTTTCACCAGGTATTGTGTGAGGTATATTTAATTTTAATTTTTTCGGATTTATTTGACCGGTATCGCGCCATACTTCTGCACGTCCTACCCCTTTTTTATCAATGTAAGTAATTGTTGTTTCAAAAGTTTCTTTATTAATACTAGTCAATACTACTCCTCCTGTTAATTGCACAAAAATAAACACTATTATTCACATTATAAAGGAAAATTCACTTAATAGCACACTAATCGTCATTGTTTATAAATGTATATCATATTATCTATCGTTAACAACTTATGGGTTCTTATAAGTTAATTAGATTTCAATTAAAAGGCTATTTATGTTTAAAATAGCAGAGTAATAGAATTACATTGAAATCCATTGACGGAAACTAGAATTAGTTATATGATTATATTGTGAATTGTTGAGCAAACTTAATCATTATTCTACATAACTATGGATATATGTATTTGCTCTTCATCACAAATTAAGTCTAAAGGAGGTGCTTTAATGGAATTGAAAGGTAAAGTCGCAGTAATTACAGGTGCCGCATCAGGAATCGGTTTGGCAACAGCAGAGGCATTCGTTAACAAAGGTGTTAAAGTTGTACTATCTGATTATAATGAAGCAGATGGACAAGCAGAAACTGAACGCTTAAAAAACAGTGGCGCAGAAGTCATGTTTATAAAGGCTGACGTTTCTAAAGAAGAAGATGTGAAGCATTTAATCTCTGAGACTGTTAAACAGTTCGGGAAAATCGACATCATGTTTAATAACGCTGGTATTGGCATACTTTGCGAAGCACACAAATTAACTTACGATGAATATCGAAGAGTCATTGCCATCAATCAAGATGGAGTGTTCTTTGGTGCTAAATATGCTATTACTGAAATGCTGAAAACAGGTGGCGGCGTGATTGTAAACACTTCTTCCATTCTTGGTTCTGTTGGAGAACCTGGAGCGTTTCCTTATAATGCATCAAAAGGGGCAGTAAACTTAATGACAAAATCACTGGCATTACAATATGCTGATCGAGGCATTCGCGTTAACTCTGTGTGCCCTGGATATGTTGATTCAGGCATGGTTAACAAAGAGGCTCTAGGGAAGTTCTATGATAAATTAGTAGATAAACACCCGATTGGACGTCTTGGACGAGCAGATGAAATTGCTCACGCAGTTATTTTCTTATGTGAAAATGAATTAATCACTGGCCAAAACATCTTAATTGATGGTGGCTATACAGCTCAGTAAATACATCATATTAAAAAGATTTTCATTTTAACTAACAAACTATATAAATAATTTGGAGGATTGTTGAAATGACAAAAAGATATGATAATAAGGTTGTAATTATTACTGGTGCAGGAGCAGGATTAGGTCAAGCGGCTGCGCTTCAATTAGCAAAAGAAGGAGCAAGTCTTTCTTTAGTAGACTTAAATGAAGATGGATTGAAAGAAACAAAGGAATTAATTTTAGAAGTAGCACCTGAGTGCGAGACACTTCTCATAACAGCAAACTGTGCTGTAGAAGAAGAAGTTAAAAATTATGTAGATGAAACAGTTGCTAAATTTGGTAAGATCGATGGTTTCTTCAACAATGCTGGAGTTGAAGGTAAACAAAACTTAACAGAAAACTATAGTTCAGATGAATTCAAATGGGTTCTAGACGTTAACTTGAATGGAGTCTTCTATGGTATGCACTATGTCTTGAAAGTAATGAAAAAACAAGGCTTCGGTTCAATTTTAAACTGTGCATCTGTGGGTGGAATCCGTGGCGTTGGAAACCAATCAGGTTATGCTGCAAGTAAACACGGCGTTATCGGATTAACTCGAAACTCAGCGATTGAATATGGACAATATAACATTAATATTAATGCTATTGCACCTGGTGCATTTATGACTGCTATGGTGGAAGGATCATTACGTCAAATGGGTGGAGATAATTGGGAAGAGGTTGGTAAGGAATTTGTTAAACCAAACCCGATGAAGCGTTTTGGTGAACCTGAGGAATTAGGTTACGCTGTTGCATTTCTACTATCGGATGAGGCTAAATTTATCAATGCTGAAGTACTCGTAATTGACGGTGGTCAATCATATAAATATTAAAAATAATGAAAAGGACTCACACATGAGTGAGTCCTTTAATTTTTGATTAGTTATCAATTTCCACCTCTACTACATCTAGTTGGAATATCTCAGTTTGTTGATCCCAGAATACCTCCAAACTTATTTCTGCAGTTTCTGATAATGGCGTATCACTCACACCTTCACCTTTTATATACAATGCACTAACTTCTTGGGTTTCATCATATTCTTCATGATTTTCATATATGGCTACATTTCCTAGCGTAAGTATGTAACCCATCTGATCAGCCTTAATATGTTCCCCTAACTTTCCATTCTGAGTAATTGTTAGTTGAATCTCATATGCATATTCGCCATTATTACGCTGCTCTACCTCGTAGTTCAAATCAGCTCTCCAATACTCACCATAACCTTCATAGTCTATTTCAGTTACAGAATCTGAATCTTGGCAACCTATCAATATACCGACAAATACTAATAAAATTAAAACTAATCTTTTCGTCATAACCGTACACTCCCTTAACTTTGACTTAAATTAAGACTGGTGCTAGCCAACTAAATCCATCAAGGTTTCTTAATATTCCAAATAAAAATGTAAGTATTAACATAGAAGTCATGATAATCTGACTATACTTTTTGTTTCCCTTTTTATCTAAAATATAAAACAGAAGCATTAACGGAATTAATATGTAAATTAACATATTATAACGAAAAGATTGATAAATATCACCATCTAATAGCGCTAAACTAGCGCGTGTCATGCCACAACCTGGACAGTAAAAACCGGTAAATTTTCTAAAAATACAAGGTATTGAGATACCTAACGTAGGAGATAGTACTTTTAGATAAAAGACTCCACTACCAACTAAAAATAATCCAAGGAATATTTTTTTCTGAAATCTAATAAATATATCTTTCATCTTATCCAACCTTCTATATCATTTTAAAAGAAAATTGACTACTGCTTCCATACTTCAACGATTAGGTTGTAAATGGGTCACAATAGTCAATTTAATAAATATTATTGAGCGAAATTATTCATATCACTTTGAATGATTGCATTTGAGATAATTCCTAATCCAAAGATAGCTAAGATTAAGTAAATAATACTATTATCTTTTACCATTTTGTTATGATTTCTTTGGGCAATCATTAATTTAGAGCCTACAGTATAATACCAGAAGAAAGTATAAATGCCACATGTGATTAGTGAGAATAGAATCACTTTCCCACCTCTGAATGAGCGATCATCGATTAAGTAACTAATTTCCTCCGTAATCGCATACATCCAATAAATATTGTAAAGCCCACATGTAATCAGTGATAAAATAATCACTACCCCTACATTACGGTTTTTTACCATGTTGTTCCCTCCTCTATAAATGTCTAATTACTAGTATAAGCATAAAACAATAAATAGCCAACACCTTTTTAGATAATTCTATAATTTTCAGATAATTAGTCTTATAGTAACATCATGCCAATTATATACAATTCACTTATAATTAGAATTAATCTAACTGGTTCGCTGCATAAGATAAAAGCCTTACTATACATTTTTTTATTAATCTACTAAAATGAGAATCAATTATGCAACTAGGAGGTGTTCTGATTGAATCTAACATATGGTTTTCAACTTCAAGGACAACATCAAGAGCAATCTGTTGGCTTGTATGCTATAGGGCACGAAACCCAAACAGAAATAAGTTATCGTTGGGATGGCAAGCACCGTTCTGATCAACATTGCTTTGTCTTTCAATATACGTTAAGTGGATCAGGGGCGATAAAAATTGCCGATCAAATTTATCATTTAACTAAAAATCAAGCATTCTGGATTGAAGTGCCTAGTGATCATTGTTATTACTTACCGAAAGATTCTAATCATTGGGAGTTTCTCTATATAACGTTATTTGGTGATACGGTGCATCAAATATATCAGCAATTGACTCAAACACATGGACATATTCTAACTTATGCAGAACAATCGCCAGTTATCCAATTAATTCAATCAACTTTAAACGAGGTTAATCAAAATAAAATTACCAATAGCTACCAGGCATCGGCACGTAGCTATCAATTTTTAATGACATTATTAGAAAATTCATCAGAAGAACAATCAATTAATAAAAAAATACCTTCGTCTATCAATCATGTACTCAAATTTATTAACGATCATTTTAATCAAGATATTAGTTTAGATGATTGTGTCAAACAATCTAAGCTTTCTAAATACTATTTTACCAGACAATTTAGTCGTTATGTTGGGATGACGCCCATTCAATACCTATCACATATTCGAATCCAAAAAGCGATTGAATTATTGTTAAATGATTCTGATCCTATTGAGGATGTTGCAAAAAAAGTTGGTTTTCAAAATGGCAACTATTTTGCTAAAGTTTTTAAAAAACATACAGGTAAATCTCCTAGGTCTTATCGTAATGCACGTTCATCTATGCCTGTCGATCATTGGTTTATAAATTAAAGAGCAATATATTACCCTTTTTAGTTTTATTTACGGTTGAAATGCATTACCTTCTTGCTAAAATGATAGTTAACAAGGTTAAAGGAGATGACTTTGATGAGTAAAATTACTTTCCTAGGAGCTGGTAGTACAGTTTTTGCCAAAAATGTACTTGGAGACTGTATGACAGTTGAAGCGATTCAAGATTTCGAATTTGCTCTTTATGATATTGATCATGAACGTTTAAATGAATCAGAAATGATGTTAAATCATCTAAAGAAAAATTTAAATTCAAATGTAACGATAAAAAGCTACACAGATCGTAAAGAAGCACTACGTGGTGCTAAGTATGTTATTAATGCTATTCAAGTTGGTGGGTATGACCCATGTACCATTACAGATTTTGAGATTCCTAAAAAGTATGGGTTACGCCAAACGATTGCTGATACATTGGGAATCGGGGGGATTTTCCGAAATTTACGAACAATTCCTGTAATGCGTGAATTTGCTAAAGATATGCGTGAGGTTTGTCCAGATGCTTGGTTCTTAAATTATACGAATCCTATGGCTGTTTTAACGTCAGTTATGCTCCAAGAAGGGATTAAGACTGTTGGACTTTGTCATAGTGTACAAGTATGTGCTGATCATTTATTAGATTCTCTCGGCATGTCAAAAGATAATGTACAATGGCATATCGCTGGAATTAATCATATGGCTTGGTTGCTTGAAATTACACGTAATGGTGAAGATTTGTATCCTGAAATTAAGCGCAGAGCTAAAGAAAAGCAAAAACAAAAGCACCTTGATATGGTACGTTTTGAGCTGATGGACAAGTTTGGCTATTATGTGACTGAATCATCTGAGCATAATGCAGAATATCACCCTTACTTTATTAAGAAAAATTACCCTGAATTAATTGACAAGTTAAACATTCCACTTGATGAATATCCAAGACGCTGTGTTGCTCAAATTGAAGGTTGGAAAGAAATGCGCGATTCCATTGTTAATAATAAAGACCTTACGCACACTCGGACGAATGAATACGGATCATATATCATCGAAGCTATGGAGACAGATCAGCCGATAAAAATTGGTGGAAACGTATTAAATACAGGTGGCATAATCTCAAACCTACCTGAAAAAGCAGTTGTCGAAGTACCTTGTCTAGTCGATGCAAGTGGTGTTCAACCTACATATGTTGGTGAATTACCAGAACAATTAGCTGCACTAAATCGGACGAATATTAATACTCAATTATTAACAATTGAAGCTGCATATACTGAAAAGAAAGAAAAGATTTATCAAGCAGCATTATTAGATCCGCATACGGCAGCAGAATTATCTATGGACGACATCATCTCGCTATGTGATGACTTAATTGAAGCACACGGAGATTGGTTGCCGAAATTTTCATAAATTATTCAGCTTACTATTAAAAAGAAGCAAAGGCATGATTATACCTTTGCTTCTTGGTTGTACAATATATAACGTTGGTGAGTTTGAAAACTTACTAACGTTATTTTTTATTTCAAGAAACGAATTATGATTCACTTCAAGTTTAAAGCAATAGAAACAAATTCGAGTAAAAAAATGCAAATAGAAACACGATATGAAGCAGTCATTTAATTTAGAAGTGAAAAACATCAGGTGAAATACACGAGACTCCTGCGGGAAGAACACGAGCTGAAGATCCACTAAGGCAAGCGCCCTATGCTTGCCTTAGTTAGCTAAAAGCCGTGCCCGCGGAAACATACTAAGATTAGTAGTACAAGACCTAGGCCAGGTTTTGTGCTACTATTTTTTTATAGTAGAAGTGAAGTAAAGCCGAATCACGCTAAGGACCTTGAGTTCGACGATCGGAAACTGGCTAACTTCACTCCCTTATTTGAATCAACTTAGTATGTTGGGTCCCCAGAGACCGTGTATAAGAAAGTGGAATCGATAAGGTAAAGTGGAGACTTCTACAAAAATATTAAGGAGGAGAAGAAAATGAGATGCGTTATTGCTTTCGACGTTAGTCGAAAGAGTAGTACCATGGCCGCTTACAACGAGCAAGGTAACTGTGAATTTGAAGGGAGGTTAATTCATTCAAAAACGGGATTCTCTAATTTAAGTAAAATCATTAAAGATCTAAGTGAAAAGAATAATTATACCTTAGAATTTGTTTTTGAAGCGACTGGAGTATATTCGGCTGCTTTAGAACGATTCTTACGAGAGAATAATCTCGTTTATTATTCTTTAAATCCTTTATTAGCACACCTTAACACCCAATCTCTAAGAAGAAACAAAACAGATATAAGTGATGCGCATCAACTGGCTAAGAATCATTTTAAAAACGATTATTTCCAAACTTATCGCGAAGATTCTTATTACGAACAGATGCGTACAATGTCACGTCGCTATGATGAGATTATGAAAGAGAAGATTCAGTACAAAAATCGACTACATGCATCATTACAATTATCTTTCCCAGACTTTGATACGGCTTTTATTAACAAATCAAAACTTTATTATAATCTTGTACAAGTATTCCCTCACCCAAACTTGATATTAAAACGATCTAAAACAGTTATTAAAAATCGTATTAAAAAATGCACTAAGAAAAACTATTCATTAAAAAAGTTAGAGGAAAGAGCAATTTTATTGATTGAAATCGCAAAGGATTCATTTCCAGCAGTTGATGAAACAGACTATTCTTGTGAGTTAGTAAGGGATTATGCCAAGAAAATATTAGAGATGGAGGAAGAGCAAGATGAAATCATTCAAAGAATGACAGAAATGTCAAAAGACCGTAAAGAATACAGGATCCTTCGGTCATTTCCCGGAATAAAAGATAAATTAGCCTGTAGAATCATAGCTGAACTAGGGGATTTAACACGTTTTAAAAATAATAAACAACTAAATGCATACGCCGGTATAGATATCGTAAGATATCAGTCTGGAAATATGGAGTATAAAGATCGTATAAATAAACGAGGTAATAGTAGACTGCGTGGTATTTTGTATTTTATGATTGTCTCAATGCTTTCTGCTAAAGGAAAACAAATAAATCATTTAGTTGATTATTATTATAAATTAAAAAAACAACCCTATAATAAGCATCATAAGGTTGCAGTAGTCGCTTGTATGAATAAATTCTTGAAAGTCGCATTTCATCTTATTCAAAACGACCTATTGTATGATTATGAGAAAGCTTCAAGCCAACAATAATCATACTATGATTTAATTATAACACAATAGACCTTGAAAAAAAGACAAAAAACACAAGGTCTATTCGAAGTGCAAAATTTTAATTAATTCCCGGAGGGGTACCCCTCCGGGAATTAATTAAAAAAAGGAATTTAAACACTTGACTAAACGTAAGAAAGCGAGTGTATTTCACCTGCTGTGAACAAGTTGTATCTTTATTAAAACTAAAATAAATTTATTTTCGAATAATTATAAAACCTACCAACACTATTTGACATTGAACCTGCTTCTTTTGATTAAGATTATTTTAGTGACATGTCAAGAACCATACGGCCATTAATAGTTCCTTTTTCCATTTCTTCGAATATTTCATTGATTTCATCTAATCGACGCGTTTGGACAACTGGGACAACCTTACCTTCTGCGCCAAACATAAATGCTTCTTCAAGATCTTTACGCGTTCCAACTAATGAACCAACTACTTGAATGCCGTCTAGTACTGATTTAATTATATCTAAATCCATTGTTTCAGGTGGTAGACCAACGTTTACTACTCTAGCAGTAGGACGTACTGAATCAACAGCTTGTTTAAATGCAACTTTTGAAACAGCTGTTACAACTGCGGCATGTGCGCCACCTACTTCTTTTTGAATCCATTCTGCTGGATCTTGATCTGTTGAATTAAAGATTAAATCTGCACCTGTCTCTTTTGCTAATGCTAATTTATCATCATTTATATCAACTGCAATAACTTTAAAATTAAATACTTTTTTAGCATATTGAATTGCTAGGTTACCAAGTCCTCCGGCACCGTAAATAACAATCCATTCGCCTGGCTCTATTTTTGCTTCTTTAATTGCTTTGTATGTTGTTACTCCGGCACAAGTAATACTTGTTGCTTGTCTTGCATCTAATCCTTCAGGAACTTTTACTGCATAATCTGCACTAACGATACATTGTTCTGCCATCGCTCCATCAACAGAGTATCCAGCATTTTTTGCTTGTCGACAATATGTTTCACGGCCAGTTAAGCAATATTCACAACGACCACACCCTTCAAAGAACCAAGCGATACTAACACGATCCCCTACTTTCAAACTAGTAACGTCATCTGCTACTTCTCTTACAATACCTACTCCTTCATGACCTGGAATTCTTCCTGGAACAGCTCCAAAATCCCCTTTAGCCACGTGTAGGTCAGTATGACAGACCCCGCAGTATTCAATGTCAACCAATGCTTCCCCCTTCTGGATTGGTCTTAATTCAACTTCTTTTACCTCTACTAATTTGTCTTTTGAATCTGAAACAACGACAGCTCTCATGAATATCCCTCCAAATTCTAAATTTGATTGTTCAACACTTCACATACTATTATAAAACTAATCTCTTAAATTGGCAATAGTAGTCTTTTAATTTAATTATTTTTCTAATATTCTATTTTTTTCAATAAAAAACACTTAGTTAGAAAATGAAATTCTAACTAAGTGTTTGTTTAAATATAAATTTAGCGAATTGTTTTTAGTGCGCCACTCCATTTGATTAATTGATCTAACATTTCGTTAGCATTATTCGCATGGTAATCTGCTGGTTTAAATACTGAGAAGTTCTCGAAATCACTCATTAATGAGAATGTTACAGCAGTTCTAACATCAGCAACTTGTAATTCGCCTAAAATTAAGCGTAGGTTTTCATGTGCACGTGTACCACCTAAGCTTCCGTAACCGACAAATCCAGCAGCTTTATTATTTACCTCTGCATTTAAGTAATCAGTTGCGTTTTTCAATGCACCACCAATTGCGTGGTTATATTCTGGCGTAATGAAAATGTAACCATCAAATGAAGCCATTTTATCTTTCCATGCTTGAATTGTTGCTTCTGCTTTTGCTTGGTCTGCTTCGTCAACTTTAGCTCCAAGTAAAGGTAAAGGATAATCTGCAAGGTCAACAATTTCATATTCTGCATCATTTCTATTCTTAGCAAATTCATACATCCAGTTTGCTACAGCTTCACCATTTCTACCTTCTCTAACACTACCTAAAACAATACCTATCTTTAACATCTAAAATTCCTCCCTAAAATTATCTCGAATTCAATACAATTATTATTATATCTTGAATTCGAAATAATGTCTAGAGTTTTGTTTTTAAATGTCCATCATTTTACCGGAATGTTCGAAGAAATGGAATCCAGTAGTTGATTTAGGTGGATTTGTAATAAATTGATAGATATTTTTTGCCGTATCATTTGGATTAGTTGGTGCTTGATTTCCACCCATATCCGTCTGCATCCAGCCTGGGTGAACAGACATAACATTAATCTGATCATCCTTCAACTCTCTAACTAGTTTTTCCGTTAACATATTTAATGCCACTTTCGATAAACCGTATGGATAATCGCCGGCATAAGCATTTGTAAGGCTACCCGCTTCTGAACTAATATTGATAATAGACTTTTCATTTCCTTTGCGTAATAACGGTAGGAAATGCTTAATAATTCTAATTGGACCTAGTGTATTAATATCAAAAGCTAGTAAACAATCTTCAATACTTAAATTCTCGATTAATTGATCGCGACCATTTAGAATTGCTGCATTATTAATAATGGCATCAATATAATCTATTTCTTTAGCAATTCGATCTCTTTCAGTAATGATAGCGGATTCATTTGTAACATCAAATTGTAACACATGAAGTTTATCAGGATATTTTGTCTGTAATCTATCAAGATCTTCATTCATTGATCGTGCTGTCGCAATCACATTATCTCCATTACTTAAAGCATGGTTAACAAGAGCTAGTCCTAGCCCTCGATTTGCTCCTGTAATTAATATATTCATCAAAATTACTCCTTATCGTTTTCTAATAGTTCGATCATCACTTTAAGTTGATCAAAAGTATCTAAGTATGCATAACGACCACCTGGATACTCACCTTTTTGGATTAACTTCATTCCTTTTTGCTCCATTAAAGTGATCTTCTCATTCATGCCCTCAATCGTAAATGCGATATGATGTGGGCCTTCTCCATTTGTATTTAACTCATCACGCCATGTACTTGGATTATGATCTGGTTCCATTAATTCAATTTGAAGTTGGCCAAAATCAAAAAATGCTTGTTTAGCTCTAGCTGGCATTGGTTCACCCTTGTAAACTGCTTGTGACTTTTCTAGAACATCTGTCATATAAATTTCTGGTTTTTCAACCCCGAAAAAGTCCGCATAAGCTTGAGCAGTTTTTTCTACGTCATGAACTAAAATTCCAATTTGTGTGATTAAATTTGTTCCTAGTAAATTTTTCATCATGTTTCCTCCATTTTAAATATATTCACTTACAATTATGTAAGGGGGCGACAATTTTTGCAATCAAAATTTATTTAGTAATGTTTTTTAATTGACGATATGATTCATATTGTTTATCTCGATCAAAGATATACGATACTGCCATAATCTCGTCTACATTATATTTATTTTGGAATTGAATCATTTTATTTCTCACTGTATCTTTACTGCCAACCCAACTTTCATTGGTCATTGATTCTACTGCTAATTTCTCTTGTGGTGTCCAAATTGCATCAATATCGTCTACTGGTGGTTGTAATGGTTGGGCAGCACCACGAATGACATTAAGGAAAAATTGCTGTGTTGTCGTAAATTCACGTTCTGCTGCTTGGTCATTTTCATCGATAACAACATTTAAGCAAATCATCACATACGGTTTATCTAAGTATGGTGAAGGCTTGAAATTTTCGCGATATAAAGAGATCGCATCTTCCATATGTCTTGGTGCAAAATGTGAAGCAAAAACATATGGTAAACCTAAATTAGCGGCTAATCTCGCTGAATCAGTTGATGAGCCTAAAATATATATAGGAACTTTTGTATCTACACCTGGAATTGCCTTTACATGGCCTTGTTGGGCGGCTGGACCAAAGTATGTTAATAACGATTGAACATCATTAGGGAATGTATATACTGTATCGTGACCTTTTGATCGTCTTAATGCACTCGCTGTAAGCATATCTGTCCCAGGAGCACGACCTAAGCCTAAATCAAGCCTTCCAGGATAGATTGTTTCCATTGTGCCAAATTGTTCAGCTACAACAAGCGGAGCATGATTGGGTAACATGACACCTCCTGCACCAATGCGAATGGATTCAGTATGTTCAAGGACATGCTTTATTAAAATAACTGTTGCTGAACTAACTAAATTTGGTGTGTTATGATGTTCAGAGATCCAAAAACGCTCATAGCCTAGTTTTTCTGTCTCTTTTGCAAGATCAACTACTGACTGAATGGCTTGTCGTTGATCCTCTCCTTGTCTGATTGGTGCTAAATCTAACACAGAAACAGGAATATTAATTTGCGTCATTATTTCACTTCCTTTTTTCTCTCATCTATAAGCTTATCACTTTTTCATTAAAGGGCTTAAGTATATGCTTACCTATTGTAATAAAAAAAACTAAAGAATGAAAATAATTAATTTCATTCTTTAGATATTTTATCTATCTAATTAGTGGATGATCCTCTGGTAAGTACCCTTCAATTTGGTAGGCTTGTTGCTCTTCAAGGAACACTTCGCTAATCATCAGAGAATGTTGTTTATATTGTTGTAGAATTTTTCCTTGATCTGCTGGTAGTGTAATCTGATATTTTCTCCAGATTTTCTTAATCAGTCTTTCTGTTTCAACTAAAATATCTTGGCGATCACTTTCGACTAATGCACTAACGACAATTGACGGTTTTAACATTGGGATAAAATCTCCCTCAATTTGATCCCTCTTGTTATAAATCGTCAACATTGGAATATGATCAGCATTTAATTCCTCTAACAACTCTAATACAGTCGCTTGCTGCTGGTCATGGTCTGGATGGGATGCATCAACTACATGAAATATTAAATCGGCTTCAGATACTTCTTCTAAAGTTGATTTAAAGGCGGCGATTAGTTCTGTTGGTAAGTCTTGCATAAAACCAACTGTGTCAGTGATGATAGCCGATAGGCCAGATGGTAATTTAAGCTTTCTTGACATTGGGTCAAGCGTTGCAAATAATTGATCCTCCTCAAAGCTATCACTATCTGTAAGTCGATTAAAAAGTGTTGATTTGCCTGCATTTGTGTAGCCGACGATAGCAATATTAAATGTATGGTTTAAGCGTCGTCTTTTTCGGTATTGCTCTCGTTGATTTACAACCGTTTGTAATCGACGTTTAATCTCATTAATACGACGATTAATATGTCGGCGATCAGATTCTAATTTCGTTTCACCGGGGCCACGTGTTCCAATTCCACCGGCTAATCGTGATAATGCCAAACCTTGGCCGTGTAATCTAGGTAATAAATATTGGTATTGCGCAAGCTCTACTTGCAGCTTACCTTCGTTTGAAGTTGCTCGACTTGCAAAGATATCTAAGATCAATTGACTTCGATCTATTACTGATACACCTGTTCGATTTTGAAGGTTTCGCATTTGTGAAGCTGATAGCTCATCATTTGCTATAATTAAATCAATTTCCTCTGATTCAATGATTAAATCAATTTCTTCTATTTTACCTTTACCTAAATATGTTGCTGGATGGGGTTGATTACGTTTTTGTGTTATAACGTCAACGACTTCCCCTCGTGCAGTTTTTGATAATGACTTTATTTCTTCCATTGAATAATGGAAGTGTAAATCGTCATCAGTTTGTCTTTGTACAGCAATGATTAAAATCTTTTCTGCCAATTGTACTCCCTCATTTCTAAACTTCCAATTACATATTGCTTATGTTGGTATATCTACTGCTGTTAATTGAATGAGTGCATTTACATCATATAATCTTTGTTGAATTAAACGTATCGATTGATTTCGTATCGTTTGTTCAATTATATTTCTTACATGTCTACCGTTACTAAAATTATCCATGTTAGTTTCGCGTAATTGTTTTGTAAACAAATTATATAGCTTATTTTCTGCTTCTTTTGTTAAGTTATAATCTCGATTTTTGACCATATTTTTGGCAATAGCTAATAATTGATCAGCATCGTAATCAGGAAAATCTATGATAAATGGAAAGCGTGAACGTAAACCGGGATTTGTTTCGAGAAATTCATCCATTTGTTCAGGGTACCCTGCTAAAATTAAAATAAACATTTCTTTTTGATTATCCATATGGGTGACTAACATATCAATTGCTTCCTTGCCAAAATCTTTCTCACCACCACGAGCCAATGAGTAGGCTTCATCGATAAATAATAATCCACCATGGGCTCGTTTAATTAATGCCTTAGTCTTATGTGCGGTTTGGCCAATATATTCGCCAACTAAATCTGAACGATCTGCTTCAATTATTTTTTCTTTCTCCAATATGCCTAATTCAGCGAACCACTTAGCAAGTAGACGTGCCACTGTTGTTTTACCAGTACCTGGATTACCTTTGAATAGCATATTTAGGCTCTGACGTTCGACTTTTAAATTAACCGCTTCTCTCCTTTTATTCATCTCAATGAGTGCATATATTTCTTTCATCTTATCATAAATAAAGTCTAGACCAATAAGATCAGCTAATACTTTTTCAATATGCGCAAATGGATTGTACTGATCATTTTGTATGAGTAAAATTATTGTGGGCGCAAAAATATATTAACCCCTTCACTAAGTGAAGGGGCCAGCAAGCGATAGCGCGGTAGGAAACAAAGCAAAAGTCATGAAAAAAGGGACACTCCTTGGTAAAATGATAGTCTACTAAAACACCATTACCGAAAGGAGAATCCCTCATGGAAAAGAATATCATAAAATACCCAAATTTAAAACAAATTGAGCAATTGGTTTGGAGACAATTACAAGAAACCTTTGGTTTCGTTATGAAACAGGTCTTGGAGGATATGGACCAACAGATTGCCGATGAACGTGATAAAAAGCGCTATCGTCTTATTGATAAAAGAAAGTTTAATATAGCTAGTCTCTTTGGTGAGATTGAATTATATCGCAATTATTACCTTGACCGATCAACTGGGGAATATGTCTATCTTCTTGATCGTTATCTAGAGTTTGAGGAGGCCGGTTCTTTTAGTCCATTGATTGAGGAAGCTGCCATTGAGCTAGCTGTTAAGGGTCGCTCCTATCGAAATGCAGCTAATACATTACAAACTCTATTAGGTTACCGGGTTATCAGTCATGAGGCAATTCGTCAACACCTATTAGAGGTTACGTGTAAACCTAAAAAGCGTGAACCTATACTCCAACCCGTCTTATTTGTAGAAGTAGATGGTTTATTTGTAAAACGCCAAGGTAAATGGAAAAAGGGAAAAGAAGAGAAAATAGCAGCTGTCCATCAAGGATGGGAAGTCAATGGAAAACGGGTTAGCCTTAAGAACAAACGTCATTTTATTCACAAAGGAAAGCAACCCTTTTGGGAGGCTTTTGAGGACTTTCTAATTGAAAACTTCGAATATGACCCGACTTTTCACAAGCTGGTTATAAATGGAGATGGTGCCAACTGGATTACATCCTGTCGTGAGTATTTTAAAGGTCGTGTATTCTTTTCTCTTGATCGCTTTCATGTGGCACGAGAGGTTAAGAGTATATTCAGCAAGCATCCTCGTTATCGGTCCATTCGTAAAGCCCTTGCGGCATACAAATACAAAACGTTCTTAACAGAGCTTAACAGTGCCGTAGGAACGCTTGAGGATGAGGAGAAGGAGGAACGACTTGTGTCGTTTATCCGCCAATTAGAAAAATATCCAGAAGCATTGGGAGATTATAGAATATGGTTAAAAGAACAGGGAATTGATACAACTGGTATGCGTCCAATGGGAAGCGCAGAGGGAACCATGAGTGTGTTTGCCAAAAGACTAAAAAATGGCCGTAGTTGGTCGGATAAAGGTGTAAGTGCCATGGGCACTGCATTAGTGGCCTTCTTGGATAATTTGTCCCTAAAGACTTTATTCGGGCGAATAGATAAATGGACAGAAATCGAGCTGGAAAAGAAACCACCAAGACATTATAAAGAAAAGGTTAAAAGAACCATTGGTCAGGTTACCAGAGACAATCTTATGTACCTAAAAGGAAAGGCAAATATTCCGATATACAACGTGTTAAAGGAGTTATCTGGTTTTTAAAAAAGGCAAAAACTTTATCAAGGGGTCACCTTAAAATGATGAATCCGCTTTCATTATTAACGTAGAAAAATTGCCTACAAATACTTGACTCAAACGATCATTTTCTTGTATTTGCTTTTGTTTCGTATCATGTAAAATAATATTAATTCGGTTAGCTCTTGATGTCATTTGATCGATCACTCTCCTTCATAATATATGTATACGCATGAAGAAGGAAATTTTTCGATTCAAAATCAGCTATAAATAGACAAAACAGGTGTAGAGTTATTTCTTTATCTACACCTGTTTTGTTATGAAACTATTAACCCCCAAAGAAAACTAACGTTTATTCAATGTCTAAAGTAACATTTTTAGACGGGGAAAATGTAGAGATTGCATGTTTAAAAATCAGTTGTTGCTTTCCATCAGATTCGACTAAAACGGTAAAGTTATCAAAGCCTTTAATTAGTCCTCTTAATTGGAAACCATTCGTCAAAATGACAGTCACCTGAATATAATCTTTTCTTAATGCATTTAAATATTGATCTTGAATATTTACTGATTGAGCCATTGTATTTCCTCCTCTTTTCTCTCTATATATTATTAATTCTCTATATTTTCAAAAATTCCTGCTAAATCAGCTGAAATTTTTTCAAAAACTAATTCTTGATTGTCAGGAGTGATAGAATACCAATCTACATTTAGTTTATTACGAAACCAAGTATACTGTCTTTTTGCATAACGACGTGAATTTCTTTTTAATATTTCGATTGCTTCTTCTAAGCTACATTCACCTTCAAAGAAAGGAATCAATTCTTTATAGCCAATTGCTTTCATAGATTGAGCATCTCTTAATCCATTATCATAGAAAAAGCGCGCTTCGTCAATTAATCCCTTTTGTACCATTAAATCGACACGCTGATTAATTCTAGGATATAATAATGTACGCTCCATATTCAAGCCAATAATGGTTGAATCGTAGCGTGGGATTTTAGGTTGATTCACATGTAACTCTGTCATTGTATGGCCTGTCCGATCAATTACCTCTAAAGCTCGAATAACGCGTTGGACATTATTCGGATGTATTTGACTTGCTTGGATTGGATCAAGCGACTGTAATCTTTGGTATACTTTTTCGATACCAAATTGCTCAATTTCTTGCTCAATTTTTGCTTGATATGAAAGGTCTCTTTTTTGGTCGGAAAATTGATAATCATACAATACTGCATTTATATATAGTCCAGTGCCACCGATAATAATCGGTAACTTCCCTCGCCGATTAATTTCAGCAATATGAGTTTGGACACTCTCTTGAAATTCTGCAACTGAAAATGACTCACTTGGATCTTTAATATCAATCATATGGTGTGGAATATTTTCTTTTTCTTCCTCTGTCACTTTTGCTGTACCAATATCCATCCCTCGGTAAATTTGCATCGAGTCTCCACTAATAATTTCACCATTAAACTGCTTTGCTAAATATATACTCAGTGCAGTCTTACCAACGGCTGTTGGTCCAACAATGACAAGAACACGATCTTGCGCTAATTTCTCTTTCATTTACATCACCCGCTTAAACAGCTTCTCCATCTCATAACTTGAAAAATGGATAATAATTGGTCGACCATGAGGACATGTGAATGGATCTTCTGTCCCTCGTAAATCTTCTAGTAATTTAAACATATCATCTTTATTTAAATGATGATTGGCTTTAATCGACCGTTTACATGACATTAAGATTGCCGCTTCTTCTCTTAATTTACTAATATTTATTTGACCATCTCGAATGATCTGATCAACCATATCTCTAATTATTTCTTCCTCTTCTCCAACTGGAAACCATGTTGGATGTGAACGAATAAGATAAGTTGATTGTCCAAAATGCTCAAAATATAGGCCGACATATTCTAATTCTGCCTGATACTGCTCAATGACTAACGCTTCTTGCTGAGAGAAATCAAATGTTAATGGAACGAGTAATTGTTGAAGCTCACGATCTACTTCACCTATCTTATCTCGAAAATACTCGTATTTAATTCGTTCTTGCGCAGCATGCTGATCGATTAAATACAAGCCCTGTTCATTTTCAGCAATAATATACGTACCATGATGCTGGCCAATTGGATACATCACTGGTACACGGTTAATCGGTTTTTCTAGCGGTGTATCAATATCTACTTCAACCTGTTGTGTAGTTTCAGTTAAGTCATAGTTTTGATAGTCTTCATTTGCTTGGTTTGACTCTGGTTCGCTTATTGGTTCAGGATCTAGTGATTCTAGCTTTTGAGGAACAGTTTGAGTCGCTGAATCGTCCTGTATTGTTGTTTTTCTATGTTCAAATTGGAAACTTTCTTGTTCAGTTCGCGTATGTTTTGGTGTATTTAACGACACTCTTGGGATTAACGTTTCCTTGCGAAATACTTCTCGAACAGTTTCTTCAATTGCTTGATACAATTCTCTTTCTTTACTAAATCGAACTTCTAGTTTCGCTGGGTGTACATTGACATCTACTAGTATCGGGTCCATCTCGATTTGTAAAACGACGATCGGACTCTTACCAATTGGTAATAACGTATGATAGCCTTTAAGGATGGCATGATTTAGCGGGATACTTCGAATATATCGCCCGTTAATAATTGTTGACATATAATTTCGTGATGATCGAGTCACTTCAGGTTTAGATATATAGCCGGTTATCTGATAATCAAGTGTTTTGCATTCAATTTTTAGCATCTTTTTAGCTACTGACACCCCGTATATTTGGGCGATGATTTGAATTAAATCTCCACGACCATTTGATTGAAATAATTGTTTATCATTATGATAAAGCTCAAATCTAATGTGTGGATTAGCAAGACTAAGACGATTCATAACATCGGTTATATGCCCTAATTCAGTATGAATTGTTTTCATATGTTTTAAACGTGCAGGCGTATTATAAAATAAGTGCTCTACTGAGATTTCTGTGCCTTGTCGGGCATCTGTACGATCTTTCTCAACTATTTTCCCACCGTCTAGAATCAATTGTGTACCTGCTTCTTCACCAGTTGATGTTTTTATCGTTAATCTGCTTACTGCTGCAATTGAAGCAAGAGCCTCTCCTCTAAAACCTAATGTTTTAACATGAAACAGATCATTTTCTGAGCGGATTTTACTTGTGGCATGTCGTAAAAAAGCACGCTCGCAATCGTCAGCAGACATACCTGAACCATTGTCTGTTATTTTAATTTTTCGCAGTCCCGCTTCTTCCACTTCAACTTTAATCGTTGTACTACCAGCATCAATACTATTTTCAACGAGTTCTTTCACTACCGATGCTGGTCGTTCAACTACTTCTCCTGCTGCAATTTTATTTGCTAAAATATCAGGCATCGTATAAATTTTCACGATTTAGTCCTCCTTATTTAGCAGCTGTTGTAATCGATAAAGTTCATTTAACGCTTCAATTGGTGTTAATTCCATAATGTTAATTGATTTAAGCTTCTTCTCAACCGCTGATTGTTCTATTGGGCGTTCTTGTTCAACGGCCTCATTGACAAAAAAGCTTAACTGATCTGATTGACTCGTATTTATTTCCGATTGTTTATTTTGTTCTAGTTGTTCCAAAATAACATTCGCTCTTTCAATTAAGACATCTGGTAATTCTGCTAATTTAGCGACATGTATACCGTAGCTCTTATCTGCTGGACCTTTTCTTATTTGGTGTAAAAACACAACACGGCCTTCAAATTCCTCAGCGCGAACATGAACATTTTTCAACCTTGTTAATTGCTCAGATAGACTCGTTAATTCATGATAGTGAGTAGAGAATAATGTTTTAGCACCAATATGATCATGGACATATTCCATAATTGCTTGTGCTATCGCCATACCATCATAAGTGCTTGTCCCACGTCCAATTTCATCTAACAAAATTAAACTGTTCTTTGTTGCATAAGTTAATGCGTGTTTTGCTTCTAACATTTCTACCATGAATGTACTCTGTCCACCAACTAAATCATCTGATGCACCAATTCGAGTAAATATTTTATCAAAAATCGGTAATACCGCTTTATCTGCTGGGACAAAACAGCCGATTTGGGCCATAATCACAATTAAAGCGACCTGTCGCATATACGTACTCTTTCCTGACATGTTAGGTCCTGTAATAAGTAATATTTGATTGTCTTGATCTAAATAGACATCGTTTGGAACGTATGTTGTATCATTCATGACTTTTTCAACGACAGGGTGTCTTCCTTTAATAATTTCAACTTTACCGTCAGTTGTTAATTGTGGTCGACAGTAGCCTTGCTGCTCACTAATCGTAGCAAAGCTTTGAAATACATCTAATTGACTAATCTGATCAGCTAGCTTTTGTAAGCGTGGAATATATTCAAGTACCTGTTCTCGCAATTTAAGGAATAATTGATACTCAAGTTCGATACTTTTTTCTTCTGCTGACAAAATTAAGTTTTCTTTTTCTTTTAGCTCTGGGGTAATAAAGCGCTCTGCATTTGACAATGTTTGCTTACGCTCATATTTCCCTTCAGGTAAAAGATGTAGATTTGCTTTAGTTACTTCAATGTAATAGCCAAAGATTCTGTTATAACCAATTTTTAATGATTTAATTCCGGTTGCTTCTTTTTCTTGATTTTCTAGCTCTGCGATCCACTGTTTACCATTTCTCGACGCATCTCGATACTTATCTAATTCTTCATTAAATCCATCGCGAATAATGTTACCTTCTTTAATCGTTAATGGTGGATCATCTGCTAGACTCTTCTCGAGCAATAGCTTTAAATCAGTAATCGGATCGAGAGCTTGACTTAGATTGACTATTTCTATCTCTGAAAATTTTGCTAATACCTCTTTAATTGCTGGTACCTTTGTTAAAGAGATTTTTAATTGTAAGAGATCACGTGCATTAACATTTCCAAATGCAACCCTTCCACATAATCGCTCTAAGTCATAGATAGATTTTAAGTGCTCACGTAATTCTTCTCGTTGAATGTAATCTGCCATTAAACCATCTACAAATTGATAGCGTTTTTCGATCGCTGACTGATTTAAGAGAGGACGTTCTAAGAATGACTTTAACTTTCTTGCGCCCATTGCGGTTACAGTTTGATCAAGCACCCATAATAAACTACCCTTTTTAGTTTTTTTAATAATCGTTTCTGTTAGCTCTAGGTTACGTTTTGAGTACATATCAAGACCAAGATATTGATGAAGTTCAATAACTTTTAGCGGTTTAATATGATCTAGTGCTCTTTTTTGTGTCATTTCTAAGTAGCTAATGAGTTGACTGAAGCCCGTTATGATCTGTTTACTATCGATTCGTTCAACTAAATGGTCATATGACGCTTTTAATTCTGTTTGCTCTCCATATGAAATGGTGATATTTAAACGATCAATCAAACTTTGTCTTTTTAATTCTGGTAATTGAGGTGAAATAATGACTTCTTTTACTGGACGATTATATAACTCATTTAATACTTGAGCCCAACCTGTCGTAACAAGCGCACCACTCGTCTCACCAGTTGATAAATCAATGTAGACTATTGAATATGTATCTTCATCAAAATTAGCTAAACTAGCTAAATAATTATTTTCTTTCTCATCTAGCATAACACCGTCCATCACTGTTCCTGGCGTAATTAACTGAACAACTTCTCTTTTGACGACGCCTTTAGCCTCTTTTGGATCTTCTACTTGCTCACAGATAGCAACTTTATAGCCTTTTTCCACTAAATTTTTAATGTAATTTGTTGCAGAATGGTGTGGGACGCCGCACATTGGAATCCGTTCTTTCCCACCACCATCACGACTAGTCAATGTAATCTCTAATTCTCGAGCTGCTTTAACGGCATCATCGAAGAATAATTCGTAAAAATCTCCCAATCTAAAAAACAGAAAACTGTCTTTGTGCTGTGCTTTAATTTTTAAATATTGCTCAATCATCGGCGTATATTTAGTCATAAACAAATACTCCTTAAACTTACTATAATGAATGATTGAAAAATCAATCCGTAAGCGTTTATTATTTCATGTAGCCTTATTATTATAACATAGAGACCGTGAGGGGATAAAATCATTCAAAAAAATAGTTTGAGTCAAGTATTTGTAGGCAATTTTTTCTACGTTAATAATGAAAGCGGATTCATCATTTTAAGGTGACCCCTTGATAAAGTTTTTGCCTTTTTTAAAAACCAGATAACTCCTTTAACACGTTGTATATCGGAATATTTGCCTTTCCTTTTAGGTACATAAGATTGTCTCTGGTAACCTGACCAATGGTTCTTTTAACCTTTTCTTTATAATGTCTTGGTGGTTTCTTTTCCAGCTCGATTTCTGTCCATTTATCTATTCGCCCGAATAAAGTCTTTAGGGACAAATTATCCAAGAAGGCCACTAATGCAGTGCCCATGGCACTTACACCTTTATCCGACCAACTACGGCCATTTTTTAGTCTTTTGGCAAACACACTCATGGTTCCCTCTGCGCTTCCCATTGGACGCATACCAGTTGTATCAATTCCCTGTTCTTTTAACCATATTCTATAATCTCCCAATGCTTCTGGATATTTTTCTAATTGGCGGATAAACGACACAAGTCGTTCCTCCTTCTCCTCATCCTCAAGCGTTCCTACGGCACTGTTAAGCTCTGTTAAGAACGTTTTGTATTTGTATGCCGCAAGGGCTTTACGAATGGACCGATAACGAGGATGCTTACTGAATATACTCTTAACCTCTCGTGCCACATGAAAGCGATCAAGAGAAAAGAATACACGACCTTTAAAATACTCACGACAGGATGTAATCCAGTTGGCACCATCTCCATTTATAACCAGCTTGTGAAAAGTCGGGTCATATTCGAAGTTTTCAATTAGAAAGTCCTCAAAAGCCTCCCAAAAGGGTTGCTTTCCTTTGTGAATAAAATGACGTTTGTTCTTAAGGCTAACCCGTTTTCCATTGACTTCCCATCCTTGATGGACAGCTGCTATTTTCTCTTCTTTTCCCTTTTTCCATTTACCTTGGCGTTTTACAAATAAACCATCTACTTCTACAAATAAGACGGGTTGGAGTATAGGTTCACGCTTTTTAGGTTTACACGTAACCTCTAATAGGTGTTGACGAATTGCCTCATGACTGATAACCCGGTAACCTAATAGAGTTTGTAATGTATTAGCTGCATTTCGATAGGAGCGACCCTTAACAGCTAGCTCAATGGCAGCTTCCTCAATCAATGGACTAAAAGAACCGGCCTCCTCAAACTCTAGATAACGATCAAGAAGATAGACATATTCCCCAGTTGATCGGTCAAGGTAATAATTGCGATATAATTCAATCTCACCAAAGAGACTAGCTATATTAAACTTTCTTTTATCAATAAGACGATAGCGCTTTTTATCACGTTCATCGGCAATCTGTTGGTCCATATCCTCCAAGACCTGTTTCATAACGAAACCAAAGGTTTCTTGTAATTGTCTCCAAACCAATTGCTCAATTTGTTTTAAATTTGGGTATTTTATGATATTCTTTTCCATGAGGGATTCTCCTTTCGGTAATGGTGTTTTAGTCGACTATCATTTTACCAAGGAGTGTCCCTTTTTTCATGACTTTTGCTTTGTTTCCTACCGCGCTATCGCTTGCTGGCCCCTTCACTTAGTGAAGGGGTTAATATATTTTTGCGCCCACAATAATTTTACTCATACAAAAAAATAAAGCGTACAGTGTAACTGTACGCTTACAACTACTATCATTCTAATTCTGGGTCTAAATTGATTAACTCTTCATCAGTTAATTCATCAATCCAATCGTCATCGTCACTACCAAGTGTTGCTGTTGGATCAACCCGAACAGATACTTTAGTATCACCGATAACTTCTACTAAGAATTCGCGTTCAACTTCTGTTTTAATTTTATTTGTGGCTTTGTCGATTGTGCATGATGTAGATTTTGGCTGTTGCAATACTTTTGCATAGACATCAACTTTATTTCCAACTGTTTGCTTATCTCTTGCTGATAAATCAATCACGTCTGTATAAGTGACTCGTTCTGTGACAACTTCTGTTTTTGTATGGTCATTGTATGAATACCAAACATTAATATCGTAGCTACCATTAACTTCTACCTTGTCTTCACCTTTACGTTTAGCATTATATAAATGATTAATGATCCAGCAGCCCAAAATACTTGATGGTTGATGTGTTGGATTTACAATATGTGTATCTTCGTTAAACTTACGACCTTTACCAATTACCGCTTTGGTAATTATTTCACGATAGTCTTGATCCAAAAATGACATATTTTTTTAACCTCCATTCTTGATACTTTAGCTTATGCATGATGGCTAGGCGAAGTGACTCGCATCACCTAATTCATCCTATGCATTTGCCTAAGATGTGCTACAAAACTGGAGGTAAAAAATAAAAAAACTATTGTATTTATTATAAACTATTCAATCGCTCTAAACTTTTCATTCACTTTGACATCGATATTTGACATTAACGTTTGTAATAGGTCATTGACGACAACTTGAGTTGATTTAAACTCATCGACGATAGGAATTGCATCAATTTCAGCTTGAATAGCATCAATCTTCTGATCTATTTCCTTCACCGCATTAACTTTCCCATAAGCTTGTAAGTTAACTGCTTGTTTTTGTAGTTTTTTAATCTCTTCAATGAGGTCTTTTACTTTTTGATTCTCATTTAATCTTGCTTCTAGTGCTTTATATCGTTCAACCTCTTCTAATTGATCTAATCGATTTGTAATTTCTTCTACTTTATTTAAGATTTCTTCTTTTGAATAAGCCATGATATCTTACACCTCAACTGTATATTTATCATCAAATTGTTTTGATTTGATATGATTAAGTTCTGTTTTTAGTTTAACATGATTACAAACTTTATGGAGTAGAAATTAAAGATATTATTTGATTCTAGGAAATTTGTTAATAAAATTTTGCCTAGTAATTTTTTCTACAATACTTTTACTATAATGTTCAGTTAAGTAGCTTTTAATACGATGAAATCCTAAAACATTTTCTAGTCCGACAATTGTATTTGTAATACCATCAAAATCAGAACCGAAGCAAAGCTGATCTGAGGCACCCATCTCAATAAAATAATCAATATGACGTATTAAATCAGGTATTGTAACGATATCTGCTTCTTTCGTAAATTCAGGGACAAATGTGACACCAATAAGTCCATCCCGGTCGATGATTGATTTGATCTGATGATCAGTTAAATTACGTGGATGTGGACAAATATGAGCAGCATTGCTGTGAGATGCAATAACATGATCAGCCTGTTCAATGACATCATAAAATCCTTGGACAGATAGATGAGATACATCAGTCCAAATCATTTCTTCATTTAACAGTTGAATAACATCTTCACCAAATCGAGACACGCCTTTATTGTTATGGCTTGTGATACTATCAGCAACAGCGTTACTATTATTCCATGTAAGACCGACAATACGTACACCTTCATCAATTAGTCGTATAAGCTTATTTATATCATTACCAATCGGATGACAACCTTCTAGAGTTAAAATCGCACCTAATTGATTCTCTTCTAAGTTTTCTATATCAGATTTTGATTGAATGGGAATAATATCAGGATTAGGGTAAATAATTTTTTCATAAAAAATTTCTACCATCTTCAGTGCTACATTAAATTGTTGATTGGCGGGGACATTATCGGGGACAAAGGTTGAGAAGGCTTGTATTTTGACTGGACTATTTCTCCATTTAGTTAAATCAAATTGAAGATTATCGCTAAAATTAACATCATAGTTATGAAGCCACAATTGATAAAGTAAATCACAGTGAGCATCTATCATAACTAACACCCCCAATTAATTTTTCAATCTATATATCAACATAAATCAGTGTGGGGATGACCTCCACCACACTGATTTATCTCACTTTATCTCGGTTCAACTATTAGCTTGATTGCAGTCCGTTCTTCGTTATCAATCTTAATATCTGTAAAAGCTGGGATACAAACTAAATCAACACCACTCGGTGCTACAAAGCCACGAGCAATGGCAACTGCTTTTACAGATTGATTGAGCGCCCCTGCACCAATTGCCTGAATTTCTGCCGTACCTCTTTCCCGTAATACATTCGCTAACGCACCTGCTACTGAATTTGGATTTGATTTTGATGACACTTTTAATACGTCCATCTTTGCTACCTCCCATTAGTTTCTTAAGTTCCTACCACTTTTACTATATTCGTGATATTTTCTGATATGCTAAGATCAAATAATTTGGCCTTAAAAAAACTAAAATTCCAGTATTCAGTTAGCTAATAATGTTTACTCGAAAAATGGTTGGTCATCGGAAATTAAGATTCGCTCGATTTTCGTTGCCTTACCCGTTTTGTTATCAATATCAATAACAACACCACTCAATTGAGCTTTACCTTTTTTAATTGCTTCAAATCTGACTGGCATCTGTGTTAAAAAGCGTTTAATAACTGCGTCTCGATCAGTTCCGATAATCCCATCATATGGGCCAGTCATTCCTACATCTGTTATATATGCCGTTCCATTGTCTAAAATACGGTTATCCGCGGTTTGCACGTGTGTATGCGTACCAACTAATGCACTAATTTTCCCATCAAGATACCAGGCAAGTGCTAATTTTTCACTTGTTGCTTCTGCATGAAAGTCAATAAAAATAATTGGTGTTCTCTTTCTAATCTCATCAATTAATTGATCTGCGTAGCGAAACGGATCATCAATTGCCGGTAAAAAAGTACGCCCTTGTAAATTGACAATCGCTACTTCCGTTCCGTTAACATTGACAAACCCATAACCTTTTCCTGGTGTACCTTCTGGATAGTTGGCCGGTCTTATCAGTTTATCTGTATCATCAATAAAATCAAAAATATCCTTTTTATCGAATGTGTGATTCCCCATTGTGATAAAATCTGCACCATAGTTAAGTAATTGCTTATAGATTTTTTCAGTAATCCCTTTACCAGCTGCTGCATTTTCTCCATTCACAATGGTAAGTTGAGGCTGATATTTTTGTTTTAATTTCGGTAAATAGGACTCAAGCTGTTCTCTTCCTAGAGAACCAACAATGTCACCGATAAATAAAATTCTCATAAATTTACTCCTTCATCATAAAATTCACAAATTCTCGCATTTATATATTCCTTATAAAATTTAGTGTTGCACAATGATCAAAACTTGTCAAAAAGAAACAGGGTGCCGTCAATTTTAACGGTCACCCTGATTCTATTAACACATTAGTTATTTTGCATATTCAACTGCGCGAGTCTCTCGAATTACAGTTACTTTGATATGTCCAGGGAAATTTAATTCATCTTCTATTCGCTTACGAATATCTCGTGAAATACGAATAGCTTCTAAATCATCAATCTCATCTGGTTTAACCATGATTCGGACTTCACGACCAGCTTGAATGGCAAATGACTTTTCTACACCATCATAGGATTCAGAAATTTCTTCTAACTTTTCAAGTCGTTTAATGTAATTTTCTAACGTTTCACTTCTTGCACCTGGTCTTGCAGCGGATAAAGCATCAGCAGCAGCTACTAAAACGGCAATGATAGAAGTAGGCTCCTCATCACCATGGTGTGAGGCAATTGCGTTTACAATAACATCTTTCTCTTTATATTTAATCGCAAGTTCTTTACCTATTTCAACGTGGCTACCTTCAACTTCATGATCAATTGCTTTACCAATATCATGTAGTAGTCCAGCACGTTTAGCTAATGTCACGTCTTCTCCTAATTCAGCAGCTAATATTCCAGTTAGATGAGCCACTTCGATTGAATGATTCAATACGTTTTGGCCATAGCTTGTACGATATTTCAGACGACCTAGAATCTTAATTAAGTCAGGATGTAGACCGTGTACCCCAACCTCAAAGGTTGTCTCTTCACCAACCTCACGGATGTAATCATCGACTTCACGTCTTGATTTCTCAACCATTTCCTCGATTCGAGCTGGGTGAATCCGGCCATCTTGAACTAATTTCTCTAAAGCAATTCTTGCAATTTCTCGTCGAACTGGGTCAAAACCTGATAAAATTACAGCTTCCGGTGTATCATCAATAATTAAATCTATTCCTGTCAATGTTTCTAAAGTCCGAATATTTCGACCTTCACGACCAATAATTCGGCCTTTCATTTCATCATTAGGGAGATTAACTACAGATACAGTTGTTTCTGCGACATGATCAGCCGCACAACGCTGCATCGCATATGATAAAATATCCTTTGCTCTCTTATCAGCTTCTTCTTTTGTACGATTTTCTGCTTCTTTAATAATTAGAGCTGATTCATGATTGACTTCTTTTTGTACACGTTCTAATATAATTTGCTTTGCTTGCTCCGATGTGTAACCAGAAATGCGCTCCAGTTCAGCCTGTTGTTCAGCCAACAAAG
Source organism: Amphibacillus xylanus NBRC 15112 (assembly GCF_000307165.1). Classification (NCBI taxonomy): domain Bacteria; kingdom Bacillati; phylum Bacillota; class Bacilli; order Caryophanales; family Bacillaceae; genus Amphibacillus; species Amphibacillus xylanus. The sequence goes on from NC_018704.1 coordinate 1,475,365, forward strand.
CTTCTACTTTGCCTTCCATTTCTTCAATTTGTTGTTGTTTTTCTGCTAGAGCTAGTTCTCTCATTTCTTGCATACGCTCACGTTTAACCAACGTTTCATCTTTACGATCAAGGTTTTCTTCTCTTTGCAGGAGTCTGTTTTCTTGTTTTTGTTGCTCTGCACGTCGTTCACGTAGTTCTTCTTCTGCTTGCTGTCGAAGTCTATGATTTTCATCTTTCGCTTCTAATAAGGCTTCTTTCTTAGCAACCTCAGCATTCCGACGCCCTTCGGCTACAATTTGTTTTGCCAGCTCTTCTGCACTAGAAATCTTTTTCTCTGCAATTGATTTACGAATTAGATAGCCAACAACAATACCGACGATTAGGATAGCTAAACTGGAGATGATGATAACGAAAATATCCACATAATTCATGGTTTCACCTCCTCTTGCTATTCATTTGTAAGTCTTTTTAAGTCGGCATGTACTTTGTATTACCTATTTGAAATGCGTCATTAATTTTATAGTATAATTTAAATAATTATACATTATTAATATTACTGGTGTAATTAGGCAATGTCAAGAAAACATGAACAAGTAATTTTTTTCGACAATTTTCGTATCGAATCGTGAAAAAAATTGGTCGAGATTGTATGAACAAACTCGACCAATAGATCAATTTTTTATTCTTCTGGAATTAATTCATCCATTACTTCTGTAGTTTCACCATCTAAATTATAATGAGCTCGAACTGCTCGATTAATTTCATCAATCAATTCAGGATGCTCACGTAAATATTCCTTAGAATTTTCTCGACCTTGACCAAGACGTACTTCGTTATATGAATACCATGCACCACTCTTTTGCACAATATCTAAATCTGAAGCAATATCTAAAAGTTCTCCTTCTTGAGATATACCTTCTCCATACATAATGTCTACCTCTGCTTGCTTGAAAGGCGGGGCTACTTTATTTTTAACAACTTTAATTTTTGTTCTGTTACCTACCATCTCATTACCTTGCTTAATCGTTTCTGCACGACGTACTTCTAAGCGAACAGATGCGTAGAACTTCAATGCTCGACCCCCTGGAGTTGTTTCAGGATTACCAAACATAACACCAATTTTCTCACGAACTTGGTTAATAAAAATTGCCGTCGTTTGTGATTTGTTTATTGCACCTGAAAGTTTACGTAGGGCTTGAGACATCAATCGTGCTTGAAGCCCCATATGTGAGTCGCCCATCTCCCCTTCTATCTCTGCTTTAGGTACTAGTGCAGCTACTGAGTCCACTACTACAATATCTACTGCGCCACTACGAACTAGAGCTTCAGCAATTTCTAAAGCCTGCTCACCAGTATCTGGTTGAGAAAGTAACAACTCATCTGTATTAACGCCTAAGTTCTTAGCGTATACTGGGTCTAAAGCGTGTTCAGCATCAATAAAAGCTGCTGTACCACCTCGTTTTTGTACCTCTGCAATCGCATGTAAGGATACTGTCGTTTTACCAGATGACTCTGGACCATATATTTCAATTACACGACCTCTAGGATAGCCCCCAATTCCTAACGCAATGTCAAGTGCTAATGATCCACTAGAAACCGTCGCTATTTTATGTTCAGCTTGATCACCAAGTTTCATAATTGAGCCTTTACCAAACTGTCTTTCTATTGATTTCAAAGCCTGATCAAGGGCTTGTTTACGATCGCTCATCCGAATTCCTCCTCAAATTTAAGCTACTCCTATCATACCTTTTTTCAAAGAATTACACAAGCAAAATGCGAATGAATGTTCTCTTATTTTTATATATAAAATTACACTGTTTTCTTGATTTTTATTTTCATTCCAATAAAACAGCCGATAAAAATGGCTACTTTAAATATTTATAGATTAATTCCAATCCTCTCTTCACAGCTAATTCACGAACGATATTACGTGGCTTTGAAAAATGACATGTATGTGTTTGATAGTCATTTTCATTGTGATATAAACAAATATACACAGTTCCAACTGGCTGTCCTTCTAATGGCTCTGGTCCAGCAACGCCAGTAAAGCTTAGTGCATAAGTTGAATTAAAGGCTCGCTTGGCCTGTTTTGCCATCTCGTAGGCTGTTTGTTTACTTACGACACCATATTGATCAATTGTTGCTTGATTCACGCCTAACGCGTTTATTTTGGCACTATTACTGTAACTAACTAAACTACCGTTGAAAACTTGACTTGATCCTGGAATTGATACAAACTGATCAGCAAATTTTCCACCAGTTAAGCTTTCTGCACCAGCAATTGTTGCATTTTCTTTTTTTAATTGATTAATAATCACATCAATTAATTTTTGATCATCGGAACCATAAATATATTGACCAATCCTGTTATGAATTTCTGTTTCCATCGTTTCAATCAATTGTTTTGCAGATTCTTTTGAACTTGCTTTAGCTGTAATTCTTAGAGCTACTTCGCCGTCTGCAGCGAGTGGAGCAATTGTTGGATTAGTTTGATTTTCAATTAGATCCTTCACTTCAGTTTCAAGCTGTGACTCGCCTATTCCAATACATCGAAGCATTTTAGATTCTATCACATCATTTAACTGATATTTTTCCTCAAGATAGGGCAAGATTGAATCTGTCACCATATTTTTCATTTCACTTGGTACACCAGGCATTAAAACGATTAGCGATTGCTGATATTCAATTAGCATGCCTGGAGCAGTTCCAATTGGATTTCGAATGACAACCGCACCATCAATGACAAGTGCTTGTTTTGAATTGTTTTCTGACATAGGACGATTTGTTCGATTAAAGTAATCCTTTATATCTGCTAGAACTGCTTCGTTTTCAATTAACTTTTTCCCTACAACCTCTGAAACGACTTCTCGCGTCAAGTCATCATCTGTAGGGCCGAGACCACCCGTAATTAAGATTAAATTCGATCGCTCTAGCGCTTGTATAATCACCGATTTTAATCTTTCATGATTGTCGCCAACTACTTGGTGAAAATACACACCAATCCCTTTAGTAGCTAATTGTGATGAAATCCACTGACCATTGGTGTTAGCAATTTGTCCGAGTAATAATTCAGTACCAACCGCAACAATCTCAGCCTGCATATCCATTATTTAGACTCCTTCATTACATGCCAATTCTTAATAAAATAGTCTACACCTGAAATCACAGTTAAAATTAAAGCTATATAAAGTAATACTTGACCCATTGGAAAATCTAAATAAGAAAATGGGTAGTTATGCAATAATAAGAAAATGATTGATAATAACTGAAATGTCGTTTTCCATTTACCCAAAGGACTAGCCGCTAATACTAAACCTTCTCCAGCAGCCACTATTCTAAGCCCAGTCACTGCAAATTCACGAGATAATATAATGATGACAAGCCAAGCTGGTGCTGAACCAAGTTCAATTAACAACACATAAGCTGCAGTTACTAATAGCTTGTCAGCCATCGGGTCTAAAAACTTCCCTAGATTTGTAACTAAATTGTACTTTCGAGCATAATAACCATCTAACCAATCTGTTCCAGATGCTAGTATAAAGATTAATGCAGCAACAAAATGATCGATAGGAAGAGTAGTTGCACCGATCGTCCAACTTCCCCAATCAAGATCAATTGTTAATAAAATAATAAAAATTGGGATTAAAAAAATTCTTGATAAAGTAATTCGATTTGGGATATTCATGTTTATCCATCCTTTCATGTTTATCAAATTATCATCATAAAACCCCACCCATCACATGATGAGCGGGGTCATGACGACTTATTCCGTTTCCTCATTTAAATAAAGCCATAGAACTTGTACCGCAGTAGGTGATATTTCTTCTGATAGTTCAACTTCTATATCATTTATCATTATTTTAATATCTTGAGGATTACCGAACCTTAAGTAAATAAAATCTTCTGTTGAAATATCAAAAGTAATCGGAGAGGCATTTGACTGTAATGTTGCATAATATAACCGTTCACCTTGATCATTTTCAACCTCTAGCCAATTACTAGTTGAGGATTCAATAATCAATTCAATTGATTCCTCATTTGATTTATAAGAATACTTTGATTCAGCATTTTCATATGATATGAGCGCTAACTCTGGTTCCTCATCAAGCTCTTTATTTGGTTCGTTCTCGCTAGTGTCATCATTGGTATCATCTGACTCCTGATTAGATTGATCATCACTATCGTTTGAAGGAATTGACACTTTATCGCCTGCTGATTGATCACTATCTACTTGATCAGTAATTCCCGGATCAGAATTATTTGGATTAAGAGATGTGCGCCAAATAAAGAATACTACACCAAATAGTAGCACAAACACAATAATTGTTGGCATAATTGTTGCAAATGGTGATGGTTTAGACGAAGTTGATTTTCTTCGTGTTCGAGATAACTGTGTGTAATCAACTTGCTGTTCAGAACTCGGAATTTCATGCTGATGCTCATCCAACAGAGCTTTAAAATCCAGATCAACTACATTTGCATATTCTTTAATAAATACCCGGGCATAAAAATTACCTGGAATCATTGAAAAGTTATTTTCTTCAATCGCTTTCAAATGTCTTATTTGGATTTTTGTTCTTTGAGAAACATCATCCAAGCTGTACCCTTTTTCCAAACGGGCTTCTCTTAATTTTTCACCAATTTGCATCTATAACACCATCCGTTTAACAATATTACTTTCTGTATCTAAGTCCAGACCACTATTTCTATAATAAATGATTTTCTCCATATATTAAAGAGGAAATCTTAATTTTCACTAATTCTAGCTAATTTTTCACTCAATTACCTAAAATTTGTTCCAATTAATATAATAGACTCTGTTAAACATCAAAAAGTTACATGATTATAAGTTCTGAATTGATTACTTTTGCTCAGCGATAACTTGGAAAACTGCAACATTATCTTCTTTGATCCAGTTATTTAAAAACGAATTTGTTTCTTCTAATGTAATTTCCTCTAATGTCGGAATTAATTTAAAGAAATCAAAATCAAGCATCTGATAGTGTGTCACTTGATTCGCTATATCTGATACGCGATTCATACTTCTTACTATTTGACCGATTGATTTGCGTTTCATTCGTTCAAAATCTTCTTCGGCAATTTGATAATCCTTAAAAGTTGCAAGCTGTTCTTTTACTTTCTCAGCTAATTGATCTGGATATTGAGTATTACCACCAATAATAGAGTAGCAAAATTCTTTTTGACGTTCTGTTTCAAAACCTAATCCGCCATCAATTAAATCTAGATCGTAAAGCTCCTGGTAGTACGTACCCGATCTCGAATAAAAATAATCCAATAACATATCAGCAATCAATTCTTCTTTAATAAATTGTTTACTATCAGTTGCAGGCAGTTCCTTAATTCCAATCATGCATTTAGGTACGGCAACTGGCATATTAATTTTTTCAATTTCTTTATATACTTTTGGTTGTTCTGCTTCAAAATGTCGTTTAATCGTAGTCGGAGGTGCAAATTCTTTACTTTCTTGATTTGCTTTAATCATATCAATCATTTCTTTTGGATCAAATTGTCCGACTAAAGTTAAGATCATGTTAGATGGATGATAAAAAGTGTGATAACAAGTATACAAATCTTCTTTAGTAATCTGGTTAATCGAATCGACTGTTCCTGCAATATCAATTCTGACAGGATGCTTTTCATACATCGCACCAATGATACCGAAGAAAGCTCTCCAATCTGGTTGATCATCATACATTTTAATTTCTTGTGCAATAATCCCTTTTTCTTTTTCTACTGTTTGATCTGAAAAATAAGGTTCTTGAACAAAATCTAACAATATCTTCGTATTATCAAGGATATCTGTCGTCGATGAAAACAGATATGCCGTTTTTGTAAATGAAGTATAGGCATTAGATGATGCACCATTCTTCGTGAAATATTGAAAAACATCATAATCTTCTTTTTCAAACAATTTATGTTCAAGGAAATGCGCAATCCCATCTGGTACAGTAATAAATTCATCCTCACCTAAAGGGACAAACGTTTGGTCAATTGAACCATATTGTGTTGTGAAAATTCCATATGTTTGTAACATCTCTTGCTTAGGAATTAAAATAACTTGTAAACCATTTGGTAAGACCTCTCGATATACTGTCTCTTTTAATTGATCGTAGGTCATTTTATTCATGATTCTGGCCTCCCATCGCTGTTAAGAAATATACCGTATCTAGTTCCATTTTTTCTGCTACCTTAACAATCATTGACTTATCAACTTCTTGAATTGCTTCGATTAATTCAAAAACTGATCGATCAGATTGACCGACTCGTTGATTATAAAGTACCTCAATCATTCCAAATGGATCGTCTAGCGTTTCTTTATATTGATTAATAATTTGTCGTTTAGATTCTTCAATTTGCTCTTCTGTAAAGTCACCTTGTTTCATTGCATCCATTTGTTCAATGATAATCGTTTTTGCTTTTTCATAGTCATTTGGGGCAATTCCACTGTATACAAATAGTAAACCTTTATGACTTTCAAATTGTGACGAAGCATAATAAGCTAAGCTATTTTTTTCTCTGACATTGATGAATAGTTTAGAACTCGGAAAACCACCGAATATCGCATTAAACACTTGTAATGCAGGATAATCAGGATCTTGAAATCGTGTATGTGTTCTGAAACCTAGATGAAGCTTACCTTGTTGGATTGATTGTTCTTCAATTACTTCTTGAGACTCTTTAACATGGCGATCTTCAATCGTTAAATCTTCATCATTCGTCGAAACTTGATTGCGATCGAATAAATCACCAATTATTCCTTCGACATTAACTGATTCAAAATCACCCATTACATACAGATCAAGTTTATCCTCTGTTAAAACTTTCTCATAGTATTGAGCTAAATTAGTTTCATTAATTGCATCAATATCCTCTAAATAGCCGTGCACATGAATTTGATAAGGTTCATCTTTACACATTTCGTCAACTAAGCGAATGTTTGCATAATGAATCTTATCATCAACTATAGATGTAATTTTTTGTTTCAATGTTTGCTTTTCTTTGTTAACGATTTTCGGATCAAACTGATTATTTTCTACCTTTGGTTTAAAGATTGCTTCACTAAAAAACGTTAATCCTTCTTGTAAAATATTTTCGTCAGTTGACAAATACGCTTGATTAGCTAGTGTCATGCGAGCTGTTAAGATATGTTGTTCACCTTTTTTAGTACCATCAATAGAAAATGTTGAACCATATAAATTATCTAATTCTCGTCTAAATAGGTTTGCGGTTGGATACTTTGCTGTCCCCTGCTGTAATACAAAAGGAAGTAACGCACGTTTCGTAATATCCTCTCTATTTAATGCGGTACGAAACTTTGCTGTAAAATGAATTGTTTTAAATTTTTTATGATCAACTATATGTAATCTATAGCCTTTTTTTTCAATCGTTTTTAAATTGATGTCCATTTTAAATGGCCTCCTTCGTAGTGGAATAGTTGATGTGATATTGAGATTTGATTACTAAATGTCTTCATTATTGTGTCCATATTCTATTCCTTCATTATATTTTACAACATAATTACTCAGGTAACAATTACCACTATATAATATAACAGAATTTTAGGATCTTAGGCGAAACAATAAAAAAAGGTTCAATGCCAAATAGTGTTGGAGGATTTTGTAATTAACCGAGAATAAATTTATATTCATTTTAATTAAGATACAACTTGTTCACCTGCTGTTTTTCACTTCTAAATTAAATGGCTGCTTCATATCGTGTTTCTATTGATTTAAACTTGAAGTGAATCATAATTCGTTTCTTAAAATAAAAAAATAACGTTAGTAAGTTCTCAAACTCACCAACGTTATATTTTGTACAACCAAAAAACCGTCTATTTAGACGGCTTTTTTGCTACATTCTTTTTCTAACAACATGAAATTGAAAAGCATCACTTCTGAAATAATTTTCTGAATATAAAATTGGCTCATCATCTTTAGTGTAATGCATTTGTCTTAATAGTAACAATGACTGATCAGGGCTACAATTTAATATTTGTGAAATTTTATCGTGGTAGCCGATTGGCTCCACATAAGCATGAGCATATTCAATTTGTTTACCTGTTATTGTATGAATTAAATTAAAGATAGAATCTTGTCTATGAATATGTCCAACGGGAACGACATCATTATCAACTTTGTCGATGCAGTAGACAACTGGTTCACCGTCAGCAGTTCTAACACGTTCAACACGTGCTATTAATTTTAAATCGGAATAATTAAAGTTGTTATAATCGCTTTTTGTCGGTTCGACAATTTCAGCAGCAACAAACTGAGTTCCAGGTACTTTACCTGCTTTTTTTATCATTTCTGATACGCTGCCTAATTCTTCAATTCCTGAAGAATAAATTGGCTTAGGATTGACAAACACCCCAACGCCTAATCGTCTTGTAACAAGACGCTCTTCCACAAGTTGATCAACGATTGCTCGCATCATTTCTTGTGAAGTTTGATATATCTTAGCGAATTCATATAATGGCTGTAGCTTTTCGTTAGGTAAATAGACACCTCTTTCTATGTCATGTCTTACCTTGCTTAAAGCTTGCATAAATTCGCTATTGTCCTCTATCCCCATTTAAAATCCCCCAATAAATATTCGAATAACTAAATTATTATTAATATAACACTTAACATTAAATAAATAAACCGTAGATTATATAATCAAGTTAGTCACCTAAAATAAAAGGGCATGTGAATTCCATGTTATATTGAGAGTACCACCAAACAATATAAGGAGTGAATTCACATGACCCAAGTAAATAATAACACAGAATCACGCAAAGGAACACACCTTACCTTCGCTGAAATGAATCAAATTGAAGCTTATAAGAAGCTGGGCTTATCAAACCGCGCGATCGGTCGCCTGCTTGGTCGAAATTATCAAACCATTAATAATAACGTTAAAAAAGGGACTGTGACTCAAGTTAGTAAGCAGACACAGAATGGCAAATCCTATTTTTATGAAAGAGACGTTTATTTCGCAGATGTCAATTATGACGTCTATGAAAAGAACCGTTCTCACTGCGGACGTCGGCCCAAATGGACTGATGGGCATGAGTTTGTTGATTGGGCTGATCAAAAAATGCTAAAAGATAGGTGGTCGCCAGATATTGTAGTCAATTTCGCCAAAGAAAATGAACTATTTCATGAATCGATTATTCCAAGTACGACCACCCTTTATCACTGGATTGAGAGTGGCATCATGAAGACAAAGAACATTGATTTACTAGAAAAGGTTGATCGTAAACCACGTTCAACACGTGGTAAAGCACGTCGTAATAAAAAAGTCCACGGGACCTCGATCGAAGATCGTCCTGAATCGGTTAATCAGCGAAAAACATTCGGGCATTGGGAAATTGACACGGTCATTGGCAAGAAGAATGCCGATGAACCTGCTCTGCTTACACTTGTTGAACGCAAGACGAGATTTGAATTAATCTTCAAAATAGACGGCAAGCAAGCTGAATCGGTTGATCATACTTTAGAAACATTTCTCAGTTAGTTAAATGGTATTGAAGGTGATATCTTCAAAACGATTACGTCGGACAATGGCAGTGAATTTAGCAATTTATCTGAAATATCTGAAGCGATTGACGTCTATTTTTGTCATCCCTACGCTTCCTTTGAACGTGGTACCAGTGAAAATCAACATAAAATCATTCGTCGTTTCTTACCAAAGCATCAGTCATTAAAAGATGTGACAGAGGCTCAGGTGAAAAGGATCCAACAATGGATGAACGACTATCCAAGAAGGAACCTAGACTATAAAACGCCACATCAAGCATTTGTCTTAGAGTTGCAAAAACTACAGTTAAATCTTGCAGCTTAAACAGCTGTAGTACTTGGTATAGCAACGAAGTTGCATGTTGTATCTGTTTGGACTTAAGTCCAAACAGATACAACCAACATAAGATAGAAATGACTTACGTCATTTCATACAATATAACTTTGTGAGATCACAAAAATAAATTTGTCTAAGTGACTAACTTAAACTTGAAATCTAAATTAAATAAATAAACTCTAATTTCTATATTATTCTCTAAGTTTCGACAAAAAATTACGTTATGATTCTAGATACTCTGTTATGAGTACTTTTCTCGGTTTAGAACCTTCGTAAGGACCAACAATTCCGCGAGCTTCCATCATATCAATTAAACGCGCTGCGCGTGTGTAACCGATTCTAAAACGGCGTTGTAGCATTGATACACTTGCTCTTTGCATTTCAATGACCATAGCTACAGCATCATCGAATAACTCATCATCTGGTTCTTCTTGTGTTTCCTCAACATCATCCGGGATCATTTCTTCTTGATATTTTGCTTTTTGTTGATTAATACAATGGTTTACAACTTTCTCAACTTCGTGATCAGATAGAAATGCCCCTTGAATACGAATTGGTTTCGATAATCCGACAGGCAAGAACAACATATCTCCTCGCCCTAAAAGTTTGTCTGCTCCACCCATATCCAGAATCGTTCGTGAGTCCATTTGAGAAGATACACTAAAAGCAATTCGCGATGGAATATTTGCTTTAATGACCCCAGTGATCACATCAACTGATGGACGTTGTGTAGCAATAATTAAATGAATTCCAGCAGCCCGCGCCATTTGTGCAAGTCTAGTAATCGAGTCTTCCACATCTTTTGAAGCAACCATCATTAAATCAGCTAATTCGTCAATTAATACAACAATATATGGTAATAGTGGCTGTTGATCTACTTGAGATGCTGTTGTATTGTATTCCTTGATAAAATTATTGTAACCTTCAATATTACGGTTACCCGTATCTGAAAATAAATCATAGCGTCTTTCCATTTCAGCAACGACTTTTTGTAATGCTTGTGCTGCTTTTTTAGGATCAGTGACAACAGGAGCTAATAAGTGTGGAATCCCATTATAAATATTAAGCTCTACTTTCTTTGGATCTATCATCATCATTTTAACTTCATGAGGTTTTGCACGCATTAAAATACTCGTAATAATACCGTTAATACAAACACTTTTCCCACTTCCAGTTGCACCTGCAACTAATAAATGCGGCATTTTATTTAACTCAGCAATTATTGAGTCACCAGAAATATCACGTCCTAAGACAAAGGAAAGTTTTGAACCTTCTTGATCATTTAAAGCCTCAAAAACTTCACGCATTGTAACAATTGACACTTCATGATTAGGTACTTCAATCCCAACGGCTGATTTTCCTGGGATCGGTGCCTCAATACGAATATCTTTTGCCGCTAATGCAAGCGCAATATCATCATGAAGACTTACAATTTTACTCACCTTAACGCCTGCAGCTGGATAAACTTCATACTTCGTTACAGCTGGTCCAATATGAACCTTAGCAACTTTAGCCTTGACACCAAAGCTTTCAAAAGTTGTTTCTAGTTTACGAACTGTTTGTTGAATCATCTTTCGATCTTGTGGATGTTTTTTATTTTTTGGTTGATCTAATAGCTGAATCGAAGGTAATTCATATGATTCATTTTCTAACTCTGTCATCGCATTTACTTCTAATGATTCAATTTCCTGACTGTCTTCATCCTGTTCATCATCTTCTTGATCACTTTGTTGCCCCACTTCTTCTGAATAAGCAACCTCAGTAAACGCCGCAATGACAGGGCCTTCCTGCTCAATTGGTTCTTCAGGCTCAATCTCAATTGGTAATTGATGTTCTATTTTAGGTTTTTCTATTTTCTTTGTACGTTTTTCTTTTTTTCTATTCTTTTGCCAAGTCTTAAATTGTTTGACTCTATTTTTGATAAATGCATCAATTGAAATATCAAAGAAAAAGACCGTGCCTATTATAATCATAAATACCGCTAAAAAGACCGCACCAGTTGTTGAAAACAACACATATGTAAAGGCATATAGTAATGCACCAATCATACCGCCACCAAGCACACTAGCTTCCGCTGTATGATCTAAGAAAGAGATATAATTCTGCCAAGTTAATCGAATAATTGACTGGCTCTCTTCTGTTAAGTAGTGACTGTATTGATCAATATGACTGATGAGAAGTAATCCAATGAAGCTAATGAGTAGTCCAAATGTTTTTCGAGTAAAGAGTTGTGGCATTTTGCGTTTTATCATTAAATAAATCCCGATAATTAATAATGTAATAGACGCTGCCATATACCAAAAACCAAACAAAAAGCGCAAACTATTTTCTAACCAAGACGTAATGATGCCATCACTGATAGAGCCTGCCCCGCTACCGAATATGGCAATTAATACACAGATAATACCGTATAATTCATACTTAAACGCCTGACTAATTTTTAGTTTCTTCTTTTTTCTTTTCCGTGCCATGAAAAAACCCCTTACTTTTTACAATTGATTAATTAATTATATCATACAATAGTTGATACGGTGGGAAAAATATCAGCAAATTAGCCATTTGTAGTAATCGCACGCTTTTCTGAAATGAGTGAATTCTAAGATAAAAATACTGAATGTATTTTGCTGTATACAATATACAATCTTAAAAATACAATAAAGTACAATATCAATATGACATTGTACTTTATTAATGATTATTTATTTGATTCAATTAAATCGTAAATTAGCTTTTGTTCTGCTTCAGTTAAATCAACTAGTGGTAGGCGAACGTTTCCGACATTCAGGCCTTTAATTTTTAATGCGGCTTTTACGGGTGCTGGTGATGGTGCCATGAATAACCCTCGCATGATCGGTAAGAGTTTACGATGAAGTTTTGCCGCTTTCTTTACTTCACCCGCTTCATACAATTCAAGCATTTCTTTAAATTCATTACCAATTATATGAGATGAGACAGACACGACACCTGCTCCACCAATTGATTTGATCGGCAATGTTAAACTGTCATCACCACTGTAGACTGTGAAGTTATCTTTAGTTTCTTCAATAATTTGTGATAACGCATCTAAGTTCCCACTCGAATCTTTTAGTGATACGATATTTTCAACTTTTGATAATGCAATAATCGTATTAATATCAAGTTGCACAGAAGTTCGACCAGGTATGTTGTAAAGCATAATTGGTAACTTTGTTGCTTTAGCAATCGCAGTATAATGCTCATATAGACCAGCTTGACTTGGCTTATTGTAATATGGTGTGACTAGTAATAATCCATCTACACCTATTGCTTCTGCTTCCTTTGATAGTTCGACTGATTCTTTAGTATTGTTTGATCCTGTACCAGCGATAATTGGATATTTACCATCTGCTACTTTTACTGCATGTTTGAATAAATCAATTTTTTCTTGATGTGTTAACGTAGGTGATTCGCCAGTAGTGCCAGCGACAATTATAGCGTCAGTACCATTACTGATTAAATAATTCATTAATTCTGTTACCATTGGGAAATTAATTTGATTATTGTCATCAAAGGGCGTCACCATTGCTGTTATAATTTGACCAAAATCCATCTACATAGCCCCCTTTTTTATATCTGATCAATTGTTTAAATCAAAAGCTTGATGAAGGGCATTTATTGCCGTAACAAGGTCTTTTTCATTTATCAGTACCCAAATAGTCGTGTGACTATCTGCTGATTGTAGAATTTCTATACCTGCACTGACTAAGCTTTGTACCATTTTAGCTGTAACGCCTGGAACGCCTGTCATCCCTGCTCCTACAATTGATACTTTTGCGCAGTTGTGAATCAATTTAGGTTGATAGCCTAAATCAAGTAATATTCGTTCTGCTTTTTCACTTAACATCTCTGGAATAGTATACATCACTCCAGAAGGAAATATATTAATAAAGTCAACTGAAATACTAGCTGATGCCATTGCTTCAAAAATCTGAGCATGCAGTAAACCAGATGGCTGATCTGCTTCAATTTTTACTTGAGTAATGTTTGCCATATGGGCAATACCCGTAATTAAGCGGTCAGGAATCTCTATTCCTTCTATATCGTCAGTTGACCCAGTTACTAGTGTACCAATTTCATTAGATCGATTCGAGCGGACCCGAATTGGAATTTTTGACTGCATGGCGATTTCCACTGCCCTTGGATGAACGACTTTAGCACCTTGATAAGCTAAATTACAGATGTCTGTATAACTAGCTACTTCAAGTGTGCGTGCATCTTTCACCATTCTCGGATCAGCGGTCATAATGCCATTAACGTCTGTGAAAATGTCAATATATTTTGCTTGTAGTGCTGCACCTAAGGCCGCTGCTGATGTATCGCTTCCGCCTCTTCCTAATGTTGTTACTTCATGATCTCTTGTTTGACCTTGGAATCCTGCGACCACAACTACATCATGAGCCCTTAGCTCAGACACTAATCGATCGATTTCCATTGCTTTAATTTTTGCCGAAGTAAAATCATCTGTTGTAATAAAGCCTGCCTGTGCACCGGTTAAGCTTGTCGCTAATAACCCTGATTGCTTAAGTTCATTAGACAAAACAACTGCTGAAATAATTTCTCCACAAGACATGAGCAAGTCTTGCTCTCGCTTTGATTGCTTGCCATTTGGATAGTTAATCAGCGATAAAAGAGAATCCGTTGCATATGGGTCTGGTGAACGTCCAATTGCTGATACAACGGCAACTACTTTATAGCCTTCATTGATCGATTGCTTGATATGATTAATTGCGTATTCTCTAGATTCGGCATCTTTTAGTGATGTGCCACCGAATTTTTGCACTAAAATATCCATAAACTCACCCCAACATTAGAGCCAATTATTTTTTATAACAGATTCAGCAATTTGTACTGAATTCCATGCAGCTCCTTTTAACAAATTATCTGAAACAATCCATAGGTGAATGCCTAATGGATTATCTAAATCTTTTCTGACACGTCCTACAAATACATCTGTTTTTCCTGCTGCATCTAGTGGTGTTGGATATTGTTGATTTTTTATATCATCTTTCAATACTAATCCTGGTGCATGAGCTAAAACGTGTTGAATTTCTTCTACAGTTACATCCTTTTCTACTTCAATATAAACACTTTCTGCATGAGAAGTGAAAAATGGTAATCGAACACAAGTAGCAGCTACGTGTAAGTCTTCTCGATTCATTATTTTCTTCGTTTCATTGATCATCTTCATTTCTTCAAATGTATATCCGTTATCTTGAAACACATCAATTTGTGGAAGAGCATTAAATGCAATTGGATAATGGTTTGGCTCGCTCTTAACAGGTAAAAGTTGTGCATCAACAGCTTCACCATTTAAAAAGGCTTGTGCTTGGCGCTTTAGTTCTTCAACAGCTTGAGCTCCTGCTCCTGATACAGCTTGATATGTGGACACAACTACACGCTTTAGACCGAATTTTTCTTCGATTGGCTTTAATGCGGCAACCATTTGGATCGTTGAACAGTTAGGGTTAGCGATAATGCCTTTGTGATTTTTAATATCACCTTCATTAACTTCTGGAACAACTAATGGCACTTGTTCATCCATTCGATACGCACTTGTATTATCAATAACGACTGCTCCGCGTTTTACAGCTTCAGGTGCAAGTCGTTTAGAGACAGACCCTCCTGCTGAAAATAACGCAATATCTATACCTTCAAAGCTTTCTGGTTTGGCTTCTTCTACAACAATGATTTCATCTTTAAATTTTATTTTTGTCCCTGCTGAACGCGGTGATGACAATAATTTTAATTGTTTAATCGGAAAGTTTTTTGCTTCTAAGGTCTCTAAGATCTTTTGGCCAACTGCTCCTGTTGCGCCTAATAGTGCAACATTATATTTTTCTGTATTTGACATAAAAAAACCCCTCTCCACAAGCATAATTAAATTTAGTTCCTATTTTAACATATTATAATGGTAAGAGGGGTTTGTATAGTCTATTTTAATATTTTTATCTAATAAGTGATAATTATTGGTTGAAGTTGTTTGCCTTCTAGTGCTTTTTCTACAGTTTCAGGCAATAGATCCATTTTAGCTATCATTGAATTTGGTTTTCCGATTGGATTATCTTGGCCAAATGGTACAAAATAAATTCCTTTAGTTGCGACTAGTCTCATTAAGTTAACGCCGTTTAACCCGAGTGCATCATTTGTCGAAATGGCCAAAACAATAGGTGATTGATTACGCATTGTTGCCTTAGTGGCCATTAATACTGGAGTGTCTGTAATTGCATTGGCAAGCTTACTTAAAGTATTACCTGTTAGAGGTGCGACAACCATACAATCAACAGGATTATTTGGACCAAATGTCTCAGCCTCTACTATTGTTGTTACTGGTTTATTACCTGTTATTTCCTCTAACTTTTTTAAATGATCCTCTGCTTTGCCAAAGCGAGTGTCGGTTGTTTGAACATTATATGAAACAACAGGTCGAACATTTGCACCTGCCGCGACCAACTTTTCAATGATTGGAAATACCTCCTCATACGTACAATGTGAGGCGGTAATACTAAAGCCAATTTCCTTCCCTTTTAACATAAGCTGTTCCCCTCCCTGCTTGTTATTGGTGCTCTGCAATCAGTTGATCTATCACAGTTGCTAGAATTTCTCCTGCAGTTTTTGGTGCTACCTTTGCAGGTAAGCCTAGTGCGTGAATTGTGTTTAGTCCTCGTTTTTTAGCATATTCAAAATTAATTCCACCTGGTTTTGACGCAAGATCAATAATTAATGCATCGGCTGAAAATGCGTTCAACTCAGGCTCATCAACGATTAATGCTGGTACTGTATTAATCAATAGATTACACTTTTTAATATATGCAGGTAACTCACTTAGGTGAAATCCCTCAAATCCAAACGTTTTAGCTTTAGCGATGTCTTTCGTTTTTCTAACACCCGCATATACATTAGCACCAAGTTTGGCAAACTTATCAGCTACTGTTAAACCGACACGACCGAGCCCTAATACAATGACATTTGAATCTTGAAGGGTTATTTTCATTTGTTGCAATGCTAGTAATATCGTCCCCTCAGCTGTTGGCACTGAGTTATAAATTGCAACATCATCACGTTCCATCATAGGAATAAGCGTAAGAGGATGATCTTTAGTGACTTGCTTTAAATAGTTAGTGTTAATTCCAGTAAACACGAGGGTAGATGATTTCAATTTTCCGAAAAAGTCATCTGGTAGTCGAATTGATCTGTTGGAAAAAGTTGATTTTACGTAACCGCCTTCTTCCACACCTGTAATTGGGAGTATGATAACGTCTAAAATTTCAGGATTTAATTCTTCTAAATCTGTGTATTGTACGCCTAAAAATCCCTGATCCAATTGATCATAACCAATCAATTTAATAGTGTAATTAGGTTTGCTGATTAATTTTTTTATTAGTTCTAAGTAGCGGGCATCGCCCCCTATTATCGCTACTTGTTTCTTTAATATCATTCCATTCACCTCTGCTGTTTAAAAATAAGAAGTGTAACGATGTTTTAATAATCATGACTAACATGTAGTTTACAACTTCGCTTTATTTTATGCTTATCGTCTAAGTCAGTGCAGGACATTAACACAAATAGGTATAACACTAGATAAAAAAATGACCACCTAATTAAATAGGTAGTCATTGGAAAAATGGTGTTATTCATTTGTCTTTCTAATAATAATCGTGTCTTTACCGACCTTTTCAATTTGATCCCAGTTAATTCTAATTTGTGATTGATCCCTTTTTAGGCCAAATAAACCATAGTTAGGTATAATAAAAGCTTTAATCTGACCTGTCTTTGGGTCTAGTTCTAAATCAGTTTGACCGAGTAAACCTAAACGTCTACCATCTTCTAAATTAACAATTTCCTTTCCACTTAGCTCTTGATACCGCAATCTCATCCCTCCCATTACCATTTTATGAATAGGAACAATCAATTAGACTTATACACAATTGCAGAATAAAAAAGGTTATACAATATATAACGTTGGTGAGTTTGTAAACTTACTAACGTTATTTTTTATTTTAAGTATATTTAATTTTGAAGTGAAAAACAGCAGGTGAAATACACGAGACTCCTGCGGGAACAAATCTTTTCGGTGGGACGAGTAATCGCAGTCCCAGCACGAGCTGAAGATCCACTAAGGTAAGCGCCCTATGCTTGCCTTAGTTAGCTAAAAGCCGTGCCCGCGGAAACATACTAAGATTAGTAGTACAAGACCTAGGCCAGGTTTTGTGCTACTATTTTTTTATAGTAGAAGTGAAGTAAAGCCGAATCACGCTAAGGACCTTGAGTTCGACGATCGGAAACTGGCTAACTTCACTCCCTTATTTGAATCAGCTTAGTATGTTGGGTCCCCAGAGACCGTGTATAAGAAAGTGGAATCGATAAGGTAAAGTGGAGACTTCTACAAAAATATTAAGGAGGAGAAGAAAATGAGATGCGTTATTGCTTTCGACGTTAGTCGAAAGAGTAGTACCATGGCCGCTTACAACGAGCAAGGTAACTGTGAATTTGAAGGGAGGTTAATTCATTCAAAAACGGGATTCTCTAATTTAAGTAAAATCATTAAAGATCTAAGTGAAAAGAATAATTATACCTTAGAATTTGTTTTTGAAGCGACTGGAGTATATTCGGCTGCTTTAGAACGATTCTTACGAGAGAATAATCTCGTTTATTATTCTTTAAATCCTTTATTAGCACACCTTAACACCCAATCTCTAAGAAGAAACAAAACAGATATAAGTGATGCGCATCAACTGGCTAAGAATCATTTTAAAAACGATTATTTCCAAACTTATCGCGAAGATTCTTATTACGAACAGATGCGTACAATGTCACGTCGCTATGATGAGATTATGAAAGAGAAGATTCAGTACAAAAATCGACTACATGCATCATTACAATTATCTTTCCCAGACTTTGATACGGCTTTTATTAACAAATCAAAACTTTATTATAATCTTGTACAAGTATTCCCTCACCCAAACTTGATATTAAAACGATCTAAAACAGTTATTAAAAATCGTATTAAAAAATGCACTAAGAAAAACTATTCATTAAAAAAGTTAGAGGAAAGAGCAATTTTATTGATTGAAATCGCAAAGGATTCATTTCCAGCAGTTGATGAAACAGACTATTCTTGTGAGTTAGTAAGGGATTATGCCAAGAAAATATTAGAGATGGAGGAAGAGCAAGATGAAATCATTCAAAGAATGACAGAAATGTCAAAAGACCGTAAAGAATACAGGATCCTTCGGTCATTTCCCGGAATAAAAGATAAATTAGCCTGTAGAATCATAGCTGAACTAGGGGATTTAACACGTTTTAAAAATAATAAACAACTAAATGCATACGCCGGTATAGATATCGTAAGATATCAGTCTGGAAATATGGAGTATAAAGATCGTATAAATAAACGAGGTAATAGTAGACTGCGTGGTATTTTGTATTTTATGATTGTCTCAATGCTTTCTGCTAAAGGAAAACAAATAAATCATTTAGTTGATTATTATTATAAATTAAAAAAACAACCCTATAATAAGCATCATAAGGTTGCAGTAGTCGCTTGTATGAATAAATTCTTGAAAGTCACATTTCATCTTATTCAAAACGACCTATTGTATGATTATGAGAAAGCTTCAAGCCAACAATAATCATACTATGATTTAATTATAACACAATAGACCTTGAAAAAAGACAAAAAACACAAGGTCTATTCGAAGTGCAAAATTTTAATTAATTCCCGGAGGGGTACCCCTCCGGGAATTAATTAAAAAAAGGGATTTAAACACTTGACTAAACGTAAGAAAGCGAGTGTATTTCACCTGCGGTGAACAAGTTGTATCTTTATTAAAACTAATATAAATTTATTCTCGACTAATTATAAAACCTACCAACACTATTTGACATTGAACCATAAAAAAACGACACAATTGGATTTGAATCACCAATTGAGTCGTTACTTGCTATTTTACTTCTTAGCTTCGTCTTGCTTTTTCTGTTCGTCTACTAAGACTGCTTTTCTTGATAAATTAATTCGGCCTTGACGGTCAATTTCAATAACTTTAACCATCACTTGATCGCCAACCTTAACTACATCTTCAACTTTATTTGTTCGTTTTGTATCTAATTCAGAGATATGGATAAGTCCTTCCTTACCTTTGAATAGCTCAGCAAATGCACCGAATTTCTCGACACGTTTTACTGTGGCTAAGTATAGTTCGCCAACTTGAGCTTCACGAACAATCTCTTCAATCATGCTCTTAGCTTTTTCATTCATTTCTTGATCAGCAGATGCTATATACACGCTACCGTCTTGTTCAATATCAATTTTAACGCCTGTTTCATCGATAATCTTATTAATTTGCTTACCACTTGGTCCAATAACATCACGGATTTTATCCGGATTAATTGTCATTGTAATTATCTTCGGTGCATACGTAGACAATTCTTGTTTTGGTTCAGCAATAACACTTGTCATATGCTCTAAAATATGCAAACGTCCAACTCGTGCTTGTTGTAAGGCTTCTTCTAAAATCTCACGTGCAAGACCATCAATCTTAATATCCATTTGTAATGCTGTAATTCCTTTTTCAGTACCTGCAACTTTAAAGTCCATATCTCCTAGGAAGTCTTCCATTCCTTGGATATCACTTAAAACAGTATAATCATCGCCTTGTTTTACAAGACCCATTGCAATACCAGCTACTGGTGCTTTAATAGGAACACCTGCATCCATTAATGCTAATGTTGACGCACAAATACTTGCCTGTGAAGATGAACCATTTGATTCTAAAACCTCTGACACTAAGCGAATTGTATATGGGAATTCTGTTTCAGATGGAATAACCTTCTCAAGGGCACGCTCTCCTAATGCACCGTGACCAATTTCACGTCTTCCTGGAGCACGGATTGGTCCTGTTTCACCAACACTAAAGTGTGGGAAGTTATAGTGGTGCATGAATCGTTTTGTTTCCTCTAAATCTAAACCATCAAGAATTTGCACATCTCCTAGTGCACCTAAAGTACATACTGACAATACTTGAGTTTGACCTCGTGTAAATAATCCTGATCCGTGTGTACGTGGTAATAGATTTACTCGAGATGATAATGGTCGGATTTCTTCCGGAGTTCTTCCGTCTGGTCGAACTTTTTCGACTGTAATTAAGCGACGTACTTCGTCTTTAACGATTTGATCAAGAATGTCTTTAACTTGATTGATCGTTTCTTCATCAGCCTCGTTATTTTCAAATGTTTCAATAACTTCTTTTTTAACTAATTCGATCGATGCTTCACGCTCTAATTTTTCATGCGTTTGAATCGCACTAACTAGACGATCTTTTGCTAACTTTTCAACTTCTAAAGTTAGTTCTTCATCTAAATTAAAGAGAGCAACTTCCATTTTTTCTTTACCAACTGCTTGATAAATTTCCTCTTGGAATGCTACTAAACGCTTAATCTCTTCATGAGCAAACATAATTGCTTCTAACATAACATCTTCAGGAACTTCATTTGCTGATGCTTCAACCATGTTAATCGCATCTTTTGTACCAGCAACTGTTAACTCCATATCGCTTTTTTCACGTTCTTCAACTGTTGGGTTAATGATGAATTCTCCATTAATTCGGCCAATGTTAACGCCAGCGATCGGTCCATTAAATGGAATATCTGAAACACCTAATGCGATTGATGAGCCAATCATCGCAGCAATTTCTGATGGTGCATTTTGATCTACACTCATTACCATGCTGATTACTTGAACATCATTTCTAAACCCTTCTGGGAATAATGGTCGGATTGGTCGATCAATTAATCTAGAAGCTAAAACTGCTTTTTCACTTGGACGTCCCTCACGTTTGATAAATCCGCCAGGGATTTTTCCAACTGCATAAAGACGTTCTTCATAGTTTACTGTCAATGGGAAAAATGGTAAGTCCTTAGGTTCTTTTGAGCCTGTAGCTGTAGCTAAAATCGATGTATCACCATAGTGAACCATACAAGAACCGTTTGCTTGCTTAGCTAATTCTCCAACTTCCACAATAAATGGTTTTCCTGCTATTTCTGTTTTAAAAACTTGTTTATTTGACATATTATTTTCTTACCCCTCTCTTCTTACTAGCTATCCCACTCGTTATATTGTTTTCCATTAATTTACGACTAAAGAAAGAGATTTATACAACTAATTAATGTTAGTAACTGCAATAACCTTTGCACAAGTTATTAAATCGTGCTCCATCCTGATCAAAATGCAGTATGTGCTACTGCACTTTGATCAGAATCGAGCAAAAGGTATTGGCAGTTTTATTGTCTCTTAATTGTAAAATAAACATACAGAAAAAGCGGGAATACTCCCGCTTTTAATGTTTATTATCGACGTAAACCTAATTTTGCAATAACTTCACGATAGCTTGCGATATCTTTGTTACGTAAATAATTTAATAAGTTACGGCGTTTCCCAACCATTTTTAACAAACCACGACGTGAGTGGTGATCTTTTTTATGAGTACGTAAGTGCTCATTCAAGTTGTTAATTTCTTCGGTTAGGATAGCGATTTGTACTTCTGATGAACCAGTGTCATTCTCATGTACTTTGAACTCATTAATAATTTCATTTTTTCGTTCTTGTGAAATTGCCATCCATTTCACCTCCTATATTCATTTGAAAACACCAGTCCCCTAGCTGTCGTTGGAGATTCGACTAGCCAAGCTGACGGCTTCCGATAATTAGATTAACTCTTTTTAGACAAAAAAGCAAGTATTCTTAACAAATTCACTAAAAAAGCTGACGAATTTGCTTCTCATCATCTTTTAATTGTTCAATCAATTGATCAACATGATCAAATTTATACTCTGGTCGTATATATTTTTGCCAACAAACAGTAATACGTTGATCATAAACTGATTGGTTAAAGTCAAAAATGTGAACCTCACATTTTATCTCACTATCCATAGACTCGAAAGTTGGATTATGACCTAGACTCGCCATACCATGATACGTTTGTTCATTAATAATAACGGTAACGTAGTAGACACCATTTTTAGGCATCAATTGCTCTGGATCTACGGCGATATTTGCAGTTGGATAACCAATTTCTCGCCCTCTTTTATAGCCATGTACAACAGTTCCTTCGGTCATTAATGGTCTCGTTAGCAAAATACTAGCCTCTTCTACTTTACCTTCCGTCAACAGGTTCCTAATTCGTGTAGAGCTAACTTTCTCATTATCTTCATGATATTTTTCCACAACATGAATACCGAATCTTTCTTTTGAATGGCTAATTAGTGTATTAACATTGCCAGCACCACGATAACCATAAGTAAAATCAAAACCACAGACTAGCTGTGAGATATTTAAACCGACAATGTACTGATCAATAAATACTTGTGGCTCTAAACGAGCAACTGTACTATCAAAATGAATGACATATAATATATCTACATCAAAATCTGATAAGATTTTCTTTTTTTGATCAAATGTATTTAAATAAGTAAATTTAGTTTGATTCCCTCTAATAACGACAGATGGATGCGGGGTAAAGGTCATCACAGCTAATTTCTTATTTAAGCGCTTCGCAATGTCCTTAGCGGTCTGTAAAACATATTGGTGACCCTTATGGATCCCATCAAAAAAACCAATCGCACAGACTGCATCACCTGTATGATCTTGATTGTCTAGAATAGGATATTTTAAATCTACAGTTTTCATCATATTTCTCCTCGATTAACTTTGTCATAAGACGTCTCTCTATATCATACCTTTTTACGTTAGAAACGAAAACCGATAAGATTAAATTCCGAATTTAGATAAACTAATTTGAATCGACTAGAACAAGACTAATTAAAAACACGTAACGGTTTAATTTGTGTCTTATTATCTTCATGGACTTGATAAATTGCCAACGTCTTTTGATTATACTCGATTCTATAAGGTTGATTTTCTAACCAATGAGTTGGTCGATTTAATTTTTGACCGTAGGAAACTTTTCTAGCTGTTTCTTCGTCTACTTGATAATTTGGTAAATGAGATAGTCCCGCTTCCAGTGGTAATAAAGCAGATTGAAGTTGTTCTTCGTTTAGTTGTTCTAACTGTTTAAACGTCAGAGCATTTGCTTGATTAAAATCTGCAGTAGCCGTTCGCGTTAACTTTGACATGTGTGTTGGATAACCAAGTGCCTTGCCAATATCGACTGCAAGTGTTCGGATATACGTTCCTTTTGAGACTGTTGTTTCAATTTCAAATGAAACACTGCCATCTTTAAAGGTAAGCGTATTTGGTACAAGTTTTATTGAATCAATTGTTACACGTCGTATAGGACGTTCAACTGGTATATTTTCTCTAGCGTATTCATACAACTTCTTCCCATTTACTTTTACCGCAGAATAAAGTGGTGTCACTTGTTCAATCTCACCAATGAATTGTTGCAAAACTTCTATAATTTTCTCTTCTGGGATCGGATGTTCTAGCGTGACTTGTTCAATCATATTACCTGTTTGATCTTCAGTATCTGTTGACTTACCGAGTGTGATCTCTGCATGATATGTTTTCTTAGTATCAGTCAAATATGGCACAATTTTAGTGGCCTCTCCAATACAGATTGGTAAAATCCCAGATACTTCAGGGTCTAATGTCCCTGTATGTCCAACTTTTTTAGTTTTAAAGAGTCGTCGTAATGCCATCACACAATCATGCGACGTCATACCACGTGGCTTCCACAAAGGAACAATTCCATTCATCGGTCATCCTCCAAATCTTTAGTGATTAGTAAACCAAGCACTGAAAAACCCTTGAATCATAAGAAACAAGGGTTTTACTTTGCTTATTCTTCTGACTGATTTAATTCATAAATAAGTCGTTCAATTCGATTACCTGTTTCGATCGCTCGATCGATTTCAAAGATTAATTCAGGTGTTTTACGTAATCGAATTTGTTTACCCACTTCTGAACGAATAAAACCTTTTGCTTTTTCCAGACCAGCTAAAGTTTCTTCTTCCTTTTTAGTATCTCCAAAAACAGTTAAGAACACTTTTGCTTGCTGCAGGTCACCTGTAACCTCTACATCAGTAATGGTAACAAACCCTACACGTGGGTCTTTCAACTTATGTGAAATAACTTCACCCATTACTTTCTTAATTTCTTCAGCGACTCGATTCGCACGAATTTGACTCATGAGCTCTCACCTCTATTTTTATCGAAAATAACAATTATTTATCCATACCATTGCCGTTCAATCGTTCGATACTCTAGTTCTGTAAAGGAATCGATTCTCGCTAAGCAAGCGTCAATCACTTGCTCAGCATGTTGTCTATCTTGCGATAAAGTTGCAATTCCTATTAAAGAGCGTTGCCAAAGGTTTTGATAATCAAGTTCACTAATCGTTATATTAAAACTATTCTGCAGTCGGTGAATCACCTTTTTAATGACAGCACGCTTATCTTTCAACGATTGTGCTTCATAGATATGGCATTCTATTTCGACATACAAAATCATGAGCGAGCTATTTCCTCCATAATAAAGCATTCGAAAATATCGCCAACTTTGATATCATGGAAGTTTTGTAAAGTAATTCCACACTCATAGTTTTGAGCGACTTCTCTAACGTCATCTTTAAAACGTTTTAGTGAGTCAATTTCACCTTCGAATATAACGACACCTTCGCGAATCACTCGAACACCAGCATCTCTTGTAATTTTACCATCAGTAACATAGCTTCCAGCAATTGTACCAATTCTAGAAACTTTAAACGTTTCACGTACTTCTGCTTGACCAATAACTTTCTCTTTATATTCTGGATCAAGCATACCTTTCATTGCGTCCTCAATTTCTTCAATTGCTTTATAGATTACTCGATGTAGACGAATATCTACGTTTTCAGCTTCAGCTGTCTTTTTAGCGTTATTATCTGGACGAACGTTAAAACCAATTACAACAGCATTTGATGCACTTGCTAGAATAACGTCTGATTCAGTAATACCACCTACACCAGTATGAATGATATTAACCTTTACACCTTCAACTTCAATTTTCTGTAGTGAAGACGCCAATGCTTCAGCAGAACCTTGTACGTCTGCTTTAATGATAAGGTTAATTTCTTTAATTTCACCTTGTTTAATTTGCTCAAATAGATCTTCTAAGCTAACTTTAGTTTGTCCACCGCGACGTTCTTCTATTTGTTTTTGAGCGCGAAGTTCACCAATTTGTCTAGCAGTTTTCTCATCTTCAAAAACTACAAATTGATCTCCAGCTTGTGGTACATCGCTTAATCCAGTAATTTCTACAGGAGTTGATGGGCCAGCTTTTTTCACTCGTCTACCTGTATCGTTAACCATTGCGCGAACTCGACCATAAGTATTTCCAACAACGATCGGATCACCAACTCTTAACGTTCCCCCTTGAACGAGTAATGATGCAACTGAACCACGGCCTTTATCTAATTCAGCTTCAATGACTGTACCGTGAGCACGTTTATTAGGATTTGCTTTAAGTTCTTCTACTTCTGCAACTAATAGAACCATTTCGAGTAAATCATCAATACCTTCATTTTTCAGAGCTGAGATTGGTACGAAAATTGTATCGCCACCCCAGTCTTCTGCAATTAGTTGATACTCTGTTAATTCTTGCATAACTCGTTCTGGGTTTGCTGTTTCTTTATCAATCTTGTTAACTGCAACAATGATTGGTACTTCTGCTGCTTTAGCGTGGTTGATAGCTTCAACAGTTTGAGGCATAACACCGTCATCTGCAGCTACTACTAAAATTGCAATATCAGTAATTTGTGCACCACGTGAACGCATACTTGTAAAAGCTGCGTGACCTGGAGTATCTAAGAATGTAATCTTCTTATCTTCAAATCGAATTTGATACGCACCAATATGTTGCGTGATACCGCCCGCTTCTCCTGCCGTTACTTTAGTGTGACGAATTGAGTCAAGTAACGTTGTCTTACCGTGGTCAACGTGACCCATAATCGTTACAACTGCTGGGCGTTCAACTAATTGATCTTCATCATCTTCTTCAATAAATTGAGCTAAGTTTGTTTCATCAATTTCAGCTACTTTTTGTACTTCTACATTATATTCAGCAGCAATTAACTCAATTGTATCATCATCTAAAGCCTGGTTTTTCGCTGCCATTACACCAAGTAGCATCAGGTTTTTAATGATTTCATTAGTTTTCTTACCTAACTTTTCTGCTAACTCATCGACTGTTAGTGAGCCCGTATACTTAAGAACATTCGATTCTTCTTTAGCTGGGCTAGCTTTCTTAGGTTGCTCTTGTTTTGTTTCTTTTACTACTTTTACTTTTTCATCTTGCTTATTTTGTTTAGCTTGTGGTTGTTTTTTCGGTTGTTCAGCCACTTGTTCTTGTTGCTTATCGTTCTTTGGTGTTTCCTTTTTATTATCAGCTTTTTGATATGCTTGATCCAATAGATCAACTTCTTTCTGCGAGATCGTTGACATGTGATTTGATACTTCCACACCCAACTCCGCTAACTTATTAATTACTTCCTTACTTGATACATTCTGCATTTTGGCATATTCATAAATTCTAATTCTAGCCATACAGTCACCCCCGAATTATTTTAGTCGAGCAATGAGTTAATTTTTTTTGCGAACCCTTCGTCTGTAATAGCGATAGCAACTCTTCCTGACTTACCGATTGCATGAGATAGTTTATCTCTATCCATAATCGTTCGGTAAGGCACACGATAGTATTGACATTTATCTGTCATCTTTTTATGTGTTTGATAACCAATATCACTAGCTAGTAAGAGAAGTTTCGTACGTCCAGATTTTATATCTTTAATGATTTGATCTTCACCAATTGATACCTTACGAGCACGAGTTGCTAAACCAATTAAATTTAATACCTTTTGCTCGTTACTCAATGCTTTCACCTTTTACTACTTTCAATAAATCTTGATAGACTTGTTGAATATCATCTACTTGAAAATGACGTTCAATCGCTCGGCTCTTTTCCGCTTTTTCAACGATTGTATGATCTACCGACACATATGCACCACGTCCATTTTTCTTACCTGTTGGATCGACGAAAACGTCACCTTCTTTAGTTTTAACAATACGAATTAATGATTGCTTAGGTTTCATTTCATTAGTAATAATACATTTTCGTAATGGTACTTTTCTCGTTTTCTTAGCCATGATTTTCTAACTCCTTAATCAAATAAATCATCACTATCAGTAAATAAGTGGTCATCTTCTTTTATTATATCAACATCTGTAAGTAGACCTAACTCTTTTGCTTCTGTTTCGTTCTTAATATCAATTTTCCAGCCTGTTAATTTAGCTGCAAGTCTTGCATTTTGACCACGTTTTCCAATTGCTAATGATAATTGATTATCTGGTACGACAACAGTCGTAGCCTTCTCTTCTTCATTAACTATAACATGAGTTACTTTTGATGGGCTTAATGCGTTAGATACATATACTACAGGGTCATCTGAATATTCAACAATATCAATTTTTTCGCCTTTTAATTCATCAACAACCATCTGAACACGTTGTCCTTTAGGGCCAACACATGAGCCAACCGGATCAACTTCTGGATTTTCAGCGTAAACTGAAATCTTTGAACGATCTCCTGCTTCTCTAGCAACTGATCGAATTTCTACCGTTCCATCATAGATTTCTGGAACCTCTGTTTCAAATAGTCTCTTTAATAAACCTGGATCTGTACGTGATACGAATACTTGAGGACCCTTATTCGTATTCTCAACTTTAGTGATGTAAACTTTGATTCGATCATGAACTTCGTATGTTTCATTTGGCATTTGATCGCTTTTTGCTAATTTTGCTTCGATTTTACCTAAGTTAATATAGACAAAACGCGGATCAACACGCTGGATAATGCCATTCATAATATCTTGTTCTCGATCAATATACTCGTTATAAATCACGCCTCTTTCAGCTTCTCTAACTCGTTGTGTCACAACTTGTTTTGCTGCTTGTGCTGCGATTCGACCAAAGTCTTTAGGTGTTACTTCTACTTCAATAACATCTCCGATTTGATAATTCGGGCTAATCTCAAGTGCTTCCTCTAGCGTCAACTGTTGATTCTTATCTTCGAGGACCTCGACGACTTCCTTTCTCGAATAGACTTTCATGCTTCCTGTCTCTTCGTTTAAATCAACTCTTACATTTGACGCAGATTTAAAATTTTTCTTATAAGCTGAAATTAAAGCTGCTTCGAGTGCATCGATCAAAACATCTTTATCAATACCTTTTTCTTCACTAAGAAGATGAATAGCATTAAAAAGATCTTTACTCACTTTTTCTCCTCCTCTAATTAAACGACACAGCTAGTCGTGCTTTGGCAATTTTGTCATATGGAATTTCTACTTGTCGCATTCGACCTTTGTCATTAAATTCAATAACCACAATATCTGATTCGTCAAAAGCAATCAGTTTTCCTTCATAACTTTTTTCATTGTTAATATGTTGGTACAACGACACGTGAACATGTCGACCAATTTGGTTTTGTAAATCTTCACGAGTTTTTAGTGGTCGTTCAGCACCTGGGGACGAAACTTCTAGATAATAAGCTGCTTTAATCGGATCATGCTCATCCAATTTCTCACTTAATCGTTCAGATAATTGTCCACATTCTTCAATATCGACCCCACCAGGTTTGTCGATAAAGACTCGTAAAAACCAATCCTTTCCTTCTTTTACATACTCAATATCAACTAATTCTAAGTTCATTTCTGTTAAAAGTGGCATAACAATTTCTTTTGTTTGTTCTTTGACACTTTTGCTCATATGAGAACCTCCTTTTTCACGATCAAAACTAAAATTAAATTTAAGTTTGTCAATTTCTCTTTCATGTTTAAAGATTTCAATAATTAGTATTTGATTAAATGAAAAATTAAAACTTCAATTACTTTGTTTAACTCTAGCACGGTTATCAATAAGGAATAGCAACGATAAATCCCTTGCCAGGATTGACAAGGGATTCGATCAGTAACCTAATAATGATTAAGAAAGAGTGGGCATGCCCACTCTTCAATCCGAACCGTTTAAAACTAAGTGCAATTATATCACTAAATTAGGCATAAATCAAGACTTTTATCAAAAATGTTAAAATAATGAAAGTTGATTTTTTTCTTCCATTCCTTCTAAACAGCCATGATTATCAAGATAATCTAATACGGTTCTAGAAATTCTACTTCTTTCACGCAGATCTTCTTTTGATAGGAATTCGCCTTCTTCTCTAGCTTTAACAATGTTTAATGCAGCGTTAGTACCAAGTCCATCTATCGCATTAAATGGTGGGATTAATTGATTACCATCAACGAGGAACTCTGTCGCACTTGATCGATATAGATCAACCTTCGCAAAAGAGAAACCTCGTTCATTCATTTCTAAAGCTAATTCAAGAACAACTACTAAACTTTTTTCTTTTGGTGTAGCATCATTACCTTTAGCATAAATTTCTTCAATCCGTTTCCTAATCGCGCTTGATCCTTGTATCATCGTATCTAGTTCGAAGTCACTCGCTCTTACAGTGAAATAAGCCGCGTAGAATAGAATTGGGTGATGCACTTTAAAGTATGCGATGCGTAATGCCATTAAAACGTAAGCAGAAGCATGCGCTTTAGGGAACATATACTTTATTTTTCGACAAGAGTCAATATACCAATCTGGTACATCATGCTTTTTCATTTCTACGACCCATTCATCTGTAAGTCCTTTTCCTTTACGTACGGATTCCATGATTTGGAATGCTAAAGAAGCATCCAAACCTTGGTGCATAAGGTAAACCATAATATCATCACGACAACCGATAACATCTGACAATTCACAGATCCCTTGATTAATTAATTCTTGAGCATTGCCTAGCCAAACATCGGTACCGTGTGATAATCCTGATATAATAACAAGTTCTCCAAATGTAGATGGATTCGTATCCTCAAGCATTTGACGAACAAAACGTGTACCAAACTCAGGTACGCCTAGTGTCCCTGTTTTACATAAAATTTGCTCTGGTGTGACGCCTAATACTTCTGGGGATGAGAAGATTTTCATAACTTTTTCATCATCAACTGGAATATCTTTAGGGTCAATACCGCTTAGATCTTCAAGCATCCGAATCATCGTCGGATCATCATGACCAAGGATATCAAGTTTTAACAAGTTAGCATCGATTGAATGGAAATCAAAGTGCGTCGTTAACCACTCTGAATTCTTATCATCAGCTGGATATTGAATCGGTGTAAAATCATAAATATCCATATCTTCTGGAACGACAATAATACCACCTGGGTGTTGTCCTGTTGTTCGTTTAACGCCAGTACATCCGAGTACTAAACGATCAACCTCTGTATTTTTAATGTGTAAGTTGTGATCATTTGCATAGCCTTTAACGTAGCCATATGCTGTCTTTTCTGCAATGGTTCCAATCGTTCCCGCGCGGAAGACCTTATCTTCGCCAAATAATTCTTTTGTATAGTTATGGGCCACTGGTTGATAGGTACCTGAGAAGTTTAAATCAATATCAGGTACTTTATCACCTTTAAATCCTAGGAACGTCTCAAAAGGAATGTCTTGTCCATCTTTTTTGTATAGTGTTCCACAGTTTGGACAATCTTTATCTTTAAGATCATATCCACTTGCATACTGGCCATCTGTAAAGAATTCATGGTGACAACAATTAGGACAACGATAATGCGGTGGTAATGGGTTAACCTCTGTAATCTCTGTCAGTGTTGCGATTAACGATGAACCTACAGATCCACGAGAACCAACTAAATATCCATCATCTAATGATTTCTTAACAAGTTTGTGGGAAATCAAATAAATAACCGCAAACCCATGTCCAATAATACTCTTTAACTCTTTTTCCATTCGTTCTACAACTATGTCCGGCAATTCTTCACCGTACAACTTACGTGCTGAAGCATAACTCATATCACGAATTTCTTTATCCGCACCTTCAATATTAGGTGTATAAAGATCTTTTTTGACTGGGCTAATTGCTTCAATGTCGTTTGCAAGCTTTTGGGTATTTGTGACAACAATTTCTTTTGCCTTATCATCATCTAAGAAATTAAAACATTCAAGCATTTCATCAGTCGTTCGAAACGGTACATCTGGTAGTGATCGACGACTTAATGGATTTCCCTTTTGTGACTTAATTAATATTTGACGATAAAATTTGTCCTCTTTATCTAAATAGTGAACATTACCTGTTGCGACACAAGGTTTATTAAGCGTATCTGCTAGATCAACAATATTTCTTATAATCTCATATATTTGCGCTTCATTTTGAACTAGCTCTTGTTCAATTAAAGGATAATAATTAGCAGGTGGTTGCACTTCAATATAATCGTAAAAATCAGCTACTTTTTCCGCTTCTTCAATTGATTTTTGCATCATCGTTTCAAAAACTTCACCTTGCTGACACGCTGAACCAATTAAGATACCCTCTCGATGTTCGATAATCTTTGATCTCGGAAGACGTGGTACACGATAAAAGTAATCAACATGTGCCATTGAAATTAATTTATATAAATTCTTTAAACCAATTTCATTCTTAGCTAATAGTGTTGCATGATACGGTCTAGCTCGTTGGTATGCATTTCCTTCACCCATGTGTTGATTAAACTGATTATGATTTGTGATCCCTTTTTCTTCCGCTTCTTTGACGAGCTTCCAAAGTAAATAAGCAGTGGCTTCAGTATCATAAATCGCTCGGTGATGTTGAGTAAGTTCAATGCCGTAATGCTTACATAATATATTTAGACGGTGACTTTTCAGTTGTGGCAAAATAAAACGTGATAGCTCTAAAGTATCAATGACTGGGTTTTTAACCTTTTCAAGATCAATTCTTTGAAAGCCTTGATTAATAAAACCAATATCAAAGCCTGCATTATGCGCAACAAGAATGCCGTCACCAATCCAATCATGAAATTCCTGTAATACTTCCTCAACTTCAGGGGCATCTTGCAACATGTCATCGGTAATCCCCGTTAAATCAATAATTGTTTGCGATAGCGGTTGATGAGGATTTGCAAAGCGTTCAAATTTATCAATAATTTCTCCATTTTTAATTTTTACCGCCGCTAGTTCAATAATGGTGTCATAAACTGCAGATAGTCCTGTCGTCTCAACATCAAAGACAACATAAGTTGCATCTTTTAAATCTCGATCGACTGGATTATAAGCAATCGGAACACCGTCATCTACTAAGTTTACCTCTACACCATAAATTACCTTAATCCCATGCTTTAAACCGGCAAGATGTGCCTCTGGGAAAGCTTGTGCAACAGCATGGTCAGTAATCGCAATCGCAGGGTGTCCCCATTTTGCCGCTCGCTCAACTAAATCCTTAGCAGAAACAACCGCATCCATTTGACTCATCATTGTATGACTATGAAGCTCAACTCTTTTTTCATTCTCTGGTGCGCGATCTTGCTTTGGCGTATAAGTAATTTGATTAAGGTCGCTCAACATCATCGTTAATTCATTTGAAAAATTATCTGTTTGAATGCTTCCACGAACTTTAACCCAAATTCCTTTTTTAATTTTTGCAAAAAGCTCTTTATCTTGATCATTTCTAGAGAACATTTTCACCGTAAACGAGTCTGTATAGTCTGTCATTTTAATCATTAATAATTGACGACCTGAACGTAAATCTCTAGTTTCCACATCAAAAATGTATCCTTGTAAAATAACGCGCTTTTCCTCTTCAAAAATGTCGCTCATTTGGACTGCTGGTTCCTTAATTGGATAACCAATTTGAATCAGCTCATCTTTATTTTCCTGAGATTTCTCCTGTTCTTTTTTCGTTTCCATTGCTTTTTTAACGAGTAATTTATCTTCTAGCGCTTTTTGTTCATTAAACTTCTCAATTTGTTCTTGTTCATTCTCAACATACACATTGAGTTGCCAAATTGGTAATCCATACTGCTGACAATACTGTTTAAACAATGGTGTTAGACGATTTTTTATCACAGTAGCTTCTGCAGAATTTCTCGCTTGAATGTGGAGTTGACCGTTGTCTGTTTTTGGCTGACATTCCTTTAGATGATCAGCATAAGCTGGTGAAAGCTCTTGCTCTTGTGTAATAAAATCTTGCCAATAATCACACATTACCTTTGGAGAGATCGATTGATCGTTATAATTAAGTGTAAATGTAACTGTTGCGACCATTTTAAAAGCTTCCTGTAGTTTAGACCTAAACTGTTTGAAAAGCTCTATTGGTAATATAGACTCTAATTGAAATTGAAAATTCCAACGTTTTTCTTGCTTAAAAACTTCTAATTTTAACAACATTGATTGGTCAAAGTATTGTCTTTGTTCATTGACATTTAAATTGATTTGATCTAGTAATACATTCATTTTTTCATGACTGGATAATCCCATTTTAATCCCTCCAGATCATAGCTTTGATTAATAGTGTATTAATATGTATATTTATAAACCCTTGTCCTGAAAAAGACAAGGGTTTACCGATTAACCTAATACTTCAGTCAAATAGCTAATTAGTTCAGATTGGTGACGCTCTTCTTGCTCATTAGTACGTCTAACCTTACATTCAACAATTCCTTCACTTGCTTTTTTGCCGACTGTGATTCGGTACGGTATACCGATTAAATCACTATCAGCAAACTTAACACCTGCACGCTCATTTCGATCATCATATAAAACATCAAAGCCTGCATCAGTTAATTGTTGATATAACTGATCTGCAAGTTCAAGCTGTTCCGGTTTGTTGTTTAACACAAGTAAGTGAACTTGGTATGGTGCAATTTCAACTGGCCAAGTAATTCCTCGATCATCATGATATTGCTCAACAATTGCTGCTAGAGTTCTAGAAACACCAATTCCATAGCAGCCCATTGTTAGAACTTCAGACTTACCTTGCTGATTTAAATAAGTAGCACCTAACTTTTCAGCATAGAATTTACCCAATTTAAATACTTGACCAATTTCGATCCCTTCAGCAAATTTAATCGTACCTTTACCATCAGGAGATGGATCTCCCTCTTGGATAAAGCGAATATCCGCATATTCAGGATCGATTAAATCTCGTGTTGGATTAACATTGATATAGTGAACCCCATCTTCATTCGCACCACACGTTGCATTTGATAAAGCTTTTACTGCGTTATCATAAACAACTCTAATTCCCTCTGGTACACCGATTGGGCCAATTGAGCCAAACCCTACGTTCATTAATTTAATTGTCTCTTCTTCTTCTACTAAAGCAACAGTTTTTGCTTTAAGGTAATGTTTTAATTTAATTTCGTTTACCTCGTGATCACCTCTTGTCACAACTAAGACAAAATCATCATCAGCTTTAAAAAGAAGTGATTTCATGCCTTGGCTAATGTCTTGATTTAAGAAGTCAGCAACCTCTTGCATGGTTTTTTGACCAGGTGTATCTACCTTAGTTAATGGTTGCTGTGGTTCTGTTGAAAATTCATAAGTATCAAGAACCTCTGCCATTTCAATATTTGCTGCATAGTCTGAATCAGTAGAGAATGCAATTGTATCTTCACCAATGTCTGCTAATGCCATAAATTCATGAGTGTCCTTACCACCCATTGCACCAGCATCTGCAATAACAGGACGGAAATTTAAACCTAAACGTTTAAAAATGCGCGTATATGCATCGAACATTAATTGATAGCTCTCATTTAAGCTTTCCTCGCTAGTATGGAAAGAGTAAGCATCTTTCATGATAAACTCGCGTCCTCTTAATAAACCAAATCTAGGACGACGCTCATCACGGAACTTCGTTTGAATTTGATAAATTGTCAAAGGTAATTGCTTATAACTTCTCACTGCATCACGAATTAAGCTTGTTGCGATTTCTTCATGAGTTGGACCTAGAACGAAATCACGCTTATGTCTATCTTTTAAGCGAATTAATTCATCGCCCATAGCGTCCCAACGCTCTGTTTCTTTCCAAAGTTCAGCCGATTGTAATGCAGGCATAAATGTTTCATTTGCACCAATCGCATCCATTTCTTCGCGTACAATTGCTTCAATTTTATTTAATACTTTTTTTCCTAAAGGTAAAAAAGTATAGACACCAGAAATGTTTTGTCTAATAAATCCTGCTCGCAGTAACCATTTATGACTCGCTGCTTCTGCATCTGCTGGTGTTTCTTTTAATGTCGGAATTAATGTTTTACTCTGTCTCATCATTCATCCACCTTTTAAATCATTTCATCTTACATAAATAATCTTTGAATATCATTCCAAGTAACAATAATCATTAATAACATCAATAAAGCAAATCCAATAAAATGGACTAATCCTTCTTTTTCTGTTGAGATTGGCTTTCCACGAATTGCTTCAATTCCAATAAACAATAAACGTCCACCATCTAATGCAGGTAGTGGTAACAAATTAATCACACCTAAATTAACGCTTAATGCTGCTGTCCAGTGAATAAGTGTCCAAAAACCACTTTGAACCATTTGATCTGTCGCATCATAAATCGCAACTGGACCACCTAACATATCAAGTGAAAATTGTCCGGATACGAGCATACCAACATTAATAACGATCAATTTCGACCATTCATACGTTTGTTTAATACTATAGGGGACTGCCCGAAGTGGTGATTTTTCAATATAGGGTAATACACCGATCCGTCCGATCGTGAGCTCACCTTCTTCGTTTGCACCTGGCGTAACAGTAATTTCGATTTGCTGACCAGAACGATTAACTGTCATTAATAATTCTTGCTCTGGATTTTCACGAATAAATTGTTGAAATTCACTCCACTGGCTGATTGATTTCCCTTGAACGGATATCACCTCATCACCAGATTGAAATCCAGCAATGTCCGCTGGAGAGTTCGGTTGAATCTCGCCTAATATAGCTTCATCAACAGGGATACCTTGAATAGATCCCATAAAGAAAAATAATACTGCTGTTAAGACAAAGTTCATTAGTGGGCCAGCGAAAAGCTGCATAGCACGCTGACGCTTTGTCTTGGAAGCAAACTGACGATTATATGGTGCAATTTGCGTAGCAACTTCATCCATAATATATTCTGCATTTTCTGCTACATGGTAAGTCTTAATATCCTCTTCTCCGACTAGGCTTCCAATGATAATTAATTCATGGTCTAAATCAGCTCGTTCAACTTCAATAACATGCGCTTGTGGATACTTCGCTTTATGATTAATGACTATTTTTTGTACTTTGTTATCTTGATTGAAAATTAACCCAATATGTTGCCCTGGCTTTAAATCAACAATCTCTGGGTCCTCGCCTGCCACACGGACATATCCCCCCATTGGTAAGATACGGATCGTGTATAATGTCTCACCTTTTTTCACAGAAAATATCTTTGGACCGAATCCAATTGCAAATTCTCTAACAAGCATACCTGCCCTTTTAGCAAAAATAAAATGACCAAACTCGTGAACAAATACGAGTAGACCAAACATTAGGATAAAGGCTACAATCGTGTTCAATTAACGTTCACTCCCTTATTAACCGATAAATTGAATTAAGTGTAAAAATGGAAAAACAAATAACCAACTATCAAAACGATCAAGGATTCCACCATGTCCAGGTAACAAACGGCCTGAATCTTTTACTTCATAGTGTCGCTTTAAGCCAGACTCGACTAGATCGCCAATTTGTCCAACTAAACTTGCGAAAAATGAAACAACCATTACAACTATCACTGAGTCATGAACTGGGAAAATCAAATTGAAAATTGTACCAGTAATAACTGCAATGATCGCTCCACCTATTGCTCCTTCAATTGTTTTATTAGGACTGATTTCAGGAATTAATTTATGTTTTCCAAACATATTACCGGAGAAATAAGCTCCAGTATCAGTCATTAAGATCACAACAATTGCAAAGAAAACATATTCTAATCCTACTGATCGACTTGCTACAAAATAATGAAAACCTAATCCGATATAAATCGATCCTAATACTAAAAATCCTGCATCATCAAAAGTAAATTTATTTTTCAATAAAACAGTATATGATAGGATAAGTAAAGAAATTATAAATAAAAGCTCAATCCGATTAACTGTAATTGGAAGTAAATCAGCAATAACTGTTTCTGGGAGTAGAAATGCCCATAATAATAGCATTGCCAATCCTAATGGAATTTTATGGTTCGTTAGTTGGCGCATTTTTATTAGTTCGTATAAACCGATAGATCCAATTAATAACATTACAATTGATAAAGGCCATCCCCCGATAATGACAAAAGGGAAGAAAAATGCAATGGCTACAATTGCAGTTATTGTTCTTGTTAACATAAATACACACCTTCTCTTTACTATTCTAAACCGCCATACCTTCTTTTACGTTTTTGAAAAGCTTTTAAAGCTTCTACAAATTCTTTTTCTGAAAACGCTGGCCAATAAGCATCAGTAAACCAAAACTCAGTATAGGCAAGTTGCCATAATAGAAAATTACTTAGTCTAATTTCACCACTCGTTCTAATTAATAAATCAGGGTCCGGTAAATGAGATGTATATAAATAATTATTGACAAGTTGCTCGTCAATTTGTGAAGGGTCTAATTGATTCATATGAACATCTTCTGCAATTGATTTTACCATATTAACTATTTCAGAACGACTACCATAGTTCATAGCTATATTGAGAATCAGTCCGGTATTATGCTTAGTTTTATCAATAGCTTTAGTAATCGCTTCTTTAGTATGTGGTGGTAATTGATCCATTTGTCCGATCATTTCTATCTTTACATTTTCTTTAATCAAGTCAGGTAAATATACATTAAGAAACTCTTGAGGAAGTTTCATTAAGTATTTCACTTCTTGATCTGGTCTTTTCCAGTTTTCTGTTGAAAATGCGTATAGTGTCAATACTTTAATTTGATATGCATTGGCAACTTCAACAATTCGTTTAACATTATCCATCCCTTGTTTATGCCCTGCTATCCTTGGTAACCCTCGTTGCTTTGCCCAACGGCCATTTCCATCCATTATAATCGCCACATGGTTAGGTATAATGTTTATTTGATTATCTTCATTAGATATTAATTTATTTTTATTCATAAAAGGCCAAAAATTTATTGCCATTATCTTTCCTCCATTACAAAACATTGATCAACAATATGATGCTTATGATTAAATTATATTACAAGCAAAAATACCAAGTTGATCTCTTCATACCTTGTTACAGTTTACCATGTAATGGCTTAAGAATCACTAGTATTATTCACTAAAAAGAAAAAGGTGTAACAAAAGAACTTCCTTTTGTAACACCCCTCACCTTTTTTGAAAATTAAACTTCCATAATTTCTGCTTCTTTTTCTTCAACTAGTGAGTCAATCTGCTTGATAAATTTATCAGTTTCAGCTTGAACTTCATTTTGATAATGGCGTAATTCGTCTTCTGTAATTTCACCATCTTTTTCATTTTTCTTCAGTTGATCATTTGCATCACGTCTAATGTTTCTAACTTGAACTTTAGATTCTTCAGCAAACTTCCCTACTACTTTAACTAATTCTTTACGACGCTCTTCTGTTAAAGCTGGGATGACAATTCGAACAATATTTCCGTCACTTGATGGAGCCAAACCTAGATCAGCTTTTTGAATCGCTTTTTCAACTTCTCCAATTGATGATTTATCAAATGGTGTTACAACGATTAATCTAGCTTCAGGTGCTGTAATTGTTGCTAATTGATTTAAAGGAGTTGGTGCACCATAATAGTCAACCATTACATGATTTAAAATGGCTGGATTTGCACGACCCGCACGAACAGTAGCTAAACTTCTTTTGAAAGACTGAATGGCTTGATCCATTCTTTGTTGAATTTCTTTAATAATTGCTTCTGACATGTTTTATTTCCCCTTTACAATAGTTCCTATTTTTTCACCTAATACGGCTTTTTTAATATTACCTTCTTTAGCAATTGAGAATACTAATAAAGGTAATTCATTATCCATACATAATGACGATGCAGTTGAGTCCATCACACCAAGTTCTTCGTTGAGTACTTGCATATAAGTGAGTTCATCATATTTAGTTGCGTTTGGATCAATCTTAGGATCTGCTGTATAAACGCCATCAACATTATTTTTAGCCATTAAAATAACTTCAGCATCAATTTCAGCAGCTCTTAATGCAGCTGTTGTATCTGTTGAGAAGTAAGGATTTCCTGTTCCAGCTGCGAAAATAACAACACGTTTTTTCTCAAGATGACGCATAGCTCGTCTTCTAATATATGGTTCAGCGACTTGTCGCATTTCAATTGATGTTTGCACACGTGTTTCCACACCGATATTTTCCAAACTATCTTGTAAAGCCAATGAGTTCATGACCGTTGCTAACATTCCCATATAGTCAGCATTTGCTCGATCCATGCCCATCTCGCTACCTACTTTACCTCGCCAAATATTTCCTCCACCTACTACGATGGCAGTCTCTACTCCTAGCTCTACAATTTCCTTCACTTGTTGAGCAATCGATTTAATAATCTTTGGCTCTAATCCGTAGCCGAGATCCCCACTTAATGCTTCGCCACTTAATTTTAGTACAATTCTTTTATAGTGTGCTTTCGTCATGTTAACCTCCATTATGTAGATTTTACTTATATTTTACACTATGTCTTGCTCTGAAACAATCGATAGATAGATTTGAGATAGATTACATTGTAAAGAAAAGGGAACACGAAGAAGTGCTCCCTTAAATTAAGTCATCATTAGTTCTTCATTTGATTAAGTACTTCTTCCGCAAAGTTTTCTTCGCGTTTTTCAATTCCTTCACCAACTTGGTAACGTGTAAATGAACGAACTGTAGCACCTTTATCTGCTACTAATTTCTTAACTTTTACGTCTGGATCCTTAACAAAGCTTTGCTCTAATAAGCTAATGTCTTCAAAGAATTTGCCTAAACGTCCCTCAACCATTTTCTCAACGATCTTTTCTGGTTTTCCTTCATTTAGAGCTTGTTGTTTTAAGACTTCTCTTTCTCTTTCAACTAACTCAGCATCAACATCGTCACGTGAAATAAATTGTGGATTAGCTGCAGCAATATGCATTGCGATATCTCTTGCAAATTCTGCATCTGTTGTACCTTCTAATAATACTAATGTACCAATAGTACCATTTAAGTGTGTATATGCACCAAATACATCTGCATCTGTTTTATCAACTAATACAAAGCGGCGTAATGTGATTTTTTCACCAATTGTTGCAACAGCTTTGTTAATGTGTGTTTCAACAGTGTCGCCATTTCCGTTTAATGGTTGTGCTAAAGCTTCTTCTAAGTTGCTTGGTTTTTGAGAAATTAAGTGCTCTGCTAACTCTTTAACAAGCGCTTGGAATTGATCATTCTTTGTAACAAAGTCTGTTTCACAGTTAATTTCTAATAATACAGCTGTATTACCTTCAATTAATGTATAAGCAGTACCCTCTGCTGCGATTCGATCAGCTTTTTTAGCTGCGCTAGAGATACCTTTTTCACGTAAATAATCAATGGCTTTTTCCATATCACCATCAGTTTCTTGTAAAGCTTTTTTACAGTCCATCATACCTGCACCAGTTTTTTCGCGTAACTCTTTTACCATAGCTGCCGTAATCTTCATGTCTATTTCCTCCTTATAATAGTTAAGCATACGTTTTTAAAAAAAGGTGATAAAAGGTTCCCCCCTTATCACCTCTTTAACATGTTATTCTTGTTCAACAGGTGTTTCTTCAACTTCGACTTCTTCAGTTGTAACTTCAACATCAGCTACTTCTGCTTCTGTTTGAGCTACTTCTTCAGTTTCTTCACCTTGTTTAGCTTCTAAAATTGCATCTGCCATTGTTGAAGTTAATAGTTTAACCGCACGAATTGCATCGTCGTTAGCTGGGATAACATAATCGATTTCATCTGGATCACAGTTTGTATCAACAATCCCAACGATTGGAATGTTAAGTTTTTTCGCTTCTGCCACTGCAATACGCTCTTTACGTGGATCAACAACGAATAAAACGTCAGGAAGTTTCTTCATATCTTTAATTCCGCCTAAAAACTTAACTAGACGATCTTTTTCTTTTAATAGGTTAACTGTTTCTTTCTTAGGTAAAACATCAAATGTTCCGTCTTCTTCCATTCTTTCAATGTCTTTTAGACGGTTAATGCTTTTACGAATTGTTTCGAAGTTAGTTAATGTACCACCTAACCAACGTTGGTTAATGTAGTATTGGCCTGAGCGGATAGCTTCTTCTTTAATTGCTTCTTGAGCTTGTTTCTTCGTACCAACAAATAGTACGCTACCACCGTTCTCAGCAACTTCTCTGATGAAGTTGTAAGCAACATCAACCATTTTAACTGTTTTTTGTAAATCAATAATATAAATTCCGTTTCTTTCCGTGAAAATGTATTTTTTCATTTTCGGATTCCAGCGACGTGTTTGGTGTCCAAAATGAACACCTGCTTCTAGTAGTTGTTTCATTGAAATAACTGCCATTTTTTTTATTCCTCCTAATTGGTTTTTTTCCTCGGCTTACTTCATTTTAAATAGAAAAACTAATGATTGCTCATTAGCACCATTTCTATAATCCGCAAGCGTGTGTATTTAACACCACAAGTAACTATACCATAATGCTAATTGACAAGCAAGCCTTAATTTCTCCTATCTTTGATGAAATTTTATTAACAGTTCAACTTCCGTTTTGCCTCGATTTAATTCCTTGGCAATTGCTTCTGCTGAGTAGCCTCGGTCTGCTAAGGCTAGAACTTGAGCCGCAAATGATGTTTCAACTGGCTCATCTTCATCCTTTGGCAGTAAAGGTTGATAATCTTGGTATTTTTCCGTTTCGGGCTTTGCAGTTGAAGTCGTTT
Source organism: Amphibacillus xylanus NBRC 15112 (assembly GCF_000307165.1). Lineage (NCBI taxonomy): Bacteria > Bacillati > Bacillota > Bacilli > Caryophanales > Bacillaceae > Amphibacillus > Amphibacillus xylanus. Next base: position 1,518,003 of record NC_018704.1, read on the forward strand.
GTTGAGTTGAACTAAGTATTGGTTTTTGAACTTGCGTATCATTACTGCCCGTATTAACTTTTGATTTTGTTTCAGTTTTATGATTAATCGCTTCAAGCAACTTGTCATTTTCCTCACGTATTTCTAATAAATACACCGCTAAAAGCTCTTCAATTTCTTTCTTTTGTTGATCGAGCGTTTGTTTGGTCACGGCGGGTTGATCGATTTTTATTTTAAGTTGCCTAATGATGACTAATGTTATCCCATGAATAATAAAACTAATTAATAATAAATACCCCATTTTTAAACCTCTCTTAACCGTTAATATCTATTCTTGTCCCTAAATACGGGTGTGGTACTTTTTTGCTCTGTTCAGGTTCAGGCTGTTGATTGGCTGAATTAACTTTCTGATTCGGCTGATTTTCATGTTCACTCTTATCTTTATTATTCTTTAACTTATGACCTTCTTCAAGATTTGTCACGGATCGTCGCTTCAATTCTTCTGATTGTAATTGATTTTGCGCAATCACTTCTTGCATAAACTGACCACGTTGTTGAATTTGTTCTTGAATCCGACCGACATCTTGAGTTCGTGGCAAAGCAACTTGCAACTCAACCGCTTTCCAGCTCACAATAAACACACCTTTCTTCCCTATAGAGGTTTAATTTCGATTTCTCCATCCTCAATATAGACTTGAGTATATTTATAAATCGAATCAGTCGTTCTTTGGTATTTACCAAATCGAAGCTCAACATTAGGGTAGAGAGCCCTTGTTACGATCAATCGTGCTATCTCCTCATCGCCAAGATTAACATTTAGACTGTCAATTTTTTGTTCAATTTTGGCCAATTTATCTTTCGTTACGTGAAGAGAATTTTTTTGTTTTAATAATAAAATTCGTTCTCTTGACGTTAATCCTCCACCTGTTCTAGCCTTTCTTTCAAGACCATCTCCAAGTTTCTTTAATTTAGTTATTTCACTCATTAATGTTCTTTTGGCGGACTCTAATTGAGTTTCTAAATCAAATTCGGCCTTATTAACCCCAATTGAAATCTCTGTTTTAGTATCCATCTTGTTGCCCACTTCTTTAGCCTCAATTGTTACACCAGCAGAGCATGTTCCACCGATAATACTTCCCGAATGACAATAAATATGGTTTTTTGCGACACATTCACCATGAATAATTGAATTATTAACGATAATATTGTGTCCTGCCTCAACTGTAGCTTGATTTATGTAGCCGATATTGATATCGCCACCAGCAATAATTTCTGCTTTTTTCAGTCCAGCAACACCTTCACTAATCGTAATGTTCCCGCCTGCTTTTAAGTAACTAGCTTCTACTAAACCATAAACATGAATATCCCCTTCTGCTTCAACGCGATATCCAGTAGGTACATTTCCACGAATAACAATCGAACCAACAAAACTTATATTTCCTGTTTTCATTGACAAATCTTCGTTAACTTCATAAACATTATGTACATTAATTCTATTCCCTGTCACACTTAGTTTACCCTTAATTTCTGAATAGAAGGCTTTATCAGTTTCATTATATACAACATTTTTACCGGCACGCATTTTTACCGGCCTTGCTTTTCGATAAGGTAATTTCTTACCGAAAATGTCATAACCAAAATCACCATCAATTGGATCGGTAATGTATGCTATTTTTTCATTCACTTCAATTGATGGTATACGTTTAATATCTCTAAAACTTCTTTTATCATCGATATCTATCTCATCATTTTGTTCAGACAGAAATGTAATCTTTCCGTCAATACCATCAACAGGTGCTTTCCCCTTTGCAATTGATACTGGAAAATCGGATTCATTACATTGACTTGCGATCTGACTAATAGCTTCATTATTGATACCGGATACAATTTTGTTCTCGCTTAACCATTCCCTGATTAACTTCTCGTTAATCTTATCGGCATCATATGGTTCAAGCAATTGAATCGTTGCAGCCATTTTATCTTCTGATACAAATAATATGAAATGATCATTTAAGTCTACCATTACTGATTCTCCCTTTTTATCGTAACAAAATTTTGATGAAAAAACCTAAACTAGTCTCATAATTAATCTCATTTAATTACGTTCAAACTACTTTAGGTTATTTTCTGTGTCTATTTATAAACTGCTAAGATGATCGTAAGGATTGCTTCAATTTAAAAATCGCTTGTTTATGAATTTGAGAGATTCTAGATGTAGTTAATGATAAAACTTGGCCAATTTCTGTTAGTGTTAATTCATCATGATAAAACAAACTGATCACAAGTTGTTCGTTTTTATTCAAGCTTTTAATTGATTCTGCTAATTCAGTATAATTTTCTTCCTGTACTAAATGCTCTTCAGGTGATAATTGATCATGATCAATGATACTGTATCCAATCCCCTCTTTTGCATCATCTGGGTCATCTGATGCCCGCTGTTCAATAGAAAGAAGATTTGCAAACATTGCATCTTTATAACTAGTCTCAACTTCATCGCGTGTCATATTTAAATAATCAGCAATTTCTGAAGACGTTGGGGTTCTTTGTAATTTTTGTGTTAATTCACTTGATGCTTGTTCAATCTTTTTCGCCTTTTCTCTAGTTGATCTTGGCAACCAGTCTTCCTTCCTTAATCCATCGATTATAGCACCACGGATGCGGAAGGAAGCGTATGTGTCAAATTTCAAATCACGATTAAGATCGAACTTTTGTAGAGCATCATATAATCCAAATAAACCTAAACTTCTTATTTCATCTCGTTGAACGTTTTTAGGTAAATGACTCGAAATTCGTTGCGTATGATAATCAACCAAATACAAATAATGTTCAACGAGTTGGTTGGTGGTATGCTCATCTTTATATTTAATGTAATTTTCCCATAGTTGTTCAATATGCTTGTCCTTATTTCCCAATCCAATCGCCTCGCTTTCATCATTATTTGTTAACTATCATTATGTTAATGATTTGAAAGTGTGAGTGGATTTTATATCTCTTTTGATCCTTGGCTTATCGTGCGTATGTAGAGCATCGATGTTTCTGGAGAAAACTCAATCGTTCGTCCACTGTTTCCATGAACATCTTCCGCGATAATCGGAATTTGGTAATCTCCAAGTTGTTTTTTTACCGCTTCTACATTACGTTGACCGACACGAAGCATATCGTTTTTCGCACTAAATGCAAACATTTGTGCGCCACCAGCTATCTTAGCTTTAAGAGCATATTTTCTCGCACCGTCTTTCAAAAGTGTATCGACTAATATAGGAATTGCAGTATCTGCATATTTATACTGATTCAATCCTTCTTTTTTTGCCGATTTTGAATCTGGTAACATAACATGTGCCATCCCGGCAATTTTTATTGTTGGATCATAGATTACGACACCAACACAAGAGCCCAAACCTGAAGTTCGAATGACATCAGGCGCTTTAACAAACTTTAAATCTGCAATACCTACTTTTATAGTCTTAATTTCTTCAATTTTCACTGGTCTTGCACACCTAATTTATTGAAAATTTTCAAAAACGAATCTGGGTCTGGCAATAAGAAGAAATGACCTTTGATTTGTTTTTTAACTTCTTCATGATTATCAATTATTGTCTCAATAATAATTGCATAATCACTAACTTGCGAAAGTTCCATCAATCCTTCTGTAAGGATAGCGCCTGCCATATCAATTGTCAGAATTGGTACAGACGGTTGAAGTGATAATTTAAGAAAATCAGATAAAGCTGTTAAGTAGGATCCTGCTAGTATGTTCCCTGCTTCTTGTAAAGCAGATAGTGCCATTTCATCATGAGGCGGATTTTCGATTGAAAAATCTGTTTGGCCTGTCATCTGTTCAACGAAATTGGTTGCTTCTTGTGATGACAGAACAAAAAACATATTACCTGGTGTTTCCCCTTCTATTCTCAAAAAGATTGCTGCGATTAATGTTTCAGAGCCACCAACTAAGTCCATCATTTCATTATAATCAACTAGTCGAACAGCAGGTATTTTCATGTCAATTTTACTTCCTAGTAACATCGACAATGAAGTTGCAGCATTTCCCGAACCTATATTACCAACTTCCTTCAAAACGTCTAACTGATACTCCGTTATCTGATCAAATATAGACATTATTGCACCAGCTTTTCTCTTTGAGCCATCGTTGCTTCTTCTAAGAGTTCTTTTGATAGGATTTTCTCGATATTTAATAGAATAAATAGACGGTCTTCATACTTCGCAACGCCATCAATATAATCGATATGTAGCGAACCAACGACTTCAGGTGCTGGTTCAATCGATTTCTTAGGTATGTCAATGACATCTTGAGCAGCGTCAACGATTAAACCGACGTCCATATCATCATGATGGATAATAATAGTTCGTGTCATATCGTTATATTCTTTTGGTTCAAATCCAAATCGAGCTCTTAAGTCAATTAATGGTGTAACAACACCACGTAGGTTTAATACGCCTTTAACAAAATCGGGTGTTCCCGGAACTCTTGTAATTGGTAGCATTCTTTCGATCGATCCAACGAGTTGTACAGGCATTGCGTACTCTTCATCATTTAACTGAAAAACAATTGATTTTATAAATTCTGAATCTACTTGTGTCATAGCAATAACCTCCTTACTTTTTGATGAGTGCGTTTGTATCAATAATCAATGCAACTTTTCCATCACCAAGAATTGTTGCACCAGAAATTGCAAATACATTTGATAAATAGTTACCTAACGATTTTAGAACGACCTCTTGCTGTCCAATAAATGAATCAACAATTAAACCGACCATTCTTTCTCCTTGGCGAATAATGACAATTGAATAATAGTCATCTTCTTTTTCTTCACCTGGTACTTCAAAGACCTTCTTCAGCGAAACAAGTGGTACTACTTTTCCTCTGAAATCGATAACTTGTTTATTGTGTGCAGTCATAACTTTATCTTTATGAATAATTGCTGTTTCAAGAATTGATGATAATGGAATAGCATATACTTCATCTTCAATTTCAGTTAACATAACTGAAATGATTGTCAATGTTAATGGTAATTGAATAGAGAAAATCGATCCCTTATTCAATTCTGAATCAATGGAAATCTTTCCACCTAGTGACTCAATCGTATTCTTCACAACATCTAATCCTACACCGCGACCTGAGATATCAGATATTTTTTCTGCAGTCGAAAAGCCACTTTCCATAATCAATTGATATACTTGTTGATCACTATAGGATTCGGCTTGCTCCGCTGTAATTATTCCATTTTTAATCGCTTTTTTCGTAACGGCATCTCGATTGATTCCAGCACCATCATCAGATATTTCAATAAACACGTGGTTACCACTGTGATAGGCGTTTAATCTTAACGTTCCTTGTTCAGGTTTGTTTTTCGCTTTTCTTTCTTCTGGTGTCTCTATACCGTGATCTAGAGCATTTCTAATTAGGTGTACAAGTGGATCACCAATTTCATCTATTACTGTACGATCTAACTCAGTATCAGCACCAACAATTTCTAGTTTTATATCTTTATTCAGATCTCGTCCTAATTGTCTTACCATTCGTGGGAAACGATTGAATACTTGATCAATCGGTACCATTCGCATATTTAAAATGATGTTTTGAAGATCACTTGATACTCTAGCCATTCTTTCAACTGTTTCCTGTAAATCATTATGGCGTAAATCTGCAGAAATTTGTTCAAGTCTTCCTCGATCTGTAACTAATTCTTCAAATAAATTCATTAATGCATCTAAACGTTCAATATTTACACGAATAGTTTTGCTCGTTAATGGACGTTTCGATTGTGATTTGTCATCATTTGCTGCTGTATCTTCTTGTTGCTCATTATTTTCTACAACTTCGGTTTCTTGCTGTTCTTGAACAAATTGTTGAATGTCTAATTCACTAACTTCAACAGACTTAATTTCTGAAACTTTCATAACTTTTTGTTCAATTTCAGTTGGCGAGTCTTTTGTAACTAAAACAACAGAAAAATCAAAATCAAAGTTTTCATCTTCTAATTCTGTTACGGATGGAACTGACTTAATCACTTCACCAATTTGTTCAAATATACCGAACACCATGTATACTCTAGCTGCTTTTAACAATGTTGTTTCTTGTAATTGTACAGTGACTTGATAATTTTTATAGCCTTTTTCATTAGATTGCTGTAATACAGTTAATTCAAACTCATCTAAGTCTAGTTTCTGTGTTGTTGATTCCTCTGTTACTTTAGTCTTTTGTGATGCTTTTTGGTCACTCAAAGTTTCTCCAGATTGGATTGCATCTAATTTATTGACGAGTGTAGTGACATCTAACCTACCTTCACCACCATCAATAATGTCATAAACCATCGATTCTAAAGCGTCTACAGCATTAAAGATCACATCAATAATATCGGAATTTAACTCAAGTTTATTATTTCTAACAGCATCTAGCACGTTTTCCATATTGTGAGTTAAGTCGGCTAAATCTTGATAGCCCATGGTTGCTGACATACCTTTTAAAGTATGTGCTGATCTAAAAATTTCATTAACAATGTTAATGTTTTTAGGATCTTTTTCTAGCTCGAGTAAATGGTCATTTAAAGATTGTATGTGTTCCTTACTTTCTTCAATGAAAACGTCAAGATATTCATTAACTTCCATCCTATTCACCTCTAATTTTCAATAAATTTATTATCATGTCTGCAATTTCTGGTAATTGGACGACGTGATCAACGACGCCTGTTTTAACTGCAGACTTAGGCATTCCATAGACAACACACGTTTCTTCAGCTTCAGCGATGATAACCGTATTCTGTTTCTTCTTTTTCATTTCAACAATGCCATTAGCTCCGTCTGCACCCATCCCAGTCATAATGGTTCCAATTAAATTATAGTTTAATAGATTTGCTAATGATTCAAATAAAACGTCGACTGATGGTTGATGGCCACTCTTAGGCTCTTCTTTAGTAATCTTTGCTCTTAATCCTTCTTTTGTTTCTATTACTCTAAATTGATAGCCACCTGGTGCGATATAGGCAACACCATTTTCTAATTTTTCACCATCACTAACTTCAAGTACTTTAACATGCGACAATTGATCTAAACGTTTTGCTAGTGATTCGGTGAAGCCTGGAGGCATATGCTGAACGATTACAATCGGCGCTGGGATATTTTCAGGCAATCGTGTAATCACTTGTTGCAATGCTCTTGGTCCCCCAGTAGAAGTACCAATTCCGATAATATTCTGATTTTGCTTTGAAAAGTTTTGCGTAATACGATGAGCTGATGCTTTTGAATATTCCGGAGTTCTATTAGCTTTAGTAAATAAATCAACTTTTACTTTTGTTGCTTCTAGAACCTTGCTGATGATTTCTGACTCTATTTCTTTAATATTAAGTGAAATTGCCCCAGAAGGCTTTGTGACAAAATCAACTGCTCCTAATTCCATAGATTCAAACGTCTTATCAGCTGAATGCTTTGATAAGCTTGAAAGCATGACAACAGGCATAGGCTTTGTTTCCATAATTCTTTTTAATGCTGTTAAGCCATCCATTTCAGGCATTTCAATATCAAGCGTAATGACATCAGGATTTAATTCATCAATCTTTTTTAATGCGTCAAGTCCATTTCTAGCAGTTCCTACTACAGTTAATAGATGGTGAGATTCTAAAATATTTGAAATCATTTTACGCATAAAAGCAGAGTCATCAACTACTAATACTTTTATCTTTTTCACATCCATCTACCTTTCTTTGATGAATTTTTTTAATTTCGAAATAAAGGATGAAGGAGCTTTTTGATCTACATTAATAGTATCAGTTAAATATTGTTTAACTATTTGTTCAATTGCACGTGATACATGTGCGGATGAATCATATAGAACAAATGGCACTTGTGAGACAACTGCTTTTGAAACCTTTTTATCATCTGGTAACACACCTAGAGGTGTAATTTCTTTACCTAGAAAATGTTGAGTTACTCTTTGTAACTTTTTAATTATCTGCTTACCTTCATTAACTGATTGAGCTCGATTAATTAAAAGATAGAAAGGCAGTTGTTCATTTTTATAGTGAATATGTTTTATCATTGCATAACCATCCATCATTGATGTCGGTTCAGGCGTTGTAACAAGGATACATTCGTCTGCTGCTAATATATAGGCTAGACTATCATTAGATGCTCCTGCTCCCATGTCAAAAAAGATATAATCATAGTCACTTGTAATCTCATTAAATTGATCTAAAAAGTAATTAAGTTTGGCTTCATCCATATTAAATACAGTAGATAATCCAGATCCTGCTGAAATATAGGCTATATCGTTAGGACCTATCTCTATAATATCACGAATCGACAAATGATTCTCGTACATTTCTACAATTGATTGCTTGGCTTGAAGCCCTAGCAAAATATCAACATTTCCCATACCAATATCCAAATCAATAATTAATACCTTTTTATTTTGTTCAATAAGTTTTAGCGCAAAGTTAATCGTAAAATTCGACTTACCTACTCCGCCTTTACCGCTAACAACGGCAATTGTCTTAGCATGTTTTTTTATTTTGAGTCTTTGCATAGTTTGACGTAAATTTGCAGCTTGATCATGATACATCTTGATCATCCGATTCAGTTAATAATTTTGCTAATAAACTTGGTGTAGCTAATCGAATGTCATCAGGGACGTTTTGACCATGTGTAAGGTAGGCAATGCCAATGCCATTCTCTTTAATTAAATTTAGTAATGCGCCGTAAGTACTGGTTTCATCTATTTTCGTAATAATTAACTTTGATAAAGGAATGGCTTTAAATTGATCAAATAACATCATAAGATCTTTTGCTTTGGTCGTGGCTGAAAGGACTAAATATGTTTCAATATCATGTTCTAAATCTACTATTTTACCTAGTTCAGCTACATATTTAGGGTCTCTGAAATTACGTCCAGCTGTATCAACAAAAACAAGGTCATATTCTTGAAACTTCAATCGTGCTTTTTGGTAATCTTCCATCGTATAAGCAATTTCTAATGGTATATCTAGAATATTTGAATAAGTTTTCAACTGTTCAATCGCCGCGATTCGATATGTATCAGTTGTAATTAGAGCCACTCTTTTACCATCTTGAATCATGCTTTTAGCTGCTAATTTAGCAATCGTTGTTGTTTTTCCTACTCCAGTAGGGCCTACTAAGTGAATAAACTTCTGCTTAAACTGTACATTTCCACATTGATACTTAGAAAACAAAGATTCTAAATAATTTTTCGTTTTTTGTAATGCTTCATGATATGTGAGCTCTTGCTCCTGCTCTAAATTAGCTAAAATAATCTCATCTACCACATCTTCATCTACTTCTTGATTGATAAGATGATCCTTCACAGATTGAAATGCAGCTGGAAATTGATGATCTGTCTGTTCTGACGCTTGTTCCATCCACTTTCGAATTGAACGTAATTCTTCTAAAACGATTTGTTGTTGCTTGTCTGGTTGTGGAGATACTTGCTTTGTTAGCTCTTTTTCAATGATTGGCGTATCATATCTCGGTTTAGCTGGTTGTGGTTGGGGCTCTACTGCTGCTACAACCTCAATGTTTCTCTTTTTAAACATTCCTAAAAAGCCACCGGTATAGACGACCTTTGAACTTAATATAACGGCATCTGTACCAAATTCTGCTCTTACTTTATCAAGTGCCTCTGGCATGCTTGGTGCAATATATTTTTTTACTTTCATCCTGCTTTCACCACCCCAATACTTTGAACATCAAGATCTGGCTCCAACTCATTATATGACAAGACGATAACCTCAGGGAAAAATCGATCTAATAGTTGTTTAACGTACATCCGAATTGTTGGAGAACATAAAATAATTGAATTTTCTGATTGCAGTGTCGCCTGTTCAATCTTTTCAGAAACTGAACTAATAATTCTTTGCTGACTTTCTGGATCAAGTGCTAAATAGTTTCCATGCTCTGTTTGCTGAACATGGTCAGCAATCATCTGTTCAACTTCACCAGATACAGTAATAACACGTAAAGATTTCGATTCGTCAGCATACTGCTTGGTAATTTGCGATGCTAGTGATTGTCGAGCATATTCACCTAATAATTCAGGATCATTAGTCATTTTTCCAAAGTCAGCTAATGTTTCGAATATAACAGGTAAATTACGAATTGACACTTGTTCACGTAATAATTTAGCCAGTACCTTTTGAATATCTCCTATACTTAATGGGTCTGGTGTGACCTCTTCTACTAAGATAGGATACGATTCTTTTAAGTGGTCCACTAATTGTTTTGTTTCTTGGCGACCTAATAATAAATGTGCGTGCTTTTTAATCACTTCAGTAATATGAGTTGATACTACTGAAGGTGGATCAACCACAGTGTAACCAGACAATTCAGCTTCATCTTTTACATCTTCACTGATCCATTTAGCAGGTAAGCCAAATGCAGGTTCTACCGTGTCAATCCCATATAGATCATCTTCTTCCATTCCTGGTGTCATTGCTAAGTAGTGATCTAACATCAATTCACCACTAGCGACTTCGTTACCTTTAATCTTTAGCTGATAAGCATTTGGTGCTAACTGAATATTGTCACGAATTCTTACGACAGGAATCACAACGCCAAGCTCGATTGCTAATTGACGTCTAATCATGACGATACGATCCATTAAGTCTCCACCTTGACTTGAATCAACTAATGGAATCAACGAATAACCAAATTCAAATTCAATTGGATCCATACTAATTAAATCAACAACATTTTCAGTTGACTCAATTTGTCTCGCTGCTTCTTCATCCTCAATCTCAATTTGATCGACTTCTAATTCTTGAGTAGGTCGACTTAGGAGATAACCACCAGCAAATAAAACGCCAGAAATAGACGATGTTAGCCAGAAGTTAATTGGTGTAAATCCTAATAGAAAAATCGTACCTCCAGCAATATAGAGTAATTTTGGATATTGTAAAAGCTGTGAAGTCACATCACTACTTAAGTTTTCTTCTGAAACTGCTCGAGTCACGATAATACCTGTTGCTGTTGAGATCAGTAAAGCGGGAAGTTGAGTAACAATTCCATCACCAACAGTAAGTTGCATATATGTCGAAAGTGCCTCACCGATACTCATGCCCATTTGAAGCATACCAATGATAATTCCAAAAATAATATTAATTAAAACAATTATAATTCCCGCAATGGCATCACCCTTAATAAACTTACTGGCACCGTCCATCGCTCCATAAAAGTCTGCTTCTCGTTCAATTTTACTTCTACGTTCTTTAGCCTGTTGTTCATTAATTAAGCCAGCATTCAAATCTGCATCAATACTCATTTGTTTACCTGGCATAGCATCTAAAGTAAATCGTGCTCCAACTTCAGATACACGTTCACTACCTTTAGTAATAACTAAAAACTGAACAATAACTAAAATAGCAAATACTACAAAACCTACTAAAGGGTTACCGCCGATAACAAATGAACCAAACGTATCAACGACACTCCCTGCATCTGCTTCAGCTAAAATTGATCTTGTCGTTGAAACGTTTAATCCTAAACGGAACATTGTAATGACTAAGAGCAACGAAGGTAAGACAGAAAATTGGAGAGGCTCTGTAATATTCATTGCTACAAGAATAATTATTAATGACATTGAAATATTAATTAAAATCAGTATACTCAATAACCATCCTGGTAATGGAACAATGATCATAACCATAATAATGATAACGAATAGTAATACTGATATATCTTTAAATTTAAACATTGTACTCTCTCCCTACTAGTTGGACTATGCCCTACGTTCTACTTGATAGACATAAGCCAACACTTCAGCTACTGCTTGGTAGTATGACTCATCAATCATTTGACCAACTTCTACATTTGCATATAATGCTCTTGCTAAAGGACGATTTTCAACAATCATCACTTGGTTTTTTTCTGCAAGTTCACGGATTTTAAAAGCCACATAATCCGCTCCTTTAGCAACAACATAAGGAGCTTGCGCCTTTGATTCATCATATTTAAGGGCAACAGCGAAATGAGTTGGGTTGGTAATAACAACATCTGCTTCTGGAACCTCACTCATCATTCGTCTCATTGCCATTTGACGTTGTGTTTCTCTAATTTTTGATTTAATTAATGGGTTACCTTCAATATTCTTATACTCTTCTTTAATCTCATGCTTTGACATGCGGAGATTTTTTTCATAATCGAACCTTTGATAACCATAATCAAATACACCTAAAATTAATAATGCAATCGCAGCTGATAGTCCCATTCTCACAGTTGTTGAACTAAAAAAGGAAAGTGCACTTTCTAAACTTCCTTGTGACTGCATAAATATTTCATCTTTACTACCCCAAAGGATAGAGAATGTAACTGCGCCTACAACTGTTATTTTTAAAATTGATTTAATCAGCTCAATGATTGCACGAATTGAGAAAATTCGTTTCGCTCCTTGAATCGGATTAAGTTTATCTAACTTCATTTGCAAAGGTTCAGTTGTATTTAAAAAGCCTATCTGCATAAGATTTGAAACAATTCCCGCTATTATAGCCACTCCCAATACAGGAGCAATCGTAATACCAACATAGATCAGTATATCGATAAAAATGAGATGGATTTGATCTGGTGTAACTGTCCAATTTATAAATTCAGTAAATACACGAATGTACAATCCAGTAAAGCGCTCTTTCCAAAACGGACCAATTGCTATAAATGAAATAAACATAAAAAAGAGCAGTATTGCCGTATTGAGATCCTGACTTTTGGCAACTTGTCCTTTTTCACGTGCTTCTTCACGTTTTTTTGGTGTTGCTTTCTCTGTTTTTTCGCCAGAAAAGAATTGTAAATCTAGTTTTAACCACTCCATCATTACATTCCTCCTAGAATCCGCATAAATCCATCCATCATTTCTAACGTGTAGCCAAATAGCCGTTTCACAATACTAATAAAAAAGACAATATAAATGCTTATCGCAATAAATGAAACAGTAATTTTTAACGGAATTCCGACTACAAAGACATTTAGTTGCGGAACAGTTCTGGCGATAATACCTAATGCAACATCAACCAAAAATAAACTTCCCACTATTGGTATTGCCATTTGGAAAGCGATTAGAAACATCTGACTTAGCATCATAATAACGGACATTATAAAATTCTGACTAGCAAAATTCACTAATTGGTCAAGGTTGATAAATTTAAAACTAGCTATCACACCATTGATAAGTAAGTGATGACCATCACTAGCTAAGATAAATAATAATGCAAAAGTATAAAAATATTGACCAATAATTGGACTTTGCGCACCAGTCTGTGGATCCATCACGTTAGCTATCGCGAAACCCATCTGGAAATCAATAAACCCACCTGCAATTTGAATGATAGTTAAAATCAGTGTTGCAACAAGACCAATTGTTAAACCAATCATCACTTCTTTGAATAATAACAGTACGTATGCTAAATCAATTGGTAATGTGGGTATCTCAATCGTTGATACGGTTATTAAACTAACGAAAAATGCAAATCCAATTTTAAATGGATTCGGGATATTCCGATATGAAAAAATTGGAAGTGTTGCAATAAAAGCAACTACACGTGAGAAGATTAGTAAAAATGCAGGTATATAATTAAAATCAATGAGTGTAAGCATCGTCTATCCTATAAATTGATTTAAATTTTGAAATATATTCATAGCAAATTGCGTCAGTTGATTTAACATCCACGGTCCAAATAGGACAATTCCAAGCAAAACTGCAACAATTTTAGGAATAAACGCTAATGTTTGCTCCTGTATTTGTGTTGTTGCTTGGAAAATACTCACTAATAGACCAACTGCTAATGCTAGGATCAGTAATGGCCCTGCAACCATTAATATTGTGATGATACCTTGTTCAGCTAGTGATATGACTGATTCTGCACTCATTTTACTAATCTCCTTTTATAATAATAGCTAATGGAAACTTGACAATAATGACTCAATAATTAAATGCCAACCGTCGACTAAAACAAATAATAAAATCTTAAATGGCAACGAGATCATCACCGGTGGAAGCATCATCATCCCCATTGACATGAGGATACTTGCGACCGTCATATCAATGACTAAAAACGGAATAAAGATTAAAAAACCCATTGTAAAAGCCGTTTTGATTTCGCTAATAGCAAAAGCTGGTACCAAAGCAGTTAAAGGAATGTCTTCAATTGTTTCAATAGCTTCTGTATTTGTGTAATTTAAGAACAATTGTAAATCCTTCTGCCTCGTATGTTTTGCCATAAACTGCTTTATAGGACCACTCGCCAAGTCATAAGCTTCATCTAAGCCTATCTCTTCATTCATTAATGGTGTTAATGCTTCTTCATTAATTTGTTGAAATGTTGGTGCCATAACGAAGAAGGTAATAAATAATGCAATTCCAATTAAAACTTGATTTGGTGGCATTTGCTGTGTCGCTAATGAAGTCCGAGTAAATGATAAAACAATAATGGTTCGAGTGAAACTTGTTAATAAAATTAAAATACCTGGTGCTAAAGAGAAAATAGTAAGTAATATTAATAATTGTACGGCACTAGATACTGTTTCGATATCTGTGCCTGAAAAAATATCAATAAATTCATTCATAATTAATCTTCTTCCTTATATTTAACTCTAATTTTTTCTCTTTTTTCCTTCATAGTGTCGAGCTCACCTTTAAACAAAGAGGCAAAATCTTGATTTTCAAATTTTTGCTCTTGTTGTTCAAGTTCTGCTGATTTTGCTTGTTTTTGAAAGATCTTCAACTGACCTAAAATAGATTGTGCTGGTAAAGTTGATGCATCCTGTTTAGCAACTAAAGCTTCAATAACTTGTTCATCTGTTATTTCGGTTAGGAGCGAAATATCATCGCCTACTCCAACGAGAAAAACTTTCTCTCCAACTTTTATCGTTTGGATAGATTTATTCGCTCCTAAAGAAATTCCGCCCAAATTAACCAGTGCATCACCATGCCGATTCAAATGACCCGATCGATTGAAGACTCTTAATAAAAGATAGATCAATCCTATAATGATTGCTAAAACAATAATTAATTTTAAGATAATACTAAATAGTGTTGGTGAATTGGTTTGATTGATGTTTGAACTTGGATCTTTTGTCATGTTATCGTCACTAATCAAATCTGAATCATCTTCTTCAGGTGATTCGGTTTGATTAAAGAAATCTGTTACAGATCCATCACCCGTTTCTGCTTGAACTACTGGGATTGAGTTAAACATAAAAAGAAGTAATACGAATAAATAAATACACTTTCTCATTCAATCAGTCCAATGCTTTTGTAATGGCTTCGATAACACGGTCAGCTTGAAACGGTTTAACAACAAAGTCTTTGGCACCAGCTTGTATCGCATCGATAACCATTGCTTGTTGCCCCATAGCAGAACACATAATGACAGTTGCATTCGGATCGATTGCTTTAATTTCTTTTAACGCTGTAATACCATCCTTCTCAGGCATTGTAATATCCATTGTAACTAAATCTGGTTTTAATTCTTCATATTTCTCTACAGCTTGTTGACCATCTTGAGCTTCTCCAACAACTTCAAAACCATTTTTATTTAATATATCTTTAATCATCATTCTCATAAATGCTGCATCATCAACGATTAAAACTGTATTTGCCATTATTATTCCTCCCAAATCTATTTTACTTTAAATTCTTCAGACGATCAGATTGACTAATAATTTCAGTAACTCTTACACCGAAGTTTTCATCAATAACAACGACTTCACCTTGAGCAATTAATTTATTATTGACATGAATATCAACTGGTTCACCAGCTAATTTATCAAGTTCAATAATTGATCCTGAAGACAGTTCAAGGATGTCTTGTACTGCTCGTCTCGTTCTCCCAAGTTCTACTGTTACTTGTAACGGAATATCTAATAACATATCCAGATTACGTCGCTCAGTTTGTGGTAACTCGATCTCATCAAAATTAGAGAATTGAGCCGTTTGTACCGATGCATTAGCTTGAGTCGGTTCACCAATGTTCTGTGGTTGTCTTGATTCAGGTTTTACGTCATATTCTACTTTTTGCTGATTCATTGATACAACCTCTTTTTCCTCTTGTTTAACAGGCTCTGCTGCTGTTGGTTTTGACTGAACCTCTGGTGTTGATGGATTTAGCAGATCATTAACCATTTGTTTAGCAAATGATGGTGTTAATAATTGCATGATACTCGAATCAACTAAATTACCAATTTTTAATTGAAATGAAACTTTAATAAGGATATCCTCATTCGGAATGTATTGATGACTTGATTCTTCAGTTACGTCTAACATAATCGTTGATGGTGGTGAAATATCAACACGTTTTGAGAAAATTGTCGACATACTAGTTGCTGCAGTCCCCATCATTTGATTCATCGCTTCTTGAATCGCACTCATGTAAATTTCATTTAATTCATGATTGTCGCCTTGTCCATCACCACCAAGCATTAAATCTGCAATGACAAAAGCATCATTTGACTTTAAGATAAATAAATTATCCGCTTGAAATCCTTCAGTATATTTCACTTCAACCCCTACATGCGGAATTGGAAACTCATCTTCTAATTGATTTCGTTTAATAAATGATACTGTTGGTGTTGTAATTTCGACTTTTTGATTAAGTAAAGTTGCCAGCGTTGTTGCTGAACTTCCAAATGAAATATTCCCAATTTCCCCTAAGGTATCTTGTTCAATATCAGTTAATACAGGCGTCTCTATTGACGTTTCCTCAACAATATCTTCTTCTGTATCGTCCATATTTAATAGTGCATCTATTTCATCTTGTGAAAGCATACCATCATTCATCATTTGGTGCCTCCTTCTTTATTTCTTCTAAAATTTGTACGGCTACCTTATTTTTTCTGTGTCCAGGTTGTACTTTAAATAATGCCTCATCTGCAGAAGCTAATACTAAAGGTTCATGAATCGATTGATCCAGATGAAGTACATCGCCTTTAGATAAGTTTAAAAAGTCATTTACAGTTATTTTTGTTTTACCTAATAAGACATTTAAGTCTAACTTTGTTGTTTTTAGATTTTCTGAAAGGCTCTTGTACTCTTCAGGCTGTCGTTCTTTTTGTGTCTCAGTTTGCATCCAATAGTGAACTGATAACCTCGGCATAATTGGCTCTAATACGACATGTGGAATACATATATTAATCATTCCAGTACTTTCACCAATTGTTGTGTTTAATGAAACAACTACAACTGTTTCATTTGGAGAGACCAGTTGTAAGAACTGTGGGTTAACTTCAAATTCCTCCAACACTGGATCAATATCCTCAACTGAAGACCAAGCCTCTCTTAAATTATCAAGAGAACGTTCAAATAGGTTTGTCATAATCGTTGATTCAATTTCCGTTAAGTTATCAATTTTATTTAAACTCGTTCCTCTACCACCTAAAATTCGATCAAGCATTGCATAGGCGATATTCGGGTTAATTTCAAAGATAATTCTCCCTTTAAGGGGTGACATACTAAAAATATTTAACACAGTCATCGCGGGTATTGAACGAATAAATTCTTCATAAGGAATTTGATCAACAGATGCGACAGATATATGTACATATGTACGTAACTGTGCTGAGAAGTAAGTTGTTAAAAGTCTTGAATAGTTTTCATTAATTCGAGAGATACTTCGAATTTGGTCTTTAGAGAATCGAAGTGCTCGTTTAAAATCGTATACACGAACTTTTCGATCTTGTTCTTCTTGTTTTAATTGATTAGCATCCATTTCACCTGACGATAAAGCTGATAGTAACGCATCAATTTCACTTTGAGACAGAACCTCATCTGCCATACATTCCACCTCCTACCGAGGAGCTATACTACTGTACAATTTTACCAACAATATAAACGTCGGTAATTTCCCCTTCTTCCATTAATTTATTCATTTCATCACGTAATCTATCTTCAAAATCTGACAAGTTTTCCTGTAATTGATCTGAAGTAAGATTAACAGTTTCTTTAATAAGGATGTTTTTAAATTGAAACTCTCTTAACTCGACTTCATCTCTAGCCTTACCATTGTTAGTAAGGATATTGAATTTCAACTGAACATATCTATTATCTGCTAAATCTAGATTGATCTCCTCTGTCGTGTAAGAATACTTGACTTGTTCTTCAATAGTTAAGGCTTGATCTGCATCGGTGTCATTCAATAATAGGTAAACTACTCCACCTATACCTGCTAAAGCTATGATCGACAGTATCGCTAAAACTACCTTAAAACCATTATTGCTCATTTTTCTCACCTACTTTTACATGCAATCCTATAAGTCCTACTTGTTGATAAAACTTCATTATTGCTTGACGAACTTCTGCTTCTGGTTCTTTTACAACTAGCTTTTTACCATTAAACAAAGTTATTGTCGTGTCAGGAAATGATTGAATTCTTTCGATATAAATAGCGTTTAAAGTAAATGTTTCACCATTAAAACTCGTTAATTGAATCATTTTTTATTAGGAGCAAGTCACTTAGACTTGCTCCCCCCTCCTAACTAGCGTTTAAGATTTACAAGTTCTTGTAGTATTTCATCTGAAGTTGTAATAATTCGGGTATTTGCTTGGAATCCTCGTTGAGCGACAATCATATCTGTAAACTCTTCAGCTAAATCGACGTTAGACATTTCTAGCGCACCAGATACAATTGAAGCACTTCCGTCAGATTCCGGTGTTATCAATGTTGGAATTCCGTTTGTACCAATCATTCCGTCGTTAACAGTAGAGCGGTACATATTCGCTCCAATTGCCTCTAAACCACCAGGGTTTGAGAATTTTGCTAGCATAATTTGTCCAGCAACTTGTGTTTGGTTATTTTCATCAATATAGTTAACTACTCCATTGCCTTGAATACTAAAGCTAGATGCTGTTGGTGGGATTGTAATAACAGTTGGGTTACCATCTGCATCTGCACCAACTAAATATTCACCATTTGCATTTACAATTCTGTTAGCATCATCTAGATACATGTTACCTGCTCTTGTATATGATAAGTTTACATCTGCTAAATCAATCGCAACATCATTTGTACCAGACGCAAAGATAAACATGCCATCTCCTTCTAAAGCTAAGTCAAGGGTTCTATTTGTCGTTTGACGGTTTCCTTGAGTGTGGATAACATCAATCGCACCAATTTGAGAACCTAAACCAACTTGTTGTGCATTTATCCCCCCGCGAATATCAGTAGGAGCTGATGCACCAGCAATCGTTTGACTCATCATATCTTGAAATGCAACACGTGATTTTTTATATCCTGATGTATTAACGTTTGCAATATTATTTCCAACAACGTCTAATTGTGTTTGAAAACCTTTTAAACCAGCAATTCCTGAATACATTGATCTTAACATTATTTATTCCTCCTTATTAAGTCACTACTGTATCAATCAGTCAACAGTAGTAAAGGCCTCCTTGTTAAGGTCCAGCCTTAATCGATTAAAATCGTACCATTTATATTTGTAAAAATACGGCTTTGTGCTTCATGACGGTCAAGTGCTGTAACGACCGTATGATTCTTTGCACTTACTAAAAGCGTTGCTTCTCTCGTAATAACTAGTGAATCTGTGATACCTTTTTGTCTTGCTTCTAAAATTTGTTTTGATATTTCTTGCCATTTTTCATTTGAAATTTCAATTTTCCGTTCATTTAAACGTGCCTGAGCATGTTTACTTATCTTTAGTTCCGCTTGAGTCTGATCTAAAATAGCTTGGAACGAGCTAGTCTGTTGATGTGTTTTTGTTATTTTTTGTTGTTTTGGATGAAGTAATGCTTGCTTAGGAACATGTTGAATTTGATAATGCATTTAACCCCCCCTTTTATTCATTTGAAGGTTGATTAATTCTTAAAATTTCATCCGTATAGATTTTCTCACTATTTTCTAGTTCAATAACGGCAAAGCCATTGTTTTCACTAATTGCTACAACTTCACTTTTAACAATTTCTTTTGGTTCCATAATTTGACCAGTTTCTTGATCAATTTTATAATAACTCACTTGTTTGCCGATTAAATGACTGTACTGAATAACTGGTGACATCATCTGATTATTAACCAGTTTATTAATCGATTCATTCATATTCATCATTTGCTCGAGTGAAGAAAATGTTGTCATTTGTGATATAAATTCTCGATCATCCATTGGACTTAATGGGTCTTGATTCTTAATTTGAGTCATTAATATCTTTAAAAACTCATCTTTACCAAGATCACTACTCGGTTTTCCTCTATCGATATTACGTAAATAATATGAAGGATCTATTCGTGTCATCTGCTACATCCTTTCTTGCTTCAACAGTTCATCGAATCTAATTGAATCTTCCCCAATTTCATTTTGATCACGTTCTCTAGTCTGATCATTCTGTTCATGCGAATCTTCTTGATCAGGTGTGCTTTCAAACGGTGATGATTGTTCTAAGTAAACCGGTTCTAGCTCTTGCTTCTCAATCACAATATTATGTGGGCTAAACATATGTCTCAATTCTTTGACGTTTGCTTCTAGAGCCTCTTTTGCCATCTGTGAAGTTGCGGTTAGCTTAACGAGCATCTCACCATCAATTTCTGTTAATTCCACCATAATTGTTCCCAAGGACTTAGGTGCAATTTTTAATACTAATTGATGGCCACCTGATAGATTTTGAATAAAACGACTTTGACTAATCGCTTTCTCAAATTGTGAGAGTAATTGCTCACTCATCTGATCAACGCTATCCACTTGATGACCTAAATGAATTTGCATTTGCTCTATAGTCGAGTGAGTGCTTTGTTGACGTATGAGTAAAATTATTGTGGGCGCAAAAATATATTAACCCCTTCACTAAGTGAAGGGGCCAGCAAGCGATAGCGCGGTAGGAAACAAAGCAAAAGTCATGAAAAAAGGGACACTCCTTGGTAAAATGATAGTCTACTAAAACACCATTACCGAAAGGAGAATCCCTCATGGAAAAGAATATCATAAAATACCCAAATTTAAAACAAATTGAGCAATTGGTTTGGAGACAATTACAAGAAACCTTTGGTTTCGTTATGAAACAGGTCTTGGAGGATATGGACCAACAGATTGCCGATGAACGTGATAAAAAGCGCTATCGTCTTATTGATAAAAGAAAGTTTAATATAGCTAGTCTCTTTGGTGAGATTGAATTATATCGCAATTATTACCTTGACCGATCAACTGGGGAATATGTCTATCTTCTTGATCGTTATCTAGAGTTTGAGGAGGCCGGTTCTTTTAGTCCATTGATTGAGGAAGCTGCCATTGAGCTAGCTGTTAAGGGTCGCTCCTATCGAAATGCAGCTAATACATTACAAACTCTATTAGGTTACCGGGTTATCAGTCATGAGGCAATTCGTCAACACCTATTAGAGGTTACGTGTAAACCTAAAAAGCGTGAACCTATACTCCAACCCGTCTTATTTGTAGAAGTAGATGGTTTATTTGTAAAACGCCAAGGTAAATGGAAAAAGGGAAAAGAAGAGAAAATAGCAGCTGTCCATCAAGGATGGGAAGTCAATGGAAAACGGGTTAGCCTTAAGAACAAACGTCATTTTATTCACAAAGGAAAGCAACCCTTTTGGGAGGCTTTTGAGGACTTTCTAATTGAAAACTTCGAATATGACCCGACTTTTCACAAGCTGGTTATAAATGGAGATGGTGCCAACTGGATTACATCCTGTCGTGAGTATTTTAAAGGTCGTGTATTCTTTTCTCTTGATCGCTTTCATGTGGCACGAGAGGTTAAGAGTATATTCAGCAAGCATCCTCGTTATCGGTCCATTCGTAAAGCCCTTGCGGCATACAAATACAAAACGTTCTTAACAGAGCTTAACAGTGCCGTAGGAACGCTTGAGGATGAGGAGAAGGAGGAACGACTTGTGTCGTTTATCCGCCAATTAGAAAAATATCCAGAAGCATTGGGAGATTATAGAATATGGTTAAAAGAACAGGGAATTGATACAACTGGTATGCGTCCAATGGGAAGCGCAGAGGGAACCATGAGTGTGTTTGCCAAAAGACTAAAAAATGGCCGTAGTTGGTCGGATAAAGGTGTAAGTGCCATGGGCACTGCATTAGTGGCCTTCTTGGATAATTTGTCCCTAAAGACTTTATTCGGGCGAATAGATAAATGGACAGAAATCGAGCTGGAAAAGAAACCACCAAGACATTATAAAGAAAAGGTTAAAAGAACCATTGGTCAGGTTACCAGAGACAATCTTATGTACCTAAAAGGAAAGGCAAATATTCCGATATACAACGTGTTAAAGGAGTTATCTGGTTTTTAAAAAAGGCAAAAACTTTATCAAGGGGTCACCTTAAAATGATGAATCCGCTTTCATTATTAACGTAGAAAAATTGCCTACAAATACTTGACTCAAACTTTGTTGACTGAATAGTTGACCAAAAGTGTCTGTTGACGTATCTTGATTATTACTAATTTGATCGACTGCTGCTTTAACCCACTTCATAATATCTTTAGACGTAACGACAGAATCTGATCGATAATTTGTTTGTTCAGATAAAGCAGTTCTCTTCAGATAATTTTGATACACTTTTGAAAAAGTAGTGAGTTTAGCTTGATCAACGTCTAGCTCTGTTAAGTTATCTAACAGCATCGTAAACTGTTCTTCTGTTGGTTGCATTCGATTTAATAGATCAAGTAGTTGCTTAGCATCCTTTTGGGTAAAATCATCAAATTGATTCATTAATTGATTGATAGAATCAATCGTCTGTTGATTTGTTTCAACTTGAATCATTTGCTGTCTTACGTTGTAATCAACTGATACAAAATGATGGGTCCAGTTAGAAAACTCTGATGCATATACTGTTTGATCTGATTCATTCTCAATTTCACTCTCATTTGATAATGTAGAAAGAATTGTTTGTAGCTTTTGATCAGTTATTTCGATTTCAGCTAAATTCAAGTTTGCTAGAATATCTATCAATTGGCTTTCATCTACGTTACTGACCTCAAGTTCAGCTTCTAACCAACCTATTACATAATCTAAATCTTGCTCAGATAATTCTTCTAACCAATTATTTAATTGAGTTTCAAGATCTAATTTTTCATCTATTGGATCAACAATAGAATTTTCAATACTTACATCTGATTGCTTTTCATTTACAATTTGTTTAAACGATGTTGTAAAATCCTTGTCAGTTTTAACGTAAGATCCTTGATCTACAGCTGTTATTTGTTGTGCGAAAATCACATTACCAGTCACGTTCATATTTCCACCCCCTTTCAAATTAACTTGCGATTATTTTAGTAATTGTTCAGTTAGGGTTGCTGCGCTTTCCGGATCCATCTCACTTAAAATCGCTGCTCGTTTTGTTTCATCAAGTGCTCTTAGTATTTGTAAAGCATCTGTCTTATTCATCTCTGTAATAATGAGCGCAGCATTTTTTGCAGCCATCTCCTGATATGTAGATACAATCTGCGCTACTGCCATATTGTCCTTATTATCAATCGCTGATGTCACTTCAGTTTGATCCAATTGGTGCTTCAATCTCTCAATCTCTTGTTTAAGTTGATCAATTTCCAACTCTTTAGTAGATAAATCAGCTTCCATACTCGCTTTTTCATCTTTAAGTTTTGCGATTTGTTTTTCTAATTGGTTCTCTCGTCTTTCAATTTCAGCTTCTTCCTCGGTCGTTACAAATTGATTAATAACTGGAATTTGATTGGCGAATTCTTTGATTTTCGCTCCTGGATTTAAGTCTAGTAATGATATGACAATAAACCCGATTGAGATGGCTAAGACTAAAGGAATTATGATTAAAAATAGCCACTGTGTAAAACTGACCTTTTTATTTTCATCACCTTGAACTGTTGCCATCTTTATCACCCATTTCTTCGATTAAAAAACTGTCTTGTCGATATTTCATCCATCAATTGACTTTCTAAATACGCTTCTCGTTCACGTTCTTTTTTGCGTTTATTCTCAATTATTTTTTCGAATTTTTTCACTTCAATATGTTGTTCTGTTAGTTTCTCTTGTTTCTTTTCCATTACAGCTCTTTTTTGATTGACTTCCATCTGAACAACATAGATTCGCTCTTTAATTCGCTCGATAAAAGCATAATGCGTTGCTAGGGTAGTCACTGTCCCTGATGAAGATAAGTAATAATTATACTCTTTTTCTACTTGTTCTTTTTTATTAAGTAATAAATATAATTTCTCAGCACTCTGTTCAAAATCACGCATCGCTTGTTGGTAGTCGAGTAAAGCTTTATTTTTTAAATTTTCTTGATGGTTTAATATTTTACTGTAAGCTTTAATCGTCGCCATCTAAATTATCCTCCATCTAAAACAGATTTCATTTTTTCAATCGCTTCTGCTCTCGTACACTTTTCGTCAATCCCTTGTTTTAAAAATGCAGTGATTTTCGGATGTAACTGAATCGCTCTGTCGACGATTGGGTTAGTTCCTTTTTTATATGCACCAATTTGGATTAACTCATAGTTTTCTTCATAAGTTGAGATGTTTAAACGCATTTCATTAGCAAGTGCCTGTTCCTCAGCTGTAGTAATTTGAGGCATAACACGGCTAATTGATTTTAATACATTTATAGCTGGGAATTGTCCTTGTTCAGCTAGCCTTCGATCTAAGACAAAGTGACCATCTAGAATTCCTCGGGTCGCATCAGCAATGGGATCATTTAAATCATCCCCATCAACTAATACAGTATAAAACGCAGTAATTGTTCCTTTATCGCTTGTCCCAGTTCTTTCTAATAATTTCGGCAAAATAGCAAAAACTGAAGGTGGATAACCTTTGGTTGTCGGTGGTTCGCCAGTAGCTAGACCAACTTCCCTTTGAGCCATCGCTACACGAGTAACGGAATCCATCATTAAGTTGACGTTATAACCTAAGTCTCTAAAATACTCACTAATCGCTGTAGCTGTATATGCTCCTTTAATCCGCATTAATGCAGGTTGATCTGATGTTGCTACTACAACGATTGAGCGTTTAAGACCTTCTTCCCCTAAATCCTTATCTATAAATTCTTTAACCTCACGTCCACGTTCCCCAATTAAACCAATCACGTTAATATCAGCTTCACTATTACGAGCGATCATCCCTAATAGTGTACTCTTTCCAACTCCACTACCCGCAAAGATACCTACCCTTTGACCTTTTCCTACCGTTAGCATTGTATCTAACGTTTTAACTCCGAGCTCAATCGGTTCTAAAATACGAGGTCGATCAAGTGGGTTCGGTGGCATTTGATCGGTATCTACACCTTGTAACCCTAGTGGTAGTAATGAGTGATCAAGTGGTTGCCCCAATGCATCGATTACCTTGCCTGCTAATCCTTTTCCTACTTTAATTTTTAATGATTGGTCAGTAGCTTCTACTAAACTACCTGGGCCAATATCATTAATCTGGGAATATGGCATTAATAACACTTTCTCACCGGTAAAGCCTACGACTTCAGCCATAATTTTCTTACCATTATCAGAATGAATGTAGCAGACATTCCCAATTTTCACTTCTGGTCCAATCGATTCAATCATTAGGCCAACAACTCGATCAATTTTCCCATATCGGATATATGGATCGATGCGGTCAATTGTTTCTTTATAACTATTAATGTTCACGTTTGATTTCCTCCATTACTTCGAATAAACGTGTTTTAATTTTGCTCAGTTGCTGATCGATTGAGACATCAAGTTGTGAATAAGGTGTCTTAATGATGCAGCCACCCGATCCCAAAGTAGCTAATGGATGTATAGAAAGAACTGTGTCTGAACCGACTAATGTCAGTAATTGATCATATTGTTCATTAACCATTTGAAAATCAGCTGCACTTGTATATATTTTGATCGACGATTGTTCTTGGACTTCTTGAATAGCTGTTTTAACTAGTTCTACAAATCCAGCATTTTCTTTAATTTCATAACTGATAATTTTGCTCGCTATTTTTGTTGCCAATTCTAATATTGTCGCTTCATTTTGTCCAATAATTTTCAAATATTCATCTCGAGCTGATTCTACAATCTGATCAGCCTCTTCAAGCTTAGCTGTAAGCGACTTTTGGCCTTCATTTCGACCTTCTTCATAGCCTTCTGAAAATGCAACTTGTTTCGTTTCATTGATTAATTGTTCCTTTTCTATTAACCACTGTTCTTTCGCAGCATTAATCTCTTGTTCAGTTGCTAATCGCTTTGACTGCATCTCATCATTTAATCGTTGTAATTCTTTTTTCGCTTTTAAAACTTGATCATTTAACTTATTTAATTCACTTAAACTATTTTGTTCTATGCCTTCAGTCGTGTCTGGCTTAAGATTTTGGATTGTGATTGGTCTCAGTTGTATTTTCTTCACTTTTTGTTCACGTTGGGTATCAGACAATGATATCATCTCCTCCGCCACGGGCAATGACGATTTCACCAACCTCTTCTAAACGGCGAATAGCAGCAACAATTCTTTGTTGAGCTTCTTCAACATCACGCAATCGAACTGGTCCCATATATTCCATCTCTTCTTTAAATGTTTCAGCCATTCTACTAGACATATTTTCAAAAATAACACTTTGAACTTCTTCACTAGCAACTTTAAGTGCTAGGCGTAAGTCATCATTTTCAACTTCTCTAATAACACGCTGAATCGCTCGATTATCAAGCGTAACAATATCTTCAAATACAAACATTCTCTTCTTAATTTCTTCAGCTAATTCAGGGTCTTGGATTTCTAAAGCATCAAGTATCGTTCGTTCAGTGCTTCGATCAACACCATTTAACACTTCAACAACAGCTTGAATACCACCCGTTTGTGTATAATCTTGCGTCACAGTAGCTGATAATTTCTCTTCTAATATTTGTTCAACTTGATAGATAATTTCTGGTGATGTCGAGTCCATTAAAGCAATACGTTTTGCTACATCTGCCTGCACTTCTTGTGGTAACTCTGACAAAATTTGTCCTGCTTGCTCATTATCTAAATAGGATAATATTAATGCGATTGTCTGCGGATGCTCAGATTGAATAAAGTTAAGTATTTGAGCTGGATCCGCCTTTCTAGCAAAGTCAAACGGCTTTACTTGTAATGAGGAAGTTAGACGGGCAATAATCCGCTGTGCTTCTTCACTACCGACCGCTTTTTCTAAAACAGTCCTCGCATAGCCAATTCCACCTTGTGAAATATAATCTTGAGCAAGTGCAATTTGATGAAATTGCTCTAATACTTCCTCTATTTGTTCTGAATTAACTTTCTTTACTGATGAGATTTCTAAAGTCAATTTCTCGATTTCTTCTTCAGTTAGGTGCTTATATATTTGTGCCGATACATCTGGACCAAGTGAAATAAGTAGAATTGCCGCTTTTTGTCGACTGGTAAGTATTTGTTTGTGTCTAGTAGTCATTCAGCTCTCCCCCTAATCCTCAGAAATCCATGAACGTAATAACTTGGCAAACTCGTCTGGTCTGTCTTGAGCAAGTTTTTCAAGTTGCTTGCGTTTCATTGTGCTTTCAGTTGGTTCAGCTTCGTCAATTTCAGGAAGGCTGATTTCTTCTCCAACTTCAGCTTCAGCAGTATATGCAAATTCTTCTTCAAAATTATTTTGTTTTCTAGTGGCTAAAATAATGACCAAAATAACTATTAAGAGTAGTAAAACTCCTACAGCAATCATTATCCAGAAAGGTATTTCAAACTTAGTTGGTTGTTCTATAGGATTCATCCCACCAAACTCCTGGAAGACAATTGATACATTCGGTGTATTAGTTGTTGTCTCATATGACCCATCAACTGTCGTTTGAATAATTGAGTCTAATATTGACGCAATACCTGATTCAACATTTGCTTGTTCTGCAGGCGTTAATAATACTGGTTGACCATCTTCGCCTATCGTATCTTTACGACGATCAACAGCAACCTGAATACCTAAATCTCTAATTTTATATGGACTTTCAATAATTTCACGTTGAATTCGATTAAACTCATAGTTAACTGAGTCTTGAATTAACTCATAATCCCCATTTCCGGAATCACCAGCTGGATAGTTCGCTACATCATTTTCACCACTACCCACTGTCCCTTCAATTGGACCAGTACCTGTATATGTTTCATGGATACTTTCTACACTCACAGGAAGTCCATCTATTTCATCATTAACAGGATCAACTAGCTGCTCCATTCGATTTTCTTGCGTAAAATCAATATCAGCTGTAACTGAAGTAACAACTTTGTCTGCGCCGATCATAATACTTAGCATTTGTTGAACTCGGCGTTGAATATCCTTTTCAATATCTTTCTTAATTGCTTGCTGAGAAGCGTAAATATCCCCACTCGTAAAATTACCTGAACTTTCTAGGTCATAATGATTGAAGTTCTGGTCAATTATGCCGATATTTTCTATAGGGAGGTTCGGTACTGATTTCGAGATCAGATGATAGAGTGCATTAATCTGACTAGGCTCAAAACGATAACCAGGTGCTACCTCTAATACAATTGATGCCGAGGCCTCTCCTTGATCATCACTAACGAATATTTGTTGCTGTGGCATTGTGATCATGACATTCGCATTATTAATGCCTGCAATACTCTTAATTAAATTTGCTAATTCAGTTTGAGTAGCATCTAATTTCATCATGTCAAATTCATTATCAGTCACGCCCCAAGAGCTATTTTGACTGAAAAATGAGTAATCAATACCACCGCTTTGCGGGATACCTTGAGCAGCGAGATCGACTAATAGATTATTTGCCAATTCTTCAGGTACACGGATGGTTGATCCGCCATCTGTAATCTCACTATCTATTCCTCTCGCATCTAATTCTGCTTTAATTTGTCCTGCTTCTTGCAAAGTTAGATTGCTATATAAAGGAACCATTGTTGTACGTGTAGCTATATAGCTTCCACCACCAACAATAATTAAGAAAATTAAAATAGAAGAAAGTATAATGCCTTTTTCCCTTTTACTACGAATCTTCCAAAATTCTATAATTTTATCTTTTTGTTGAATAAATATTTCTTTCATAATGTGCCTCCATACCAATCACAGTTCAATTGAAGTGCTAAAACTTAGATTTGCATTCTCATGATTTCATTGTAAGCATCGATAACTTTACTTTGCACTTCAACTGCCAAACTCATTGATAGTGATGCTTTCTGTGCTGCAATCATGACATCGTGTAGTTGATCAATTTCACCATTAACAAGCATCTCTGTTTTTTGTGCTGACTCAATTTGGGTTTGATTTAATTGTTCGAGCGCTTGCTTGAATTGAGTTGAAAATTGATTGTGTATAGAGTCTTGCCCATTTGGTCCGTTTGCTTTTATATAAGTGTTTGGTTGAGTAGATTGTAAAGTTTGAAGATCAATACGCATTTAGTTCACCTTCTTTTTTATTATCTGCCTATTTCAAGTGTTTTCATTAACATACCTTTAGTAGCATTTAGAGCTGTTACATTCGCTTCATATGATCTTGTTGCACTCATTAAATCAACCATTTCTTGAAGTGGATCAACATTTGGCATTCGAACATATCCATCAGCACCTGCGTCTGGATGCGCAGGATTATACACTAACGTAAACGGTTCATCATCTTCAGTAATGGCTGTTGCTTTAACTCCGTTCAAATTTGTTTGATTACGACTTCGTACACGACTTAAATGATTTGCAAATGAATGTCCGCTTTCTTGAAAACGAACGGTCTTTCTGCGATATGGTTCAAACTCGCCATTTTCACTTACACGAGCACGTGTTGTTTCTGCATTCGCAATATTTGATGAGACAACATCCATTCTTAATCTTTGAGCAGTTAAAGCAGATCCACTCACATTCATACTATTAAAAATACTCATGATTAACGTCCCCCACGAATAACATTCTGTAATGTATTAAAACGTCCATTTAATCGATCAACCAAAGCTTGCTGATAAATTTGGTTATTGGCTAATTCAACCATTTCCTTGTCAATATCTACATTGTTTCCATTGTGATTATATTGGGTATTATGATTAACATGAACTTTAAATCCTCTAATCGTATTTCCGAACTCGATATGACGCGGATCCGTTCTCTTTGCTGTAAATTGACTCTGTTGTTCTAATTCTAATAAACTCTTAAACTCAATACTCTTTGCTTTATAACCTGGCGTATCAACGTTAGCAAGATTATTGGCAATCGTTTCGTTTTTTAGATGCGCATAATTTAAACCATGGTGTAAACTGTCGATCGTGCGATCAAAAATCGACATAATTCCGCCTCCTTTTATTTTTGAATAATTATCTAAAATTGTTATCAATTAACTATTATCATGACATTACGACCTAATTCCGACAAACTAATATAATTATATTGAATTATTAATAAAAATTCATTAATTTTGACCATTTTACGACTAAAGTTATTGATATTTCTTTTGTTCATCCAACTATATTCCTATGTATAATTAGGTCGAACTTTGACTGTTTCTATACATAATAGTCGTATTTCAATTATTACACAATCATGTAAAAAAGCCAACATAATTGTTGTTATTCTACAGTTAATGATAGCGCTCTCATATACATTTCGAGTTATAAAATCGCTTTATTATTATCACTTGTATTTTATTTCAGGTTGATGGTTATTTTTTAGATTATTCAAGTGATCTGGTCATGCTTCTTAAATAATATCTCTTTCTCACTTCATGAATATTAGCTTTATTTACCCTCTTTAATCCAGGTAATATATTGGCAAAGATTGAAAGTGAATAATATTTCCTATTGCAGATTAATGCACATAAAAAAGGTGTCATTGAATTTTTAAATTCAATGACACCTTTTTTTGTAATTTAGTTATCATCTGCTTTTAGTTTTTGCAATTCTACTAAGAAATTATCATTAAGTACTTTAATGTATGTTCCCTTCATACCTAACGAACGAGATTCAATTACTCCAGCACTTTCTAGTTTTCTAAGTGCGTTGACGATTACTGATCTTGTAATACCAACGCGATCAGCTATTTTACTTGCAACAAGTAATCCTTCTTTTCCATCTAATTCTGCAAAGATATGTTCAATAGCCTCTAACTCACTGTAGGATAATGAACTAATCGCCATTTGAACAACGGCTTTTGATCGAGCTTCTTTCTCAATTTCTTTAGTTTTTACATGTAAGATTTCCATTCCAACAACAGTTGCGCCATATTCAGCTAATAGTAAATCATCATTGTTAAATTCTGTGTCTAAACGACTAAGCATTAATGTACCTAATCGTTCGCCACTTCCAATAATCGGAACAATCGTTGTAAGACCATCTTTAAAAAGATCTTTATTTTCAACTGGAAATGCTGTATAAGGACTATCAATATCTAAGTTTGCTGTTGTTTCTTGAATATCGAATAAACTTTCTGTGAATTCTAATGGGAATTGACGCTCCTCTAACATCGCAATCATTCGAGGGTTCTCGATTTTTTGGTTGATCGAAAAGCCTAGTAATTTCCCTTTATTACTTACGACGAAAACATTTGCCCCAATGATCTCTTGTAGAGTAACTGCTATCTCATTATAGTTAACAGATTTTGCTTTTGCACCTTGTAAGATTTGATTTATTTTTCTAGTACGTGTTAGTAGTTCCATATTACTCCTCCGTTTCCTTTATCGAAAATCATTATAAAATATATTGACTTAAATCTCTGTTTTTTACGACGCTCTTTAGCTTTTCATCGACATACTGTGGCGTAATTTCAATCGTTGGCATCGTAATATCTTCTGCCTCAAATAATAGATCTTCAAGTAATTTTTCTAATATTGTGTGTAGACGTCGTGCACCAATATTATCTGTTTCTTGATTGACTTCATAGGCAATTTCAGCAATTCTCGTTATCGCACCTTCTGAAAATACGACATCAATATCTTCAGTCTTTAATAACGCTTGATACTGTTTTAATAGAGCATTTGAAGGCTCTGATAAAATACGTTTAAAATCTTCAACAGATAGCTTCTCTAACTCAACTCTAATTGGAAATCGACCTTGCAATTCTGGGATTAGATCCGAGGGTTTAGCCATATGAAAAGCACCTGCAGCGATAAACAGAATATGATCTGTTTTAACCGCTCCATATTTTGTCGTTACTGTAGATCCTTCAATAATCGGTAAGATATCACGTTGAACACCTTCTCTTGAGACGTCAACATGTCCTTCACTCTTACCTGCAACCTTATCAATTTCATCAATAAAGATAATTCCTGACTGTTCAACTAAATTCAATGCCAATTGAATGACTTCATCCATATCGATTAGCTTTTGTGCTTCTTGTTGAATTAAAATTTTTCTCGCTTCACTAACAGGTAATTTTCTTTTCTTAACTCGTTTCGGCATGAGTTGACCAAACATGTCTTGCATGTTTAATCCCATTTGTTCCATTCCGGCACCTTGCATCATATCAAACATTGAATGCTGATGTTCTTCAACCTCTACCGTTACAATCGTATCTTCTAATTCACCTAGTGCAAGCTTGTGTTCGACTTGTTTGCGTTTTTTTAGTTTTTCTTCATTTATTTGGGGCTGGTCTTCAGCCTGTGATTGATCATCAGTTTGTTGAAAGAAAAATTCAAACGGATTTTTCATTTGATTTTGTTGTTTTTTCGCAATCGGAACAAGCAAATTAACTAACTCTTGATTAGCTAGTTGTTCTGCTCTTGATTCAACTTCTTGCATTTTATTTTGCTTTACCATGCGGATAGCCATTTCAACTAAATCTCTAATCATGGACTCAACGTCTCGCCCGACATAACCAACTTCAGTAAATTTAGTCGCTTCGACCTTTACAAAGGGCGCACCGACTAATTTTGCTAATCGTCTAGCTATCTCTGTTTTACCCACTCCGGTAGGTCCAATCATTAAAATATTCTTTGGCACAACTTCATCTCGTATTTCGGGATCAAGTTTCATCCGACGATAACGATTTCTTAAAGCAATTGCAACTGATTTCTTTGCTTGATTTTGACCGACAATATATCGGTTTAACTCATTAACAATTTGTTTAGGTGTAAGTGTAGAACTCAAATAACCACCTCCTAATTAATCTTCTAACACTTCAAGTATGATTTGATCATTTGTGTATACACATAATTCACTAGCAATCTCTAAAGCTGAACGAGCAATTTCACTTGCAGACTTTTCCGGACTATATCGTTTTAATGCTCTACCAGCTGCTAACGCATAATTACCACCAGATCCGATTGCTAGTATACCATCATCAGGCTCAATTACTTCACCTGTACCTGAAATTAGTAGCATCGTCTGCTTATTCATTACAATTAATAATGCTTCTAGTTGACGTAGCATTTTATCGCTTCGCCATTCCTTAGCTAATTCTACAGCTGATCGCTCTAAATTGCCATTAAAAGTTTCAAGTTTTGCTTCGAATTTTTCATATAGTGTAAAGGCATCAGCTACTGATCCAGCAAAGCCTGCTAACACCTGTCCATTAAAAAGTTTGCGGACTTTTCTTGCTTTATGTTTCATAACAACTGCATTTCCCATCGTTACTTGACCATCGCCACTCATAGCACATTGACCATTATGTCGAATGGCAAATATCGTTGTCGCGTGGAATTCTGTCTTCATAATTTCACCTCTTTATGACTTCGCTCTTGGATGCGCTTTCATATACACATCCTTCAGACGATCTTTTGTTACGTGTGTATAAACTTGCGTTGAGGATAGATGATCATGTCCTAACAGTTCTTGAACACTTCTTAAATCCGCACCTGCGTTTAACAAATGTGTGGCAAATGTGTGGCGTAAAGCATGAGGATGAACGTGGATTGAAATAGCTGCATCACTCACTATTTTGTTCAAGATATAACGAATACCACGTGTTGTCACTTGTTTTCCATTTGAATTTAGAAAAAGATAATCAGTTCCCATCTTATTTTTCTTAACTAAAACTTCTCTTCCTTCATTAATATAAAGTTTTAACGCATCGTGTGCGAATGAACCGAATGGAATATAACGTTCCTTTCGACCCTTTCCCATTACAAGTATTGTTTGCATTGAAAAATCAATCGCATCAATTGTTAAATTAACACACTCACTAACACGTATACCTGTTGCATACAACAGCTCTAGCAACGCTTGATTACGTTGGCCAAGTGGCGTTGTGATGTCACTTACTTTAAACAATTCTTGAAGTTCTTCTTTATACAAAAAGTGAGGTAATGATTGCTGGGTTTTTGGTAAAGAAATCGCTAAAAAAGGGTTGCTTATTGTTATTTTTTCTCGCTCAAGGTATTTATAAAACGTCCTTAAGCTAGAAATTTTACGGGCAACACTTCTTCTACTTAGTTTCTTCTGATAAAGATGGGTTAAAAAATAACGTACAGTTCGATCATCTACATCAGAAAAATATTCGATTTGTTCTAAATTTAAAAATTCATTAAAGTCATCAATATCTTGATTATAATATTTCAACGTATATTGTGAGACATTTTTTTCAATTTTTAAATACAGGCTAAATTGTTCTTGAAGTTGATTGTTGTCCATATTAACCCCTCATGAATTTACTTCATAAAATAATATTGTCATGTCTCATTTCAGGCTAAACTATTTACCGAATAATAATAAAGTTCAGAATCGTTTATTCTTTCTTATCATATCACATTTATTTATCATCTAGCAAATATTACTACTAACGTTAAACCCGATCATTACGCTTGTTTTACTCAAGTAAATTGCGTTTAAGTTAGAGTTGACACGCTAGTTAAGTGAAAATATTCACATATAATCGCTTTAAAAAAGATTAACAACATAGATAACCGTGTGAAATTAATTATTTTCGTTAATTTCACACGGCTTATTAGAAACTTTCTTTTTATCGCTTTTACTAATTCTGTGTTTCTTCCTTATAACTACAAGAACTACATTGAACCGTAACGCCTTTTTTCGATTTCTTTTCAATTAACTGCTCTTGACAGGTCGGACATTGTCTAGAGATTGGTTTGTCCCACGATACATAATCACATTCTGGGAACTGATCACATCCATAGAAAGTCCTTCTCTTTTTCGATTTACGCTCGACAATTTGACCTTTTTTACATTTTGGACATTCTACGCCAATCTCTTTTAAAATTGCTTTCGTATTACGACAATCAGGGAAGTTAGAACAAGCCATGAACTTACCGAATCGACCCATTTTATAGACCATCTCATGACCGCATTTCTCACAGTCTTCACCAGCAGGTTCATCTTTTATTTCGACATTTTCCATTTCTTTCTCAGCAACTTTTAATTTCTTTTCAAAATCTTGATAGAAATTATCAATTACCGCAATCCAATCGATTGCCCCTGATTCAATTTCATCAAGATCATTTTCCATTTTCGCCGTGAAATCAATATCAATAATTTTAGGGAAAAACTCAAGAATTAAATTGATCACGATCTCGCCTAATTCAGTTGGCACAAAACGTTTATTATCTAATGTGACATAGCCACGTCTTTGAATGGTATCTAATGTCGGTGCATAAGTCGACGGTCGACCAATACCGTTTTCCTCCATCGTTTTTACTAAACGAGCCTCAGTATATCGTGGAGGTGGTTGAGTAAAATGTTGATTTGGTGTAATTTTATCAACATCGACTTCCATGCCCTCTTCTAATGCTGGTAATAATTTATGTTCTTCTTTAACATTATCGTCATTACCTTCAATATAGATCTTCATAAATCCATTAAATTTGATTTTTGAACCTGTCGCTCGGAATTGCACGCCATTTTGTTCGAGTTGGACAGTCATCGTATCCATAACAGCAGGTGCCATTTGACTTGCGATAAATCGATCCCAGATTAATTTGTAAAGTCGATATTGATCTCTGGATAATTTATCTTTCACCTTACTCGGTTCACGGAAAGCTGAAGTTGGACGAATTGCTTCGTGAGCATCCTGAGCTTGTTGTGAATTCTTCGTTTTTTGGGCAGAGCCTAAATATTCAGAACCAAATTGGTCAGTGATATAATTGCTTGCTTCAGAACGCGCTGTTTCTGAAATTCTGGTTGAATCTGTACGCATATATGTGATCAAACCAGTAATGCCACCTTCACTTCTGCCTAAGTCAATTCCTTCATATAGTTGTTGTGCTAGCATCATTGTTTTACGAGCTCTGAAATTTAGCTTTCTAGCCGCTTCTTGCTGTAATGATGAAGTTGTAAAAGGTAAAGCAGGATTTCGTTTTCTTTCCTTCTTAGTAACCTTAGTGACTTTAAATTTGTTCTCAGTAAGTCGCTCTAATACTTGATCAACTGATGCTTTATTGGGTAAATCTTGCTTCGCCCCATCTAGACGATGGAAGTACCCTTCAAACTTTTCATTATTAGTAATAAAGTGACCATTAATCGACCAGTACTCTTCTGGTTTGAAATTCTTAATTTCATTTTCTCGATCGATAATCATTTTGACCGCTACAGATTGTACACGTCCTGCACTTAAGCCTTTTTTTACTTTTTTCCATAGTAAAGGACTAATGTTATAACCAACTAAACGATCTAAAATTCGTCGACCTTGTTGTGCATCGACTAAATTCATATTAATAGGTCGAGGTGATTTAAAAGAATCCTTGACTGCTTCTTTTGTAATCTCATTAAATACGACGCGACATTCAGAATTCGGATCAACATTTAAGTTATGAGCTAAATGCCAAGCAATTGCTTCACCCTCGCGATCGGGGTCAGCTGCTAAATATATCTTTTTGGCTTTTTTTGCGGCTGCTCTCAATTCCTTTAAAACAGGACCTTTTCCACGGATAGTTATATAATTCGGTTGATAATTATTTTCAAAGTCAATACCCATTTTACTTTTTGGCAAGTCACGCACATGCCCCATCGAAGCTTTTACAGTATATTTCTTACCGAGATAGCGTTCAATAGTTTTAGCTTTTGCAGGTGACTCCACGATTACTAAATAATCTGACATGTATTTCCCTCCTACGGGATGAACTATTATTCATATCATATTAATTAAATAAAAATGATTAAATAAACTTTCACTATTATTAAATACTTTCTACCAATTTGTCAACTATTCAAAAAATATTCATACTAAACTTTACCAAAAATGGGCTGTTTTTATTCATAAATGGAGCCAATTTTGCTTTAATTCATCCCATTCTTGTAATATATCATAGGTACTTTGGACTAATTTTGCACCATTTTGAATCAAATAATGACATCCTTTAGCTTGTTCTAGACTGATGGCATTTGGTACAGCGAGTACCTCTCTGCCTTGTTCTAAGGCTTGATCTGCTGTTATTAATGAACCACTGCGTTCTTGCGCTTCGATAACTAATGTCGCAAATGCTAAACCACTTATAATGCGATTTCGTTCGGGAAAATGGTAACGTTCAGGTCTTGTATGAGGAGGATATTCAGATATGACTAGATGTTTTTTAGATAATCGTTGAAAAAGATCGAGATGTTCTGAGGGGTAAGGATGATTCAGACCTCCTGCAATGACTGCGATTGTCTTTCCACCATAATAATCAGCAATTCGATGGGCATAACCATCAATTCCAGCTGCCATGCCACTAACGAATAACCAATCTTTATTAACTAATGGAGCTAATAGGTCGTACATATTTTTCTTGGCAAATTTCGAAGGTCTCCTCGTACCTACAACGGCAAGAGCGGGCAAATGGTTGATGTAATCAGACCGACCTAATCCGTATAAAATGATAGGTGGGTCAGGTATATTTTTTAATAATCTTGGATAATCTTCGTCAAAAATCGTCCAAATTTTATAATGGTGTAGTTTCTTTAAATTATTGTGATTTGGCTCAAATTCACTGAGATATTGATGGAGTTGTTTTGCGGTTTTAAGTGGACAGTGGCATTGATCAACTAAATCGTTGATTGAATACTGATAAATTGTTGATAAGGTCACATCTTTCTTAATCATTCTGTACATAAGTGATCGGGTTATTTGTGGGAATTGAGCTAAGTATATCAGACGTAAACGAGGTAAATTCAAGCGATCCACTCCTTTTTACTAAAAATAAATATACCTGCCCTTGTTAGAATTGGGCAGATATGTTTATATTCGACAATAATTCGCGTAAATCCTTTATTTATCGTCATTTATTTTTTGCTTGATCAATTCTATATATATAGGCAAAGACCTCTGCTACTGCTTGGTAAAGCTCTTCAGGGATACGATCATAGAGATTTAAATTTGCCAGTAACTCAATTAAACTCTTATCTTCTTGGATTGGGATATTCGCATCTTTTGCCCGCTTCAATATTTCATCTGCTATATATCCTTGACCCTTAGCTGTAACGATAGGTGCATTTGTCTTTTCTTTATCGTATTGTAGTGCGACTGCTTTTTTTAATCTTTCTCCTTGATTCATATTCTCACATCCCATCGACTAGATGTTGAATTTGCTTTATTTAATTCTGGTTTAATACTAAAATCAGTTTGACGATCAGGAAGAGGTTTATAGCTTACTGATGATAAATGATAATTATATTTCTTTAATCCTTCTTTCAAAAGATCTTTATATATATTTAATTGCTCAGTGATATTCTGATCATTATAAACGGTTAAATGAACAACTCGATTTTGTACGTTCATATCAATCATCGTTGTTTTTAATTGATTTAATTCTAAATAAAAAGCAATGCGACAATAATCAGTATCAATTTTTTCATTTTGATCTTTCTTACTATAAAACTCGAGCTTAATATCTTGGTCTTCTCCGATCAAACCGGGGATTGTAGTAGATAGATAAATAAAACTTGGATCCTCATGAATTAGTGATAGTTGTTGACCTGTTAAATGATGCAATAATTGTTCAATCTCACGACCAAAGGCTGGCTGTTGGGCTAATGATTCTAATAACACTTGTTTTAACGAACTTGATTGATCTAGCGTATTTTTGTCCTGTTGATAAATTTGAGCTTCAAAATCTAATCCTGCATTTAATAGATAATTTTTAACCTGGATTAAGAACTGATCTTTAATTGGGAACAAATTTGGCTCACTTCGATTCATTTGAGTGAGCAGATTGAAAATTTGCCG
This sequence comes from Amphibacillus xylanus NBRC 15112, assembly GCF_000307165.1. Classification (NCBI taxonomy): domain Bacteria; kingdom Bacillati; phylum Bacillota; class Bacilli; order Caryophanales; family Bacillaceae; genus Amphibacillus; species Amphibacillus xylanus. The sequence goes on from NC_018704.1 coordinate 1,556,959, forward strand.
ACTATTTTCTTGAGGTATTTGTTGTTCAATTAGATCTGTCAAAGGCTGAATAAATTCCAGTAAATTTGCTTGACTTGGGTCATTCATAAAACGAGTTAATCCGTCTTGCGCTTGAGTAGGAAGCTGCTGAATTACTTTGTCTAAAATGGTCGTGTCCTCTAAAATAACTTGTAATTGACTTAGGGTTCGAGAAGTTACCGCTTGACCTTGAGTATTAATTTGACTTAATACTTTTTCAAATTGAAACAACTGCTTATCGGATAATGCTAACTGTCTTTCTAGTCGATTTGCTATTGCTTTTTCATCTACTTGAGAGTTTATTTCTAGTTCTTTAGGATCTTGATTGGCTTTTACTTCATTTTGACTTGAGCTCTCATGATCGATTTGACGGCTTACTAGCTTATGTTGTAGCAATTCGGTCAATTTATCGAATTGCTCTTGATTTAGTGGTTGCATTGGCTCTTGTACTGTCTCAGTATCAATAAATTGTGATAATGATTTCAATAATTGATCAGTCGTCTCATTTGTGACTGGTTCCTTTAATACAGCCTGATATAATTGATTAATTTGCTCAGTAATTGTTCGATTTGATTGAACAGTTTTATATGATTGAAGTGTTGTTTCTGAGATCGGTAACTGTTTTTTTAATAAATGGATGATTATCTCTTTTGTTTCTTGGCTTTGATCATTCTTTAGTAACTCTAATGCTTGCTTTAAATCAGCTTGTCGTACTGGAATGTCATTTGAGAAAATTTCATGCAAAAATTGCTTATTCACTTTAGTTGGGGCGATATTTAAATTGGCTAAAACCATTTGGATTTGTTCAGCTAATGAAATAGTTGTTGACGATTGTGATACGACACTTAATTGAGGCATTTCACCTATTGAGGTGACTTCAAATAAGTAAGCTTCATTAATATTAATTGGAACCTCTAATTTGGCAGTAACTTGATGATTGCCAAATTGGATCAGGGCTACGTTATTCGGTAAGATTTCTTTTACCCTACCAAGCATGACCTGACCTTGCTTCAATACTAATGTCTGCGATTGTTGATCGTTTAGTAATGACCGAATTTGAGGTGACAAATTAGACAATAATGGTTCCATCGTCATTTTCTCCTTTTAAGTAATTCTTGATCGGTGCAAATGTCTTTCTATGATATGGTGTAATACCATGTTCCTCAAGCCCTAATAAATGAGCAGTAGTACCGTAACCTTGATTTTGATCAAATTGATAATATGGATAGCGCTCATGAATTGTAGCCATAATTCGATCACGATGTACTTTCGCAATCACACTAGCTGCTGCAATAGAGATACTTTTTTGATCTCCTTTAATGATAACATCGCTTGAATAAGGCAGGTTATCTAATGGTACTGCATCAATTAATAAATGATCTGGTTCAATCCCCAATTGCTGAACGGCTTTTTCCATCGCTAATATTGAAGCTTGATAAATATTAATGTCATCGATGACTTCATGACTAACTTCCCCAATTCCAACTGCAATTGCCTGTTCCTTAATGATTTCAGCGTATTGTTCTCTTTGAGCAACTGATAGTTTCTTAGAATCTGTTAAACCAATTAAATTAAAATCAACAGGTAAAATAACCGCTGCCGCAACTACTGGACCTGCTAAAGGACCCCGACCTACTTCATCAATGCCGGCAATTAACGTTTTTCCTTGCTGATAGTAATTTCTTTCGTATGATTTCATTTCATAAAGCTGATCTAGTAAAAGTTGTTTTTTTGCTAGACGATTATAATAAACTTTTAAGGCTTGTTGAACACCTTTTCTAGTATCTAATTTCAATGATTCTAAAATATCGTCAGCGACTGTATCTTGTTTTAAGATTTGTTTTATTTCAGCAATTGATTGATTTTTCATTATAAAAAGCTCCTTATCTACTCTTATCAATAATATCGTCATTAATTATATCGATTTTAATCATAAAAAAAGCGCAAACTCTATAGTTGCGCTTCTTTCAAGGTTAAGGGTTAGGTTTTTCTAATGTAATAGGTCCTAATTTACCTGTTCTAAAGTCACGAATCACTAATTCAGCAGTTTTTTCAAGATCCACTGACCCACCTTGAGCCAATGCACCTCTTTGTCTACCGATTTGTTCAATTATCTCAATATAATCAGCCTCTGGATCAAGCAGCTGATATCTTTCTAATAATAATTGCGGATATTCTTCTTGAATAAATTTCAGCGTAAAACGAGCAATATCTTCTATTGACAAGATTTGATCCTTAATCGTTCCAATCGCAGCTAATTGATAGCCAACATTTTGGTCCTCAAATTTAGGCCACAGAATTCCCGGAGTATCTAATAATTCAAAATCTTTTTTTACCTTGATCCACTGTTGTGCAGTTGTAATCCCTGGTCTGTCTCCTGTTTTGGCTATTTTTTTATTGGCTAGGCGGTTGATTAAGGTTGATTTACCTACGTTTGGAATACCAATAATCATCGCTCGGCCCGCTCTTGGACGAACACCTTTTTTCTTTAGTCGTTCCATTTTTTCAGCAGTCATCTTTTTTGCTGTCTCGATTACCTTTTGAATATCTTGACGATTTTGTACGTCAACAGCTACTGCTTCAATCTCATCTTCTCTTAATTTTTCTAACCATATATTTGTTAATTCTGGATCTGCTAAGTCTTTCTTCATTAATACTTGCATTTTAGGTTTTTGTTGTAAAATTTCTTGTAGCATCGGGTTTTGTGATGCTAGTGGCGCACGTGCATCAACGAGCTCTATTACAAAATCAACAAGCTTTAGTTTCTCTTGTACCTCTCTTCTCGCTTTAGCCATATGGCCTGGAAACCATTGTATTGTTTTCATTTGATCACCTCTATTTAATGAGTTTAATTCGTTGAAACGGCCAATAAACTACCATGGCTTTACCTACTATATCGTTCTCTGAAATTAAACCCACACTTTTAATTCCTTTTCTACTATCAGAAGAGTTAGGCCGATTATCACCTAATACTAAATAGTAACCTTCAGGTATGGTCTGATAGTTTCCATCAATATCTTCAGATAATGTGAAATCATGAGTATATTGGCTATTGCTTTGGATGATTGCTTCAGTTAAATATGGTTCCTCAATATATTGACCATTTACATATAATTGATCGTCTTTAAATTCAATCGTTTCTCCAGGTAAGCCAATAATTCGTTTTATGTAATCTTTTTCTTCTGTGGCATGAAAAATTACGACATCAAATCTTTTAGGATTGGTAAATCGATAAGAGACTTTTTCAACGAGTAAATAGTCTGAATTTGATAATGTGGGTTCCATCGATGAACCTTCTATCTTCGTAGAACTTACGATAAAGTTAATTACAAACCATGATACTAATAATGTTATTAAAACTAACTTTATCCAGCTTTTCAGCTCATTTAGTTGATCGCCTTTCATACATTCACCACCAAGACTTAGATTTATATTATCACTATCTATTAGCGTAATACAGACAATGATACTTATACTATATATTTTACCACACATTGAAAAAAGGAGCTTGAATAATTCAAGCCCCCTTTACTTTCTTTTGATTATCGAATTTCTTTAATACGTGCTGCTTTACCACGACGATTACGTAAGTAGTAAAGTTTAGCGCGGCGAACTTTACCACGACGAGTAACTTCAACTTTTTCAATTCGTGGTGAATGTACTGGGAAAGTACGTTCTACACCAACACCATAAGAAATCTTACGTACTGTAAATGTTTCACTAATTCCACCGTTTTGGCGCTTAATGACAACACCTTCAAAAATCTGAATACGCTCACGAGTTCCCTCAACAACTTTAACGTGAACTTTTACAGTGTCCCCTGGACGGAAATCTGGATGATCTGTACGTAATTGATCTTTAGTAATGTCTGCAATTAATTGTTGCATGTGTATACACTCCTTCTTAACTAATGCTCATGACTCATCTGATTATGTCAGCGGAACATCGTTTTATCCAAAAGTTTTACCTTTTGTCCGAAAGTAACTATATCATAAATGAACATCACTTTCAAGTAAAATTATGTTTTAATCTATTTCATCTAACCATTGCTTTTCCTCATCAGTTAGAGGATAATTTTCTAATAAATCTGGACGGCGTTGCTTCGTTCTTTTTAACGATTCTTTTCTGCGCCAATCGACGATTTTCTGATGGTGGCCAGAACGTAATACTTCTGGAACTTCATAGCCTCTAAATTGAGCAGGTCTTGTATAATGCGGGTGTTCTAACAGGCCAGTAGAGAAAGAATCTTCAACTGCGGAATCTTCATTCCCTAGTACATCTGGAAGCAACCGAACAACACTATCAATCACTGCCATCGCACCAATCTCTCCACCAGTTAAAATAAAATCACCGATTGAGATTTCATCTGTTACGAGATGCTCTCGAATCCTTTCATCATAACCTTCATAATGGCCACAAATAAAAATCAAATGGTCTTCCTTGGCTAATTCTTCAGCCTTTTTTTGATCATAACGTTTTCCTTGTGGACACATTAAGATTATACGTGGTGACTTTTGAGATACTTTTTCTATCGCTTCAACAGCAGAAAAAATCGGCTGCGGCATTAAGACCATTCCAGCTCCACCACCATAAGGGTAATCATCAACTTTTTGATGCTTATTATCAGCATAATTTCTAAAATCAATTGCTTGAAACTGGAGCGCTTCCTTATCTTGTGCTTTTTTCATAATTGATGAACCCATCACACCTTCAAACATGTCTGGAAATAATGTTAATACATCTATTTTCATTAAGATAACAGCCCTTCCATTGGTTCGATCGTGATCTGTTTCTGTTCTATGTTAACTTCTTTAACGATATCATCAATATATGGGATTAATAGATCTTTTTGATTTTTACGTTTAACAACCCATACATCATTTGCACCTGGCGCAAGCACTTCTGCTACAGGACCAAGCTTCTCACCAGAAGTCGTAACCACTTCACAGCCAATGATTTCATGATAGTAATAGCTACCTTCTTCTAATGGATGTAAATCTGCTTCTGAAATTTTAAGCATTCCTTGTTTAAAATGCTCAACATCATTAATGGAGTAGTAGCCTTTAAAGGTTAGCATATCAAATTGTTTATGCTTTCTATGTCTTTCAATCATTAGTTTAATGGGTGTCGTTTGATTTGGCAGGAATAAATAAAGTTGATTTCCGGGTTGAAAACGTTGATCAAAATCGGTAATACGCACAACCTTAACTTCCCCTTTAATGCCATGAGTATTAACGATTTTACCCACATTAAAAAATTCCATCTGTTATTCACCTACTTTATTATATTTCAACAAAATGCTGTCATTTGATAATTTCTCAGTTTACCATTAATAGATAAAAACAGGGAAAGACATGCTCCCCCTGTTTTACATAATATCTAGATAAATACGTTTTTTAACATCAGAACCGATCGCATAAACAACTGTACGAATTGACTTAGCAATTCGACCATTTTTACCAATTACTTTCCCGATATCATCTGGATGAACTGTTAAATGATAGACAATTTTATTTGACTCTTCATTTTCAGTCACTACAACATCTTCTGGATAATCGACCAATGGCTTTACAATCGTTGTTATTAAGGCCTTCATGTTATCACGCTACCTTATTTTTGATTTTTCTGATCGTGGAACTTTTGCATGATGCCTTCTTTAGAGAAAAGGTTACGAACTGTATCGCTAGGTTGTGCACCTTTAGCCATCCAGTCTAATGCTTTATCTTCATCTAATTTAACTTCAGCCGGATTAACAACCGGATTATATGTTCCAATTTGCTCGATAATACGTCCATCACGTGGTGAACGTGAATCAGCTACAACTACACGATAGAAAGGGTTACGTTTAGATCCCATACGTTTTAAACGAATTTTAACTGCCATTATTTGCACCTCCATTACTATTAATCTTCACAATTTAAGATTGTAACAGAAAAGTTTTAGTCTGTAAAGTGTTTTTACATTACATCATCGGAAAATTAAAACCTTTTCTTCGTTTTCCTTTTTTACCACCTGTCATACCAGACATTTGCTTCATCATTTTACGCATTTCATTAAATTGTTTAATCAGTCGGTTTACCTCGGCAATTGGGCGTCCAGATCCTTGTGCAATACGTTTTTTGCGACTTGGGTTCATCAAGCTAGGATCTTTACGTTCCTGCTTTGTCATTGATTTAATAATTGCTTCTACATGAACCAATTGCTTATCGTCAAGTTGGACATTTTTTAGTCCCTTCATCTTATTTGCGCCTGGAAGTAAACTTAATAACTCATCTAATGGGCCCATACTTCTAACCTGTTCCATCTGTTCAAGGAAATCATCGAAATCAAAGCTGGCTGAGCGCATTTTATCTTCTAATTCTTTTGCTTTCTTTTCATCAATTGTTGCTTCAGCTTTCTCAATCAGGCTTAGGACATCACCCATACCTAAGATTCGTGAAGCCATTCGATCAGGGTGAAAATCCTCTAACTGATCTAGTTTTTCCCCCATACCGATAAATTTAATCGGTTTATTTGTCACCGACTTAATTGATAGAGCGGCACCACCACGCGTATCACCATCTAACTTGGTTAAAATCACGCCTGTAATATCTAGTTGTTCATTGAAGTTCTCAGCAACATTTACTGCGTCTTGACCTGTCATTGAATCAACAACTAAAAATATTTCATCAGGAGACAGATTCTGTTTAATTTGATATAGCTCATCCATTAAATCAGTATCAATATGGAGTCGACCAGCGGTATCTATAATGACATAATCCAAGTGTTCTTCCTTTGCATACTGAATTGCTTCATTTGCAATCTCAACTGGATTTGCATCAGTCCCCTTTTCGAAGACCGGAATATTTAACTGTTTACCAACTGTTTTAAGTTGATCAACTGCAGCTGGACGATAAACATCAGCAGCGACTAAAAGTGGCTTGCGGTTATGTTTTTTCCGTAATAAATTAGCTAACTTACCTGTTGTAGTGGTTTTACCAGCACCTTGTAGACCAACCATCATGATCACAGTTGGCGGACGGTCAGCAACAGCTATTTTACTTTGCTCACCACCCATTAATGCGGTTAATTCTTCTTTTACAATTTTGATAACCTGTTGGCCTGGAGTCAAGCTTTCCATAACTTCAGCACCAACAGCTCGTGTACGAATATTATTAACAAATTCTTTAACTACTTTAAAGTTAACGTCTGCCTCGAGTAGTGCTAATCGTACTTCTCGAGCCATGACTTTTACATCTTGTTCAGATACTTTCCCTTTACCCGTCATTTTTTTAATAGTACTTTGGAGACGATCTGCTAATCCTTCAAAAGCCATTAAGGACGACCTCCTAATCTAATTCTTTCAGTCTTTTGATTAATTGTATTGCTTTATCTTGTTCTTCTTCAACAATTAACTTATTCAATTCATCAAGTAATTGTTGACGTTCCATAAATTTCTCATGTAATTTTAACTTTTCTTCATAATTAAGTAACATCGCTTCTGTTCGGCGAATATTATCATAAACAGCCTGTCTAGATACGTCAAATTGCTCGGCTATTTCACCTAATGAATGATCCTCCAAATAATAAAGGTTCATATAATCTCGTTGCTTTGGTGTTAATAATGGTTGATAAAAATCAAATAAGAAATTGATTTGTGTTGTTTTCTCTAACATTAAAGAGCACTCCTTATTAAACATAGCACCAATACAATTTGCATAACAGTTGAGATTGTGAGCCTATGTCAATTATTTATTACTTCTTACTCAATCATATCGGAAAATAGTCCGTAGACAAAGGCATTTGGATCAAAGATTTGCAAATCAGTGATTTGCTCACCTAAACCAACATATTTCACTGGGATATTTAACTCTTTTCTGATCGCTAACACAATGCCACCTTTAGCAGTGCCGTCAAGCTTAGTTAGGACAATGCCACTAACATTAGTTGCTTCTGAGAAGACTTTTGCCTGACTTAGTGCATTTTGACCAGTCGTAGCATCCAAGACGAGTAATACTTCATGTGGTGCGCCTGGAATTTCACGACTAATGACTCGATTTACCTTACTTAATTCATTCATTAAGTTCACTTTATTTTGTAGACGTCCGGCAGTGTCACAAATTAAGATATCTGCACCTCTAGCTTTAGCTGCTTGAATACCATCATAAACGACTGCTGCTGGGTCACTTCCAGCGCTTTGCTTAATGACGTCAACACCGACACGCTCGCCCCAAACCTCTAATTGTTCTATTGCTCCAGCGCGAAATGTATCGCCTGCCGCTAGAACAACTTTCTTGCCTTCTTCTTTTAATTGATGGGCAAGCTTACCGATTGTTGTAGTTTTACCAACTCCGTTAACCCCAACAAATAAAATGACAGATAGTTCTCCTTCTTGGAGATTTAATGATGGGATTGAGTCATTACCATCCATATAGATTGCGACTAGTTTTTCAGATATGACTTCTTTTACTTTATCAGTATCTTTAATATTTTGACGTTTAACTTCCATCTCTAACTCTTCAATCAATTCCATAACGGTATTTACGCCAACATCTGCTGAAATTAAGACTTCCTCTAATTCTTCAAAGAAATCTTCATCTACTTTTCGGTAGCGAGCGATGAGATCGTTTAGCTTCGCTGAAAAAGATTGTCGGGTTTTTTCTAGACCTGTTTCATACTTCTTTGATGTTTTTTCACTCGTAGTAGATGATGAAAATTTATCTTTTAACTTTTTAAAAAAACTCACTCTGTTCACCTCTTAAGATTTTGTTTCTAATAATTCATCTGTTTCTTCTAACTTTACTGACACAAAACGTGATACACCAGATTCCTGCATCGTTACACCGTATAAGACGTCAGCACCTTCCATTGTACCTTTTCTATGTGTAATCACAATAAATTGGGTTTGTTCACTAAATGCTTTTAAATAACGACTAAAGCGTTCAACATTAGCTTCATCCAGCGCTGCTTCAACTTCATCTAATACACAAAACGGAACAGGTCTAACACGAAGAATGGCAAATAACAATGCAATTGCTGTTAATGCTCGTTCACCACCAGATAATAAAGCTAATTGCTGCGCTTTTTTCCCAGGTGGTTGTGCCTTAATCTCTACACCTGTCGTCAGCAATTGATTAGGGTCGGTTAGGGTCAATTCAGCGTGTCCGCCACCAAATAATTGACGAAATACTTCAGTAAATTCGACTCTGATCTTAGAGAATGTCTGATCAAATCGAAGCTCCATCTCTTGGTCCATTTCACGAATAACAGCATATAACGTATCCTTAGCATCTTGTAAATCTGCTTGTTGACTAGTTAAAAATTCGTATCGTTCTGAGATGCGCTCATATTCATCGATAGCCCCTAAGTTGACTGTACCTAATTCTTCTATTGTACGCTTAATCAGTTTAACTTGTCTTCTAAGCGACTTCAAATCATCCGATTTTTCATAATCTGCTTTTGCCTTTTCAAAGCTTAGTTCATAATCTTCCTGTAGCTGTAAGAGTCGATTTTCAAGTTCAACATCTAAACGATTCGCTTTCACTTCTAATAGTTGTCGTTCTTCTGTTAACGCCTGCTTCTTACTTTGTAATGTACGATATTTTGCTTGGCGCTCTCCTAGGCGTTGTGTTAATTGCAATCGTTCTTGCCTTTTAACTTGAATCTCCTTCGTAACTTGTAGTTTTTCCGCTTCATTCTCTTGAATTCTTTGTTCAAGTACAGTGATAAACTCAGCACTTGCTTCGGTGTTCTTGATTAATTCAAGCTCCTGATCGACCGCTTCAATTGACTCACTCAGTTGCGTTAATTGCTGGTCTTTTTGTTCAACTTTTTCATTTTGATACATGCGTTCTTTTTTCTGCTCAGCAATTTTAACTTGGAGTGATTGGTATTCAGTCTCTAGGCTTGCTTTATTTTCTTCAAAGTTATCCTTCTCTTGTGTTAACTTTGCGATTTCTGCTTGTATCTCATCTATTTGAGCTTGTAACTGTTTTAATTTAGTTTCATTCTTCTCTTTTTCAGATTCAAGACGATTAAATTCGGCTTTTTTAGTTTCTCTCTCGCGTTCTATCATTTGAATTTGTTTTTCAATATGTGATAGCCGGATTTGATTTGTTTGCTGTTCGGCTAATTTCTCGTGAAGCTGATGCTGAATTTCTTCTCGTTTTACCCGTAAATGTTCAACCTTGCGTTCAATTTCAGCGACGAGAAGTGATTGTTGTTTAATTTCTCCTGCAAACTTTTCGGCACGATGCTTGAATTGATTAATTTTCTCTGTTAATTTTTCTAATTCTTTATCGCGAGTAAAGATGTTTTGATTCGTTACTTTCCGTGCACCACCAGTCATCGAACCGCCTGGATTAACAATATCGCCATCCAATGTCACAATTCGGAACCTGCGATCAACGAGTCGAGCGATTTCATTGGCATCTTTTAATTGATCTGCAATAATTGTATGACCTAATAAGTAGTCCACAACTAATTTGTATGTTGGATCTACCTGTGCGACTTCATTAGCTAGTCCAACAAAACCAGTATGACCCTTAACTTTTTCTAGGTACTGATTAGTAATTTTTTTCGGTTGGATAACATCAAGCGGTAAAAATGTGGCCCGCCCATTATTTTGTTGCTTTAAGTAGGCGATTGCTTTTCTACCTGCTTGTTCATTACTTACAACGACGTGCTGTGCTTGATTAGCCAAGGCTGTCTCAAGTGCTATTAAAAAGCGCTCTGGAATATCAATCAACTCAATCACTGCTCCATGGATTCCTGATAACTTTCCAACCTCTCTAGCCTTTAATACCGTCTTTACGCCTGAATAAAATCCTTGAAAATCTTGCTTCATTTCTTCAAGCATGTCTTTTCGAGATTGCATTAAGTCGATTTGACGTTGACCTTTTTCCAATCTAGCTTGCATATCTTTTAACAATTTATTTGCTTGTTCTTTTTCTAATTCAGCTTGCTTGAGTGATTCATGAATAATCGATTGTTGGTCATTTAAAGCATTCACTTCTTCGGCTAATTTTACTTTTAACTGATGTAATTTATCATAGTCTGCATGCTCAGATGTTTGTTCTGTTTGACTACGTTCTTTTTGGGCAATCATTTGATTTCGTTGTTGCTCAATAATCTTAATCTCATGACGTGTCGTTGCTTGTTGATTGAGTTGGTCAATATAATCTGCTTTTAATGACTCGATTTGTTGATCTAGCTCATCTTGATTATGCGTTAAACGTTTTTCAAGCTCGATTAATTTTGAATTTGTTTGTTTTACACTCACAGTTATCTCAGTTAATTTATTTTGTTCAGATTTAAGTTCGGTTTCAGTCTTTAGATATTGATCTTGTAGAATGGCTCGTTGCTGAGATAGTTTTTCTTTGCTCTGAGTGGTATGTTTTGAGCGTTCTAAAATAACATTTCTTTCTCCAGTCAATTTCTCAAATGATTCAGTAAGCTCCAGAAGTTTCTGTTGTAATGATTCAATAACTTGATCTAATTGTTCAATTTGAAGATCTTCTTTCTCAACTTGAGCAGCTTCAATTTGAATTTGGCCCGTATAATCATTCTCTGTTTGCTTTAATTGTTCAATTTGACTTAAAAGTTCCCGCCAATCATTATGTAAGTCTTCTATCTCTGTTCTTAATAAAGTAATTTCAGCACCTTTAAGTTGGTCTTTGTATGATAAATATTCTTTTGCTCTAGATGATTGTTCCTTTAAAGGCTCTAACTGTCCATCAATTTCATAGATTATATCTTCAATTCGATTTAAGTTCTCTTGTGTTTCAGCAAGTTTATACTCTGCCTTTTTCTTGCGGTTTTTATATTTGAGCACACCAGCTGCTTCTTCAAAAATTGTTCGTCGTTCTTCTGCTTTTGAGCTTAAGATTTCCTCGATTTTCCCTTGACCAATAATTGAAAATGCTTCTCTGCCTAAACCTGAATCTAAAAATAAATCAATAATGTCCTTTAGACGACAAGGTTGTTTGTTCAAGAAGAATTCACTATCTCCTGAACGAGAGACTCGTCTTGTCACACTTACTTCCTGGTAATCAATCGGTAATGTACGATCATGATTATCTAAAATTAATGTGACTTCTGCAATATTAAGTGGTTTACGGGTGTCACTGCCTTGAAAAATGATATCTTCCATTTTCGACCCTCGTAATGACTTAGCTGACTGTTCACCTAATACCCAACGGATCGCGTCGGTTACATTACTTTTTCCACTTCCATTTGGTCCAACAACAGCTGTTACACCTGGTACAAAGTCTACTGTAATAGGTTCAGCAAATGATTTAAAACCTACAGACTCTAATCTTTTTAAAAACATATTTTTCACCTATTTCGTTAAAAATAACAATCATCACTTTATATTTCAACCTATATATTTTATCATAAAGACAGTCTTGTTAGTAGGTTAGATTATTAAGGGGGAAAATCATGAATTTATCAGAAGCCAATCAAAAAAATTTAGCATATATGTTAGATAGCATCGGTAAACAATTAGATGTAGCTAATCCTAGCTTGCTTGATCCTGAAGATTATAATATTGATAAATACGATGATCTTAAGTGGTTGTATGATTTTGTGGTAAATAAAAACAATATCAGTATTGCTGAAAAAGAGGCTTTTATTGAAGAACTAGCCACAATACGTAAATAAAGATGTCGTTATAGTTGACATAACTTTCATTTTATTTTAAAAAGAAAGATTGATATTACGTTGGCTCGTTTTTACGAAGCTCTTTCATAAAAACAAGCCAACGTCCAACTAAATCGAAGTTTGATGTTTGTCTAATGCTATTTTAGCTGCTCGTTGCTCCGATTCTTTTTTTGTTCGACCGTGCCCGATTCCGACTACTTTATTGTTAATTTTTACTTGTGCAATAAATTCTCGATCGTGCGCTGGTCCTTTTTCTGAAATAATCTCGTAGTTAATCTCACCTTGCTTGTCTTGTTGGATCAGCTCCTGCAATTGGCTCTTATAATCAATCTCCTTAATCATAAAACCGTTTTTAATTTTTGGATAAATATACTTATGTAGAAAGTTTACAACAGCATTAAAATCTTGGTCTAAATATAACGCTCCGATAAACGCTTCGAATACATCTGCTAAAAGTGCAGGTCTCTTTCTACCACCAGTTCGTTCTTCACCTTTACCTAAAAGAACATATTGATCAAATTTTAGATCAAGTGCGAATTTAACTAACGCAGGTTCACAAACAATTGTTGCCCTCAACTTTGTCAGTTCACCTTCTGGTTTGTTCGGATAAGTTCGGTATAAATATTGTGATATACCTAGCTCTAAAACTGCATCGCCTAAAAACTCCAAGCGCTCATTGTCTTGCTGAATCTTATTCCTATTCTCATTGACATACGATGAATGCGTAAATGCTTGAATTAATAGTTTTTGATTTTTAAATGTTATGCCTAATTTCTTTTCTAATTCATCAAAATTCATTGCATATTATACCTCCCTCTCTAAATATATATTATCTTTTCTTATTTAAAAATGCAAAGGTCTCGTATGTAATCACGAGACCTTTTTTACTATACTTAAGACTGGCTGTCTATGTATTCAACAGCATCGCCTACTGTTTCAATTTTCTCTGCTTCATCATCAGCGATCTCCATGTCGAACTCATCTTCTAATTCCATTACAAGTTCAACAACGTCAAGTGAGTCTGCCTCTAAATCTTTTTGGAATGAAGCATCTAGGGTAACTTTGTCCTCCTCAACATCTAATCGATCAACGACAATGCGCTTTACTCTTTCAAATGTATCTGACATAATTTTCACCTCCTTTAAATGTTTTATTAAAATTACATAACCATACCACCGTCTACTTGAATTGTTTGACCAGTTATGTAATTAGCATCGTCTGAAGCTAAGAATGCTACAACTTTTGCAACATCCTCTGCCTTACCAAGTCGTTCTAGCGGGATCAATTTTAATAACTCAGCTCTAATTGAATCGTCTAACTGTTCTGTCATATCTGTATCAATAAAACCTGGTGCAACTGCATTTACTAAGATATTACGTGATGCAAGCTCTTTTGCAGCCGTTTTTGTCATTCCAATAACACCTGACTTAGCAGCAACGTAATTCATTTGACCTGGATTACCACTGATACCAACTACTGAAGAAATATTAATAATTTTCCCTGTTCTTTGCTTCATCATTGGACGGCTAGCGGCTTTCATACAAAGAAATACGCCTTTAAGGTTTGTATTAATAACTTGATCAAATTCATCTTCTTTCATTCTGATCAATAAATTATCTCTCGTAATGCCAGCGTTATTAACCAATATATCTATTGATCCTAGCTCTGTTATAACAGACTTAACCATTGATTTAACGTCACTTTCGTTCGTGACATCAGCTTTCACAACAATAGCTTTTCGTCCAAGTTGTTGTACCGATGCTGCAACTTCTTTTGCCTTATCTTCACTTCCGGCATAATTGATCGCTACATCATATCCTCTTTGAGCAAGTTCTAATGCAATTGCACGACCAATTCCACGAGAAGCTCCTGTTACTAATGCTACTTTTTGTGTCATCTTATTCATCCTCCTGGTACCAATCAATTAACTTTTTCAACGTTGCTTGATCAGAGACTGCAAAGACTTTAGCTCGTCGCGATACTTTCTTAATGAGACCTGATAATACTTTACCATTACCAACCTCAACAATCGCATCATAATCTTGAGCGAGTAGATCTTCAATTATTTCCTGGAATCTAACAGGTGAGTAAAGTTGCTTAACAAGCAGCTCTTTAATTTGATCTTTATCATGAACAATTTTTGCAGTAACATTTGAAAACACAGGGATAGCTGAATCTTGGAATTCCATTTGCTCTAACACAGTTTGAAATCTCTCTGCAGCTGGCTTCATTAATCTTGAGTGAAATGGCCCACTAACATTAAGTGGAATAACACGCTTCGCCCCTGCTTCAATTAATTTAGGTATCGCTTGTTCGACACCTAGCTTTGTACCAGAAATAACAATTTGTCCAGGACAATTTAGATTTGCTAAATCAACAGGTTCTTCAAGCTCTTTTAATTGTTGTTCAATCTCAGGTCGATCTAAGCCTAATACGGCTGCCATAGCGCCTTTACCTTTTGGATATGCTTCCTCCATTAGCTCTCCACGCTTTTGGACAAGCAGTAAGGCATCTTCTAATGAAAGCACACCTGCAGCTACGAGCGCACTATATTCACCTAGACTATGACCAGCAACTACTATTGGATTAATGCCTACTTTTGATAATTCTCGACTGACGATTGTGCTGACGAGCAACAATGCAGGTTGTGTGTGAATCGTTTTTGTTAATTCTGATTCTGGACCTGACGCTATCATTTCTGACAATGAGTATCCAAGTAATTGATCAGCTTCATTAAACACGAGCTTATTTTCATCACTTGCCTCTAAAAATGACTGACCCATCCCAACTTGTTGTGAGCCTTGACCTGGAAAAACAAATGCTAATTTTTTCATTCTTGTCCCCCATTAGTTTCTTTCATGTCTCTTACCGTTGTTTCAATTACTTCAGTAACATTGTTTTCAACCATATGACTAGTCTGTTTAATCGCATTGTAAATCGCACGTGCATTAGATGATCCATGTGCTTTAATAACTGGAGCAGCTAATCCAAATAAACCAGCGCCACCGTATTCAGAGTAATCCAATTTATTTTTTAACTGTTTTAAATCTTTCTTTAAGACAGCAGCTGCAAGCTTCGTTTTGAGTGATGACATAAATGTTTCTTTAATCAAACCAAACATCATTTGCGCTGTCCCCTCAATCGTTTTAAGGGCGACATTACCACTAAATCCGTCTGTTACGACAACATCAGCTACACCATCAAGTAAATCTCTTGCTTCGACATTACCAATGAAATTAATCGGTGCATGACTTAGTAATTCATATGCTTGCTTAGCTAATTCATTACCTTTACCTTCTTCAGTGCCGACATTTAATAAGCCAACTCGCGGATTAGAAATACCTCTAACCTTTTCACTGTAAATCGATCCCATAATCCCATACTGTAGTAGCTGTTTTGGCTTTGCATCAACATTCGCTCCTACATCTAGGAAAACAAAACCTTTTCCATCTATGGTTGGTAAAGTCGGGCTTAATGCTGGGCGCTCAATTCCTTTAATTCGACCTACTTGAAACAGGCCTACACTCATTAATGCACCTGTATTTCCTGCGGATAAACATGCGTCAGCTCTACCCTCTTTAACTTCTTTAGCCATTAATACAAGCGATGAATTCTTCTTACGGCGTGCTGCTCTAACTGGCTCATCATCAGCAGTAATCACTTCAGTAGTATGTAAAATTGAAATTTTATTATCATTGCTTAAAAAAGGTTTAATTTTATCTTGATCACCCACTAAAATAATTTCATCAATTTGTTTGAGTGATTCAATTGCAAGCATTGCACCTTCTACAACTGATTGCGGAGCATTGTCTCCACCCATTGCATCTATTACAATTTTCATTTTATAAAACCCCTTTTTTATTCTGTTGATCGATACATCGTAAATTGACCAGAAAATACGAGTTCTTGGTCGACAAAGCTATCAACCATCACAAGTGTTCGATTACGTCTTTCACTTGGTTGTACATGTGCTTTTGCGATAACGCGCTCGCCTTGTTTAACTTGTCGAATAAATCGAATATCTGCTTTTTCAGTAAGTGCAAGCTCATCGTCAATTACAGCAACAGCCAATGAGTTCGCTTGAGCAAACAAATGATGCCCTCTTGCAATATCATTTCTAGTGAACACATGGTCCTTCTTAATATCAAGGATAGAAATTGCTCGTTTATCTAATTCAAGATCAATAATTTCCCCAATCACATCATCAAGAGGAAGTGATTTAACTGTTTCATTCCACTGATCTTTTGCAACAGATTTAATTCTTTCTCGTAATTCAGGAATAGCTAATTCCATCCGGTCTAACCGAATCGTTTGAATACTAACAGAAAACGTCTTAGCCAATTCTTCATCTGTTATAAATGGCGTTTCTTCAATCTTTGCTTTAAGACGCTCTTGTCTAATTCGCTTTGGTAATCTCATTTTCTCACCACCTATGCTACAATCGACGTTTAATATTAAGACTAGGTACTAATAGTAATATATCGAAAAATATTTATCTTTGCAACCCTTTTTTTAATCAAAACCTACTTGATATTCCATCAAAACGTGATCCATCAGTTGTTTCAATTGCTGAAATTCTTGATTTTCCTCAAGATAATTATTCGTCACAATCTCTATTGCATCCTTACGAGCAGTTTCTAATGCTCGATAATCATGAATAGGATCAGCTAGTTTAAATTCTGGTAAACCACTTTGTTTTTTGCCGAAAAATTCTCCTGGCCCTCTTAGCTTTAAGTCATGCTCTGCTAATACAAAACCGTTTGTCGTTTCCGTCATAATTTGCATGCGCTCTTTGCCTGTCTCACCCTTCGGATCAGCAATTAGGATACAATAGCTTTGCTTGTCACCACGTCCAACTCGACCACGCAATTGATGTAATTGCGACAGGCCAAAACGCTCTGCATCGTAGATAACCATAATTGTGGCGTTAGGAACGTTAACACCAACCTCAACAACAGTTGTTGATACGAGCACTTGTACTTTGTTTTCTGCAAAAGCTTGCATGACCTCATCTTTTTCACTAGGGGTTAATCGACCATGTAAAAGTCCGATTTCAATCGGAATTGAGAAAGTATTTGATAGGTTTTGATACAGATCAACTGCATTTTGAATATCAAGCTTGTCTGATTCCTCGATTAACGGAGCAATGATGTAGGCTTGTCCTCCACTTTTCACTTCTTTTTCAATTAAGTTAATAATTCGTGGCATCATCGATTCTTTTACCCAAAATGTTTCGACTGACTTTCTGCCGACTGGCATTTGATCAATCATTGACATATCCATATCACCGAAGCTTGTAATTGCTAATGTTCGTGGAATCGGTGTTGCTGTCATAAACAACACATCAGGATCAATGCCTTTTTCTCGTAATACTTTTCGCTGATTAACACCAAAACGGTGTTGTTCGTCTACGATCACTAAGCCTAAATTAGCGTAAGAAACATCATCTTGAATTAAAGCATGTGTACCAACAATCACATTGACTTCGCCACTTTCAATTGCTGCTAATTTGCGTTTTCGTTCTTTACCTTTAACTGATCCTGTCAAAAATTCAACAACCAATTTACCTTCAAATAGTTTAGTAAGCGATTGATAATGCTGTTCAGCTAAAATTTCAGTAGGAACCATAATAGCACCTTGGAAACCTGCTAAAAATGCTGCATATAAAGCAATCGCAGCTACAACTGTTTTACCGGAACCAACGTCACCTTGTAATAATCGATGCATCCGATGAGGTGATCTCATATCATCAAGGATTTCCTGTTTTGCTTTACTTTGTGCTTCTGTTAATTGAAATGGTAATTGATTAATAAATTCAATTAAATCAGTCTCTGAAAATTCCTTCCGTTGACCTTGAGTCCTGTCAATATTCAATTGCCGTAATCCTTGCATTTTTAACTGAAACAGTAAAAACTCCTCATAGATTAGCCGTCTTCTCGCTTGTTTTAAGTGATTAATATCTTGTGGAAAGTGAATTTGCTCAAGGGCCATTCCTCGGCTTAGCAGTTTATATTCTGTGAGATATCGGTTAGGTAATATTTCTACGATTTCTTCTCTGAATTGAGTAAATGCTTGCTTTAGAACTTTTCTAAATTGAAACGGCGTAATGATTTGACGTAATCCATATGACGGTTCTATTTCAGTTGATGAATTCTCCCCAATCCGATAATGGCTAATCGTTATTTGTTGACGATGTTGATCCCATTTTCCAGTCACCGTCACCTTTTTGCCTTCGACCATTTGATCTTTGGCAAAATGTCGATTAAACATAATCCCTTTTACAACGACTTGATCAACTTGAAGCGGGACAACTAGTCGTGATTTCTTACGGCCATAGAATGTGACAACAGGTTGACTTAAGACGATTGCTTCAAGCGTGGCTTTTTGGTCATGTACCAGCTCCGTAATCGGTAATACTTCAAAATTTTCATATCTTGAAGGATATGTATGAAATAAATCCTCCACAGTATGTATATCAAGTTGTGCTAATTTCTCCTTTAAGGCAGGTCCCACTCCCTTTATATCAGTGACTAATCTCCTGTTCAAAATAGCATTCACCCCCTTTATTAAAATTAACATCATGATTTTCGATTGTGACTTGCGATTCAATCGATTTAATTATACACATTTTCAGCATTGAAGCCTATTGCTGTAATTGTATTATAACAACAAAAAAGTGCCCCGAAGTCATTCTTCGAAACACTTTTTATTTTTTTATCATTACTCCACAGACAAGATTAATGAATAAATAGGTTGGTTACCTTCATGAACCTCAACTTCAATTTCTGGGAAAGCCTCTTCAACAAATTCTGTAAGTTCTTCAACTTCTTCGTTCGTTGCATCTTCACCTTGTAGGATCGTTAAGATTTCGTCATCTTCATCAATTAGAGCTTCTAACAATTGCTTAGCTGTTGTCAGCTTATCAGGATCTGTTGCTTTAATATCACCTTCAACAAGACCCATGAAATTACCTTTTTCAATTGTTAGACCATCAATTTGTGTATCTCTAACGGCATACGTTAATTGACCAGTCTTAACATAATTACAAGCGTCTTTCATGTTCTCTTGATTATCAGCTAAGCTTGCTTCAGGGTTAAATGCTAGTAATGCACTCATTCCTTGAGGAATTGTCTTTGTAGGGACTACGATCGCATCAACCTCAGATAGTTCTGCTGCTTGTTCTGCCGCCATAACAATGTTCTTATTGTTTGGTAGGATGATTACTTTTTCAGCATGAGCTTTTTCGATGGCGTCACTAATGTCCTGTGTACTTGGATTCATAGTTTGGCCGCCAGTAATAATAACTGTTGCACCTAAGCTCTTTAATAGCTCTTCGATTCCATTACCCATTGCAACAGAAACAATACCATATTCTGCTTTTGGTTTTGCTTCTTTTTTCGGTTGTTCACCTACAATATCACTATGTTGTTGACGCATATTTTCAACTTTAACTTGTGCAAAACTACCATAACGTTGAGCAATATTCATTGCTTCTCCGGGATATTCAACGTGAACGTGAACTCGTACATAATCTTCATCAGATACGACTAGTAAAGAGTCACCGAGTTTGCTGAGTTCATTACGAAATTCTTCTTCATTATATGGATTATCTTTTAACTTATCTTGTTCAAATTTAACCATAAATTCTGTACAATAACCAAATTCAATATCCTCAGTGTTGATAAAATCTTGATGTGATTTATGGTGCTCAGCGCTAACTAAGTCATCCATTGAATTAAGATCTAGATCAACTTCTGGAAGTGCTTCACCTTTTAATGAAGCAACAAATGCTTCATATATGATAACTAATCCTTGTCCACCACTATCAACAACACCTACTTCTTTTAAAACAGGTAAAAGCTCAGGAGTTCGATCTAGCGATGCCTTAGAAGCTTCTAAAACACGTTCCATAAATACAACTAAATCATCTGTTTCCTCAGCAATTTTCTCAGCTGCATTAGCTGTATCTTTAGCAACAGTTAAAATCGTACCTTCTACTGGTTTAATAACAGCCTTATAAGCCGTTTTAACACCACTTTGTAGACCTTTTGCTAAGGTTTTTGTTGTTAATTGGTCAAGTCCTTCTACACCTTTTGAAAATCCGCGAAATAATTGCGAAAGAATAACACCAGAGTTTCCTCTAGCACCCATTAGTAATCCTTTTGCAAATGCACTAGCTACCTCAGAAACTGTGCCAGATGAAACTTTTTTAACTTCATTAGCTCCTGATGTCATCGATAAATTCATATTGGTACCCGTGTCTCCATCGGGAACCGGAAACACGTTTAATGCATCAATCATATCTGCATTATTAGATAGGTGGTTAGCGCCTAATAAAATCATTTCAGCAAGCTTAGCACCTTCTATATTTGTTAATCCCACAACTGGTTCCTCCCTTATCATTCAAAAAAATCCTCATATCATTTCAGTTATTAATTGTCATTTTGGACGCGAACGCCTTGAATATATATATTGACAGCATCAATTGCTAAACCTAATGTTTTATCTAAGTTATATTTAACTTGGGATTGAACATTATGCGCAATTTCGGAGATTTTCGTTCCGTAACTAACGATAATATACATATCAATTGAGATTTTATTATCTTCCTGCTTAACAACGACACCTTTTGAGAAATTTTCTCTACGAAGTATTTCAGCAATGCCATCTTTTAATTGATTTTTTGAAGCCATACCAATAATGCCATAACATTCAATAGCTGCACCACCTGCAACCGTTGCAATCACTTCGTTTGTAATTGTTACCCGACCTTCTTTAGTCGTCAACTCAATTGCCATCTTTATATCCTCCTTGATAAATTACAATCTGATTACTAAATTAACTTTAGAACAAACAATAATAATCTCTAAACATTTTACAATACTTTTCGTAATTATAAAAGGTTTTTAACAAATTAGCCTTAAATACTGGCTAGTTTGATTAAATCTTCACACTAATACTTTGACTTAAAATTGATTTACTGTCAAGTGCTAATCCTTGTCCTAAAAATGGATTTTTTGTTTCTCGTGAAAAAAATAATTGCTTTTAAAAACTACTTATGATAAATTATATAGGTATGAAATGAGATAGTCGTTATTTGGGAGGGATTAAATATGAGTCGTAAATGTGTCGTAACTGGCCGTAAAACAGGTGTTGGAAACAATCGTTCACACGCCTTAAACGCTAATAAACGTAAATGGAAAGCTAACGTACAAAAAGTACGCATTATGGTTGATGGAAAACCAAAACGTGTTTATGTTTCTGCTCGTGCACTTAAATCAGGTAAAGTTGAACGTGTTTAAACTACACACATAAAAACTCGAATTCATTTTCTTAGTGAATTCGGGTTTTTTATTTCTATATAAATGGGTTCAATGTCAAATAGTGTTGGTAGGTTTTATAATTAGTCGAGAATTATTTTTAATTAAGATACAACTTGTTCACCGCAGGTGAAATACACTCGCTTTTCGCGGGCACGGCTTTTAGCTAACTAAGGCAAGCAAAGAGCGCTTGCCTTAGTGGATCTTCAGCTCGTGCTGGGACTGCGATTACTCGTCCCAACGAAAAGATTTGTTCCCGCAGGAGTCTCGTATATTTCACCTGCTGTTTTTCACTTCTAAATTAAATTGCTGCTTCATATCGTGTTTCTTTTTGCATTTTTTTACTCGAATTTGTTTCTATTGATTTAAACTTGAAGTGAATCATAATTCGTTTCTTAAAATTATAAAAATTACGATAACCGTATGCGATTTTGCTTGACTGAGTTAGCAAAAAGACGTGCCCATGGAACGCGGAGGTTCGGCTAACTGTGGTTTATAACGTGAGTTATAAAATTAAATATACTTGAATTAAAAAAATGATGTTAGTAAGTTTTCAAACTCACCAAAGTTATAAATTGTACAACCAATAAATGTTATAAGTATGAAAAAAGAATCCAGTATTAACTGAATTCTTTTTTCAATTAACCGAGTTTTTGCTCGGCTTTGTTTGGAATTGCTACTTCTCTTCTTTTCCTTGCCATAGGTTAACAATGAATCGTACAATGCCTCCGAGAAACTTTGGGAGTTTTATCGTGTAAAAACGCATCTGAACCCCTCCTAACGATATCTAACAGCTCAGTGAACTGCTTACGCATTACGTTCACTAGTCTTTATCACTATTAATATGCCAGAGTCAAATGAAAAATAACCTGTTTCTGCAATCAAGTGATTAGATATTGTTAGTGAATCACCACGTCTGATCGTTTCGTCTTCTAAGGGGTAATAGAAGTTTTCTAAAGTAAGTCCAGTCACTAGACTTGTTAACGATAAGAATGAGATCTTTTGATCATGATTTAACCGTTTCAAACGATAACAACCAGGGCGGTACATTGACAGGCTATTTTGTTTGTCGATTAATTTTACTTTAATTTGTTGATCAATCAATCTTTCGAGCAAGAATAGTGAACTAAGCTCATGATCTTTTCTTCCACCTGTCACGCCGAACAAAAATAGTTCGCAAACAGGGCGTTTTAATGCCTCATTAATTGCTAACTCCAAATCAGTCTCGTCTTTTTCAACTAGGTGTTGTATAAATGTTTTCGCTTTTTGTTCGATCAATTCTCTTTCCTGACTAGATACGGAGTCAAAATCACCAATTGCAAGATCTAGCGGCAGATGATTATTGATTAAATAGAGTGCTCCTCTATCACAGCCAATCCAAAAATCAATTTGATATTCAGACAGATCAGCTAAAAGCTCAGCTGGTCCACCTGCAACAATACCAATTTTAGCTGTCTTACTTTCCTGCCTCATTAATTGCCTTCCTAATAACATCCATTGCTTCTTTACGATTTGGTTGTCCGAAAATAGCATTACCTGCTACAAATACATCAACTCCAGCTTCTGCACACCATTTAGCTGTCTCAGCGTTAATGCCTCCGTCAACTTCAAATTCAATGTCCAAATTCTTCTCTTTTCGCCACTGATCAGCAAGTTTAATTTTCTCTAATACTGACGGGATAAACGTTTGACCACCAAAACCTGGGTTAACCGTCATAAATAGTAGCAGATCAATATCTGCTAAAATCGGTTTAACAAGCTCTACTGGTGTAGCGGGATTTATCACGACACCGGCTTTTTTACCGTGTTCTTTAATCGCTGAAATTGTCCGATGTAGATGTGTACAAGCTTCCAAATGAACGGTAATAATATCTGCACCAGCCGAAGCAAAGTCTGCAATATATTGATCTGGATTGTCAATCATTAAATGTACATCTAAAGTTAAGTTCGTAGTTGGTCTAATGGCACTTACAACTAGAGGACCAATCGTTATATTAGGCACAAAATGTCCATCCATGACATCAACGTGAATATATTCTGCGCCTGCCTCTTCTACCTCTTTAATCTCTGCTGCAAGTTTTGAAAAGTCTGCTGATAAAATAGAAGGTGCAATTTTCTTCATACTAATACCTCGGCTTTCTTGATTTAATTTCATGATAAAACTCTAAATAATGTTGATAACGATATTCGCTAATATCGTGTTGCTCGACTGCCTTTTTCACTGCACAATTTGGTTCGTTAACGTGCATACATCCTCTAAATTTACAGTCCTCGCGGTATGATTCGAAATCACGAAAACAAAATGGAAGTTGTTCAAGTTCAATTTGATCAAAATCCAACGAACTAAATCCTGGTGTATCAGCAATCATGCCACCATATACATGGATTAGTTCTGTATGTCTAGTCGTGTGTCTTCCACGGCCTAAAGATTGAGATATTTCTGCTGTTTCAATCTTTAATTCTGGTTTCAATAAATTTAAAAATGATGATTTTCCTACACCTGATTGACCTGCAATTACAGAAGTCTTACCTTCTAACAATTGCGTAAATACCTCATGTTGAACAGGCCACTCGGTTGATAGTTGTTCAACTTGATAACCTAATTGCTGATAATCTTGTATATATTGGTTTAGCTTTGGACGCTCATTTTCATCTAATAAGTCCATCTTTGTTACCAATATAATTGCATCAATGTGATTAAATTCAACAAGCACTAAAAATCGATCAAGTAACTTAGCACTAAATTCTGGTTCTTTTGCAGATACTGCGATTAAAGCCTGGTCAATATTTGCAACTGGTGGTCGAACCAACTCATTCTTTCTTGGAAGTAATTCAGTCACATAACCATCAGTCAGATTATCTGCTTCAAATTTTACAAAATCACCAACGAGAGGTGTTTCTTTCGTTTTTCGAAACAACCCTCTCGCTTTACATTGATAAGTGACACCATTTGATAAAACATAGTAAAAGCCACTAAGAGCTTTTATTATTTGACCTTCTTGCATCATCAACCTCCGTCCACTTCGTCATAAGCAATAGTCTTTTGAACAATAACTTGATCATCTCGTTCTATTTTATAAGTTGCTGTAGAATTTGGTGCAATAACTAATCGGATTGTAAATTCAGTATCAGAAGTGATTGAGCTTTGCTCATACAGATCTGTTAGATTATTATTCATATCCGATATATAAATTCTTACTTGTTGAGCTACTGGAGTCTGTGGTTCAATATCTTCTGTTTCATCTTCATCATTATCAACCGTTGCAGGTTGACCCTGATCACCTGTATATGGAACAGTAATTGTCAATGTATGAGTAATTGGTGACAGTTCTTCTTCACCAAGTGATACAACTAGATTGACAAATGAGCCAGGCTCTATCTCATCCCCAGCTTGTGGAGAATGACGAATGACCAACCCTTCTTTAACTGTGCTCGAATGTTCTTCCGTTATGCTTGCAATTAAATCTTTATCTTCTAAATACTTCGTTGCAGCTTGGACAGTCATATTTGTAAGATCTTCAAGTACAACCTTTTCTTTACCAATACTTACTTCAAAGATAATGAAAGTTTCTGATGGGATAACTTCACTATCTGGTAAAGGCTGTTGGCTAACAATTTGGCCTTCTGCAAATTCTGAAGAATGAGTATCTACTCGTTTAATGTTTTCTGGATTAAAGCCTTTTTGAATCAATAGTCGCTCTACTTGATTAAATGATTGACCAACATAATCCTCAAAAATAATTGGCTCAATACCTTGACTCACGAACAGAGTAATAACAGCTCCTTCTTCAACTACCTCTCCCGCTTCAGGATCGGTACTTTCAACATGATCTGCTTCAATCTCTTCTGAATAAATATCTTCAATTTCATACTCAAGGTTAAGTTCTTCCAATGCTTCGATTACTTCATCGACATGCATTCCAGTATAATCTTCTAATACGATTTCATCTGGTTTAAGTAATGTTGGTAAAACAAATAACGCAACTAATATCGTGCCAAATATGAAAGCAAATATACTCGTTAACCAGATGACAGCCTTTTTCTTTTTGGACATTTTCTTTTTGTTTGGCTCTTGTTCACTATTAGCTTGACTAAAATTAATTGGCCTTGTCGTCTCTTGATTCACGTGATCTGAAACGTTCGTATGCTGGCCAGTTAATTGATCATTTTTTATAACCGGTATCGCCTTCGTCTCATCACCAGGTTCTACTGGCGGATAATATGGCGACTCATTAATTCGATCTGGATCTAATGCTGTTTCAAGATCTTTTTCAAAATCAGTTACGCGTTGATAACGTTGAAATGGATCTTTATTTGTTGCCTTTAGGACAATATTCTCTAAGCTTTGTGGAATTAATGGATCCCACTTACGCATTGACGGTATTGGTGATTCAAGATGCTTCAATGCAATTGATACAGCTGACTGCCCATTGAATGGGATTCTACCTGTTAATAATTCATACATGACAATACCTAATGAATATATGTCAGACTTGCGATTTGCAGTTCCACCTCTCGCTTGTTCCGGCGATAAATAATGTACCGAACCTAATACTGAATTCGTTTGGGTTAACGAGGTTGCGGTTAATGCTAGAGCGATACCAAAATCCGTTACCTTTACTGTTCGATTACGGTCTATTAAAATATTTTGCGGTTTAATATCACGATGTACAATATGATTTGAATGGGCATGCTCAATTGCAGATGTCATCTGTAGCATAATATCAACTGCTTCATCTACTGAGACTGGCCCATATCGTTGAATATATTCCTTTAACGTTAAGCCATCGACATACTCCATGACCATATAATAAATATCATCTTCTTCACCGACATCATAAATATTAACGATGTTTGGATGCGATAAGCTTGTAGCAGATTGTGCTTCACGGTGGAATCGAGTGATAAATTCATCATCATTCGAATATTCAAGTCGTAGCACTTTAATGGCAACTTCACGTTCAAGAATGTTATCAAATCCAAGATAAACATTCGCCATGCCACCGCCACCAATTAATTTCTTCACCACATATCTTTCATTTAATAAGCGTCCTTCTAACAAGAGGAATCAGCCTCCTCTCCATGATTAAATTCAATTAATAAAACAGTAATATTATCTTCTCCACCTAATTCATTGGCGCGATTAACCAATTTTTCAGCAGTTTCCTTAACTGATAAATCATCCGCTAAGTATTCTTCGATGTCCAAATCTGATAGTTTATCAGATAAACCATCACTACACATTAGAAATCGATCACCCGATTGCCATTCAATCGAAAATACATCCGGTGCAATAGATCCATCAGTTCCCAATGCCTTCATCAGCACATTCTTGCGTGGATGAACATTCGCTTCACTTTTTGTTATTTCACCAGTCCGCACCAGCTCATTAACAAGAGAATGATCTTCTGTAATTTGAGTTAACTTATCACTATACAAATAACATCTACTATCACCGATATGCGCAATTGAAATATGTTGATCTAAAAGGATTGCTACAACAACAGTAGTCCCCATACCTTGACAGTCAATATTTTCTTGCGCATATTGATAAACCTTTTGATTAGCTAATCGGATTCGATCATCAAGCCATTCTTCCGCTTCATTTGGTGTTGTGATTTCAGGCGTGTCCTTCCACTCATCTCTAAAGAATGAGCATACAATTTCGCTAGCTACATCTCCAGCTCTATGACCACCCATTCCATCTGCGACGATAGCTAGAGTCTGATTTGCTTGATTCTCAAATAAACCAACAGCATCCTCATTTTGTTTTCTAACTTTACCTCGATCCGTAATAAAAAACTGCTCCATACGGTGACTCACCTCTTTACCTTAACTAAAGTTAATCATGTAACAGAACTAATCCTCATCTTGCTTTCTTCTAATTCGTGTTAGGAAGAAGCCATCGGAATTGAATTCATTAGGGAAAATTTGAATTCCAACCTGTAAATGTTCAATTTCCTTATTTAAAAATTCAGGTAGCTCTTTAAAGAAATCAGGGTCAACCTCATACCTTTGATTGTTAATGAGAAACTCCGTGACAACGACTTCATTTTCTGTCGGATCAACCGTACATGTACTATATAAAAGTTTACCATTCTTTTTGAGTAATGGGGCAATTTTTTCTAATAATTCATATTGTACATGTGCTAGATTATCAACATCTTTAGCTGTTTTTGCATATTTAATATCTGGTTTTGTTCTAATTACACCAAAACCAGAGCATGGTGCATCAACTAAAATTCGATCGAAAGTTTCTGGTTCGTATTTTTGGTTTAGTTGTCGCCCATCGATTGCAGCTGTACTAATATTAATTAGTCCTAGTTGTTCTGCTTTTCTTTTAACGAGATTAACTTTTTTCTGGTGGAGATCGTATGCATAAACTCTTCCCGTATTGTTTAATTTCTCTCCGATATGTGTAGCTTTACCACCAGGTGCACTACATGCATCTAGAACAATCTGATCTTGTTTAATATCCAACATTTCAACGACAAGCATTGAACTTTGATCTTGGATTGTCAATGAACCAGACTTAAATAATGGATGATCAAGAATATGTCCCTTTTCAATAATGATTCCTTGATTTGAGAATAGAGACGCTTTAACCTCGAATCCATCATGAGTTAATTGCTCAATCGCCTCATCTCTTGTTAGTTTAAGTGAATTAACTCTAACACTAATCGGTTTAGTTTCTAAGTTAGCTTTACACATGGCTTCAGTTTGTTCTTCACCGTATGAGTCAATCCATCGTTCAACGAGCCAATAAGGGTGGCTTGTCTCGATTGACAGACGTTCAATTGGGTCCTTGATTGTATCAAATAATGGAAAACCTTGACGCTGTGCTTCTCTTAAGACACCATTGACAAATTTAGCAATACCTTGATGGCCTTTTTGCTTAGCAATCTCAACAGCCTCATGAATAATTGCATGATCTGGAATTTTATCTAAATAGTGCATTTGGTAAAAAGATAAATATAGTAACCACTTCACCCATTTTTCTACCTTTTTATTCGGATCGACAAAATGATTTAGAAAATAGTCTAAAGTCAGTTTACGCTGAAGGGTACCATAAACAAGTTCTGTAAATAGTGCTTGATCTTTGTGTGCCCAATCCATTTTTTCAATTGTCTGATCAATCGTTAGGTGACTAAATGCACCACTATCTCCTATTTTTACTAGTACATCTAATGTTTTTGTCCGTAATTGAAATTTACTCATTTGCTAACCCCAATCTTTGTCCAATCTTAAATACATCAGTATTACCATTTAAAAAGTCTTTAACTAACATACGTCGATTTCCTGCTAATTGAATATCGACTAATTTCAGAATATCCCCGTTTCCACATGCGACGTCAATTGTACCATTTTCAATGGCAATAATTTCTCCTGGCTGACTGTCGCTTGGCGCTTTGTCTTCACCTGGTTCTGCCCACCAAACCTTTAGATTTTTATCGTCTAACGTTGTGCTTGCAACTGGCCATGGATGCAGACCTCGGACATGATTGTATAATTCCTCTGCTGACCTTGTCCAATCGAGCATTTCTTCCTCACGCTTTATGTTAGGTGCGTAAGTAGCGAGCTCGTCGTCTTGCTCAACTGCTTCAATTGACTGATCAAATAGCTTTGGCAAAGTCTCAATTAATAATTTCGCACCTGCTTCTGAAAGTTTATCATGTAGACTACCGACATGATCTTTGACATCTATTGGTACTGAAACTTGAGATAAAACCGCACCAGCATCTAATGCCTCAACCATATACATAATAGAAATACCTGTTTCTTTCTTCCCTTGCATGATTGCATAATGAATCGGTGCACCACCTCTTAACTCTGGTAACAATGATGCATGGACATTAATACAGCCATATTTAGGTGCATCTAATAATTCTTTAGGCAAAATTTGACCAAATGCTGCCGTAACAATTAGGTCTGGTTGATAATCTAATATTTCTTGATATGATTGGCGGATCTTTTCTGGTTGGAATACAGGTATATTATGTTTTATCGCCTCTTCTTTTACTGGAGGAGCTGATAAAATTCGCTTTCTTCCTTTTGGTCGGTCTGGTTGGGTAACGACTAATACCACTTCATAACCTTCACTAATAATACTTTGCAAAACTGGAACAGAAAAATCTGGTGTTCCCATAAAAACTATTTTCTTCATCAAAAAACCTCTTTCTACATTAATTGATACGGTTGAAGATCAATTTGAATCATAAGATCTTCCTTGCGCATCATATCTTCATAATATTGTAAGATTCGCGCAAGTACATTACGCTGATAAGGTTCGTATTTATATTTTATCATGCATTGAAAGCGATAGCGATTCTTAATCCGTTCGATCGGTGAAGGTGTAGGACCAAGGATCTTTGCTTGCTTTGACAAATGCTTGTATAATAGCTGACTAATCGTCCGAGTGACTTCTTCTGCCTGGTATCGATTAGGATGTGAAACTGTGATTAATGTTAAGTAAAAGTACGGTGGATACTGAAAAGCCTTGCGAATCGCCATTTCCTTTGCAAAGAAGCCTTGATAGTCGTAGTTTTTAGCATACTCAATACTATAATGTTCAGGCGTGTATGACTGAACGATGACTTCACCAGCTAAATGATGACGTCCAGCTCTTCCGCTTACTTGAGTAATTAATTGAAATGTTCGCTCTGATGCTCTAAAGTCAGGTAAGTTAAATAAACTGTCAGCAGCTAATACACCAACTAACGTAACATCAGGGAAATCTAAACCTTTTGCAATCATCTGCGTACCTAGTAAGATATCTGCCTGTTTCTTAGCAAATTTTGTCAGTAGCATTTCATGAGAACCTTTCTTAGTTGTTGTATCAACATCCATTCGAATAATTCGCGCTTCAGGAATTAATTTATTTAGTGACTCTTCAACCTTTTGTGTACCAGTACCAAAATAGCGGATCGTATCGCTTTCACAGCTAGGACATTGATGTGGAACTTGTTCATAGTAATCACAATAATGACATTTCAAACGATTTTGCTTTTGATGATAGGTTAAGGATATATCACAGTGCGGACATTCAATCACTTGACCACAATCACGACACATAACAAAGGTTGAATAACCGCGCCGATTTAAAAATAAGACGATTTGTTCATTTTTATCAAGACGTTCTTTGATGCCCTCAATTAGTTTCGTTGAGAACATCGTCCGATTTCCTGAATGAAGCTCTTCTCGCATATCGACAACCTCTACTTGTGGCATGGCACTTAAATTTGATCGATCAGGCATCTCCAAGAGTTGGTAGACCCCTTTTTTTGCCCGTGCATATGTTTCCAACGTAGGTGTTGCACTTCCTAAAATAACTGGACATTGATGATACTTAGCACGCTTAATCGCAACATCTTTTGCGTGATAGCGAGGATGATCTTCTTGTTTATAGCTAGCCTCATGCTCTTCATCAATGATAATTAATCCAAGATTCTCAAACGGTGCGAAGATGGCTGATCTAGCTCCGACAACAACTTTAACTTCTTTACGATGAACCTTTCTCCACTCATCAAACCGCTCACCCTTTGATAATGCACTATGCATCACCGCTACATCTTTGCCAAAACGACCTTTAAATCGGTTTACCATCTGCGGGGTGAGTGAAATCTCTGGTACAAGTACAATCGCTTCTTTCCCTTGCTTCATAACATGATCAATTGCTTGTAAATATACCTCGGTTTTCCCACTCCCTGTTACACCGTGCAGGACGAATACTTCATGGTTTCTTTGATCAAATGCTTGATTAATCGCTAATAATGCATTTAATTGTTGCTCTTTCAATTGAAGGGGTTGAGTCCGCTCAATTTGAGTATCATCATATGGCTCGCGATATACCTCTTCTTCAACAAGCTCAATCAACTGATGCTCAATTAAAGGTTTGATTGTTTGTCTAGTTGTTTGCATTTTCTTTAAAAATGTATTTAATAGCATCGGTTGATTTAATTCGTGTAAAAACTCAACTAATAGTTTTCGTTTTTTTGCTTGATTTGATAGTCCTGCAGCGTATTCATCTAATTGAGCACTCGTACAAATCTTTTTTACAAATGTCTGCTTCTTAATCGCATCTCGCCGCTTAACTGAGTAGATAATTTCAATATCTCCATCATTTAATAATTGTTTAAGCTCTGAAAGGGGAACAGAGCTAGCTTCAACTTCACTAAAGTCAATATAATCACGACCAGCAAAGACTTGTTCCAATGAATCTGATAGGGGCGCGGTTGTTAGTCGATGGATTAACTTATGATATTCTGCTTTTAACGCTTGTGGTAGCATCGCTTGAAATGCTGAGATATAAAAGCTCATCGTATCTTTCGCTAACCATTTACCTAATTCAACCAGCTCTTCTGTTAAAATCGGCACAAAGTCCATTAAACTTTGAATTGGTTTTAGCGTTTTAACATCTGAGTGATCAGTTAGTTCTAAGACGTAGCCCATAATAGTTCGAGAACCAAATGGTACGATAACACGCATGCCAACCTCGATTAAAGCCTGCATATGATCAGGAATCGAATAATCAAAAATCCTGTTAATCTGTGATGCAGGAATATCAACAACTACTTTAGCAATTTTCACTGCTTCTCGCCCTCTAATCGATGAGAAATTTCCGTTAATAGTTGTCTTGCGATGGCTACCTTACTTGTCTTATTAATCTGAATTTCACTACCGTCGTTAATTAAAATCAGCACTTCATTATCATCAGAACCAAAGCCAATTCCTTGTTTTGATACATCATTAATTACAATGGCATCAAGATTTTTTTCGACTAGTTTTTTCTTACCATATTGTCTAACATTTGTCGTCTCAGCAGCAAAACCAACTAAAAATTGAGACGTTTTTTTCTGACCTAACGTTTTTAAGATATCCTCAGTTTTCTCTAATGCAATCGTCATTTGTTCAGATTGTTTTTTAATTTTTTCATTAGCCTGAATTGTTGGGCGATAATCTGCTACAGCAGCTGATTTTATAACAATATCTTGACTCGGGAAATGATCCATAACTGCCTGGTACATATCCTTTGTAGACTCAACATCAATTCGCTTAACACGATTTGGTGTAGCTAAACTAACAGGACCTGAAATTAGCGTTACTTCCGCACCCATTTGTGCCGCAGCTTCAGCTATTGCATAACCCATTTTCCCGGATGAATAATTTGTTAAGTATCTAACAGGATCGATTCGTTCTTGTGTTGGCCCAGCAGTAACTAAGATCTTTTTACCTGCTAGCACTTGTTTTTCAGCGACTTTCTTATTAAGGTAAGCAACGATTTCCTCAGGCTCTGCAAGTCGACCTTTTCCTGTGTAGCCACATGCTAAAAAACCATCATTAGGATCGATAAAATCTACACCACGCTTACTTAGTACAGACATATTTTCTTGTACTGCTGGATGGTGATACATATCAACATTCATGGCAGGTGCGATATATACTGGCGCTTTCGTTGCTAATAATGTCGTTGATAGCATATCATCTGCAATCCCGTTTGCGTATTTACCAATAATATTTGCAGTTGCAGGTGCAATAATAAATAAATCTGCCCAATCAGCTAAGTCAATATGTTGGATCTTTCCTGGATCTAGTTCTTTAAACGTATCAACAAAGACTGGTTGTCTAGAAATAGCTTGAAATGAGAGTGGTGTAACAAACTCTTGAGCGCCTGCTGTTAAAATTACTTTTACAGTTGCCCCAGCTTGGGTTAGTTTACTTGTTAAGGCAATTGCTTTATATGCAGCAATACCACCAGTTACACCTAATACAATTTTTTTATTTGTTAACATTTGATCGCATCCTTTGCTAAATATAATGAAGTGATCATACTTATAAATAGATAAATTTACCCCTCGTCTGTCAAATGGCAAACGAGGGGTTCATTTTTAGACGAGTCTCTCACTGTCTCTTATTCATCTCAGCTGGGATATGTGTTAATTTATCTGCGTAAATTTCTTCTAAAGCAATACCAACAGGTTTTTTTGATTTTGGATCTTCAATTTGTAAAATATTATGGTCTTTAATTTGACGTGCTCTTTTAGCAGATAAAGTAACCAATGTATATTTAGAATTAATTTTTGTTTGTAACTGATCAATTGATGGTTCTAACATTATAATTGGGTCACCTCCAACAATTTTTTATATTCACTTGCCACTCGCTCGCGTTTGCAATGCTCGCTTGCTACAATAGCCTGGATTTTATCAACAGCATTGTCAATATAATCGTTTACCACAACGTAGTCATATGCATCCATAAGCTCAATTTCATCCTTCGCTGCTCTTAAACGATTCATCACTGATTGTTCAGTCTCAGTGCCTCGATTAATAATTCGATTCTTTAATTCATCCAAACTAGGTGGACATAAGAAAATAAACACACCTTCAGGGAAATTTTCTCTTACTTGTAGTGCTCCTTGAACTTCAATTTCTAAAAATACATCCTTACCTTGTTCAAGTGTTTCTTCGACATATTGACGAGGTGTGCCATAATAATTATTAACATACTTAGCGTATTCTAGCAACTGACCTTTATTTATCATTTCTTCAAATTCTTCTTTAGTTCGATAAAAATAGTCAACGCCTTCTACTTCACCTGGTCTTTTATCACGTGTTGTCATAGATATTGAGTATTGTAAACTCGTATCCTTTTCAAATAGGGCTTTCCTTACAGTCCCTTTCCCTACACCTGAGGGGCCTGATAAAATAAATAAAATTCCTTTCTGTTCTATCAACGCGCAATTCCTCCTACTTCGCATTATCCTTTTAAGCTATCTTTACTCTTCCAGCTCTTCTTCATATGTTAAGACACGTTGTCCAACCGTTTCAGGTTGTACTGCAGATAGAATGATATGATCACTATCTGTTAAAATGACTGCGCGCGTCCGTCTACCATAAGTAGCATCAACTAATTTATTATTATCTCTCGCTACTGAAATAATCCGTTTAATCGGAGCTGATTCTGGTGATACGATCGTAATTATACGATTGGCAGAAACAACATTACCGAAACCGATATTGATAAATTTTAAATTCAATCGAGCTTCCTCCTCATTTTAAATGAGTAATAGTTGTTTATCCAAACACCT
Organism: Amphibacillus xylanus NBRC 15112; assembly: GCF_000307165.1. Classification (NCBI taxonomy): domain Bacteria; kingdom Bacillati; phylum Bacillota; class Bacilli; order Caryophanales; family Bacillaceae; genus Amphibacillus; species Amphibacillus xylanus. The sequence goes on from NC_018704.1 coordinate 1,592,024, forward strand.
CGCGATTTAATCTCATTTTCATTATTATAGTATAAACGAATGATTTTTAAAACGGTTATTCAATATTTTGAACTTGTTCTTTAATTTTTTCAACCGTTGCCTTTAATTCAACTATGTATTCGCTAATCAATGGATCATTTGCCTTAGAACCAATTGTATTTGATTCCCGAATCAATTCTTGAGTAATGAAGTCCATTTTCCGACCAATTTCCCCTTGTTGGTCTAATAATAACTCGATTTGTTTTAAATGACTATGAATCCGTGTAATTTCCTCAGAGATATCACCTTTTTCAGCTAAGATCGCAAGTTCATGATAAAAGCGATCATCTTGAGTGAGATTATTCTTGGTTAACAGTTCATTTAATCGATCGACCATTCGTTGATAATGCTGATCTTTAGCTATCTCGCGTTGATTAGTTAGCTTCTGAACGAGTGAATATATTGTGTATACACGTTCATGAATATCTTGGGCTAATCGTTTTCCTTCTATTTGTCGCATCTCGTTTACTGACTGACAAGCAGATTGGAGCAGCTCTAAAATAAAGTTTAAGAAATCATCGCTAGCGTCAGCTATTTCAGTCACTTGTAATAGATCTGAAAATGCTGGTAAGCCACGTAGCAATTGATCAGATGTCTGAGGATACTGATCTTGAATCTGATGAATAATTTCGTTATATTGATTTATCAGCTCCCAGTTTGCCTCGATTTTCTGTTGGTTGACATCATTACCTTCTATTGATAAATACAAATCAATACGACCACGATGGAAAAATGAACGAATAACTGATTTTAATTTGTCTTCATAAGGATTGAGTAAATGTGGAATATTGAGTGATATATCTAAAAAACGATGATTAACTGTTTTTATTTCTAAAGAAACTTTCGTCTGATTGTACCAGCTTTCAATTTGAGCATAACCTGTCATACTATGTACCATATACTCACATCCTTATAAAATATTTTAATGAAATAAAGTAAACCGCAAAAAAAGGATAGTTGGCAACTATCCTTACTTTATATATTAGTATACACAATTTTTCATCGTTTTGTAAAACCAAAAACTATCGTAGGGATTGAGCTTAGTAAAATAATTGTCATCCAATCTCTTAATGATAGAGCAACAGTGTAAAACACCGCTTGAAACATCGCTACATATGTTACAGGAATCATTAGTGCAAAGGACGATAACACCGCAACAATCAGATATCGATTACCGAAAGGATGACGATCAAAAATTGATTTTTCATTTCTGCAATCAAATACGTGAATTAATTGTGACGTTACTAGCGTCATAAAAGCAACAGTTCGTGCGTATTCCAGTGATTGCGCACCATTTTGGTAAGCGAGAATAAATGCTAGAAAACTCACACTACCAATTAGTAAACCACGAGATATAATTTTAAAACCTAACCCCCGGGCAAAAATCCCTTCATTAATTGGTCGAGGTGGTTGTTCCATTAAATTACTTTCAGCAGAATCCATACCTAACGCTAATGCCGGCAATCCATCTGTAACAAGATTGATCCATAAAATTTGGACAGGTAATAATGGAAGTGGATAGCCTAGTATTATTGCAAATAACATAACCAATATTTCTCCAACATTAGAAGCAAGTAAATAACGAATAAATTTACGAATATTTTCATAGATATGTCGTCCCTCTTCAACCGCACTAACAACCGTAGCAAAATTATCATCTAATAGAATAAGATCTGACGCTTCTTTAGCTACATCCGTACCGGTTTTACCCATACTGACCCCGATATCGCTATTTTTTAGCGCTGGGGCATCATTGACTCCATCACCTGTCATAGCAACAACATGCCCATTTGCTTGTAATGCTTTGACAATTCTAAGCTTATCTTTAGGCGTAACTCGAGCAAAGACATAGATTTGATCGACTTGATCAATTAACTCTTGATCTGTCATTTGATCTAATTGACTACCTGTTATAACTTGTCCATGTTGAGGCAGTATATTTAACTCCTTTGCAATCGCATGTGCAGTCCCAGCGTGATCGCCTGTAATCATCACTGTTTTGATTCCTGCTTTTTTACATTGTTCAATTGCTTTTTTTGCTTCCGGTCTAGGAGGATCTACCATAGCGATTAGTCCGATAAAGACTAAATCATTTTCAGCATGTTCTGCTTTAATTTGATTGCCATGTGGAAGCGGCTTAATACAAAGCGCAATTGTTCGATAAGCTTTACTTGCCATTGAATTTAAAACCTGTTCAATTTTCGCTCGTCTTACTTGATCCATTCTTAATATTCGCCCATTTTCCTCTATCCGATCGGAACGGCTTAATAAGATATCTGGAGCCCCTTTAACAATTGAATAATATTGATTTCCATCATTAATCACGACAGACATTCTTTTACGATTTGAATCAAACGGAAATTCAGTAATTTTAGTAACTTGTTGTCTCTCAATTATTGAAGTAGATTTTTTTGCTGCTGCCATCATAATTGCAACATCTGTTGGATCCCCTTGAATAGATATTTCACCATTCTGCTCTAACAGTTCAGCATCGCCACAAATTGAGCCGTATCTTAAGAAGCGATTTAACATCTTATCTTCAGCTTGATTGCGCGCACCTGTTATATCGCCAGTAAAACTATATCCTCCACTAACTTGAAAAAGCCGTTGATTAAGATATATTTCAACTACTGTCATTCTGTTCTCAGTTAAAGTTCCTGTTTTATCTGAACAAATAACAGAAGTACTACCTAATGTTTCGACAGCACTTAATTTACGAACAATAGCCTTTCGCTTAATCATGCGTTGTACACCGAGAGATAATACAACCGTTACAATTGCAGGTAACCCTTCAGGAATAACCGCAACAGCTAATGAAATTCCTGATAAAAACATTTGATAAACAGGCTGCCCTTGCCAAATACCTGCAGCCACAACTAATGATGTGAGTAATATTGAAACAAAGATAAGAATTTTCCCTAGATTTTGAAGTCGCTTTTCTAACGGAGTCTTTTGAGTTGGTGCTTGTACAATTAAATCAGCTATCTGTCCAACGACAGTATCCATTCCCGTTGCGACAACAACCCCGATTCCGTGACCAGAAGTTACGAGCGAGCTCATAAAGGCCATATTTATTTGATCACCAATATTTAATTGCTGTTGCTTAATCGCTTGACTTACTTTCGGAATCGGTAATGTTTCACCAGTGATGGCTGATTCTTCAATTGATAATTGCGTACTTGTGATAATCCTTAAATCTGCAACAACCCGGTCGCCACTTTTCAAGCGAACGATATCCCCTATGACAACTTCAGAAGACGGAATCAAGACCCACTGCCCATCACGTTTTACATGCGCAACAGGATTTGCCATCTGTTTAAGCTTTGCAAGTGATTTTTCTGCTCGATTTTCTTGAAGGTAGCCAAGCACACTATTAATCAAGACAATCACTACAATCACAATCGCATCAACAGCTTCTCCTAAATAAGCTGCTATAAAAGTTGCAATTAATAAAATAATGACCATAAAATCCTTAAATTGCTTAAAAAAGAGTGCAATCCCTAATGGTGGCTTTGCTTCGGTTAATTGATTCTTACCGTATTTTTTTAATCGTTTTTCTGCTGTTGATGAGGATAGTCCAGTTTCAGCCTGACTTCCTAGTCGCTTAATCGTTTCATTAACAGTCATTTCATACCAGTTCACCTGCATCCCCCCAATACTATACGTTCGTATGATTTTATGCATGTCCGATTCAAATCATGCTATAATATCAGAAATGAGGTGATAATCATGGCATTTGACGGTATAGTAACAAATGCAGTAACGAACGAATTAAAGCAACTACTACTCGGAGGTCGAATTCTAAAAATCTATCAACCAACAAGTACAGAATTAATCTTTCAAATTAGAAATAATCGAATAAATCATCATTTATTGTTGTCGGCACATTCTAGTTATGCTCGAATTCACTTAACAGAGACTAAACTTCAAAACCCAACACAGCCACCAATGTTTTGTATGGTTTTAAGAAAATATTTAATTGGCAATTTTATTGAAGATATTAACCAATACGAAAATGAACGAATTATTGAAATAAATTTTAGCGGAGTTAATGAAATTGGTGATCAAGAAAACAAAAAATTAATCATCGAAATCATGGGTAAGCATAGTAATATAATCTTGCTTAATGAAGATAAGGGGCATATTATCGATAGTATTAAACACATATCTCCTTATCAAAGTCGCTATCGAACAGTCTTACCTGGTCACAGCTATATTTACCCACCAAGTCAAAACAAAGAAAATCCGTTTAATTTAGATCAAGCTAAAATTGAATCGATATTAAATGAAGCTGAGGATATGTCAGCTAAGACCTTGGTTCAACACTTTATGGGGATTTCCCCTTTAATTGCTGAAGAAGTTGTTTTGCGTGCTGATGATCGTTCAATCCAAGCTATTGTTAATCAATTTATCAAGCTAATTAATAAAACTAAAAACAAAGAATTTTCACCAGTACTTTATTCAGCTAATAAAGAAGATTTTCACGTAATGGAATTAACTCAATTTAAAGGTAACAAACAGTACTTTAAACAAGTTAGTGAACTACTTGATTATTTTTACGCAGATAAAGCTGAACGAGATCGAGTTAAACAACAAGTAGGTGACTTAACTAGGCTGATTAAAAATGAGTTAGATAAAAATATTCGTAAAATAAAAAAACAAGAACAAAGTTTAAGAAAAGCTGAAAGAGCTGATTTTTACCAAAAACAAGGCGAATTATTAACAGCTCATTTGCATTTAGTGAAAAAAGGTGATCATCAAGTTACTGTCGTTGATTATTATGATCCAAATCAGGCTGAAATAATCATTGAACTCAATCCTAATAAAACACCAAGTGAAAATGCACAGAACTTTTTTAAAACATATCAAAAATTAAAGACATCTAAGAGTAAGTTAGCGAAAGAAATTCAAAGAGCTAAGCTAGAAATCGATTATTTTGAACGATTACTGCAACAACTAGAGACTGCACGACTTGATGATATTGAAGAAATCAGAGCTGAGCTACGTGAGGAAGGTTATTTAAAAGAGAAGCGAAAAGCCAACAAGCAAAAGCAGAAAGCAACTAAACCTAGTCCAGAAAAATTTGTTGCGACAGATGGAACTACAATTTATGTTGGCCGTAATAATAAGCAAAATGATTATTTAACAACAAAAATGGCACACGCAAAGGATATCTGGCTCCACGCTAAGGATATTCCTGGATCACACGTTCTCATTCGTTCTCATTCACCAAGTGAAGCGACTTTACTGGAGGCTGCACAACTAGCTGCACTGTTTTCAAAAGCGAGTGCATCGTCAAGTGTACCTGTTGATTATACCGAAGTCCGTCATGTCCGAAAACCAAATGGCGCAAAGCCTGGTTATGTGATTTATGATCAGCAGAAGACTTTATTTGTTACACCAGATCGAAAGATAATTGATCTGTTGAAACAATAAATCCATTACTGAAAAAACAAAGCCTAAAGCAGATATTATCCGCTTCAGGCTTTTTTTATCACATTTTGAAGTGAGTATAAATTTGAAATGTGCCAATTACAACAATTATGCAGCTACCTGTTGATGCTTAGAAAGTTATTATTCAAATATTGCAAGTAAGTATTATTTCTTTCCTTTATAGCGATAAAAGAGAGATGTTGCTGCCACACCAATTAAAATACCCACACTCACAGATAAAACAACATGAGATATATTAATCTGACTATTGCTATCATTTTCAGTTGTTTTTTCTGAATGTGCTATTAAAAAATCATTGTAAAATTCACTTTTTTCTTCACTTATTGCATTAACCTTTCCATTGGAAAGTTCAACCATACCATTTGGACCATCAACTGGTACTAGGAACTCAACTTCTTCACTACTTTCTAAAAATAAGAGAAATTCTCCACCTTCACTTTGAAATCCCTCGGCCCAACCTGAATCATTTTGGTCTATTCCCACTATAATTGTTTGATCAGAAATATCTCCTCTGTAAACATTATTAACATTGAATTCATAACCAATAAATGAAGATTCACCGAGCTTTGGCTCACCTGTAAAATCGTATTTACCTGTAACAATTACTTCCGCTCTATCTAATACTTCTTGTGGCTCTAATTCAACCCAACTTCTAGCGGAAACTGTCTTACTTGTTATCATGATTGATAACAAGAAGATAGAAAATAAAATGATATAGCATAATTTTCTCATTGAGGTACCTCCTCTCTATTTTATTGATTTGACATAATAAGTTTGTTAAAGAAAAAACCTATCTACTCAGTTAAAGAAAGCAGTGATAATATAGTGTATTTAATAAATTTTACCGTAGAATTATTTACATAATTATTCATTAGTTTCCCATAAATAATTAAATTATTAACTTCAATAAGCAAAGCAAGATAGCAAACTGTAAATTTAGCATTTCTTTAATATGCACATGAAAAATATTTACCAAGCCTATAATAAACATGTTAGTAAATTCAATTAAATTAACTAAAATGCAGATTTAATAGTTTGTTATTTTGTGATATTTAGTTGTTTTGCTACCTCATCAAATGCTGCATCCTTTTCACTAATGACACTACCTTCTCTTGACGTCAAATCAAAAGAGCCTTCAACAAGTTGGTAAAAAACGAGGTATTTTTCACCCTCTTTAACATCACCTGGTAAATACAAGTATGTGTCTTTTTCAAGTTTGAAAGTAACATCATCATTTATATTTACTTGGTTTAAAATGTTTGCCTCTAATGCGTTAAAATATCGATGTTCTTCAATGATATCATCAACGCGTAAATATACGACAAAATCTGATTGCTCCAATAAAACATCAATTGTTGGATTCTCTACTGCAATATTTATTCTCTTTTCTAACGTTGGTTCACGAAGCGGGTGTGGTGCATCAATAAATTCAGATTGAACGATTGCTTTTTTAAGTTTTGAAAGGTCCAGATTGCTTTCTAAATTGCGATTGCTGTGTAAGACTTTATTATCTTCTATAATAAATAAATTAGGCTCCCCTACTAAGGCATGAATTGGAGCAGGAAAAAGCTTATTATCAGATTTTGATAAAAACATTAAATAGTGCTGTCCTTCCCTCAGATCCCCACTAAAAGTATAAACATTTATATACGTATCTGAATTTCCTTTTAATTGATCGACTACTTCCACAACGACCTCATCAGTCCCACTATTATAAGATGAAATATCTACTACATGACCGGTGATGATCACATCGGAATAGAGGACATAATCATCGATAGTTTTAAACTCTACAGATGTCTGTGCATGACCTGACCCATGGCTATGATCAGTTACAGACTCTGACGATTCCACCTCCGACGATTCTTCTTGTTCAATCATTCCGGCTATATCTACGACATATGGCACGAATATAACAATTAATGCGATAAGACTTATACTGGCCAAAACAATAAACCTTTTTTTATGCATCATAGCTAAACCTCCCTGATTTAATATGAATAAATCTGACTTAAGTGACGTCCGTCTCTAGTCGAAATTGTGGTTTTTGTAGATCGAGCACTATACATGATGTCTGATGCATTACCAGAATGGCCAAACCATGCCAAGGCGTGCCCTAGCTCATGCGTCATCGTATTACGATATAAATTAACATCAATTTTACCTTCGTATACGATTCCAACTTTATATCCGTTTATGCGGTAAGATTGATATCTTTGTGAAATTGGAGAAGACCAATAACCTAACTCTCCTAAATGTGAAGCACTGACGGAGTATTGATGACTAAAAAGAACAAAAGTACAATAAAGCTTTGAAATCTTTGTTAAATGTTGTCCTTTGTCTAATTAAAATGAACTTATTAAAATTCAAGTTGAGAGAGGAGGGGGAAATTTGATGAATTATTTTATTAAAGATGTAAATTTAATTCTCCCGTAAAAATTAAACCAAATGGACAAATACTATAATTCTGTTATGTTTATCGTAGTATTTTTTATTCTGCCTCTCAAAATCTTACTATACTCTTATACTAACAAAACAGCATATTTAAACAACGGTGAAAATAATCTAATTTTGTCGAATTTGCAATACCGATATTTTTAAACAAAAAAACACCTTCATATATTTAGTGAAGGTGTTCATACAACTCTATTTAACCTAATTCCGCTCGCCACTCAAGTAAGCTTCTTGCTTCTTGCTCGGTAATTTCATTTCTTTTAATCAATAGCTCTGCAAGTTGGTCAAAGTTAGCCAATGTATAATACGGAACGCCCGCTTCTCTAAATGCATAGCTTGCTTTTTCCAAACCGTAGCTAAAGATTGCTAAAACTGCTGAAACAACCCCTCCAGCTTCTTCAACGGCTTTCACAACTGAAAGTACCGATCCACCTGTTGAAATCAAGTCTTCAATAATGACGACCGAGTCTCCTGGCTTGATCACGCCTTCTATTTGATTACCTTGTCCATGTTCTTTCGCTTTACCACGCACGTAGACAGTTGGTTTATTTAAACGATCCGCAAGTAATGTTGCATGTGGAATCCCTGCCGTTGCACAGCCTGCGACAACGTCAACTGTTAACTCTTTCTCCGCAATCACTTCAGTAAACCCTTCAGCAATTTGATTGCGCAAGTCAGGATATGAAATGGTCAAGCGATTATCACAATAAATCGGTGATTTAATCCCTGATGTCCAAGTAAATGAGCGGTCTGGTTTAATTTGAATCGCGTTAATTTCAATTAATCCGGATAAAATTTGTTCTGCTTGCTGACTCATGCTTCCCACTCCTCTTTGGCTAATTTATAAGCTTGTTTCGGATCATCTGCTAAAGTAATGCTTCGACCAATCACAAGTGCATCAGCACCTAATTCCTTAGCTAATTTTGGTGTCGCTACTCGTTTTTGGTCATCTGAACCGTGACTTAATAAACGAATCCCTGGTGTGACTGCTAAAAATTCTTCGCCACAAATCTGTTTTAATGCTCTGACTTCATGAGCGGAACAAACGACACCATCCGCCCCATTTATTTGTGACAGCTTTGCCAAATGAACGACTGTATCCTCAATTGAATGATTGATTTTTAATTCCGATTGAAGCGTCTCTTCATGCATCGAGGTCAATAAAGTGACGGCTAACAAATCTGGCGCTTTAGCTCCGTCTGATCCATCAAGTAAACCTTCTTTAGCAGCTCGGATCATTTCACCACCACCAAGTCCATGGACGTTTGTTAGAGCAATATCGAGCTTCGCAATATTTTTCATTGCCTTATAAATTGTTGTTGGAATATCGTGAAGCTTAATATCTAAGAAAATCTCATGGCCTCGATCGCGTAATCGTTTAACAACATCTGGACCCTCTCGGTAAAAAAGCTCCATTCCTACTTTTACAGCCTCATTATTAAAATTATGTAAATCTAGAAAGCGCTCTGTTTCTTGCCAATCATTAAAATCTAATGCTATATATATCGGTTTATTCACTTGGGTGCCCCTTTCCAATCGCTTCTTCAACTGATGTAAAACCATATTTCGCTAAACAAGCTGGTAGTTGTTCAATCAGTTCCGGACAGATCATCGGATTTTGAAAATTTGCTGTTCCAACCTGAACAGCACTTGCTCCAGCTAATAAAAATTCTAATACATCCTCAACCGTCATAATACCACCAACACCGATAATCGGAATTTTAACAGCTTGATACACTTGATAGACCATCCGAATTGCGACTGGTTTAATTGCAGGACCAGTTAAGCCACCGACTTTATTAGCAAGCAGTGGACGACGGTTTTGCAGATCTATTTGCATTCCTGTTAGTGAATTAATCATTGTTAAACCATCAGCTCCAGCTTGTTCAACAGCCTGAGCGATCTCAACTACATTTGTTACATTGGGTGTTAATTTCACATAAACAGGTACTTGACTCACTTGTTTTACTTTCCGTGTAACTTCAGCGGCAACATCAGCATTGGTCCCAAATTGAAGGCCACCTTCTTTCACATTCGGACAGGAAATATTTAATTCAATTGCTGAAATCGCATCTGTTCGGCGAAATGCTTTTGCGACTTGCTCATACTCTTCAACCGTACTACCAGCCACATTTGCAATAACCGGAACATCATAATCTTTCAAATATGGCAGCTCCTGATCAATAATTGTTTCAACACCTGGATTTTGTAATCCGATGGCATTTAACATACCTGAATAGGTTTCAGCAACGCGAGGTGTAGGATTACCTAATCGTTCATTTAGAGTTGCGGCTTTAATCACCACAGCACCTAGTAAACTTAAATCATAGAACTGACTATATTCTTTACCAAAGCTAAAACATCCCGATGCTGGCATAATTGGATTTTTTAAGTTTAATCCAGGTAATTTGACTGATAAGTCCATTAGATCATCACCTCATTTGCTTGAAATACCGGTCCATCCGTGCAAATTTTCTTCTGTGCTTTACCATCTTCCGTTTTAACCACACAAGCATAGCAGGCTCCAATTCCACATCCCATACGTTCTTCTAAGGAAATATAGCCCGGGAAATAATGTAAATAATTTTTGACAGCCTTTAACATCGGGGCTGGTCCGCAGCTGAAATAATAATCGAAATTTAAGTCTTCTTGTTTTAAAATATCCGTAACATAACCTTGAGTCCCAAAACTACCATCATTTGTAGTCACAAATACCTCTCCAAGTTCCGAAAATTTATCGAGGTAAAAAATTTCTTCCTTCGTTTGAAAGCCTATAATCGTTGTGACCTTGACACCTCTTGCAACGAGTGATTTGGCTAAATAATAAAGTGGTGGGACTCCGACTCCGCCACCAACTAACAGTGCATGGTTATAATTAATCGTATCAATTGGATAACCATTCCCACATGGAATAATTAGATCAATTAAATCATTCGCTTTTAACTGTGTCAGCTGTTCTGTCCCTCTACCAAACACTTTAAAAATTACCGATAATTTATTTAGCTTTAAATCGACATCTGCAACCGATATAGGGCGTCTAAGCATAAATTCTGAACCTTGATGAACACGTATATGGATAAATTGACCTGGTTTAATTTTCTCTAAATGGTCTTTTTCTAGCCTCATATCTATTTGATATGTCGCTTTTGCTATTTTTTCAATTGATAAAATTGGCACGCTCAACTGTTTCATCGAACTCTTCCCTTCTAACAAATTTTAAATTTAAGGGGCTAATATTTGTTGATAGACTATTTTTCCGCCGACCATCGTTAATACTGGTTTTCCACTAACCTTCCAACCACCAAATGGTGTATTCTTTCCTTTGGACACAAATGCTTCTGGATTAATAGTCCAATTCTGATCTAAGTCTAGTAAGACTAGATCTGCATCAGCTCCAATAGAGATCCTACCTTTATTTAACTGAAAAACTTCGGCAGGCTTCGTGCTTAACCATTTGATTAATTGCTCTAATGTGCATTTTCCTTTAAGGACTAAATGCGTGTATAGTAACGCAAAAGCTGTCTCTAAACCGACGATACCAAATGGAGCTAATTCAATTGGTTTTGCCTTTGCTTCTACCGTGTGAGGTGCATGATCAGTTGCAATAAAATCAATTGTGCCATCCAATAAACCGTTCCATAATGCTTCCTGATCAGCGATTGACCTTAAAGGTGGATTCATTTTAAAGTTCGTATCTTTTGTCTTAATATCTGTTTCATTTAATAATAGATGATGTGGTGACACCTCTGCCGTTACTTTTATTCCTGCTCGCTTCGCATCACGAATGACACGAACAGATTCCTTTGTGCTCACGTGACAGACGTGGTAGTGACAACCCGTTGCCTCTGCAAGCAAGACATCGCGTGCGATTTGAGTCGATTCAGCAACAGAAGGAATTCCATTGACTCCTAGTCTCTGACTCACCTCTCCTTGATGAACACAGCCGTTGTTAATTAATGAATTATCCTCACAATGCGCAACAATTGCTTTATTTAGTCGTTGTGCTTTTGTCATGGCTGCCAACATATCCTGGGCTGTTTGAATTCCAACACCATCATCAGTAAAGGCAAACACGCCATGATCTACTAGACTCGCAAAATTAACGAGCTCTCTACCCTTTAACTCTTTTGTAATCGAACCATATGGCAAAACATTCACGATAGCATCTTGGGCAATCTTCTCTTTAAGTGCAATGACATGATCCTTATGATCAGGGACTGGGTTCGTATTTGGCATTGCACAAATGGTTGTATAACCACCTCTTGCCGCTGCTTTTGTCCCCGTCCGAATGGTTTCTTGCTTTTCTCCACCTGGTTCACGCAAATGAACATGAACATCGATAAAACCAGGAGCAATAAATTGACCATTTGCGTCAATTACTTGATCATTTTCTTCTATCATTAACTCTTCTGAAATTGCAACAATTTTTCCATCTTCAATTCTGATATCTATTGTGTCTGAATTATATTCAGTTAACCCGTGCGTAGATTGCTTGATAATTATCCCCATAATGGTGCGCCTCCCAATTCAGCAGATGATCTAATACAGCCATTCTTGCATAGACACCGTATTCCATTTGTTTAAATATTCTTGAACGATCACATTCAACAAGTTCATCAGCAATTTCAATGTTTCGATTAACCGGAGCAGGATGCATTATGATCGCTTGCTTTTTCATTCTTTTCTCACGTTCAATAGTTAAACCGTACTTATCCAAGTAGTTTTCTTTAACGTCAGTGCTAGAATCCTGATGACGTTCTGTTTGAATTCTGAGTAGCATGACAACATCTGCTGTCTCAATTGCAGCATCTAAATCTACATAAGGAAAATCTAAGCTCTGATCCTGCCATTCTGGTTTTGCTGCGAACGATACATTTGCACCTAATGTACGCAGTGCATAAGCATTTGATCGAGCTACCCGACTGTGAACGATATCCCCAACAATGAGTACATTTAAATCTTTAAAACTACGAAACTCCTTATACATTGTGTAAAGATCTAATAATGACTGAGTTGGATGCTCCCCTGCACCATCACCAGCATTAATAACTGGTATATCTAACTGTTCGGCTAGCTCTTGTACAGCATTCTCTTTTGGGTGACGAATAACAATTGCCTCTGCTCCAATTGCAGCGATCGTCTTCGCCGTGTCATAAACAGATTCGCCTTTTACAGCACTTGAGAAATCCACTTGAAAATCGATTACTTCAAAGCCAAGCCTTTTCTCTGCAACTTCAAAGCTTAATTTTGTTCTCGTGCTTGGTTCATAAAATAAATTTGACACAAATCGTTTCTTCGCAGTTGATTGATTATTCTCTTTACTATTTGCAAACCAATCTGTTCTTTTAATTAAATGGAAAATTTCCGCTTGAGTCATTGTTTTCATAGAGACAAAGTTATTCATTTTTTTAATTCACCTCGTTATAATTTTTACTTATTGCTAGTTTTTTTTATAAAAAAGACTAGCTTGATTAATAGCTAGTCTGTTTATATTATTTTGAATCTACATCTGATTCGAACATATCACCTTTACCACGACCTACTTCTTTGCCTGGTAACACAAGATTTAAGACAACACCAACAATTGCAGCTAAAGCCATTCCAGCAATCTCAATATTTACTTCACCGATTGAGAACTTAACCATTGCACCACCGATACCAATGACTAAAATAACTGAAGAGATGATTAAGTTACGGTTTTCTGCAAAGTTGATTTGATTATCGATTAACATTCTTAATCCACTTGAAGCGATAATTCCGAATAACAGAATCGAAACCCCACCCATTACAGGCTCTGGTATTGACATAATAACCTCAGAGACTATGCCAATAAAACCAAATATAATCGCTAGTACTGCAGCACCTGCAATGACAAATACACTAAAGATTCTCGTAATCGCTAGAACACCAATATTTTCACCGTAAGTAGTATTAGGTGGTCCACCTAAGAATGAAGCAATCATCGTTGCAACACCATCACCTAGAATTGATCGGTGTAAACCAGGATCTTTGATAAAGTTACGACCTACAACGTTTGAAACAACCATTTGATCACCAATATGCTCAGCAATCGTAACTAATGCAACAGGGACCATTAAAGCAAGTAAGCTCCAATTAAATACCTCAAATGGTGAATAGTGAACAAACGGAATGACAAACTTTGGTGCGACAAAGATGGCACTAAAGAATTCACCAATTGAACCAGCTGAGACAATCTGATTCCAGCTCTCAACGATACCTGAGTAATCAACTACTCCTACAATAAGTGCATAAATATAGCCAACTACTATCCCGACTAAAATAGGAATAACACTTAAGAATCCTTTAAAGAACAATGAACCAAGAATCGCTACGACTAATGTTACCATCGCCACTGAGAAATGTAGACCACTATAATTTCCGTCAACATTCATCGCCATATTAATTGCAGTTGGTGCTAAACCTAAACCAATAACGACAATTACTGGACCAACAACGATCGGTGGTAATACTTTCATTAACCAGTCCGTACCAAAGCCCATAATTAAAATAGCAAGTACGCCGTAAACTAATCCAGCAAAGAAACTACCAACCATCGCACCGGGAACACCTGAATCTCCAATGGCAGTAACTAACGGTGCGATAAAAGCAAAGCTAGAACCCAAGTAAACAGGTATTTTACCTTTAGTAATTAATAAGTAAGCTAGCGTTCCTGTACCACTCGAGATTAATGCAACCGCTGGTGGTAAATCAGTTAAAAATGGGACAAGTACAGTGGCACCAAACATTGCAAATAAGTGCTGTAAGCTTAACATAAACCACTGTGATTTTTTCGGAACGTCCCTTACGTCCATAACCATATCTAATCTTTTCATTTTTTTCTTCCTCTCAGTCATTTTCTCAAATAAAAAAGTCTCTTTGCACGGTTGCAAAGAGACCCATATTTGTATGCAGATAAGCACACAAATATCCCCCCGTACAACCTTGCAAGCCTCTCTGGACTTGTTTTAAAGGTTATTTAAGTATGTGTAATTCTTTGAAAAATACTCACTAAATCTTTTGAATCTGTTTCCTCTAGCTGAACTGTTATAATCTCTGATTGAGCAGTAGGAATGTTTTTGCCAATATAATCAGCTCGAATTGGTAACTCTCTATGACCACGGTCAATTAATACTGCTAACTGAATTTGAGCTGGACGGCCAAAATCCACTAAAGCATCCATTGCAGCACGAACTGTTCGACCTGTATAAAGGACATCATCAACAAGAACGACTTTCTTTCTATTGATATCCAGCTTGAAAGCAGTTGTATGGACAGTTGGCTCAGCTTGATCACTCACATGTGATAAGTCATCACGATATAGCGTAATATCTATCTCCCCTATTGGTACATCAACACCTTCAATCTGTTTTATTTTTCTTTGAAGGCGTTCTGCTAAAGGTATACCGCGTGTCTTGATACCTACTAATACGACATCATCAACACCCTTATGATATTCTAAAATCTCATGTGCAATTCTTGTTAAAGCACGATTGACTGCTGGTTGATCAAGTACGACGGCTTTTTCCTTCATCACTCACACCCCCTATGATTAACTATTGACGAACTCGTAAGTATCGTCAAAACGTTCCAAAATAACCATACCCATAAAAAAACCCTTTTCTCCGCGCGAGAAAAGGGATTTGAATACACGTATCCAAATATAACGTATCTTGTTCCTTCTCAGCCTCACGGGACTGTCTTAAAGGTTATTTTGTTATTAACATTATTTCAGAGTTTCGCAGGAAAGTCAATAACTTTCTTTTGCTTTATTTAAATAATTAATAAAAGATTGTGGAGGCTCAACTTCAAAATGCATCCATTCATTTGTCTTAGGGTGTCTAAACCCTAGCTCACAAGCATGCAGGGCCTGACCGTCTTCTTGAAAAGTCTTCTTTCTACCGTACTTTGGATCCCCTACAATTGGGAAACCAATATATTTTAAGTGTACCCTAATCTGATGTGTTCGACCTGTCTTCAAGCTACACTTTATTAGCGTATACTTTTGATTAATTCTTTCGATAACTTCAAAATACGTAATCGCTTCTTTTCCATTGTTCACTACAGCCATGCTTTGGCGATCCTTTGGATTTCGTCCAATTGGTGCCTCGATTGTTCCGTATTCATGTGGAATAGCACCATGAACTAATGCTAAATAAGTTCGCTGCGCTTCTCGATCCTTTAATTGTTGTGCCAATGACTCATATGCTTGATCTGTCTTAGCAATAATAAGCAAGCCACTCGTGTCGCGATCAATTCGGTGAACTATTCCGGGACGATCTTCACCATTTATCGTGGTTAATTGTTTCGTATGATGTAGTAATGCATTAACTAATGTTCCTGAATGATGTCCTACTGATGGGTGAACAACCATTCCTTTTGGTTTATTGACAATTAATATGTCGTCATCTTCATAAATAATATCAAGTGGAATCGCTTCAGGCTCAATCTTAATACTTTCTTGCTCCGGTAGTTCCCAAACAACTTGATCATTTTCTTGGACGCGATAATTAGCTTTAACTTCACTACCATTTACCGTTACATGCCCTGATTTAATCCAATTTTGGATTTGGGCTCTTGAAGTGTCGTTAATGATATCACTTAATAGTTTATCAATTCTAGTATTCGCTTGCTCCAAATCAACTACATGTGTGTATTTAGTCATTTTTTCCTTGCGTCCTTTCCGAACTCATCTTTAATTACGACAATTCCTATCATAATGACACCGATCACTAATGCCGAATCAGCTAGATTAAATATTGGATAGCTATAAGAGCCGAAATAGACGTCAATAAAATCAACTACCTCTTGATAAGCTAATCGATCAATAAAGTTTCCGATCGCTCCACCTAAAATTAATCCTAAACCTACACCAAGCAATCGGCTTTCATGAGCATACTTCCTTATATAATATACAATCACAACAATCACAATTGCGGTGATGATATAAAAGAATGTCATCTGTCCAGCTAAAATCCCCCAAGCTGCACCAGGGTTACGATGTGATGTTATGTATAAAAAGTTCTCAATAATTGTAATGCTTTCTCGAAGCTCCATATTCGTTAATACAAGCCACTTTGTAATTTGGTCAATAATAATGACAACTAAAGCTATCAGAAAATACAACATATACGTCCTCCATACTTGAATGTAATAACTAAATTTTAGCATATTTATTAACTAAAACTCAACTAATCGTTAATTATACTAATTTGATTTAGCGATAAAAAATTCAGACAGCCGAAACTGTCTGAATTTTGTTTAATAATATGTTTCAACGATGTCAGCACATCTTGCACATAGATCTGGATGTGACTCATGTTGACCAACTGTCTCAGAAACAACCCAGCATCTTTCACAGCGTTCCTGATCATATTTTTCTACATGAACTTGAACATATTCATAATCCTTCAATTGATCATTCGCTTGATCTAAAAGTTCAACCTTAGATACGATGAATAACTGATCAAGTCGCTCAATCTCTGATAGTAGCTTTTTCGTTTGATCTTCTTTACCGAATAAAAGAATTTTTGCTTCTAGTGATTTACCAATCACTTTATCCGCTCTAGCTTCTTCTAATGCTTTCAGAATGTCGTCACGTACATTTACGAAGTGATCCCACTTTTCTAGCAAGCCTTCACTTTGTTCGATTTCTCTAGCTTTAGGCATATCAGTTAATTGAACATATTTTTCAGTTTGATTTGGAATATAGCTCCAAACCTCTTCTGCTGTATGTGTCAAAATAGGTGTAATCAATTTAACAATTGTAACGATATTTTCATAATAAACCGTTTGAATCGCACGACGGCGCTGGCTGTTTTCCTGTTCGATATAAAGAATATCTTTAGCATAGTCTAAATAGAATGAGCTCAATTCTTGAGAACAGAATTGGTGAATTAAATTAAATACAGTTGAAAAATCATAATTATCATATGCATTTAGAACTCTTGAGATCAATTGTTGTAACTTAACAAGCATATAACGATCTAGCTCATCTAAATGCTGATCCTCAACTTTATTAACTTCAGGATCAAAATCTGCTAAATTACCAAGCAAGAATCTAAATGTATTTCTGATTTTACGATAACCCTCAGTAGTTTGACGGATAATATCATCAGATACACGAACGTCTGCTTGATAATCTACAGAAGCAACCCACAGACGTAAAATATCTGCCCCGTATTGCTTCATAATTTTAGCTGGAACGATAACGTTTCCTATCGATTTACTCATCTTGCGACCTTGGCCATCTAAAGTAAAACCATGACTTAATACAGCCTTATATGGTGCTTTCCCAGTTACAGCAACAGCTGTAGAAATTGAAGAGTTAAACCAACCACGATATTGATCTGATCCCTCTAAGTAAAGATCAGCTGGTCGTCTTAATTCAGGATGATCTTCTAATACGCCTTGGTGTGAAGATCCTGAATCAAACCAAACGTCCATAATATCTGTCTCTTTTGTAAAGATACCATTTGGACTATGTTCTGATGTAAATCCTTCTGGTAATAAATCTTTTGTATCCCATTCAAACCAAATGTTAGACCCATGTTCTCTGAATAGCTTCACCACATGAGCAATTGTTTCATCCGTAATGATCGGTGTTTGATCCTCAGCATAAAATACTGGAATCGGCACACCCCAAACACGTTGACGAGAGATGACCCAATCACCACGATCTCTTACCATATTATACAATCTTGTTTCTCCCCACTTAGGTAGCCACTCAACATTACCGATTTCCTCTAGAATTTCTTCGCGGAAATCTTTAATCGAAGCGAACCATTGTGGTGTTGCGCGATAGATAACTGGTTGTTTTGTTCGCCAATCGTGTGGATATGAGTGCGTAATAAAGTCTAGTGAAAGAAGTGCACCTTTCTCTTCTAATAGATCAGTAACCATCTTATTCGCTTTATCATAGAATACCCCTTCAAAACCTGGAGCCTCATCTGTAAAGACACCCTTATAATCAACCGGACAAAGGACATCTAAGTCATACTTTTGACCAACAATAAAGTCATCCTCACCATGACCCGGTGCAGTATGAACAAGTCCTGTACCATCTTCAGTTGTTACGTGGTCACCAACAATGATTAATGAATCTCGATCATAGAATGGGTGTTTAGCTACAAGACGATCTGCTTCAATACCTTTAAATTTCTTAGTAATTGTATAATCAGCCCACTCTAATTTTGTTGCCACTTTTTCCAACAGTTCTTCACCAATGATATATTTCTTATCGTTCACATTTACAACGACATAGTCTAAATTCGGATGAAGTGCAATCGCTAAGTTTGCAGGTAATGTCCATGGTGTTGTTGTCCAAATAACAAATTTCTCATCACCTGATAATAGTTCGCCACCATCTTTAACATCAAATGCTACATAAATCGAAGGTGAACGCTTATCCTGATATTCAATCTCTGCCTCTGCTAATGCAGATTCTGACGACGGAGACCAATAAACTGGTTTTAATCCTTTATAGATATATCCTTTTTTAGCCATCTCACCAAATACTTCAATTTGAGCCGCTTCATATTCCTTATTTAATGTAATGTAAGGATTATCCCAATCACCGCGTACACCTAATTGTTTAAATTGAGCACGTTGATTGTCAATTTGCTCTAATGCATACTCCGCACATAAGCGACGGAATTCTGCTGTTGTCATTTTCTTACGGTCAACCTTTTTCTTAGCTAAAGCCGTTTCAATTGGTAATCCGTGTGTATCCCAACCTGGTACATATGGTGCATGATAGCCTGCCATAGATTTATACTTAACAATAAAGTCCTTTAACACTTTGTTAAGTGCATGACCCATGTGGATGTCACCATTAGCATATGGAGGTCCGTCATGTAAGACAAAAAGCGGTCGACCTTTTGTTCTTTCTTGTACCTGTTGATATAGGTTATCCTCTTCCCATGCTTTTTGAAGTTCAGGTTCTTTGTTTGGTAAATTTCCTCGCATTGGAAATTCAGTTTTTGGCATTAATAATGTTTCCTTATAATCCATTAAGAAAACCTCCTTAGTTTCTAATTGTGTACAATATTCTCGTTGTTTAGACTAAATCAACAAATAAAAAAAGTTCCCCCATCCCCAAAAGGGACGAGAGAACTCGCGTTACCACCCTAGTTAGCAATACTTAATAAATAATATATTACTCACTCTTCATCATAACGGGATGCTACCGTCCTAATTTACTTACAGATGTGTTCAAATAGGAAGCTTGAGAATGATCTTCAACTAAGTTCTTTTACTAGGCTTACACCATTTCCTAGCTCGCTTTAAAAAGATTTCATAGCCTACTCTTTCTCGCATTGCCTGTATAATATTAATTCATTAATCATAATTGTTATCTATGATAATGAATTATATGTAATCATCTTTAATTCGTCAAGTTTTTTTACTTGACCAAATTAATCACTTTCTTGAATCTGCTCTGTAATTTCATCAGATTGTAACAACTTATCCCAATCATTATTCTCAACTAACTCCAATTGAGCCTCTACAAGCATCTTTAATCTCGTTCGGAATACTTTACCTTGCTTTTTCAATTCCTCAACTTCAATTTCAATTCGACGCGCCTTCTCTAATGCTTCATTAATAATTCGATCTGCGTTTTTTTCTGCTTCACGAACAATTAAATGTGCTTCTTTCGTTGCATTACCCTTTAATTCTTCTGCTGTCTGTTGAGCAATTAAAATAGATTTATTTAAAGTTTCCTCAATATTATTGAAGTGTTGTAATTTTTCTTGTAAATCTTCAACTTGTCGCTGAAGTTCTTTCTTTTCACGAATTACAATTTCAAAGTCTTTAATCACTTGATCTAGAAAATCATTTACTTCATCTTGATCATAGCCTCTTAATCCTCTAGTAAACTCTTTATTATGAATATCTAACGGTGTCAATGGCACAATGGCCACCTCCTCATTCATTGTATTTCTGTCATTTATGTTTATATTCGACATAAGTAGTCAAACTTCCTGCAAAAAAAATCAATTTATCAACTTTTTAATAGAGCATAGGAAATTCGATAATTTTGCTTCTTTGTTAACGTGATAATGTCATTAAATCGACTCCTACCTTTACCACGACAAGATATCATATCACCAGATTCGACAATGAATGCCGGATCTTCTACAGTTTTAAAATTTACTTTAACATACCCTTTTTTTATCAATTCTAACGCTTGTGTTCTAGAAAATCGGTAAATATGTTTAATCATCACATCTAACCGTAGCGAACTGACAGTTGTTTCGTGATTACTCCACTCATCTTTTGAATCGATCGCTTTACTTAATGGTATTGGCTGAAATTGTACATTAGCATTCTTAATTGAATTAAATTGCGCAATAATAAAGTCACTAATATCCGCACTAACAATGAGTTGAATGATCCCTTGATCTGGATCAATTGAAAGATCCCCTAATTTCTTTCGCAGAAGTCCTAATGATAAAAAAGCACCCAAGACATCTCGATGTTCAATCGTTACAAACTTTGCAGGGTATTTCGTTGTTAGCACACTAATCGGAAAGCTATTACTATCAATTTCTTCATAAAAAGGAGCTAAAATAGCTTGTTTTCGTTCAGCATTTGGAATACCACCAAAAAAGACTAACTTAAACTGTTCATCTTGTCCAATAATATTTTGAAAAATATATTGCTCTCTTGGATCTAAGAAATCACTATATTTTGTAATATATTGTTTCTCTACTTGGTCTTTCCAGCTTAATACTTGATCAATAAACGGTGCTTCATCTTTACGAAAGTGTTGATAAATTCCCATCTACTTAACCTTATCTAAAGAAGCTAAACAAGACTCTAACGCCTTGTGTAGCGAATTCCAATGTAATAAGTGCTACAACACCTGAAATATCAAGCATACCAAGTGGTGGAATGATCTTTCTAAATGGCTCTAAGTATGGTTCGACAATGTTTTTTAAAAATTGACCAATAGAAGATTCTCGAGCACCAGGAAACCAAGACATTAAAATATAAATAATGACCGCAAATTGATATAAATTAACCAATCTTAATACTAGCAATTCTAAATAATCCATTTATTTACCACCTTTAATTCCACTCATCGTCTTCAATCATTTGAGTTATATTACCAGTTATCTCTACATTATCTGGTGTACACAAAAACGTATGTGGACCCAGCTTTTGAATATCGCCTGATACTGCATAAACTGTTCCACTAAGAAAATCGACAATTCGCTTTGCTTGCTCGTAGTCGACCCGTTGTAGGTTGATAACAACTGAACGTCTGTTTACAATATGATCTGCAATTTCTTGTGTTTCATCGTAAGATCTAGGTTCAGAAAGGACAACTTTAATTTGTGGTTGGACAGATTGCAGACTAACAACATTCTTCCTATCTTTCTTTTCGTATTTTTCACTTCGGGTTAATTGTTCCTCAGGTTCACTTGGTCGATAAGGTTGATATTCTTCATAATATTCTTCATCTTCAACTGAGAACAAAGTGCGAAACTTGTTTTTAATACTCATTATTATCACCTTTACCCTTCTTCATTGACGATCAGTGATCCAATCCGAAGATGTGTAGCGCCTTCTTCAATAGCAATTTGATAGTCATTACTCATCCCCATTGAAAGACCTTGACATGGTGCGTGCTCCCACTGTTGATTCATAACTTCATCTCGCAGCGCTCTTAGTTTTTGAAACACAGATCGGATTATTGCCTCATCCTTTGTATGAGGAGCCATTGTCATTAATCCAACGACTTTTATCTTGTTGAATGCTTTTAGTTCATCAATAAATTGAATCACTTCTTCAGGCTTTAACCCGTTTTTTGTTGCTTCACCACTTACATTAACTTGGACAAAGCATTTGATTTCTTTTTCAGCTCGCTTATTAATTTCTTTTGCAATTGATATTCGATCTAAAGCATGAAAATAATCAATCTGATTAATCAAACTTTTTACTTTACGTGATTGTAAATTTCCGATAAAGTGCCAAGTTACAGGGTGATCATAGTGAGCAGCTTGCTTTTCTAATAAGCCTTCTAATCTATTTTCAGCAATATCTGCAACACCTGCATTAACAACTTCTTTTGTTCGTTCTATTGTAACATATTTTGTCACAGCTATCAGTGTAATTTCATCTTTTGCTCGACCAGCTTTTTTACAGATTTCTTTTATCTCTTGATTTAGTGCGATAATATTTTCTTCGATTGACACATTACTCCCCCTTATGCAATACCAATTACGATAATCCGATAAATCCAAGCATTCTTCCAGTCTTACCTTGATCACGTCGATGTGAATAAAAGTAATCTTGTTCAAACGTACATTGTTGTGAAATGGTGATCTGCTCTGGCTTAATCGCTTGATCGATTAACATTAGATAATTTAACTTTTTAAGATCTAATAAATATTGATCTTCAACATGATCTAGCTTTACACATACGTGTTCTATGTATTGTTGTGGAATTTGATCAATTACGAGATGATTTACTTGATAATGTTGAGGCCCGATCGAAGGACCAATTGCAACGTGGATACGATTAGACAAAACGCCTTCTTGATTAAGTCTTTTCACCATTTCTTTTGCTATTCCAGAAACAGTGCCTTTCCAACCCGCATGTGCAATACCTATCCAGCCGCTGGATGGATCATAAAAATATAACGGTACGCAATCAGCAAAAAAAGCACATAACAATACATTTCGTTTATTCGTTATTATACCATCAACATTAGCAATTGCAGGTATGTCTGGTGTTGAACCAGCACCTACATATGCTGAATCTGATTTGACTGTTTCAACATTTGCACCATGAACTTGTTCACCTAAAATCCAATGATCTAATGAGAAACCAAGTTGATTAGCTAAGATTTTTCGATTATTTATGACATCTTGCGGATTATCATTAACATGAAAAGCCAGATTTAATGACTCATATGGATGTGAGCTTGTCCCCCCATGACGTGTCGTTATTCCTGCCGTTAAATTTGGAAATTGTTTTTTCCACGTTTTGATTACTTGATAAGTCGGATGTTCTTGCTGAAAATGGTCCACGGACAACACCTCATTATAAAAATCGGTCAAATATAAATTATCTTTATATTGACCGTTCATTCTTTTCAAATTGATAAAATATAATTTTACTGTATTCTAAAGAATAGTTTATCACATTTTGTTAGAAAATTCTCTATTTTAACCCGCTAAAATATACTGTTATTTGACCAATATAACATCATTGCCTAAAGTAATAATTTTTTCCCACGGTATGATAATCTCATCACGTTTATTAAATAAATGAGCTAAACTCGACCGATTTCCAACGATGATATCAGTAATTAACCCAGAATCTACATCAATCTCCAAATCGATAATATAGCCCATCCTAGCACCTGTTTCTACAGAGACAATTTCCTTTGTTTGCAAATTTAATAAAGTTTCCATATCATCACCACCCTATTTAACTATATGACTCATCACCCCTTCACATTACTTTTCTCAATTTAAAAACCGATTGCTAGATGCAATCGGCTATTTTATCAATTTAGGTTGTACAATATATAACGTTGGTGAGTTTGAAAACTTACTAACGTTATTTTTTTATTTTAAGTATATTTATTTTATAACTCACGTTATAAACCGCAGTTAGCCGAACCTCCGCGTTCAATGAGGCTGGGACATAAGTAGTCTCACTAAGTAAAAAAATAGTTCTATGTACGAATTTTTCGTAAATAGAACCATTTTTATTTTTGTGATCGTTTTGGTTGATTGTGTGCTTTGGATTTCCCCCTTAATGATAAACGAGTGAAACCCGAAGAATGGCTCAACATCTATTTTACGTTTTCCGATAGATAGCGCCTGTTTGCTTATTTAACGAGCGCCTATCGAGTGATTTAAACGGCGGGTGTCGACTCCTGCGGGAAAAGATCAAGTCAGAAAACCCTTATTGCGACACGGTAGTGGAGCAATAAAAGTTGACGCCTATCCCGCGGAAAGCGAATGTATTTCACCTGGGGTGAACAAGTTGTATCTTTATTAAAACTAATATAAATTTATTCTCGACTAATTATATAACCTACCAACACTATTTGACATTGAACCTCAATTTAACCTTTAAACATTTCCTGATTCATTTCTTGGATAGCAGCTTTTTCAAGCCTTGATACTTGAGCTTGAGAGATTCCGATTTCATTTGCTACTTCCATTTGTGTTTGCCCTTGGAAAAAGCGTTTAGTTAAAATCAACTTTTCACGAGGATTTAATCGTTTGATACCTTCTCTTAGTGATAAATGATCAATCCAATCATCTTCATCGTCTGCATCATCACTAATCTGATCCATTACATAAATGGGATCACCACCATCATTATAAATGGGTTCAAATAATGATACAGGATCTTGAATAGCATCAAGTGCAAACACAATTTCTGATTGTTCAACTCCTAATTCCTTGGCAATTTCCTCTGCAGTTGGTTCCTTTAATGTCTTGCTAATTATTCTTTCTCTTGCTTGTAGGGCTTTATATGCAGTATCTCTTAACGAGCGAGATACTCTAATGGGATTGTTATCTCTTAAGTAGCGACGTATCTCTCCAATAATCATCGGTACAGCATATGTAGAAAATCTAACATTCTGACCGAGATCAAAATTGTCAATTGACTTCATTAATCCAATACAGCCAACTTGAAACAGATCATCACTGTATTCTCCACGATTTTGAAATCGTTGAATAATACTTAATACTAATCTTAGATTCCCATTTACTAAAGTTTCTCTTGCTGATCGATCACCTGCTTGTAATTGTCGAAATAATTTCCGCATCTCTTCATTCTTGAGGACCGGTAGCTTTGAAGTATCTACACCGCATATTTCTACTTTATGTCTAACCATATGTGACCCTCCCATGTTGTCCAACTGTACATGGAACAGTATCACCAATGCTAGACCGTTTTATTCAGGTAATAATTTCCGAACTCTTCTTTGAATTACATTAAAAAATGCTCTTTTTCTTAGCAATCACTTGATTACTTTAAGTCTAAATCATTTTTTCAAATTCTTTTTGGAGCCGTTTAATAATTTTCTTTTCTAATCTTGATATATAAGATTGTGATATACCTAATAGATCAGCGACATCCTTTTGGGTCATTTTCTCTTCCCCTACCAATCCGAATCTGAGCTCCATTATTTGTTTTTCTCTTCCTGTTAACTGATCTAAAGCTTTATTTAGTAATTTCCTATCGACTGACGCTTCGATATCACGTTCAATCAAATCTTCTTCAGTTCCTAAAATATCTGATAGTAATAACTCATTTCCATCCCAATCAATATTTAACGGTTCATCAAACGACACTTCAGACTTTAATTTACTTGTCTTGCGTAAATACATTAAAATTTCGTTTTCAATACAGCGTGATGCATATGTGGCTAGTTTTATATTTTTATCAATATTAAATGTATTAATTGCTTTGATTAAACCAATCGTTCCTATACTAATTAAATCTTCGATGTTTATTCTTGTGTTTTCAAATTTCCTTGCGATATAAACGACAAGGCGTAAATTTCGTTCAATTAACATCGCCTTAGCTGCTTTATCACCATTAGGTAATTTCAGTAGTAATTGATATTCTTCTTCACGAGTAAGTGGAGGTGGTAATGCACTACTTCCACCTATGTAATAGACTTCTTTAGGCTTTATCCCTAATTTTAATCTTAGTTTATAATAGAATACTCTTAACTCTAACCAAAATTTGTTCACTAAACGACACCCCTTTTAAGATTTTCAATTAATTTGAGCTAATTTAAAAAGTTGTGGATTTAACAGACAGTTGTACTCCTTTTCAGTAGCTAGCGGTGAGAAACGAAGGCCTATTAAAACATGTTTTGACTGAATGATTTGATTTTGATAGCTAAAGGTAAATTGATCTGGTTTTAATGCGATCAGCACTCCAGCTTTGTTTGACACGTCTTGATACGGTATCAGCCGAATAAATTTTGCCAGTGGTTGATCTAATGCACTTATATCTAATGTGTGACTCATTTCCTCAAGTTTTTGATAAACGTCTTCACTGAATATTTGTTTAATTATAATTGGATCAATAATAATAACTGGATTTTTACTAATAGGATCAATTAAGTGATTCGCACTATCTAAATAACCGAGTAATGGAATTGTTTTATTTAGGATGATAAGCTCACAATCAAATAGCTGGTCTTCTTGGTAATTAACTAATGCTTGCTTGTCCATTGTTTGCTTGGTGAAATACCAACATAGTGGGAAGCCAATGGTAACGAATAGCCAACTAATAGGCGTACCGTATCCTGATGTAATCGTCAGTAAACTCCCGTTTTCAAATTGAATCGATTGTTGCATGATGAAATGTACACCTAATAAAATTCCCCCGATCGCAAATGAAACAAAGTAAAAGGATAGCCATGTCTTAAGGAGTTCTATCCACGACTTATGTCTAAATGCAATGACAATAATAAAGATTGAAAAAATGATTTTCCCTAAAGGATAGAGCAGGATACTATTTGGAAAAAACACAACGACAAAAACAATCAGTGATGCAAAGACTGAACCTAGAAGTAATCTAATACCACTATTTTTCTTTTTTCTTAAATAACCCGTTAATCTTAAAATCATTAAATCAATTAAAAAATTGAGCAGCCAGATTGCATCAAGATATAACGTCACTTTTTGTTTCCTTTCTTTTTTACTCTGACTATATTATAAAAATAATTCTTCAAAAAGTCTGTCAGAGCTTGGCAACAATTTTTAGCTTCTTTTAAACGATTTTGTCACCCATACCTAAAAATACTTGTCTTAATGGTTGTACAATATATAACGTTGGTGAGTTTGAAAACTTACTAACATTATTTTTTTATTTTAAGTATATTTAATTTTATAACTCACGTTATAAACCGCAGTTAGCTTAAAGCCGTGCCCATGGAAAGCGAAAGTATTTCACCTGTGGTGAACAAGTTGTATCTTTATTAAAACTAAAATAAATTTATTCTTGACTAATTATAAAACTACCAAAACTATTTGACATTGAACCGTCTTAATCATTAAAATGAAAAATGGTGTTATCTAGTTCTTGTTGAACTAGATAACACCATTTTGGATTGAATATTATTTATTTATCGTCTTCTATTTCTATTTCTTAAAAATGTAGGTATGTCTAATGTGTCTTCTTCTTCGCGGAAGTTTGACTGTTGAAAATTATCTTGTGGTACTCTTTGTCCTACTTGTTCTTTTGGTTGACCTGGTTTATTAACGTTTGGTCGCTGTCTTTGTTGACCTAGAGGTGCTTTTGACTCATCAAATCCAGTTGCAATAACTGTAACAACGATTTCCTCTTTTAGATTTTCATTAATTACTGAACCAAAAATTACGTTAACTTCTTGGTCTGCTGCAGAAGTCACAATATCCGCTGCTTCTTGAACTTCGTATAGGCTTAAGTTAGCTCCACCTGTAATATTCATTAAGACACCACGTGCTCCGTCAATTGACGTTTCAAGTAATGGTGATGAGATAGCCTTTTTGGCAGCTTCTGTTGCTCGATTTTCTCCTGTTGCAACACCAATTCCCATTAGAGCTGATCCCTTATCAGACATAATCGTCTTAACGTCGGCAAAATCAACGTTAATTAATCCAGGAGTCGCAATTAAATCTGAAATACCTTGAACCCCTTGACGCAGTACATTATCTGCTTCACGGAAAGCTTCAAGCATTGGTGTATTTTTATCAATAATTTCTAGTAATCTATCGTTTGGAATAACAATTAGTGTATCAACATTTTCTTTTAATCCTTCGATTCCTGCCATTGCTTGAGTTGAACGTTTTCTACCCTCAAACATAAATGGTCGTGTTACTACACCTACTGTTAATGCACCAAGTTCTTTAGCAATTTGTGAGATAATTGGAGCTGCACCTGTACCAGTACCTCCACCCATACCAGCTGTAACAAAAACCATATCAGCGCCTGCTAAAGCCTCTTCGATTTGTTCTTTACTTTCTTCAGCTGCTTTACGGCCAATTTCAGGATTTGCCCCTGCTCCTAGGCCACGAGTTAATTTATTACCTAATTGAATCTTTACTTCAGCTTTTGATAAATTTAGTGCTTGTGCATCAGTATTAACAGCGATGAACTCAACACCTTGAACACCATGTTCAATCATACGGTTTACAGCGTTATTTCCTCCACCGCCGACTCCTATTACTTTTATTGTTGCTAATTGATCTAATTCTGTGTCAAATTCTAACATATTCGTTCCTCCTATAAAAACAGTATACAATCGCTAGATGCTCTATTAAATCATAATTTCAAATTTGTATTAATCAAAAAAGTATTTAAATAAATTAGCAAAACTAGATTCTTTCTTTTTATTCGTTGATGGGTTTTCCTTAGTAGGTTTTGGTCTTGTTGTTTTCTTCTTAGGCTTAATATCAACATCATTAAGTTTAGACACAGATTGTGCTAGTGATTTCCCTTGGATTTTAGCATTAGAATAAGCAAATTTCAAAATTCCTACACCCGAAGTGTATTGTGGCTCTCGTACTCCAATATAATCAGGTACTGCCATTCTTACTTGACCATTATATAGGTCTTGAGCTAATTCCAGTGTACCCGGCATACTCATACAACCACCAGTTAATACAAAACCACCTGGTAATGCAGCGTAATCCATTCTCTTAATTTCTCTCGCAACATATGTATAAATTTCTTCCATACGCGCTTCAATAATATCGGCAAGATCAAGTTGATTATATGTTTGCTGTTGATCACTACCTATTGTTGTAACTTTAAAAACATCTTCCTCACGTGCATCAGGATAAAAAGCATGGCCGTGTTTTAATTTAATTTTTTCAGCATCTTCAGAGCTTATCTTTAATCCAATAGAGATATCTTTAGTAATATTATCTCCACCTAGTGGTATAACACGAGTTGCTACTAGTTGACTATTTTCAAAGATTGAGATTGTTGTACAACCACCGCCAACATCAATTAAAGCAACACCTAACTCTTTTTCATCATTTGATAAAGCAATAGATCCTGTTGCTAATGGTTGTAAACAAATATCAGTAACCTCTAAGCCTGCTCTCTCAACACACTTAAGGATATTATGTAACATTGTTCTTGAACTTGTAATGATCGTACCTTCCATCTCTAGTCTTACACCAATCATTCCACGTGGATCTGTAATTTCACTAAGTCCATCGACAATAAATTGCTTTGGAATGACATCGATAATTTCTCGCTCTGGTGGAATCGAGATCACTTGTGCAGCATCAATGACTCGCGTAACATCTTCATCACCAATTTCTCTGTTTTCGCTTGATACCGCAACAATTCCATGACATGGAAGGAGCTGTGCCTGATTTCCATTAATCCCAACAATCACACGATGGATTTTCATATCGACCATTCGCTCTGCTTGTTCAACAGCAGTACGAATCGACTGCACAGTTTGATCTATATCTACTATGGCTCCTTTTTTCATACCCTTAGAATCTGCATGACCTACACCAATAATATTTAAAGAATCTGATAATACTTCCCCAACAATCACTTTTATTTTCGATGTACCTATATCTAGGCTGACTAATATTTCATTGCTATTCATCAATAAGGCACCTCCCAATCTACTCTATCAATAAATGACTTTCACAATTTCTATAAATAATTAAACAATTTTTAAGTTCTTTCTACTAGTATACCATTTAATTGCTAGTCGATTAATACTAACTTGCAAAATATATTATATTTCATTATTCTACATAGATCGACGAATTTCCTTTATTCTTTCGAAAATAGTTACTTTTTACTCTGAATTTTAAAAACATGCCGTCTAATTATTGAAATGTTCTTAAATAATCGTAGCCCAAAAGCAAAAATTGCGGCTAAGTATAAATCTACCCCCAGTTGTTGACCAATAAACGTTAATACTACGGCTAAACTGATATTAAAAAAGAAACCAGATAAAAATACTCGTTGATCAAATTTCTTTTCATAATGGGCTCTTATACCACCAAAAAGGGTATCCATCGCTGCTAAAATAGCAATCGATAAATAATTTGAATAAAGTTGTGGAATTGAGAAGTCTGTCAATAATCCTAAACCCACACCAACTAGTAAAAATAACAATGGAACCCACATTATTCTCCACCTACTTTGTCTTCTTCAACAACTTCAACATAATCTAATTGAATTTTTTTATCATATGCTGGAATATTAATATCTTCTCTTTTTTCTAGGTTAAATTGAATATTATACATTGCAAATTCGTCACGTGACTGACTGACTTCGATATAACTTAATAAACGATCTGGATCATCTGAAGCCACTTTTACAGTGAGTGGGAGGTCAGGAATTGGTCGTTGGTTAATGTGGATACGGTCACCTACGTAACGAATAGCCGTGAAGTTAGTTACACGTTCATTTTGAATCGCAATATGCTTCGCACCATAGGAATTTAACTCATTAATTAACCGATTGAGTAATTCTGGTGTCAAACCGAAGTCAAACGCATCATCTTCATACCCATTCATGGAATCAAGACGAATAATGACACCAGGTTCATTAATAGTTACAATTCCGGCTTTTTCTTTTAAGTTCTCCATCGATTCACTTAAAGCCTCTATTTGCACTTTCTCAGATCTGGATAAGTATTGGCTTTCAATCGATTTAAGTTCATTTAATTCATTTTGTAATGCTTGTTGTGTATTCTGCTCTTCTTGTAATTGCATACGTATTTCCCACATATCTCTCGTTTCTCTTAACGGTTGATCTGGGGTTTTATTAAAATAAATAGCTAACATTAATCCAATAATAAATGTCGCTATAGAAAAAACGATAATTTGATTTCGATGCATGTTTATCACCTATTAACTCATTCTCGCACTCATCTTGATGTCATTTTTCTTACCTATCTCAACTTCAATTTGCTCATTAACTAGAATATCAATAATTCCATTTGAGATTTCAAGGCTTTTCTTTAATGTATCAGGATCACCTATTGCCTCTATAACAAAGGGAGCTGGGTACTGGTTACCGTCTACTGATATGACTGGACCAATACAAGTAATATGACTATCAGCAAAAATCCGCTGTCCATTGATAGCTAAGGCTTCTGCACCGGAAACAATCAACTCATTAATCACCATTTGAATGTGCCGATCATGCACAATATACTCATCAATCTGCGCTTCAGTTGGGATAAATTCCTGGTCTTTTAACGATACAAATATTCCTGGACCTTTAATCGGTAATTCGCCTGTATATGCTTGTAATGTTAATTTTTCATCAACCATATCACGCATATGGTCAACCTGCTCAACCATTTCATTTTCAAGCTGTAAAAGATTGAGCCTAACTTGATCAATTTCTTGTTGAAGTTGATGATTATTTTCCTCGAATTGTATTAACTGCTGTCGGTAGTAGAACGTTTTATCCCAATCTTCTGCTAAGGCAGGGTCATCTTTGGGGAGTGATTTTGTATGTTGATAGCTGAAGGCAATTAAAAAACCAAATGTAAATAATACGAGGGATAAAATCGCATGCCTACCCTTCACTTTCATCATTAATCACTTCCTCTTCGTTTACAACATCAGACTGCTGTTCATCTTCTTCAGTTTCATTATTTTGATTGGTAGCATTATTTTCATCATAAAAAATTGCTCCACCTGAACCCATTTCAATTGTTCCTGTTGTACCTTCTAGTTGACTAACAATCGATGGGTAACTTGGCATTTGATTACTAAATTGACGAATGCTGACTACTACATTAAATCCATCATTCATATTTAATCGAACCAAATACGGATTGGATTCAGTTGGTTCCCAATAAATCTCCGATATATGGTCAGCGATTGCCTCAGGTAATTGAGCCATTTGTTCAATTAGTAATTGTAAGTATTCATCATCGCTAAACTGATATAAAAGCGGGGCATCACCATGATAATCACTCAACGGAAATGAGTTTAAAATTGTACCGTTTTCTAAGATAGGTTGAATGGAATCACCATTATTTATGTATCCAATTTTCTGAAATTCTTCAACCTCAATCAGGACATGGTTAGGAAATTCCCGTTTAACAGTTGCGGTTTTAATGTGACTCATTTTTTCTATTTTTTCTTCGATCTTAGTTATCTTAAAACTCCATAAATTAGTTGATGTTGTTAATTCAGAATAACTAATGACATCATCAACATTTAAATAATCGAGTCCGACTACTTTAATTTGGTTAACATAACTTAACGGAGATTGTAAATAAACGACAATTGAAATCAAGGAGAAAAATAGACAAATATAAAAGATTAACCGTCGATTTGACTTTTTTCGACGTGCTTCTCTTAATTTTGGAATTCGGTCCTCTATCGAGACTACTTTTTCTTCTACCATCTCGCATTCTTCCTTTATTAGTTCGCTAAAAAATATGTTAAAATAGCTGAATAATAAGCTAATATATATATTAGATAAATTATAGCATAATTCAATTCAAATTACTTTCGATAAACTAAAAAACGTCATATATACCCAGATCTTAAGTAATGACATTGTTTAGTGAATCGATTTTTATTTTCCCGACATGTTTAGACATTTTACAAAAAATGGTTGTACAATATATAACGTTGGTGAGTTTAAAACTCACTAACGTTATTTTTTTATTTTAAGTATGCATTTACCATATATTCAGAATAGTTTTATTCACATATACAACAACGGTCGAATTGAAGGGATTAATAACAAGATCAAGGTACTAAGTAAAGTCGCATACGGTTATCAAAATTTTTATAATTTCAAGAAACGAATTATGATTCACTTCAAGTATAAATCAATAGAAACAAATTCGAGTAAAAAAATGCACAAAAACACGATATGAAGCAGCCATTTAATTTAAAAATGAAAAACAGCAGGTGAAATACACGAGACTCCTGCGGGAAAAGCACGAGCTGAAGATCCACTAAGGCAAGCGCTCTTTGCTTGCCTTAGTTAGCTAAAAGCCGTGCCCGCGGAAACATACTAAGATTAGTAGTACAAGACCTAGGCCAGGTTTTGTGCTACTATTTTTTTATAGTAGAAGTGAAGTAAAGCCGAATCACGCTAAGGACCTTGAGTTCGACGATCGGAAACTGGCTAACTTCACTCCCTTATTTGAATCAGCTTAGTATGTTGGGTCCCCAGAGACCGTGTATAAGAAAGTGGAATCGATAAGGTAAAGTGGAGACTTCTACAAAAATATTAAGGAGGAGAAGAAAATGAGATGCGTTATTGCTTTCGACGTTAGTCGAAAGAGTAGTACCATGGCCGCTTACAACGAGCAAGGTAACTGTGAATTTGAAGGGAGGTTAATTCATTCAAAAACGGGATTCTCTAATTTAAGTAAAATCATTAAAGATCTAAGTGAAAAGAATAATTATACCTTAGAATTTGTTTTTGAAGCGACTGGAGTATATTCGGCTGCTTTAGAACGATTCTTACGAGAGAATAATCTCGTTTATTATTCTTTAAATCCTTTATTAGCACACCTTAACACCCAATCTCTAAGAAGAAACAAAACAGATATAAGTGATGCGCATCAACTGGCTAAGAATCATTTTAAAAACGATTATTTCCAAACTTATCGCGAAGATTCTTATTACGAACAGATGCGTACAATGTCACGTCGCTATGATGAGATTATGAAAGAGAGGATTCAGTACAAAAATCGACTACATGCATCATTACAATTATCTTTCCCAGACTTTGATACGGCTTTTATTAACAAATCAAAACTTTATTATAATCTTGTACAAGTATTCCCTCACCCAAACTTGATATTAAAACGATCTAAAACAGTTATTAAAAATCGTATTAAAAAATGCACTAAGAAAAACTATTCATTAAAAAAGTTAGAGGAAAGAGCAATTTTATTGATTGAAATCGCAAAGGATTCATTTCCAGCAGTTGATGAAACAGACTATTCTTGTGAGTTAGTAAGGGATTATGCCAAGAAAATATTAGAGATGGAGGAAGAGCAAGATGAAATCATTCAAAGAATGACAGAAATGTCAAAAGACCGTAAAGAATACAGGATCCTTCGGTCATTTCCCGGAATAAAAGATAAATTAGCCTGTAGAATCATAGCTGAACTAGGGGATTTAACACGTTTTAAAAATAATAAACAACTAAATGCATACGCCGGTATAGATATCGTAAGATATCAGTCTGGAAATATGGAGTATAAAGATCGTATAAATAAACGCGGTAATAGTAGACTGCGTGGTATTTTGTATTTTATGATTGTCTCAATGCTTTCTGCTAAAGGAAAACAAATAAATCATTTAGTTGATTATTATTATAAATTAAAAAAACAACCCTATAATAAGCATCATAAGGTTGCAGTAGTCGCTTGTATGAATAAATTCTTGAAAGTCGCATTTCATCTTATTCAAAACGACCTATTGTATGATTATGAGAAAGCTTCAAGCCAACAATAATCATACTATGATTTAATTATAACACAATAGACCTTGAAAAAAAGACAAAAAACACAAGGTCTATTCGAAGTGCAAAATTTTAATTAATTCCCGGAGGGGTACCCCTCCGGGAATTAATTAAAAAAAGGGATTTAAACACTTGACTAAACGTAAGAAAGCGAGTGTATTTCACCTGCGGTGAACAAGTTCTATCTTTATTAAAACTAATATAAATTTATTCTCAACTAATTATAAAACCTACCAACACTATTTGACAATGAACCAAAAAAATCAACCAAATCAAAATTGATCTGGTTGATTTTAGTTTTATTCAGTTCGTAATGCTACAACTGGGTCTTTTTTAGCTGCCATTCTTGATGGAATGACACCTGCAATTAATGTCAGTGCCATGCTTCCTAAAATTAATATAATCGCAGCTGTCGCAGATAAGCTTGCTACATTTTCAATTTCCGTTAACTGATATATCAATCTGTTAATTGGAATAATTAACAGGTATGAAATCAATATACCTAATGAACCAGAAATAAATCCAACAATAATTGTTTCGGCATTAAATACTCTTGAAATGTCTTTTTTGCGTGCTCCAACACTTCTAAGAATACCAATTTCCTTCGTTCGTTCAATAACTGAAACATAAGTAATAATCCCAATCATAATTGTTGAAACAATTAATGAAATTGCAGCAAATCCTACAAGTACATATGTGACAGTATTAATCATATCTGTCATAATGTCTCCTACCATTTCTGCTAAATCATTGTAGACAATTTGTTCTTCTTCATCCAAACCGTCATTATATTGATCCAAATACTCTTTAATTGCATCTTTTCCTTCAAAGTCAACTGGATATATATTAATCCCGATTGGTGTTGTAGTAGCACCTAGATGAATTAATAGTTGCTCCTTCATTTCGTCTGATTGGAATGGTGTATTTGTTAATACATTTATATCTGAATCTTTTTGTGCTTGTGTAATTTTCGATCCTTGTGCTTCAGCAATAATTCGTTCAGTTAATTCCTGTGTATAGATAAAACCTTCTGAGAAATAACTTGTTGCTGCATCTTCTTTCACACGTAAAATCCCCGTAACGACTAAATCTAAACCATCTGCTTCATCATACAGTGTTCGATATTCAATTGGATTTGCAGGTGTAAAGAGACCATTCTCAGCCTCAGTATAATACACATCATTTGGTAATAACTTCAGCATTGTTTTACCGACAAAATCGGTTACATCATATTCTTCTTCTGTAAGTGCTAACTTTTCTAAAAATAATGTGCTTAATCGATTATATTCATCAACGACGATTGCAATTTCATTCTCAGCTTCAGGTAAGCGACTATTCTCACCGATCAGATCATACAACTCCAAAATAAATTGATGATCTTTTGGCATCTCATACCAATGACTGAACCCCATAGATGGTCCAGAGAAACCACCCATCATTGAATTTTGTGACATTGTTTCGAATTTAACTACTCCATCAGTTCCTTCTGCTAATAAATTCACTCCGACGCCACGTGTAAAACTAATATTATTAACTGCTTCAGGTAATTCATTTTCGATATTCTCTACATAACTTAAAAAGTCATCAGTGAAAACATTTTTATGCATAATAAATGATTCTGAATAATCATATGCATAGATCGTTGTGTCCTCAGGGAACTCTTCATATTTGCTATTGCTTTTCTCTGATCCTGGAGGTCCTAATTCTGAAAAATCAACAAATTGTTCATTTGTGTCGATCATAATCGGGAAGTTAGCTAACGTATCACTTTGCATCACATCCAGCTGGTTAGATAAACCACTAGATAGAGCTAGTACAAGTGCTACACCGATAATCCCAATACTTCCGGCAAATGATGTTAAAATCGTTCGACCTTTTTTCGTTAATAGGTTTTTAAATGATAGTGATAATGCAGTAAATAATGACATCGATGTTTTATCACGTTTCTTTGGAGTCCTTGGTTGATTAATACTCGCTGAATCTTTCTTCTCGATTGGATCACTATCTGATTGAATTTCACCGTCTAAAAAGCGAATAATTCTCGAGCTATATTCATTAGCAATTTCCTCATTATGCGTAACCATTATGACTAATCGTTTCTTGGCGATTTCACGTAATATATTCATAACCTGTGTACTTGTTTTTGAATCTAGGGCGCCAGTTGGCTCATCAGCTAAAATGATGTCAGGATTATTAACTAATGCTCGCGCAATGGCAACACGCTGCATCTGTCCTCCTGATAATTGATTCGGCTTCTTATGAATATGATCTGATAAGCCAACATCAGCTAGGGCTTCTTTTGCGCGAGCTTTTCGCTCACTATTTGATACACCAGAAAGTGTCATAGCTATTTCAACGTTTTGAAGCACTGATTGATGGCTAATTAAATTATAGTTTTGGAATACGAAACCAATTGAACGGTTACGGTATGCATCCCAGTCTCGATCTTTAAAGTGCTTCGTTGAAAGATTATTGATGACAAGATCACCCGCATCGTATTGGTCGAGCCCACCAATAATATTTAGTAAAGTTGTTTTACCAGATCCTGAAGGACCTAGAATCGATACAAATTCACTTTCTCTAAATTCTAACGAAATTCCTTTTAGGACTTTAATTGAACTATTTCCTGTCTTGTAAGACTTCTCAATATTGACTAATTGCAATTTTCCCAATAGATTTACCCCTTACTCTCTTCGATTTTTTTCTGTAATTTTAAATCAGAATCAAAAAACAACTACTCATTACTTTATCCTGTTATATTATAGTGTACTTATAAATTGACCTAGACTAAATGATAAATGAGACAAATTCACAAGTCAATTAATAAGGATAAGTCGAAAAAGAGATCAACCTTTAACGTTTTATCAATCTAGTTAAAACAACTACATCCTATTTTTTACATATAAAACCCGAACAATCTAGCTGAAAATTGTTCGGGTCTAGAATTACGGTTGATAAAACACTCAATTTAATATTGTCCATAGCGACTAATATTTAATACAATGCCCATTGCAGCTAATGTTAATGTTAGCGATGAGCCTCCATAACTTAAAAATGGTAATGTAATACCTGTTACAGGAATTAATCCAATCACGACGCTAATATTAATAATCACTTGAAGACTCACTTGTAGGACAATACCTATTGATAGCAGTGAGCCAAACTTATCAGGTGCATTAATGCCAATTTGGACACCTTTCCACAATAAATATAAGAATAGTAACAATATAATTGTTGCGCCAATAAAGCCTAATTCTTCAGCAATAATTGAAAAAATAAAATCATTGTGGGGTTCAGGTAAGTAAAAGTACTTTTGTAAACTATTACCGTATCCTAAACCAAATAACCCACCAGGGCCGATCGCATATAATGACTGAATGATTTGGAATCCATTACCTAAAGGATCATCCCACGGATTAATAAAAGCAGTAATTCGATTAATTCGATATGGTGCCGATGCGATTAAGCCCGTTAACCCTGCTAGTCCCAAAATTGCCAAGAAAACAAAATGCTTTATTTGCGCACCTGCGATAAATAATAAAATAATACATGAACCAACTAGTATTAATCCAGTCCCTAAGTCTGGTTGTAACATAATTAAACCAAAGCAAAAAAAGATTAAAAGCAATAATGGTCCAAGTCCCTTTTTAAAGGATGTAATTTCTTTTTGTCGTTCTGCCACTCGATCAGACAAGAAGATTAATAAACCAAGTTTAATAAACTCAGCAGGCTGAATACTAAATGCGCCCACCCCAATCCAGCTCCTAGCACCACCTCTAACTAAACCGATACCAGGAATGAGGACAAGCACCAATAGTACAATACACGTAATCAAAATATGCTTTGAATATTTACGCCACGTATGATAGGGAATATGACTAACAACAAACATGGCAATCAATCCAATTGTAGCAAATAAAAACTGTCGTTTCCCAAAATACAATGGGTCATCAAATTTGTAGTTCGCCCAAATACTTGATGCACTATAAACCATTAAAATCCCCATTGTTACTAGCAAACAAATTACAATGACAAGCTTCCAATCAGCAAGTTGTTGTTTTCTCATGCATTCACTTCCTAATTTAAGCAGGTGACTTTACCTGCATGTCCTTATTAAAGTGTATGCACAAGCTCAATAAACATGTCGCCACGTTCTTCAAAAGTTTTAAACTGGTCCCAGCTCGCACATGCTGGGGAGAGTAAAATCACGTCACCATTTTCTGATGCAGCATACGCAGCATGAACCATTTGATCAAGGGTTTCTGCTTGTTCTATTATCTCAACTCCGGCTTTATGAGCCGCCTCAGCTAATTTGCTTGCAGTTTCACCATACAAAAACATGCCTTTAACATTCGTTAAAAACGGGACCAAATCATCAAAAGCATTACCTCGATCCAAACCACCAGCAATAAGCATTGTAGGTTGTTTGAATGAAGCCAATGCTTTTGAAGTTGCTAATATATTTGTTGCTTTTGAATCGTTATAAAATTGTCGTCCGTTTCTTTCAGTAACAAATTGTAATCGATGCCTAACACCAGCGAATGTTGTTAACGTCTGATTAATTCCCTCAAGATTCGCACCAACTAGTAGAGATGCAGCAATACTAGCTAAACAGTTGGCTAAATTGTGTTCACCGACTAAACGGATATCTGTTAATTTAATAATCTGTTGATCTTTAAAGTAAACATACTGCTCGTCTACCCAAGCTCCCTCTAACTGTTTGTCTTTGATACTAAACGGAACTAAGGTCGCCTTAGCCGATTGAATCAGTTGACACACTCTTGGGTCATCAGCGTTATACACTAAATAATCAGCTTCTGTTTGCTGATTAAAGATCATCGCTTTAGCCTCTTGATAGTTATTAAAGTCACCGTGATAATCTAAATGGGCTTCAAATAAATTCAGTAGTACAGATACTTTCGGACTGAAATGGTCAATCCCCATTAATTGAAATGAAGATAACTCTAATACTAATGTTTCATCTTCTTGAAGCTGCTCGGCAACTTCGACAGCTACTGTACCAATATTACCAGCAACTCTCGATTTCATCTTACTATTTGATAAGATATCATCGATTAACATTGTTGTCGTTGTCTTTCCGTTAGAGCCAGTAATGCCAATCACTGGTTGTGAGATTAAGTAACTCAAAAGCTCTATTTCTGTTCTTACTGGAATATTTCTATCTAGAGCGTTTGAGATTAATTCATTATGATATGGTATTCCAGGGCTTTTAATGACTAAATCAATGCCATCTAATAAAGATAGTGGGTGTTCACCGACAGTGATTTGAACACCCTGTTCTTTGAGCTTTATCAATTCGGGATTGGACAAATCAGCTTTTAAATCATTCGCAGTCACATTTAGTCCATTACGTAAAAGTACCTGACACGTTGCAATACCACTTTTAGCCAACCCTAATACTAATACATTTTTATATGGGAAATTATTTAACTGTCTCATTTTATAGCCACACCTCTAAGAATAGTCCCAATGCAGCTAAGATAAAGCCCGTTAACCAAAATGTCATGACGACTTTCCATTCGGACCAGCCTTTTAATTCAAAATGATGATGTAAAGGACTCATTAAGAAAACTCGTTTTCCACGTGTTTTAAATGAAACAACTTGGATCATCACAGATAAAGTTTCAGCAACGAAAACACCACCAATAATGACAAGTAAAATTTCTAATTGAAGAATGATCGCGATAGCTGCTAAAGCACCACCTAATGCTAGTGAGCCTGTATCTCCCATGAATACTTTTGCAGGGTGAGCATTAAACATTAGAAATCCTAACAATGCTCCAACGATTGCCAATGAAAAAACAGCTACTTCGAATTGCGGGACTACTGAAGCTGCTAAAATACCAAAAGCACCAAAAGCAATGACAGCATTTCCTGACACTAGTCCATCTAAACCATCTGTTAAATTAACCGCATTAGATGTTCCAACCATCATGAATACGACGAAAATTGGGTAAAGAAAACCTAATTCTAATTCAAAATTTGTTCCTGGAATTGCTAAAGCAGTTGAAATATCTTGCGTTCGCAAAATTAAATAGAATAAAATCGCAATCGCCAATTGACCGAATAACTTTTGTTTTGATGTTAGTCCTAAATTTCTTTTTAGAACAACGATGATAAAATCATCAATAAAGCCGATTAATCCATATCCTAACAAGACGAGTAAAATTAAAGTTGTTTCGACTGTAAATAGATCGTCAAGAAAATAATTTAGTACAAACAATGAAGTTAGTACAGTGCTTAAAATAATGACGATCCCACCCATTGTTGGCGTTCCAGATTTTTTCTGGTGAGATTTAGGGCCTTCTTCACGAATACTTTGACCAAATTTCAATCGTTTCAAAAATGGAATAAAGATTGGTGAAGCAAGGACGGTGATTAAAAATGCAATCCCAATTGTAAAAACTAAAAAATTCTCATTCATTTTCTGTTCCTCCTAAAATAACCGATTAACCGCCCAAACGATAAATCTTCTTTCATTAATTATCCTGTAATAGTGCATCAACAATTTTTTCTAGTCTCATTCCTCTTGATGCTTTAAAAAGAATAACTGTTCCTTCTCTTTGTTTTGCTTCTAATTGTTTAATAAGTTCATCAACTGAGTCAAAATGCTGTGACGGAATAGACGTAGCTTGACTGATGTTCTTTGCATTTTCACCAATTGTATATAGACAATTAATTTCAGGTGGTATTATTTGACCAACTTGCTTGTGATAACTAGCAGCATTTTCACCTAACTCAAACATATCCCCTAAAACAAGTACTTTTTCATGATAGCCTTCTAATTGTGCTAACGTTTCAATTGTCACTTTCATTGATGTCGGGGAAGCATTATAGGCGTCATTTATAATTGTGACACCGTTTTTCCCTGTCTGTTTCTCAAATCGCATCTGTGTCACTTCAATTTGTTCTAAGCCTTTTTGGATTTGTTCAACAGTTAAACCGAGTGAAAGACCAACAACAAAGCTATAGGTTGCGTTTTTCGCTTGGTGTTTTCCTAGTAATGGAACGGTAAAGCAATGACTATAATCATTGATCACAAACTCAGTTTCATGTTCCAATAGTTTAAATTGACTAATAGAATAGTCATTTGATCTATTAAACCCAACTGACTTCGCTTCAAATGGATACTCGCGAGCTAATAGTGGCTCGTCGCCATCATAAATTAACAGACCCTTAGTCTTAAATTGAGAAGTAACT
Source organism: Amphibacillus xylanus NBRC 15112 (assembly GCF_000307165.1). Taxonomy (NCBI): domain Bacteria; kingdom Bacillati; phylum Bacillota; class Bacilli; order Caryophanales; family Bacillaceae; genus Amphibacillus; species Amphibacillus xylanus. The sequence continues at coordinate 1,634,682 of NC_018704.1, forward strand.
TCTAATTTAGCTTTGGCAATCCCTTCTCTAGATCCAAGATGTTCAATATGGGATTCACCGATATTTGTAATAATCGCGATGTCTGGTTGAGCAATCTTCGTTAAATCCTCGATCTCACCGAAATGATTCATACCCATCTCTAAAATAAGGACTTCAGTAGCTTCCGGCATCGCTAATACTGTTAAAGGTAAACCGATATGATTATTAAAGTTACCTTTTGTACAGTGAGATTTAAAGTAATGGCGAGAAATCGCATATACTAAATCTTTTGTTGTTGTTTTACCATTAGATCCTGTTATAGCGACTACTTTAGGATTAACAAATCTCAAATAAATTCTAGCTAACTCTTGTAATCCAATTAATGTGTCTGCAACTCGAATTAACGGGAAGCTAGGATCAATTCCTTTCGGTCGCGGATAACTTTCCTGCCACAGTGCTGCCTTCGCACCTTGTTTGACTGCTGTATCAATAAAGTCATGCCCGTCAAAACTTTCTCCTACTAATGGGATAAACAATTTATCCTCGAGTGACTGACGTGTATCTGTTCCAACCCCTTCAATTCCGGTAACATTTACCCAATCTCCGTCAAGCTTATGCGGGAGTTGTTCAATTATCTTTTCAAATGGCACCTGACTCCACCTCTATTTCACTGTAATTTATTTAATATTGCTTCTTGAGCAACTAGATAATCATTGAATGGTAACGTTTCTTTTCCAATCGTTTGAGTTGTCTCATGACCTTTACCAGCAATTAAGACAACATCACCGGATTTTGCTAAATTTATCGCATATTCAATCGCTTTTTTACGATCCACTTCTACAGTATATTCCTTGCCTGTTAAACCCGCTTCCATATCGGATATAATCGTGAGTGGATCTTCAGTTCTTGGATTATCTGACGTCAAAATTAAATAATCAGCATGATCCTCTCCAACTTTAGCCATTAACGGTCGCTTCGTGCGATCGCGATCTCCTCCACAACCAACTACTAAATATATTTTTTGAGTTGCGAACGTGCGAATTGTCGTCAATACATTCCCCAATGAATCTGGTGTGTGAGCAAAATCAACAATGACACTAAAATCATGATCACCTTTAACAGTTTCAAAGCGACCAGGGACACCATTTGATTGTGATAATGCCAGTCTAATTGTTGCTAATGATACGCCAGATATATATGCAGTCGCAATCGCTGCTAGCATATTATAAATATTAAATTTACCGATTAAAGGTGTTGTAATGTCAATCTGCTGTTCACCTGTATCAAGTGTGAATTGGGTTCCATTTGCAGTTAGTTGTATGTTTCTAGCGGTGAAATCCGCTTCTTGGTCAATTCCATAAGTAATAACACGCTGACTTGTCGCATTAATGAAATCATTTGCATACTGATCATCTTGATTAATAATAGCAAATTTAGGCTGCTCTAACTGATAGCGATTGCCTAAATGACTAAATAAGCGTAATTTAGCCGCTAAATAATCGTCCATTGTTTCATGGAAGTCTAAATGATCTTGGCTCAGATTAGTATAGACAGCGATGTCGAAGTCACACCCATTCACACGACCTAGTTCAAGGGCGTGAGAAGAAACCTCCATCATACAGTGATCAATATTTTGTTCAACCATTTTTCTAAAGCTATGCTGGAGATATGATGGTTCTGGTGTTGTATTTGCAATTGGGTAAACCTGATCACCGATTTTCATTTGGATTGTACCAATTACAGCAGTACTTTCTTCGTTACATCTGAAAATCTCATCTAGTAAATACGTTACAGAGGTTTTTCCATTTGTACCTGTTACACCAATAAGGTGTAGTTGATTTGATGGAAAATCATAAAAGTAATTTGCTATTAAACTTAATGTTTGTTTAGTATCTTTAACATATAAAACAGGGACATCATTTCTGTTCAGTTCTTTCTCAGCAATAATTGCTACTGCACCATTTTTAATGGCTTGATCGACAAAATCATGTCCATCAACAGTATAACCACTAATACAGACAAACAAATCCGATTCTGTTACTTTTTGAGAATTGACCTGGATACCTTTAATTTCTGGATTCACATTAAATTTAGGTTGATTAATGACTGATAAGTAACTAGCAATTTCATTTAAGGTTTTCATATACAATCCCTACTTTTTTATATATTGTGAATGAAAAAAGTCGACACTCTAATTGGAGTGCCGATCACTAAAACGTGAATAAACACACAGTAAACATTATAACAAATTAATGTTAAACTGGCACGATTATTCCTGATTATATTCATTGCCGAACAATAAGCGAATCGTTTCTCCCATTGGGATTTTTTCTCCTGGTCCAGGAGCTTGCTCAACAATGATATCTCCTGTTCCAACCGATTCAATTGACAGCTGAGTTAAATAGTTCATTAAATCTTTTTTGGTTAAACCAATCAAGTTAGGTACTTCAACAAGCGGTTGCTCTGGCCAACGATACTCTTTATCTAAACCGTCTTTGCGTCTCTCTACTCCCATTGATTGTAAACTGTCTTCAATAATATTACCGACAATTGGTGCTGCTACAACGCCACCAAATTGTGATACGTTTTTCGGATTATCAACTGCAACATAGACAACGATTTGAGGATCATCTGCCGGTGCAAAGCCAATAAATGAAACAATATAATTATTGACCAAATATCTCCCATCAGTTCCGACCTTTTGGGCTGTTCCTGTTTTACCTCCTACGCGATAACCGTCAACATACGCGCCTCGTCCCGTTCCTTGTGCAACAACACTTTCTAACGCTTCACGGAGCTCAATTGAAGTTTGCTCAGATATTACTTGATTTTTAAATACCGGCTCAATTTGTTCAATAGTTTTTCCAGTTCTAGAGTCAATCCAGCTATCGACGACATACGGTTGATAAAGCTTTCCACCATTAACCGCTGCAGATACAGCCATCACCTGTTGGATCGGTGTGACTGATACACCTTGTCCAAAGGAAGTCGTACCTAACTCAACCGGACCAACTCGATCACGCGAGAATAAAATTCCGCTCGCTTCTCCGGCTAAATCAACATTTGTTTTAACACCAAAACCAAACGCATCAATGTAATCAAATAAATTATCAACCCCTAAACGCTGTCCTAAATCGACAAATCCGGGGTTACAGGAATTTTGTGCTACTTCCAAATAGGTTTGACTACCATGCCCTCCATGCTTCCAGCAACGCAGTCGTGCTCCACCTACTTCAATGTGTCCTTTATCAAAGTAACGGTCTTTTTCCAAATCAATCACTTTTTCTTCTAAAGCAGCAGCTAGCGTAATAATCTTAAAGGTTGACCCTGGTTCATACGTACTCCAAATCGGGTAATTTCGGTTATAGACTTCCGCATCGAATTTTTGATAATGTTCAGGGTGAAACGTTGGGCGAGATGCCATTGCTAAAATTGCACCTGTATTTGGATCTACCGCCAATGCCCAGGCACCATCAGGTTGATAAGTGGCTTCGGCGATATCAAGTTCTCGTTCAACGATAGTTTGCACATTAAGATCAATTGTTAGCTTTAAATCATCTCCATCGATTGGCTCTTGATAAGTATCTGATAGATTAGGCAAACGGCCTCCTTTAGCATCAGAATAAAACGACAGACGACCTGGTGTTCCAGTTAATTTTTGATTATGAAACAGTTCTAAACCAACTAAACCTTGATTATCAATTCCACTAAACCCTAATACATGAGATAGTAGTGTATCATGCGGATAATGACGTTTTGAATCTTCAGCTAAATAGACGCCATCTAAATTTAGATCAATAATCTTTCGTGCTTGTTCATCTGTTAATTTACGTCCCTCACTAAATCGAACAATACTAATATTTTGTTCTAAATAGCCGAGCATGACTTCAGGATCCATTTCTAGTATTTCGGCAAGTATTGACGCTGTTTCATTTTTGTCATTAACCTGTCTGGGAACAATCATCACTGTAGGTGCTGATTTATTTTCTACTAAAACTTCTCCATTTCGATCTAGAATTCTACCACGCTCTGCTTCATATTTTATATCTCTAGTCCACGACATTTCTGCTAATTCCGTTAATTCTGGACCTTTAACAAATTGGACATACATCAGTCTAATCAAAACAACCATTAAGATCGTTATAGCAATGAAAAATACAGTGACTATTCGCTTTCGAATTGTCATATGTGATACATGTTTCATTATTTAACACCTCACCTATAAAATAATGACTGATTGTATCTAAATATATGACAAGTATTATTGAATAGTACACTGTATTTATTTTTCACTCAGTTTGAATATTAATTATTAAATTCGACAAAGAGATAACGTCCGGATTCTAGCGTTTCATCCGGTAGGATACTTTGACTAGAGACAAAGCCTGAACCAATCATTTCAAAATCTAACCCGGCTAATTGAACAAATTCATTTACATTCCTTACTGACCAACCAGTCAAATCAGGCATTGTCGGTTGATCTGTCATTAAAATTAGTTTATGCGTCGATAGAATTTGTTTACCTGGTTCAATATTTGCATCTACAATTTGATTACCATTACCAATCACAATTGGTACAAGTTCATGATTTGCTAATTCTGATAATAAAGCATCCTTAGACATAGTCTTCCAATCTGGCATTTCAAAATCGTGATATGTCTCATTACGCTCTTTATCAGGTTGAATATTTAAGTAATGAAGTCCATTTTCCATAACATGTTTAAAAATATATGAAACTGGATCCGAACCAGATTCGTATGGTTCTAATTTAGGCTGCTTAACTGTTATATACATGATTAACTTCGGATCATCACTAGGTGCCATTCCTAAAAATGAAAAGATATAATTCTCATGTCCAACTAAGTAACCAGATGATCCTCCTGAAATTTGAGCTGTTCCAGTTTTTCCTGCTACAGTATAGGATTCTAAATTATAACGATTTCGACCCGTACCTACATTCGATGTTATGACTGATTCCATTGCTTTTAACACTTGATCGGCAGTTTCCTTAGAAATGGGTTCACCAACTACTTCAGGTTCCTTCTCTAATACAATTTCACCTGTATTAGGATCAGTAATTTGCTTAATGACATATGGTTTCATCATTTTCCCATCATTAGCTATCGCAGTCGCTGCCTTTACCACTTGGATCGGAGTCACTGTTGAACCTTGCCCAAATGATGTCGTTAGCTGTTCAACTGGGTAGCGGTACAATAATGTCCCAGCCTGTTCTCTTGGAAGATCGATTCCAGTTGGCTGATCAAAATGAAAGGCTCTTAAATATTCTAAATATCGATCCGGACCTAATTTATCCCAGACAATCTTAGACATAGCAACGTTTGATGAACGCTGAAAACCTTCATCGTATGTGATCATACCCCAACTTTGGTTCCAGTCTGTAATCGGACGTTCGATCTGATCAATTTTAAATGAGCCTGATTTAAATGTCTCATTCGGATTATACACACCTTCTTCAATCGCTGCTGCAATAGTGAATGCCTTTACCGTTGATCCTGGCTCAATTGGTGTTGAAACAACATCGTTATACCAGTTTTCGACTTCTCCTAGATTGTTTGGGTTATAGGATGGCCGATTACTCATTGCAAGGATTTCTCCAGTTTTCGGATCAATTACAGTCGCAGTCATACGCTCAGGCTCGTACATCTCTTCAACATAAGACATCGCATCTTCTAAGATCGTTTGGATCTTTTGATCAATCGTTAATTTGACATCATATCCATCCTTAGCCTCTACGATTACTTCATTTGAGTTAAGCAACTTCGTATTATACTTATCACGATGAAAAGAAATTGACCCATTCTCTCCTCTTAGATAATCATCAAGTTGTGCCTCTATCCCGGTAATTCCCGTAATCTGATGTTCATCATTTGTTTGAGCTAAGCCAATCACTTGTGATGCAAAAATCCCATTCGGATAATATCTTTTTGCTTCTTCAATAAAATGAACACCTGGTAGCTTTAAGGCTTCAATTTGTTCTTTTTGTTCTCGACTTAATTGACTGCCATTTCTTCCGAATTCAACTTGAAAAAGGCCTTTATCAACTCCAGATTTCAGAATTGAATAGACCTCTTCTGCTTCCATACCAATAATCGGTGCTATTCCATTAGCTGTTTCTTCTAAGTTTGCCACATGGTTTATTCTTGTTTCAGGGTTGGGTGAAAAATCTTCATCAACGATTGCGTATAATCGATAAATCGTCAAATCTTGTGCAAGTTGCATGCCATTTCGATCTACAATGTAACCTCTACGAGCAGGAATTTCACTGTAATTGGTTCGCTGTCGATTTGCCCATTCCTGCAAATCTACTCCTTGTACCTCACCTGTAACCTGAATAAATGCAAACCGTCCAACTATAAATAAAAATAATGCGACAAATATACCGAAAAGTAAATTTAATTTCCAATTCCCGTTGTTACTATCCTTCATAATCAACCACCTCGATTACTCAACGTAAGAGGTTGCTTGTTTAACTTGAGTATTTTGAATATTTAAGCCATTTTGTTTAGCAATCATCAGGATTCGTTCCGGATTGCTATATTCCATCACTTGGTGGCTTAAGTTCTCATTAATGGTTTGTTGTTCTAATATTTCTCGTTCTAATCTTTGAACTTCTCGATTTAATGAATCAATATTGGCATTATAAGAAACCATATAGACTAATGCTACTGCCATACCTATTGCAAAAAAACAAGCTAAGACTTTTTCGCCTAACGTAATCTTACGTGATTTAACTTTGATGACTTTTTTAGGTTGTAAATCATGATCCGCATATCTTGTTCGTTGCGGGATTGATGTCTGATAACTTCTGGCTTCACTTAAGCTCATATTTTATGCCGCCCTTCTTGATAGAAAAATTGTTCATCCCATGTTTTTACTTTTTCTACAATTCTTAATTTAGCAGATCTAGCTCGACGATTCGAATCGAGCTCCGTTTCTGTTGCCACAATTGGCTTTCTGGTAATTAACTTAAACGGTGGTTGACTTGATTCTGGAATTATTGGCAGGTTTTTAGGTAGTGGTGGTAATGTACTCCACTTTTTAAAAGCTTGCTTACATAGTCGATCTTCTAATGAGTGGAACGTAATAACAGCTATGCGACCACCAACAGCTACTTTTTCGGCAGCTTGGTGTAATACATCATAAAATGCTTCTAACTCATCATTTACTGCTATTCGAATCGCTTGAAAAACACGCTTTGCAGGATGTCCACCTTTACGTCTTGATGCAGCAGGAATTGCATCTTTAATAATGTCTACAAGCTCGTAAGTAGTTTGAATCGGTTTACCTTTTCGTGCTAACTCGATTTTCCTAGCAATTTGCTTGGCAAATTTCTCTTCACCATATTTAAAAAATATATGAACTAAATCTTGATAGCTCCATTCATTTACAACATGATAAGCAGATAACTCTTGCTGTTGATTCATCCTCATATCTAGTGGAGCATCATGTTGATAACTAAATCCTCGTTCTTTATGATCTAATTGCGGCGATGATACACCTAAATCAAATAAAAAACCATCTACGTGTTCAACACCTTTATCATCTAACACTTGCTTCAGATGTCTAAAATTCGAATGCACAAATATAATTTTATCTTGGTAAGGTGATAATCGTTTTTTTGCTGCTTCAAGTGCTTCTTCATCTTGATCAAATGCGATTAGACGACCAGTTGTCAATTTACTTACGATTTGTTCAGAATGTCCACCAGCTCCTAATGTTCCATCAACATAAATGCCATCTGGTTTAATATTTAAGCCATCAATCGTTTCATTACGTAATACGCTAATATGTTCAAACAAGTGATCACCTTCCTTATATACTAAAAGTCAAATTCCATCATATTTTCCGTTATTTCAGTAAATGTTGACTCCGATTGTTCCATGTAATCATTCCAAATATCTTCTGCCCAAATCTCAACTCGATTTGAAACACCAATTACTGCACAGGCTTTTTCAATTTGAGCATATTTACGAAGTGGTGCTGGCAAATTCACACGACCTTGTTTATCAAGTTCACACTCTGTAGCACCAGAGAAGAAGAACCGTGAAAAGGCACGTGCATCTTTTTTAGTTAGTGGGAGTTTTTTTATCTTCTCTTCAAGGATGCGCCATTCATCCATAGGATATACAAATAAACATTGGTCTAATCCGCGTGTTACAACGAAGCTATCGCCCAATGTCTCACGAAATTTAGCCGGCATAATCATCCGACCTTTTTCATCGGTATTATGTTTGTATTCTCCCATAAACATAATAATCGCCCACCTTTTTTTATAGTTTACCACAATCCCCCACTTCTCACCACTCTTTTTTGGATAATTTTTTGAAAACTTGTAAAATAGTACATATGTTCGTATTTCTGAAAAATAAAAAAACCAGTGATAAACTGGTTTTGGATTTTACTAGATTAAATTAGTTGATGAAATCTAGAAATATTAGCTATTCATTTTAATTAATGGCTAATGAATATATCGAGACACACGTTAAAATAAAATTAGCCGTGAAAAATAATAGAAAAACAAATCTCAAATATATTTTCCATAGTCGAACGATTTTAACATCACGAATTAATCGCCATTGTATAACTATAAGTGCAAAAAATATGACTAACAATAAAAGAACCATTGGACCGATTAAGTTAATTTTAAATATGACATTAAATATAATGATCGTTGATAAAAGATAAATAAATGCAGTATACTCCATACATTTATGAATGACTTTCTTACGTGGTTTAATAAAGTAGTTTAAGATAAAATAAATAATGACCGTCGCAATAATTGGACATGTAATTAAGAAAGCAATCAAATAGGCTATGATTTTCGACATATGATCCCCTGCAATTTCTTTATATGACAATTTTTTAACTTCATAAAAATCATATCCTATGTTTGTGAATTCGTCAAAACCTGATTGTAAATAAATTTAATCATGATTAAAAATTATTTCATTAGCTCATTTTCGATAATGACAAACTCATCAATTAATGATTTAATCTTCTTAATTAACAGCTGATAGTTAGCAAGCTCTTCTTTCATTTTTTTATTTTCATCAATATATGACGTAAGCACCTGATCTTGATTGTTTAAGAGTTGATTTTTCGTGTCTTGTTTTAGTTGTTCTAACCACTTAATTGCTTGATCTACAGATTTAATCGAGCTTAACTTATCGTCTTGCACATCAAGTTCTGGAACTTCAATATCAACTTTTTTACGCGCTTCTTTAGCAGCATCAATCTCATCAGTATAGCGTTTCCTAATTGTTGCGTTCCACCTAAAGCCACACGCCGCTGGGGTTCGATTTAATTTTTCCGCTACATGTTTAAAACTTTCTAACTGTGTATTACCTTTTTTAATATAATCAATCACAGTATTTGCTAGTAATAAATCTTCCTCTTTAGTCCACGCATCTTGTCGATTCACTCTCATATACTCTCGCTCCTTATTCCAGTTTACTTTATCCTTATACTTTCAATTTCTATCTTTTGAACTTGTCGTCTTATAGAAATCAAAAATCAATGGAATTGACTAATCATTTGATCGATCTATCGGTTTAGTTTATCTATATGCTAAATCAGTCAATGATAGAATAATGATTTTATAAACAACTGGAATAGATATGCATATAAAAAAATGCCAACTCATAATTGAGTTGACATTCTTTTAGATTGGTAATATTAAGCTTCAACAACCTCTTTACCATCATAATGGCCACAAGCTTTACAAACATGATGAGGTTTAGTTAGTTCGTTACAGTTTGAACATACAACCATTCCTGGTACATGTAGTTTTTTATGTGTACGTCTTTGATTTTTAACTTTTTTAGATGTTCTTCTCTTTGGTACTGCCATTTCCTACACCTCCTTCACTTCCAAAACGAAAATCCCATTAGATAAAGAATGGAAGTGACTTGTCTACATTTATCTTTATTGATTTTCATTTTTCTGATCATTTAATAATGATTGTAATTTCGCCATCCTCGGATCAATCTTATCAGCATTTTGTTCCTCTGTCATAACAGACCAGCCATCACCAGATGACAATGCATTTTCTTCAATTTGATCTTCAGAAGCATAGACTCTAAATGGAATCTCTAATATAACATTTTCCTTGATATAGGGCTCTAAGTCAAGGATTTCTCCTTCAATTTTGTGAATATCTGATTCATCACTCTCTTCAAAATACTGATCATCAGAAAATAGTTCTAGTGTTTGAATGTCAAATTGATAAGGTACATCAATAAGAGTTCTCGCACAAGGTAAAATCATTTCCCCTGTGATGTGCAAGTTAATATGGAATAAACCATCTTGCTTCAAGGACTCACATTTGACATTAACAGGTCCTATTTTTCGTATATCGTTATTTTGTTGTTCGAGCTCAGATAAATCAACAGTAGCTTCAATCGTTAAACCATCCGAATGAATCAACTTTTGAAGTGGAATTTTCATTGCGATCACCTCGAAAGCACAAAGTTTATTTTAAAAGGAAACAAGTCATTTGTCAATATAATTTCTTTACAGTTTAAAAATAAGTTTTTTAATCAGGCTAAATGATTGTGGTACAATGTTTAAGATAGGAGTGATTTGTATGAAAGCTGTCGGTTTAATTGTTGAATATAATCCCCTCCATAATGGGCACTTACATCATATCGAACAAGCTAAGTTAAAGTCAAACGCTGAGCTCGTAATTGCTGTAATGAGCGGGAACTTTTTGCAACGTGGTGAGCCAGCAATTGTAGATAAATTTACCCGTGCAAAAATGGCAGTGAAGCAACGTGTTGATCTTGTCATTGAACTACCAACTGTCTATACGGTTCAACATAGCGATATATTTGCTTACGGAGCTATCAGTATATTGAATACAATGAAAGTCGATCAAATTATCTTTGGTAGTGAACAGGGGCAGATTGAGCCCTTTATTAACACATATGATCAAATCAAGAAAAATCAAACGCGTTATGATCAAGAGTTAAAACGACAATTGCAAAAAGGCGCGAATTATCCTACAGCTCACACCATCGCATTAGAAGTAATTGGATCAAATCAGACATTAGATCTAAAAATGCCTAACAATATTTTAGGACTTAGTTACATAAAGGCACAACAGCAAATCAATCCTAATCTTAAGATTGATACAATTAAACGAATTCAGGCAAATTATCATCAAACACAATTATCTTATCCAATTACTAGTGCAACAAGTATTCGTCAGCAACTTTCTCAGTCTTTTACCGGAGAAACTCACGAATCATTATCGATGCCAGAATCGAGTTATCAGTTGCTTTTGAACTATTATAAAATAACCGATTTGTTTCATGATTGGGAATTATACTTTCCGTTATTAAAATACCGAATAATGAGTGACTCATTCGAACAACTTAATCAAATACATGGTATGGAGGAAGGTATCGAGCATCGATTAAAGAAAATGATTATCGCTAGTCATTCATTTGCACAATTTATCGAAAAAACCCAAACTAAACGTTATACCAAAACGAGGCTACAACGATTATTTGTCCATCTGTTATTACAATTAACTAAAGATGAAGTATCTAGACAACTAAAGACGATTGACGAAATAAATGACATTCGCATACTAGCGATGAATCATGCTGGACAAAGCTATCTAAATCAATTAAAAAATACACCTGAACTAAATTTCATTAGTCAATTAAAGAAAAAACAATCTGATCAGTTAGCAATTGATGAAAAAGCATCATCCATTTACTATCTGCCATTAAAATTTGAAGCTCAACAGTTATTATGGAAACAGGAACTTACTCCGCCATTTAAAGTGTAACTAAGAATACAACACCAAAAGTAAAAAACAACCTGAACAATCAATTGTTTGAGTAAACTCCGCTGTACTCGACAAGGATTAACTCAACATATTCGTTCAGGTTGTTTGTTTATGAAAAATAGATTTTATTATATTACTATCTAGAAAATAACGTACTTTGATTTTCATCCAATAGATGCGATTACTTCAAATAGTCTAAAGCATCATTAAAATGATCTACTGGAACAATATCCATATCCGTTCCAATATCTTCAGCAGTAGCTTTAGCTACCTCATAGTTTGAATTTTCTCTTCCATGCTCATATGGGACAAAGAAAATATCACAACCTCTTCGATGCGCGGCAATTACTTTTTTATCTACTCCACCAATTCGATACACATTACCGTTATAATCTATCTCACCTGTGCCGGCAATTTTTAACCCTTTAGTTAAATCTTCCTCAACTAATTGATCATATATTTCTAGTGCCATTACAAGTCCTGCGCTTGGGCCACCTATATCACCGCTAGCAAATTCAATTTCACGCTCATACTCAATTTCGCGATTTGTAACGAGCTGAATGCCAATACCATGCTTCTCTGGTTGATCAGGGAATGGAACAAGTTCAATCTTCGTTTCAAATCGATCTCCATCACGTTCAATCAGAAAACTAACTTCATCCCCTACTTCAAACTGATCTACTGTCTCTATTAGATGATCTGCATCAATTATCGTGATACCTTCTACTTCAATAATTTTATCAGCCGCTTTCAAGACCTTTTCAGCTGGCATATCGTCTAAAACTGATACGACATAAACGCCTTCGTATTGAACATCAATCTCTTCACCAGCCGCTTGATAAGCAACAACAAGAGCAGCCTCCTGAGAACTTTCCATTAGTTGCAATTGTGCTTCTATATAAGTTTGGCGATCATAACCTTCCGGAAAGAGGTCATCTAGATGATGAATATCTCGATACTTCGAAAAACTCGCCATAAGAAAAGAAATAGGCGTTGCTCGGCCACCTCTAACTGTTACAAGGTGTAAATCTCCTTCACTTTCAGTTGCTTCAGCAACACGTACAACTGGATTTAAAGGTTCTGCAGTACCTGGACTATATATGTAATAAGGTAAAGGTATGTTCGTTAATACAATTATTAATCCAATAAGTAGAATAAATCTTACAAATCTTTTTTGTTGGTGCAAGTTTAAAAACCCCCTTTAAGATTTAGATATAGCTATGCTCATAACTTCTTCGTAATGAGCAAATTCACATCTTTTATCATATTCTGACTAAGGACAAGCGTATAGTAAACAGAGACTATTAGAATCTACATAAGTGTTATTTTACTCTTTTTTAGATTAATTGTATAGACAATTGTTAACAATTCATTCAAGGAGTGGATATTATGAGGGCAAAAATTAAATCGATTCTATTTGCATCAGGAACATTATTATTTGCAGTTTGTCTTCTGATCATGCCTACTGAAACCGTTGAAGCAAGTAAACGTGGTATAGATATATGGGCAAGCTCTGTCTTCCCTTCACTACTCCCTTTCTTCGTTACTGGAGAACTATTAATTAGTTTTGGTGTCGTTCATTTTATCGGTGTACTACTTGAACCGGTCATGCGACCACTATTTAACGTTCCTGGGATTGGTGGTTTCGTATGGGCAATCGGATTATCGAGTGGGTATCCTGCTGGAGCTAATTTCACTGCTCGAATGAGGCAAGAAGGTTATATTAGTAGAATAGAAGCTGAGCGACTTGTCGCATTTACTAATGCGTCTAATCCGATTTTTATAATCGCGGTAGTCGCTGTCAGTTTTTTAAACGAACCTAGATTAGGACTTTTACTTGCGACTGTGCACTATGGTAGTAACTTATGTGTTGGTATTATCATGCGATTTTATCAACAAAATGATGAACGTGTTAGATATGTAGATAATAGTAGAAATATTTTCAAAAAAGCTTTTAACACTTTACACGATACAAGATTAAAGCAACACAAGCCATTTGGAAAATTACTCGGAGATGCTGTGGTCAAATCGATTGAATCGGCATTAATGATAGGTGGATTTATTCTTATTTTTTCAGTCGTATCAACAATTTTAATTGAAACGAATCTTTTAGTTTGGGTCAGTGAGCTTGCTAAGGGAATTTTTACATTAATCAGGCTTCCAGACATACTTGCTTTACCATTTTCAGTTGGTATTGTTGAAATCACATTAGGTATTAAGCAAATTTCCCAATTTATTAATCATCCTCTCATCGTTAAAACACTGCTTATTAGCATTTTACTAGCATTCAATGGGTTAAGTGTTCATGCACAAGTAGCAAGTATTTTAGCGGATACGGATATTCGATATAAAGCGTACCTTTTTGGTCGATTTATTCAAATTGGATTTGCGACAATTTTAGTCATATTAATTTTCCCATTAATTAATTTAACAAGCGACCTACCGATTGGTGAAGCAGTTCCAGTACTAAATATAATCTCCAACCATTTTTGGCAATTTGTCGTTCATGTATTAGCTAATTACGGTGCGTTAATAACAATATTGGGCTTATGGACTTACTTAATCATCAAAATATATCGTCAATTAACGGTAAAAAGAGAGAGTCAATAATTTGTTTGACTCTCTCTTTAGTACTTAATTTAAATTAAACTTCTCTTTTAATGCCTTCTCAACTGCTTCTGGGACTAAATCAGACACATTAGCATTAAACTTAGCAACTTCCTTTACAACACTAGAGCTTAGGAATGAATACTTATTATTTGCCATAATATAAAATGTTTCTATTTCTTCATATAGTTTTCGGTTCATTGATGTAATTTGCAATTCATACTCAAAGTCACTAATGGCACGTAAACCTCTAACTAAGGCATTGGCTTTTTTCTTTTTTGCATAATCCATCAATAATCCACCGTGACTATCAACAGATACATTGTGCAAATGTTTAGTGGCTTCACTAATTAAATCCATACGTTCTTCGATTGAAAATAGCGGAGATTTAGATTCATTATGAAATACTGCAACAATCACATGATCAAATACTTTCGCTGATCTTTCAATAATATCTAAGTGTCCGTATGTAATCGGATCAAAACTTCCTGGGCATATTGCTAATCGACTACTCATTTTCTTCGTCCTTTCTCTTGTAAAATGATATGGCAATAGAGCTACCATATTTTTCAGTTCTTGTTTTCTTAAATAGGGCGATCTGATCAGCTAGGTTTAATTTTTGATCATGCTCACAAACGATGATTGTATCATTTGAGATAATATTTTGCTTAACAATCTCTTCCATTAAAAGCTGATAAACGTTTTTATTATAAGGGGGATCAATAAAGATATAATTAAATTTAACCTTCCTTTTCCCAAGTGCTTTAAGCGCTCTAAATGCATCATTTTGGTATACCTCTGCTTGTTCAGTGATATTTAATGATGCTAAGTTCTTTTTAATAACCTGAACTACTCGCCTTTGTTGATCGACAAAGATGGCATGATCGGCCCCTCGACTTATTGCTTCAATTCCCAATCCACCACTACCTGCAAAAAGATCTAAAACTTTCCCCGAACTAAAATATGGTCCGATAATATTAAATAAAGACTCTTTTACTTTATCAGATGTTGGTCTTGTTGAATGGTCGTTGATCGTTTCAATTGATCGCCCTTTCAATTTTCCAGATATGACACGCATATCATCACCTCATTAGCATCGTTCAATTATTGACTTTGGTACTTTCCAATCTTAACATGAAAAGAGTCGAAAAACCAAGATCGACAATTATTCAATAAAAAATAAAAATTATAATAATTTTGAATAAAATTGTGTGATTTAGGGTAATCTTAGCTAATGAAGTGCCGTTATAGATTTAACCACTTCAGGAAGACGGAATCAGCCTACGTTTCCCCATAGGCGCTTTTTCCGGTTTCTCCTCTCCCTTTGCCTTTTTAGTTCCTATCAAGAACTAAAAAGGGCCTGCAGACTAATGTTCTGCAGGCTTTTTTTATCGCAATATTTATTTGAATTAAATTCCCATTTTATAGTCGTACTCTTTTGCTTCATCAATTTTTGTTTTATCAAATTCTTGCTTAATGAAAGGTTTGTATGAACGATCAACTTTCGTAACGAAAGGTAATCTCTCTAACTTTTGAACCCGATCTTCTAATTGATCTTGATCTACATAAATAACTGCGTATCTTAATTTACGAGATACAGATATAAGGTGACCATGTCGTTTTAATTGTTTCACGTTTTTCATCTGCTTAAACCAGACGATTAAACCTTGACGTTTTGTTCTTATCATATTAACCCTCTCTTTTTCTACTGATGAACATTCTAATATTTATGAAGCATTACATCCACAGCTACCACCGTGACCACAACCTACATCTGTAAATAATGCGCCATCACGTGGGACCATAATTTGCTTACTCACACTATGAGCTATTTTTTCACTAATATCGTCTAAGAGCATTTGTAGTTCTCGTTCTGCAATCTTAAATTTAGCAACAGCATCAAGCATATCAACGTCTCGCTTTAGTAATCTCGTTTCCTTTGTAATCTGACGATAATCTGGGTGGTATCGACCAAATCTTTGAACTTCTTCATATTGCTGTTTTTTCTCTTCAAAGGCTTTGATTAGCTTTTGTGCCGCTTCATCCTCTTTAAGCTGTTTTTTCTTCTCTATATAATTTATCATTTGTTCTGATTGGTTAATCATATCTGATAATTCATCTGTTAAATCTAGTAACTCAATTATTTCTACAGTTGCCAACATGATCAGCACCTCCATGAACACAATTATATCAGTTATTTAAGATATTAAAAGTCCGAGATCAAAAAAAGCGCCGGTTCATCCCTCCAGGTGGAAACTGTGGAGGCTGTGGAATATGTGGTGTTTGTACTTGATTTTGAGCAGCACTTGCTTTAATTTCAGAAAAATGAGTAATGAGCTTTTTGAGTTCAGTAATTGCAGAGTCTGCTTGTTTTAGGTGTTGATCGATATTATCAAGTTCTATCTTATCTAGTAAGTTTTTTAGTTGATCTGACCACTTTTTCTTTTTATCTTGGCTAGCTTTACTCTCGGATTCTTTTGCTTCATCACGAAATTGATCCCAAAACGAATCGGCTTCTCCATATTTTTGATAATGTTTAAAGTAGTATTTAAGATCATGCTCGCCAGATCGTACAGATCGAATCAATTTCGGGTGTTTTTCAGCGAATTCTTTAAATGCTTTAACATCTGGGTGTAGTTCTAATTTAGACAATTTTGTCACCTCCTAAACAGTCTTTTTATATAATCTATGCCTATGTAACTCAGCATGTCACCTAAAATAAATGGATACAAATAAAGTCGGCCAATCGGCCAACTTTACTTGTATCTCTTTAATGAAAATGATCATGTTCTGATATATCTTGTAATGCCTCTGCTGCTATATGGTCGGAATATTCCTCTGTTACAAGATCTCCTAATGAAACCATGCCGATTAAACGATTATTACTCACAACAGGAACACGGCGAATTTGATTCTCACTCATTAATTCACCAACTTCACTTAACGATGTGTCTTCATGACAAGTAATCAAATCTTCTGTCATGCATTGTTCTACTTGGTCTTCTGGCGTCATGCCTTGCGCATAACCACGAATGACTAAATCACGATCAGTAACAATGCCTATTAAATCATGATCACCCTCACATACAGGTAAAGCTCCGACATCTTCTTTCGCCATCAATAGCGCTACATCTCGAATCGTATCATTAGGTGTGCAAACTACTAAATCAGAAGACATAATATCTTTTACGTTTACCACTGTTTAAATAACCTCCACTATTTTATTTTTAGACATTTTTGTCTACACTGGTTAGTATGATCTAGTCAACAATTCTTTATGTTATGTTCATAATAATTTATGATAAAGTTCTGTTCTTAAAGTTGAAAACATGGTATAGTTCTGTAAAGTAAGTAAGCGTTTCATAGTATTACACACTAATAAAAACAGATTATTTTGAAACAATTAGAAAGCGGGGATGCAAGTGGCTAATTTTTTTAATAAAAAAATATGGACATTAATTATCTTAACGATAGTTGGTTTGTTCTTATTTTTCTTTATCTTACCTATATCCGTTCCTTTAGTAGTAGCATTTGTTACTGCATTATCTTTGAACCCACTGGTACGTTTAAGTCAAAAGTTTTTAAGAATTGGACGGAAATTAAGTGTAACAATAGTTTTTACAATTTTTATGCTATTAATTATCTTAGTTGGTTATTATTCGATTACAAGCTTAGTGAGACAGCTCGTATCATTAGCTGAAAATACACCAACATACATCATTCAGATTAATAACATTTTAGTCGATTGGGGTAATTCACTTGAACGGTTCATGGCTGATTTACCAAGTGAATTTGTTAATGAGGTTAATGCAGGGATCCGCACTAGTGCAGATGCATTGACTGACTCGCTTCGAAATACGTTTCGTGTAGACCGAGTCGCTAGTTTTGTTGCAACGATTCCGACTTATATTGTTAGTTTTATCGTTTATTTAATTGGATTATTTTTATTCATGTTAGATTTACCGTTAATTATTGCTAACTTTTATAAAATGTTCAGTCAAGCAAGTGCTGAAAAGATTCAATATGTAAGTAATCGATTAAAGAGTGTATTATTCGGATTCCTTAAAGGACAGTTTTTGGTTAGTTTAATAATCTTTGCTGTCAGTTTGATTGGTTTATTTATTATTGTTCCTGAGTATGCTTTGATTATGTCATTAGTGATCTGGATTATTGATTTAATACCAATTATTGGTTCAATCGTTATTTTAGCTCCATGGTCAATTTATATGTTTTTAACTGGATCGACTCTTGTTGGGATTCAATTAGCTGTATTGGCATTAATTTTACTTGCTATCCGTCGAACAGTTGAGCCTAAGGTAATGGGCGTTCAAATGGGATTATCACCGTTAACGACATTAATATCGATGTATATTGGTTTGAAATTATTTGGCTTATTTGGCTTTATAATTGGACCAGTTGTATCTATTGTCTTTACATCTGCAAAAGAGCTCGGCATTATTAAATTTAACTTTAAAATTTAATCCAGAAAGCAAAATAAATTATGGCATTAAAAAAGGATTAGCAATTGTCTGCTAATCCTTTGATTTATGGTCTAGTTATCTTATTAAATAAAATTATCAATCTAAATCGTTATGATTTTATTAATATAAGATATTGTTATTATTTTTATTATGGCTTTCATGAATTTTGTTAAGCTGTTTTTCTAAATTATCCAGTAACGCCTTGCCCTCATGCTCTTTAATAAGATCCATTCGGATGGCAAAGTCGATTTCTCTAGACAATCCAAACATGTGAGTATCTAAAACCTCTTCGTATAAAGGGCATTGAGGCATTGTTAAATTATCCATTTGAACCTGAATAAGCTTTAATATTTTATCTGCATCAGCCTTAAGAAGGGCATAAGCTTTATTTGCATTATTAACAACTGCTTTTTGCATCAATGAAATCCCTCCCCATAATGTCTACTCTTACCATATTAAAGCTTTATCAGTGAAAAAGCAAGTTATATAGCCATTATTAAACTACCTTCACCAACGCGTAACAACGGTTTAGTAATTTTTCCTCAAACCAACTATAGACATCTAAATTAAGAAAAATGTCGAAGGGCGAACGCGTCTTATTGAAGGCGATTGTAGTAATCAATACCGTATTGAGAACCTTCACTAACCATCTTTGAATTTTCTAGGTTATCAGAATAAGGATGGCCTGCCTCTTGAATCGGAAAATACGTGTTATTCCTTAACTGCATGGATCGTTTTAAATTATTTAACCGACCCAATACATCACGGCGCATACCAATAATCAATAGTACACTGCATATAGCTGAAATCATTGCAATTAAAATGGCGTTTCTTTTCAATCTGAATCACCCCTTTTATTTATACTAAAAATATCCCCTAATTTCAGATAATATAAACAAAATAATACAATTATTAATTTTTGTTGTTTTATGTTAAACTATAGTAGATAAATAAGTTTTAATTTGGCCATTGGGGTGAGATCCACATGGATGTAAAATGTCCACTTTGTGATAAAGTAAATTATATTGACAATAATTCAATTTTAGCCAAGCATATGCTTAACCGACGTAAACATCTCTATTTATGTCCGACTTGTGATGAGCGTATCGCGATTAAAACAAGAGCAAGACATGCTACTGGTAAGTTTCGTTTATATCAAGAAAAAAAAGAAGTCGATCCATACATTCAGTAATGGATCGGCTTTTCTATTTTAACTCAATATAATCTTCAATTATCTGATTAACGATATTAGGATGTCCAGCAACTGTCGGCTCTTGCTTTAGATAAGTTAACGGTTCACCAGTAGCTTGAACGATTTGTCCGCCAACCTCTTCGTAAAGAATAACGCCTGCCGCATAATCCCAAGGTTGCAGATGAAATGAAATATAGGCATCAACAATTCCTTCAGATAAATAAGCAAATTCTAATGCAGCAGATCCGTAAGACCTTGCTCCTCTTACTGTTCTTACTAACTCACCTAGCTTCAGATGATTAACCTGATCATTAGGTGTACACCATAAATGATTCAGCATTAATATTGATTCAGATAAATTTTTCTTATCTGTCAGTGGAGCTAGTTTTTGACCGTTTTTATATGCTCCTTCGCCTTTCTTTACTTCATAGATGATATCTGCCATTACATCATAAATAAAGCCTATTTCTCCAATTCCTTGGTGAAATATCGCTAAAGAAATTGCGAATGTTCGCTTTTGATGGACGAAATTCATCGTACCGTCAATCGGATCAATTATCCAGACCGTACCCTTTAAATCATCAACCTGATCGCCAAAACCTTCCTCTGATAAAATCAAGTGATCCGGATACGTGGTTCTTATTTTTTCTGCAAAATATGCTTCAACTTTACGATCCATCTCTGTAACGAGGTCATTTGCATTCTTCTTTGTATCAACCTCTCTTGGATCGTCAATCGTTGAACGTATGATTTCCCCTGCCGCTAATACCCATTCGCGTGCAGATTGATAAACAGAATCTTTTTCAAAATATACCAAAGTAATCATCCTTTCGCTAATATTAGTCTAGCAAATATTAGCGAAATATGCACCCTACGTTATCTTTTCCATTAGTCACTTTAAAATAAGTGCCACCTAGAATAGAATCTACAGGAAAATAGCTCGAAGTTATTTTAAATGATTATAATGAAAAAAGAATCCAGTATTAACTGAATTCTTTTCCGTTTTCGTATATCGTTTTGTCACAACGTTATTCAAAACTATTTTATACTTATTTTGTTTTTTTCTTCATTTCTTGCCTTTTGAATTGTACGGTAAAGTGAATAGCCTGAGGCTTTTTCAAATGCGTTACCAATTGTTTTTTCCTCACTTTTACTTGGTACAATTTCTTTGAATTTCCGATATCGATCTAATAATGCTTGCCTTGAAACAGAGCCGTTATACGCTTGCTCTATTAATGCTAAAAATTCTACTACAGCAATCGTCTCTTCAGTAGTCCAATTAGGATCGATTGGATAATGATAATTCACAATACCACGCTACCCTTCACTCTATTTTGAAGGTCGTTGAATTTGGTTAGGATCGACAAAGTCATAACCCTTGTCTCTTAAACCAGTTACGATATCAGCTAATGCACCGCTTGTCCATTCACGATCGTGCATTAAAAGGTTAGCACCGTCACGCAAATACTCAGTATTAACCATAATATCTGCTAATGCATCTGCTTCCATGTATGCAGATTCCCAATCATAACCATAGGTCCAGTTCATTAATACCATACCTTCTTGTTCAACAACCTGTTTCGTATTGTCAGTATTCACACCAAATGGTGCTCTGAAAAATTTCGGACGTTCACCAATGATTTCTTCAATAAGATCATTCAGTTCAATAATTTCTTGTTTTTGCTCTTCTTCTGAGATTTGACCAAGATTAGGATGTGTATATGTATGGTTACCAATACTAAAGCCCATTTGATAAATTTCTTTTAGAATTTCATGCTTTTCCTCTGTTTGAATAAAGTGACCATTGACAAAGAAGATTGCTGGAACTTCTAATTCCTTCAAAGTTTTAGCCATTTCTAATGCATACTTGTCAGGCGCATCATCAATAGTAAGCAAGACAACATTACTATCTGCTTCATCAGTTATTGGCTCCACAGCCCAATTTGCTTGATTAATTTGATACATCACTTCAACTTCAGAATCATCATCATCAAGATTTTCTAATGAATCATCTTGAGTAACATCATCAACTTCTGATTCATCCAAGTCATCAGTTGAATCTTCGTTGTCTGATTCATCTGTTTCTACTTCAACTTCAGGTTCATCAATTACTTCATCATCCTTTATCGTTTGTTTTTCATTACATCCGACTAAAAATAGGATGAATAAAAGACTAACGATGAACATCATTTTGCCATATTTCATTAGCTGCACTCCCTCTTCCTTTCGATTATATTCACTATTATAAACGATTTACAGACAAAAAAACACCAGTCGTTCGAAATGAACGACTGGCATTGGGGATAAATTACATAATATGAATTGGACGTCCAGTTGCAACTTCAGCTGCTTCCATTGTCACTTCACCTAAAGTTGGGTGAGCATGGATTGTTAATGCTAAGTCCTCAGCTGTCATACCTGTTTCAACTGCTAAGCCAATTTCTGAAATAATATCACTTGCGTTCGCACCTACCACTTGACCACCTAAGATCAGTCCATCTTCTTTACGTGTAACTAGACGGACAAATCCATCAGTATTACCTAATGATAATGCACGACCATTAGCTGCAAATGGGAATTTAGATGCTTTAACATCAAATCCTGCTTCTTTAGCTTCTGCTTCTGTATAACCAACTGAAGCAATTTCAGGAGCAGCAAACATAACTGCTGGAATACCATTGTAATCAATTTCAGATTTTTCTCCAGCGATTGCTTCTGCAGCAATTTTCCCTTCATAAGATGCCTTATGAGCTAGTGGTGGACCAGCAACAATATCACCGATCGCATAGATGTTATCAATATTTGTACGGCATTGCTTATCAATCTTCACTAGACCACGTTCATCTAATTCAATACCTACTTCTTCCAGACCAATTTCTCTCGTATTTGGATAACGGCCTACAGTTACAAGAACATAATCAGCTTCAATTGTCTCTTCCTTACCTTTAGCTTCATATGTGACTTTAACTCCTGTATCTGTTTCTTCAGAGCTCTTAGCCATAGCATTAGTAATGATTTGAACATTTTTCTTCTTCAAGTTACGTTTTAAAACTGCAGTCATATCTTTTTCAAAACCACTTAAGATTTCACTTGCACCTTCTAAAATCGTTACTTCTGTACCGAAGTCAGAATAGGCTGCACCTAGTTCAGTACCAATATATCCTCCACCGATAACAACCAATTTCTTAGGAATCTCTTTAAGTGCTAAAGCACCTGTTGAGTCTAAGATTCGATCAGAGAATTTAAATGATGGTATTTCAATTGGTGTAGATCCTGTTGCGATTATACAGTTTTTGAATGTGTATGTTTGTGAAGATTTATCATCCATAATACGAACAGTATTACGATCTACAAAATATGCTTCACCTTTAACAATATCAACTTTATTACCTTTTAATAAGCTTTCAACACCTGAAGTTAACTTGTTAACAATACCAGCTTTCCACTCTTGAACTTTCTCAAAGTCAACTGATACTTCTTTAGTGATAATACCCATTTCTTCAGAGTTCTTCGCTTGGCTATAACGTGTACCAGCTTCAATCAAAGCTTTTGACGGAATACAGCCAACGTTTAAGCACACACCACCAAGTGCTCCTTTATCTACTATTGTTACTTTTTGTCCTGTTTGAGCAGCGCGGATGGCAGCTACATAGCCACCAGGTCCCGCACCAACTACTAATGTATCTAATTCAATTGCAAAATCTCCTACGACCATATCGATTACGCCTCCATCATAATTAATTGTGGATCATTCAATAATCGTTTAATTTGATTTAAAGCATGCTGTGCAGTCGCTCCATCAACGATACGATGATCAAAGCTAAGTGAAATAGCTAATACTGGCGCAGCCACGATTTCACCATTTCTAACGATTGGTTTTTCAGCAATTCGACCAATTCCTAAAATAGCTGCTTCAGGATAATTGATGATCGGTGTAAACCATTGTCCACCAGCTGATCCGATGTTAGAAATTGTACTTGAAGCTCCTGACATTTCCTCAGGTGATAGCTTAAAGTCATGTGCTTTTTGAGCTAATTCGCTAATATCTCTTGAGATGTCAAATAGCGACTTACGATCTGCATCCTTAACAACTGGAACAAGTAGACCTCTCTCTGTATCAGCAGCAATACCAATATTATAGTAATGCTTTGTAACGATTTCGTCAGTTTCATCATCAATATATGAGTTTAAGATTGGATATTTCTTCAATGCTGAAACAAGTGCTTTAACAACATAAGGTAAGTATGTTAACTTCACATCTTGTTCCTGTGCAATTGTCTTAAACTTAGTACGGTGAGCAACTAATTCAGTTACATCAACCTCATCATGTAGTACAACGTGAGGTGCTTTATGTTTAGAGTTAACCATTGCTTTAGCAATTGCTTTACGAACAGTTGACATCTTCTCTCTAGTTTCTGGTAAAGCACCAGTAGGTACAACTTGTTTTGGTGCTGAAGTTGCTTCAGCAACTGTTTCTGCTTGAGCTGTTTCAGCTACAGGTTGGTCTCCATTAATAAATGCTTCAATGTCCGCTTTTAATACACGGCCATTCTTACCTGTACCTTTTACCTGTCTAATATCTACATCATTATCACGAGCAAATTTGCGTACAGATGGCATTGCAATTACACGTTTTGTAGGATCTTCTACTTCTGTCGTTTTTTCTTGTGCTTTACTTTCTTCGGCTTTTGCAGGTGTAGCTTCAGCTTCTTGAGATTTCTCTACTTCCGGCTCTTCTGTATCGCTACCACCTTCGTCTTCATAACCTTCTGCATCAATAGTGATAATTGTTTGACCTACAGTTGCAACTTCTCCCTCTTCAAAGTGAATCTTCAATACCGGACCTTCTACTGGAGATGGGATTTCTACAACTGCTTTATCGTTTTGAATCTCACATAATACGTCGTCTTCATTGATTACTTCGCCTTCTTTAACAAACCACTTGACGATTTCACCTTCATGGATACCTTCGCCAATGTCGGGCAATTTAAATTCAAATGCCATTATCTCTTACCTCCTAATCATTACTTTCTTAGTAGTTAATTGCTGCTTTTGCTTTTTCAACAATATCATTGTGGTTCGGTAACCAAACTTGTTCTGCTTGTGTAAATGCAAAAACAGTATCAGGTGCAGCTACGCGATAAACTGGTGCCTCTAAGTGTAAAATTGCACGTTCTTGGATTTCAGCGACAACTTGTGAAGCAATTCCCGCTTGTCTTTGTGCTTCTTGAACAACGACTGCACGATTTGTTTTCTTAACTGATTCAATAATTGTTTCGATATCAAGTGGAGCAACTGTACGAAGGTCAATAACCTCTGCGCTAATTCCTTCTTTTTCTAATTCTTCAGCTGCTTTCATTGAAGCTTGAACCATAGCTCCGTATGCGATTAATGTAATATCAGTTCCTTCGCGCTTAACTTTAGCTTTCCCTAGTTCAATTGTATATTCCCCTTCAGGAACTTCTTCTCTGAATGAACGATATAATTTCATATGCTCTAAGAAAATAACAGGGTCATTATCACGGATTGCTGAAATTAATAAACCTTTAGCATCATATGGGTTTGATGGAATAACAACTTTTAATCCTGGTTGTTGTGCCATTAAACCTTCTAGTGAATCCGCGTGTAATTCAGGAGTAGCAACCCCACCACCAAATGGTGAACGGATTGTAATTGGCATATTTACAGTATTTCCTGAACGGTAACGATAACGTGCCATTTGACCACTGATTGAATCCATAACTTCATAAACGAACCCGAAGAATTGGATTTCAGGAACAGGACGGTATCCTTGTGTTGCTAAACCAATTGCAAGTCCTCCAATACCTGACTCTGCAAGTGGTGTATCAAATACTCGTTCTTCACCAAACTCAGCTTGTAAGCCTTCAGTAGCTCGGAAAACCCCGCCGTTTTTACCAACGTCTTCTCCGAAAATCAATACATTCTCATCTTTTTTCATTTCAATACGTAAGGCATCAGTAATAGCCTGAATCATTGTCATTTGAGCCATGATTTACTTCGACTCCTTTGCTTTATATTCTTCATACTGCTCTTTCAAGTTAAATGGAAGTTCTTCATACATGTTACTAATTAAATCAGTAACTTTTTGTTTTGGTACGTTGTCTGCTTCTTTAATCGCAGCTTTTACGTCTTCTTTTGCTTGTTCGATTACTTTATTCTCTTCTTCTTCTGACCAAAGACCTTTAGCCTCTAAGAATTTACGGAAACGAACAAGTGGATCTTTCTTCTCCCATTCGCTATCTAAATCTTTAGTACGATAACGTGTAGGATCGTCACCAGCCATTGTATGAGGTCCGTAACGATAAGTTAATGTCTCAATTAATGTTGGTCCTTCGCCTCTTACTGCACGTTCACGAGCTTCTTTAGTAGCCGCGTAAACAGCTAAGACGTCCATACCATCAACTTGAATACCTTCAATTCCAGCTGCAACAGCTTTTTGCGCTAATGTTTTTGCAGCAGTTTGTTTTTCAACTGGTGTTGAAATCGCAAAGCGGTTGTTCTGTACTACAAAGATTGCAGGTGCTTTATACGCTCCAGCAAAGTTAATCCCTTCATAGAAGTCACCTTGAGATGTTCCACCATCACCAGTATAAGTAATTGCTACTGCGTTTTTATTACGTTTTTTCATTCCGAGTGCAACACCTGCTGCTTGAACATACTGTGCACCGATAATAATCTGAGGACTGAATGCATTAACACCTTCAGGCATTTGATTCCCTACATAGTGACCTCTTGAGAATAAGAACGCTTTATATAGTGGTAATCCGTGCCAAATTAACTGAGGTACATCACGGTATCCTGGTAAAATAAAGTCATCTTTCTCCAATGCAAATTGAGTTCCTAATTGAGAAGCCTCTTGCCCAGCTGTTGGAGCATAAAAACCTAAGCGACCTTGACGGTTTAACGCAATTGATCGTTGATCTAAAATTCTCGTATAAACCATTCTTGTCATTAATTCCTTCAATTCATCGTCTGAAAGTTCTGGCATCGCTTCTTCATTTACGACCTTACCATCTTCATCCAGAATTTGAAACGTTTGAAATTGTTCTTCGATTGCATCATTAATACGTTTCAAAAGACTCACCTACCCTTTCTTTGTTTACAAAAGTTTTATTTTTTCATGTTATTGAATTAAATCATTTAAAGATTTAATGGAGAGAAAAAGTACTTACCATTACAATACCCTTCAGCAAAAGTTTTAATCTTATTTATTGTTCAAATAAAACTGTTACACTGAATCCACTTGCAATGAGTAGTACAATTAATTTCTAACCATAGTGTAGCTCATTAAATCGAAACGGTCAACACCTTTGCTCAAATATGTTTAAATATATTTAAACTAAATGGTATCGAAAGTCCAAAACTAGAAACTGTCTTAATGATTTTTATAAACTGTACCATAAAAACTAGTTGTGTATTATTACAATCGTGAATTCACACACCGAAAATATAAGCGCTTACATTTTTCTTTATTTCAATGATAGCATTAAAAGCTTTTTATATTAAAAATATGACCTGAAAATCAGATCATATTTTTAAGTTCTTAATATACTGCTGTTTACTCGTTATAAAAATTACATTAATTAATATTAGTTATATGTAATATTTAAGTCGGTTAAATTATAAAATTCTCTCTTCATACTATTAAATGATTCCGTCGCATCATTAAACGCTCCGTTTGAATCAATTATCACTTGATATTGTCCATTTACCTTTTCGATTTGTTCTGTAAACTCAGGTTCTTCTAAATCTTCTTTCTTAAGTAGCTCGTATAACTCTGTATCATAATTCAGTGATGTTTGATATGCTTCATGTAATGTCAAGTAAGCTTGATACCTTTCTTCCATCATATCTAATAACTCAATCGCAACTGCTTTAAGCTCCTCATCAACTAAACCTTCAACTAATGGTGTAATCTTATCAAATTCTTTTTTAGAATTTTCAATACTAGATAATTCAGCTTCAATCAATTCTTTTCTTTGTTCAATTGACTCAATAGCTAAATCAGCTAATTCTTTGATTTGGTCAAACTCTTCCACACTTAGCTCACTAATTTCCTGATAAATTTCCTGCTCTTTACGCTCTAATTCACTAAGTGGTTCTTGTTGTGCGACAAATTCACTTTCTAATCGTACAGATTCCTCCATATGTTGATACATTTGTTCTTCAACTGATTCTCCAGTACATGCTACTAGAAATAATGTGCTAATAAGGAATAAAATTATAGATTTATAACGCACGTTGTTGCCTCCATTCATTCTTGCTCATTGTTAATAATATATTTTAACTAAGTATAACACAATTAAAAGCGCAAGCTAAAGTATAATCATTAATAAATGTTCATGTTTTTAAAATTATGCTCTTTTTATTTATTTATGTTACACTAGGCTACAGTAAATCGACAATGATTTATAGTCAATCACAGGGAATGATTAAGGAGTGAATAAAATGATTACAATGAAAGACATCGTCCTTGAAGGGCACCCTGTTCTTACACAAGTAGCTCAAGAAGTACAATTGCCCCCTACTGAAGAGGATACAGAACTATTAAAAAAAATGTTGCAATTCCTGAAAAACAGTCAAGATGAAGAAATAGCTGAAAAATATAAATTAAGAGCTGGTGTTGGTTTAGCAGCACCACAACTTGGCCTCTCTAAACGTATGTTTGCAGTTCATTTTGAAGATTTAGACGGCAAGGTATATAGTGACGGCTATTTTAATCCAAAAATAATTAGTCATTCAGTTGAAAAAACATTCTTGTCGAGTGGAGAAGGTTGTCTGTCAGTTGAGCGTGAAGTTCCAGGCTATGTACCTCGTTACGCAAGAATTACGTTAACTGCAACAAATTTAGCTGGTGAAAAAGTCAAACTACGCTTGCGTGGTTATGCAGCAGTTGTTTTTCAACATGAATTTGATCATTTGAACGGAATTATGTTTTATGATCATATTAATAAAGAGGAACCTTTTAGCATTCCGAATAATGCAAAACCATGTGATGTCGTAGATCTTGACTAGTTATCAACTCTAATCATGTATATCTTTTTTTGATTAAGTGAAAAATATGATAAACATCGATTGTTTAGCTTTTTTAATATATAGGTTTTCAAAGTAACCATTTCATACTATACTATATATAACAGGATCGGATCGGATTATATTTAGTTTTTTTGAAAGGAACTGAATAATCATGTTAAAACGGCTAAAGGAGAAACTAAAACGAAAGTTAAGAAAATGGCTAAAACAAGACCGGGTTACGAACGCATAAATATGATCGATTAAATAAAAGTCAATAGACAGACGTACGGAATGACAATGCTATGTCACTAGGATGGAATTAAGGAGAGATTAAATGATTTTTAAAGTACTTTATCAAGATAATAAAAGTGAAGTTCCTGTAAGAGAAAATACAAGAACAATGTATTTAGAAGCAAATAACGAACGAGAAATACGAGAAGCGCTAAAAGGTCGAGAAATTAATATTGAATTTATTCAACCACTAACAGAAGAACACTTGGCCTATGAGAAATTATCTGAAGACTTTGTCGTGGAGAACCTGTAAGTATGAAATTTGTTAAAAATGATCAAACTGCAGTATTCGCAATCGGCGGTCTTGGGGAAATCGGTAAGAATACCTACGGCGTACAATTTCAAGATGAAATTATTTTAATTGACGCTGGAATTAAGTTCCCTGAAGATGATCTATTAGGTATTGACTATGTTATTCCTGATTACACTTATCTAGTTCAAAATCAAGATAAGATTAAAGGGTTATTTATTACACATGGTCACGAGGATCATATCGGTGGCATCCCTTATCTGTTGAGGGAAATTAATATCCCGATTTATGCTGGAAAATTAGCGCTCGGATTAATAAAAAACAAATTAGAAGAGCATGGATTATTGCGAAATGCAAAACTCCATACCTATAAAGAAGACGATATTATAAAATTTAGAAAGACATCAGTGACATTTTTTAGAACAACTCATAGCATTCCAGATTCCTACGGTATTGTAATTAAAACACCACCAGGAAATATCGTTCATACTGGAGATTTTAAATTTGACTTTACTCCAGTTGGAGAACCTGCTAATTTAGCCAAAATGGCACAAATCGGAAACGAAGGAGTACTTTGCTTACTATCTGATAGTACAAATAGTGAAGTACCAGGCTTTACAATGTCCGAAAGTGTAGTAGGTGAAAATATAGATGATATTTTCAATCGCGTTGACGGTCGCTTAATTTTCGCAACTTTTGCTTCAAACATTCACAGATTACAACAGATGGTTGCAAGTGCTGTTAAGCATAATCGTAAAGTTGCTGTGTTTGGCCGTAGTATGGAAGGTGCAATCGCAATTGGGCGTGAATTAGGCTATATCACCGCTCCAGATGACACCTTTATTGAAGGACATGAAATTAATCGATTACCAGCAAATGAAGTGACTATACTTTGTACAGGCTCTCAGGGAGAACCGATGGCGGCTTTATCTAGAATTGCCAATGGTACACACCGTCAGATTCAAATTATCCCTGATGACACAGTAGTCTTTTCTTCATCACCGATCCCCGGAAATACAGTAAGTGTTAGTCGAATTATCGATGCTTTATCACGTGCTGGTGCAGATGTCATTCATGGACCATTAAACAATATCCATACATCTGGACATGGTAGCCAAGAAGAGCAAAAGTTAATGCTTCGCCTATTGCGTCCTAAATTCTTCGTACCGATCCACGGAGAATATCGTATGTTAAAAGAACACACGAAATTAGCGATGGCATGTGGTGTTAAGCCTGAGCATAACTTTATTATGGATAATGGAGATGTTCTTGCTTTAACTAAAGATCATGCTGAAGTTGCTGGGAAAATACCTGCTGGAACTGTATATGTTGACGGTAGTGGTATTGGAGATATTGGTAATATCGTTTTACGAGATCGCCGTATCTTATCAGAGGAAGGTCTTGTTATCGTCGTCGTCAGCATTAATATGAAAGAATTTAAAATTGCTGCAGGCCCAGATATAATCTCAAGAGGATTTGTCTATATGCGCGAATCTGAGGATTTAATTAACGAAGCACAAAAATTAGTTAGCAAACATGTTCAAAAAATCATGGAACGTAAGACAACACAATGGTCAGAAATAAAAAATGAAATTACTGATACCATTGCACCGTTCCTATTTGAAAAAACAAAACGTCGTCCAATGATTCTTCCAATTATTATGGAAGTATAAACAAAAAGCCGAGCTCAACTGCTCGGCTTTTACTTATTTTTATTCATCAATTACTAAATGCTTTTCAAATTTTGAAATATCCTTGTCCGCTCCAATAATGATTAGTACATCCCCTGCCTCTATCTTGTCAGTTGCTAATGGAGAAATGTTCATTTTATTTGTCGCTTTTGATCTGATCGCGACAACGTTACAACCATAACGAGCACGAATGTCTAATTCAACCAACGTCTTTCCAATCATTTTTTTACTTGCTTTTATCTCAATAATACTATGCTCATTTGATAATTCTAAATGATCAAGGAAATTATTCGAGATCAGACTATGAGCAATTTTTTTCCCCATGTCTCGCTCGGGATGGATAACATGATCAGCACCTATCTTTAATAGAACTTTCTCATGGTGGTTACTCTGTGCTTTGACAGTTACCTTTTTAATCCCTAACTCTTTTAAAATTAATGTCGTTAAAATACTTGCCTGTATATCATCACCAATTGCGACAATCACATGATCGATATTTCTAATGCCAAGTTCCTTTAATGCCTTCTCATCTGTTGAATCAGCAATGACAGCGTGAGAGGCAATATGACGAAAATCATTTACCTTACTTTCCATTTTATCGATTGCTAATACTTCCATGCCTTCTGCACTTAATTCTTGACATACACTTGCACCGAAACGGCCTAGCCCGATTACTGCAAATTCTCTTTTCAAATCTATACACCTCATATAGTCTCTAATCAATAGTTGATCAATTTATACTTATCTTCGCAAAAATCCTATCGATAAGCAAGTAAAAAAAACAAAACGGTTAAAGCGGGGATACCACTTTAACCGTTCGATTATAATGCTTCAAACATATCAAATTGTGATTTAACAAGTTTATAATACTCGCCTTGTTTTTCCACTAATTGTTCATGGTTACCTTGTTCAAGAATTCGACCATTTTCTAATACAATAATATTGTCTGCTTCTCGAATTGTTGAAAGACGGTGGGCAATCATGATTGATGTTCTGCCCTTTAATAATTCTCTAAGCGCTGCTTGAATTTTCATTTCTGTTTCTGTATCAATGCTTGCAGTTGCTTCGTCTAAAATTAAGATTTTCGGATCTGCAAGGAGTGCTCTAGCAAATGATAACAATTGTCTTTCTCCAGCAGATAGGATACTTCCTCGCTCTTCTACTTCAGTATCATAGCCATTAGCTAAGCGCACGATGAAATCATGAGCTCCAACAACCTTAGCCGCTTCAATAACTTCCTCATCAGATGCACCAGGACGACCAAATCGAATATTATCCATGATAGTTCCTGAGAAAATAAATGTATCTTGTAATACTACACTGATATGCTCTCTTAAACTAGCTAGACTAACATCTCTTAAATTATGACCGTCAACATAAACTGCACCATCAGTTGGATCGTAAAATCGGCTAATTAAGTTAGCGATTGTTGATTTACCAGAACCTGTGTGTCCAACAAGTGCTACAGTTTGACCTGCTTTAACATCAATTGAAATTTCATGTAGAGCAATTCGTTCATCATCATAAGAGAATTGAACTTTATCGAATTGAATATCACCTTTAATGTCCGTTAATACAATTGGATTATCACTTTCTTTAACTGTAGGACGTTCATCTAAAAATTCAAAAATCCGTTCAGATGAAGCCATTGCTACTAACAATTGATTATAAATTTGACCTAATCGTGAAATAGGCTCCCAGAACATTCCTAGGAAGAATGCAAATGAGACAAACGTACCGATCCCCATTGAACCGTTAATAATTAATGTCGCTCCATAAGCAATTAGAATCACCGTTCCAACTGCATTACTCATTTCAATAAACGGACCGAAGTAAGCACTTTTCTTCATTGCAATTCTTTCACGTTCGAAGTTTTCTTGGTTTACACCATCAAAGTAGGCAGCATTTTCTTCTTCTTGTGCAAATGATTGTGTAATTCTCATCCCCTGTAAACTTTCATTTAAGTGAGAGTTTAATCTAGAACGAATACTTCGAACATTTTGCCATGTTCTTCTTATGTCTCGTCGAAGTTTAGTAGAGATATAAAACATGATTGGTAAAATAACTAAAACTGCTAGTGCTAACTGTGCACTTAATGAAAACAGGATAATGATAATGGCTAGTAGCATGAATGCATCCATCAAAATATTAATAATCCCGTTTGTAAATAATTCTTGTAAAGAGTTTACGTCATTTAAAATGCGAACGAGAATTGATCCCGCTGAACGTTTATCAAAGAAATCGTGAGATAAGTATTGTACATGCGTAAATAATTGTTTTCTTAAATCATGAATTGTTCGTTGACCCAAAACGTTGACGATTTTGATTCTAAAGTGGTTAGCTAAATAGTTAATAAAGTATAGTCCAACTACAATAACAATTAAATAAATTAAAAGTCGATAATCTGAATTGATAATCGCACGATCAACAACATATTGTCCGATTAAGATTGGGACAAGTAATCGAACGATCATATTAATAAAGACCGCTCCAAAAGCTGCTGGTAAAAGTGTTTTGGAATAAGGTTTAATATATTTCAACAGACGGGTCATCTGTTTCCAGTTAAAAGGTTTCTCAATTACCTCATCTTGAGGATAATAAAACCGATTTGTATAGACGTTCTTTTTCTTTTGTGCTTCTTTTTGACTCAATCATCTCACTCCTTTCTAAATTAATTAATACCTGCGATTGCTTCTCTATCTTTATATTGGATTTCATAAATTCGTTGATATGGTCCACCATTTTCAATTAATTGATCGTGTGTTCCTCTTTCGACAATCTTTCCTTCATCTAAGACTAAAATTTCATCAGCATGCTTTAATGAAGATATACGGTGTGCAATAATAAAAGTCGTTCTATCGTTCATGACCTCTTTAAGAGCTAGTTGAATACGTTGCTCTGTTTCCATATCAACAGCTGACGTTGCATCATCTAAGACTAAGATAGTCGGATCAATTAATAGCGCTCGCGCGATTGAAATCCGTTGTCTTTGGCCACCTGAAAGTCCCATACCACGCTCTCCAAGCATCGTATCATAACCTCTAGGCATTTCCATGATAAAATCGTGTGCTTGAGCTCGTTTTGCTGCTTCAATAATTTCTTCCATCGTTGCATGCGGATTACCAAATGCAATATTATCTTTAATCGTTGTTGAGAATAGGAAAGCCTCTTGGAATACGTACCCAATTTGCTTACGGATAAATGATAATGGATAATCCGTAGTCGGTCTTCCATCTAAATAAACAACACCTTCTGAAGGCTGATAGAATCTTGCCAACAATTGTGTAATACTCGTCTTCCCAGATCCAGTCGCACCGATCAAACCAACAATTTTCCCTGCAGGGACCTCGAAGTTAAGATTCTTAAGTGCTTCGTCATCATCTTCATAGTATCTTAATGTGACATCCTTAAATTCTACATGACCTTCAAGTTTATCAACTTTAACAGTATCCTCTTGATCTGTCACTGTTTCTTCTTGTTCAAGAATCTCTAACAATCGTTCTCCAGAAGCTTTTGCTTGAGAAAATTGGTTTACAATGAAACCTAAAAACATCAATGGCCCAATAATATAACTAACTAAACTGAAGAATGCAACTAGTTCACCTAATTGAAGTTTTCCTTCAATTACTAACCATCCACCAAAGATTAATAACGATACCATCGCAATATTTCCGATTAGCTCCATTAATGGGAAGTATTTAGCCCAAATGCCTGCTGTTTCAATGTTCACTTCTCGATATTTTTTATTATCGACAGTAAAGCGATTAATCTCAAAATCTTCTTTAGATAATGATTTAACTGTATTCATTCCACTAACGTTTTCTTGAATCCGTGTGTTCAAATTACCTAAAGATTTACGGACACTTCGGAATGCAGGGTGTACTCTTTGATCAAACCTCTTTACGACAACAATTAAAAACGGCATAACAGCCATTGTTAATAGCGCAAGTGGAATTGAGTAATAAAACATAACAAATAAACTTGTTACAATTAAGAATACAACACGAACAAGTTCTTTAAGACCTGCCGCTAAGAAAAACTTAAACCCTTCGACATCCATTGTGAGTCGTGACATCGTGTCACCTGTACGAGCATTATCATAATAAGTGAAAGATAGGCGTTGAAGCTTTTTGTATAAGCTATCACGCAATAAGTAAACTGATTTAATGCCAAATAAGTCACCTAAATATTGCTGCGCGAAGTTCGTAATACCTTTAATAATCATTAGTATAATAAAGCCTATTGATAAGATTGGGATTAAATTATAATTCCCCGCTGTAATGACCTCATCAATTGTTAATTGCAAGACCATTGGATAAATTACTGTAATTCCAGTAACAATTAACACAAAAAATATTGACGCAATAAAGTACTTTTTATATGGCCAATAGTATTGCTTCAATTTTTTAAAAGTTTCCATTTTGCTCCCCTCCCCAATTTCTCTTTTTCATAACTATTAATATATCGAGTTACGAAATAAATTGCTAGCCATTTCGCTTAGTTTAAGTTATATTTTTATAAAATCCGCCTTAAGGCTGAAGTTGTAGTTAATAAAATGTCCAATAGCGTTAATTACTTATCTTAGTAGACTTTTTAAGCTTGTTAGTTTTTTAATAACAGGCATCTAATTTATTGAATTCAGAGCTAAGATGCGTTATTGTTTCCATATGAAAGGAGTGTTTATTATGTCTCTTAATTTTACTTCAATGCTCGATGTCATAATTGGTACTGGACTTCGCGTTTTGATACTAATCGTAGCCTATATTGTGACAAGAACATTAGGTAATAAGCTGATTACAAAACTGTTGCACAATTCTACAAACAGACATAATTTATCCAAATCACGGTTACTAACATTGGAAAAATTAATCCTAAATATTTTTTCTTATGTATTATTATTTTTATTTATTTCAATGTTGTTCTCAATCTTCAAGGTTCCAATCGGACCACTCATCGCATCCGCCGGTGTACTTGGCTTAGCAATTGGATTCGGTGCCCAAGGATTAGTGAGTGATGTTGTGACTGGTTTCTTTATTTTATTAGAAAGACAAATTGAGGTCGGTGAATATATAACAGTTGCAGGCTACAGTGGTATTGTTGAAGAGATCGGCTTACGTACGACAAAACTCCGAAGTTTTGATGGGACATTAAATTTTATTCCCAATCGCCATATAGAAAGTGTTAGTAATCACTCACGTGGTACAATGCGTGCACTAGTAGACATTCATATTAATTATGAATCTGACCTTGATCAAACACTTAGTATACTAGACACCGTGTGTAAACAATTTCAAGCTGATCAACGATTTGTAGAAGGACCAAATGTGCTAGGCGTTAATCAGTTAGGCGAAAGAAATATAACGATTAGAATTGTCGGCCAAACTAAGAATATGGAACAATGGAGTGCAGAGCGAGATATTAGAAAAGCTGTCAAGTTAGCATTAACTAAGGATAAAATCAAAAATCCTTATCCACAGCAAACAACACGAATTATTAAAGACAATTAATTGGCGACAATACGAGACTGATACGTTTATTTTGATCAGTCTCGTATAATGTTTAAGCTAACCAAAAAATTCAATTCAAAATAAAAAAACAGGAAAGCTTGTCTCCTGCTTTAATTTGCTATCATTCATATATATAGCAATTTCTTATTCAGATTAGATCTTGTAGTTTAATTAGTTCATCTTTCTTCACGTGAAGAAACCTGTTTAATTGTTTTAATACTGCTCTTCTTGTTACTATACCATCAAAATATTGATCCTCATCTACGATACAAATAAACGCATGATCAATCAGGGCTTTTAGACATGAAAGTAAGTCTGCTGATTTATGTAAGCATGGTACATTCGTTTGCATAGCATTTTCAACTGTAGTTGTAGACAAGTTTTCTATCTCAAACCGTTCTAGGCCAAGAATTTCATTTAATATAATACTTTTTCCAATAATCCCTTTAAATCTATATTTTGAATCTAAGACTGGCACGGCCGAATATCCAGACTTCACTAATATTAACAAAGCATGCTCTAATGGGTTATTCAATTGAACATGTGCCACTTTTTCAGAAGAAATCATTAAATCCTCAGCAGTCAAATTATATAAGAGATGATCATTTTTAGTCAGTTTCATACTTCACTCCCCTTGTCTAACAAATATGACAGCGCTCATGCGTCACTCTATCTATTAGTCTACCATAAAAAAGCAGTTTAGCGAAATGAAATCAGTTATAGAGCTTTCTAGTCCGCTTGATAAAAGAGATGTAGTTAAAAACCATTTTTCATGCTAAAATAGTTTTATATTGACATTTTTTTAGTGAAAGGAGGTAAAATATTATGAGTGAAGAAATTAAAGAAATTGCCAAAGCATTGTTCGTAATTAATCGTCATGCAAAAACAGCGCTTGAACCTGAAGAACTCTATTCAATGAAGAAACAAGCAATCGAAAAACTATTGACAGAGAAACAGGCAAAAAAAATTGGTTTGCATTTTTCAAGGCAACCAAAGTTAAGTAAACAACATTCTACGTTACTTGTTCAAGTAGATAATTATTTCTTTCATATCCCCCCAAAAAAGCAGGACTTTAAGAATCAAAAGCACTTAGGTGATTTAGACCAAAGTTATCGTAACCCTAAAACGGTTATGTCCCTAAGAGAAGCAAAGAGGATTATTTGCAAATATTTAGACGTCCCCTTTGAACGACAAAAACAGGGACATCCTAAAACGACCTACTACACACCATCATTATTAGGTAGATGGAATTATTCATACTACGATAACAAGAAACGTAGATGAGCTATAAAATTCAAGTCTGTTTCCGTATTATTTTTTTGAATAATAATTGAATCGTTAAATAACTTCCTATTAAACAAAGTAGATACATGTATATTAAGTGATTAGTTTGGATGATCTGATCTTTTGTTATTAAAAAAATAATTAGGAAAGCTGTAAGATAGCTTAGCAAATTATAGCATCGATATTTAATGAGAACAAAAATAACCCTTCGCATAATTAAATACAGCAGTAAATAGCAAACTGTGAGAATTGTTAATAGAATCATTTTGTCTGTAAAGCCGATGATAATTAACTTTTGATATATCGTTTCAAACATTTGCCCTACCCCCTTAAGATTCATCATTACCAATCTTCATGACATACATACATAAATTAAAGAGCAGGGTATCAAAATTGATACCCTGCTCTTTAATTATTTAATGTTTTTATTTTATCATACTCATTTAGTATATAAATGATAGCTTAAGAATGTACAGAAATGATTAGATAAGCATGTACAGTTTCGTTCGGTTATTGCATAATATTCTGGGGTGAATATGATGCATATAAAAATTGATGTAAATACCGAAATAGAAATAAAAGAGCTTACAGACTTACCAAAATTAAAATTATTTATGGAGAGTCTGAACATGAAAATTAATAAAAGTAAATTAGCGAGAGATCTGAATGTTGATCGTAGAACAATCGATAAATACTTAAACGGTTTTCAACCAAGTCATACAAGGAAAAGAAAGTCGAAAATCGATGATTTTTATGATGTTATCAAATTGCTTCTCTCAGATGAATCACCACAGAAGTTTTACTATAAGCGAATACTTTGGCAGTATTTAAAAGATAATCATGGACTAGACTGTGCGGATTCTAGTTTCAGAGCGTATATTTCGAGAAAGCCCGAATTCCAACAATACTTTGATTCTCATAAAGGGAGATCAGACAACCAGGAAACCATCCGCTTTGAAACTCCTCCGGCTGAACAAGCTCAAGTCGATTGGAAAGAAAACATAAAGTACATCACTAGAGATGGGGAAATATTGTATGTGAATGTTTGTGTATTTCTTCTATCTTACTCGCGATTCCGGACTTACCTATTGTCGATTTCTAAATCACAAAGTGTGCTATTATCTTTCCTTACGGAAAGTTTCGAATCTATCGGTGGTGTGCCTAAAACTCTTTTAGTAGATAATATGAAAACAGTTATGGATGAGCCAAGAACGGCTTATCACCCAGGTAAAGTGAATGAGCGATTTTATCAATTCGCGAAAGATTGTGGGTTTGAAGTTAGGCCTTGTATAGCAGGAAGACCACGAACAAAAGCTAAAGTAGAAGCACCTATGAAGCTATTAGATGAGATTCATGCCTATCAAGGGAAATTTAATTATGAGGAATTACACTCTTTTGTACAGGAACTAAGCAATCGAGTAAACAGTCAATATCATCAAGGAACAGGTAAAATACCGATATTACATCTTAAAAAAGAAAGAAACCTCTTAAACCCATTACCACATAGGAAAATAAGAGATTTCTATAAGATAGATCACATACCTGTAAAAGTAAACACTTCCAATATGGTTTCATTTAAGTCCAATTTGTATTCTGTACCACCAGGATACGTTGGTAAAACCGTAGGTTTACAGGTATACGATAATAAAATTCATGTTTATTATAACACGGATTTAATTGCGGAACATCCCATAAGTAATCAAAAGATGAACTTCAAAGAAACACATTATATTGAAAGTTTATCCAAGCAACTTCACTATAAGGATGACATTGAAGAACTAGCAATAAGAAATTTATCCGCAATTAGTGAGGTGTATAAAAATGAATAGTAGCTATACGAAACTTATGGAAAATCTAAAATACCTAAAATTAAATCAAATGATGATTCATTTAGATGAAACAATCGATTTTATGAACAACAATGATTTATCTTTTGTAGATGCCCTCATTAAATTAACGGATTATGAGATTGATATGAAAGAATTTAATATGATTAAATCGATGGTAAAAGTGGCAGCCTTCCCGCATTTAAAGGAAATAAAAGACTTTGATTTCTCCTTTCAACCATCGATTAACAAAGAACAAATACTAGATTTTACATCGCTACGTTTTATTGAACAAAAGGA
This sequence comes from Amphibacillus xylanus NBRC 15112, assembly GCF_000307165.1. NCBI lineage: Bacteria > Bacillati > Bacillota > Bacilli > Caryophanales > Bacillaceae > Amphibacillus > Amphibacillus xylanus. Next base: position 1,674,944 of record NC_018704.1, read on the forward strand.
AAACATCGTCTTTTTAGGCTCAAGTGGAGTAGGTAAAACCCATTTAGCAACATCGATAGGAATCGCAGCAGCAAAGAAGAGAAACAGTACGTATTTTATTAAGTGCAATGACTTAATATTAAACTTAAAGAAAGCGAAACTTGAAAACCGATTAGAAACACGCTTAAAACATTACGCAAGATATAAATTACTCATCATCGATGAAATCGGTTATCTTCCAATTGATGAAGATGACGCAAAGCTCTTCTTTCAATTAATTGATATGCGTTATGAAAAGAAAAGCACCATCTTTACAACGAATGCGAGCTTTAAATCATGGGGCGAAATTTTTCAAGATCCTAGACTAGCAAATGCCATTTTGGATAGGATTCTTCACCATGCGACGGTTGTTAATATTGTAGGAGATTCTTATCGTCTCAAAGATCATATTCAAACGGAGAATAAGTCGTAAGTTCATAAAGCTATTAGGTATGGCTTCCGCCATACTCAATAGCCCAAACTTGTACATCGTTAAACAATCAAAAGTGAGCATTCTTATCTTGACATTTATATAGTAAACCATCTAACTCTCGACTAATCTCAATGGACTCTTTGCTAGAAAACCCTTTTTCTATAGCAACCTCGATCATACTACGACGCAAATTTTCAATTCTAAATAGCAAATCTGTTGCATTCAATCGAGTGACCTCCATTCTCTTCTTTCGAAATTATTGTAACATAATTATCATAAAAATGCTGATATAACACTTGCTTGTATTATATAAAATTACCTCTAGATATGATAAACTAAACATAAGATTAATAAATTTCTGAAATTTCCTTGATTTTTAGGTTAGAAATCTATTTAACAACTTTTTATCCTTTTTGTCTAGCGAATTTTACTTTTTAGAAATACACGAAGGGTTTGTTTTATCATGAAGCGAAAACGGCGTCTAAATATGTTGTCAGTAACGATCTCAGTCATCATAATTTTAACATGTTATTATACTTTTACTTTTTCTCAAGTTATCGGTCAGAGTATGTCACCAACAATTAAACATGAACAATGGATTGTTTCAAATCGGATTTCTTATTGGTTCAATCAACCAAAACGAGGCGATATTGTCGTCATTAAGCACAAAGATCAAAAGTACGTAAAACGGATTATCGGCCTACCTAATGAAACTGTCGAAATTATTGATCAACAATTGTATATTGATGATGTCCCTTACACACAAAGATTTATTACAAATAAGAGCAGCTTTTGGACTCACGACATTCCAAAAACTAAAGTTCCGAGTCATTCTTACTATGTATTAGGTGATAATCGAATAATGAGTAACGACAGTCGTTATGAGTTAGGATTTATTAATAAAGCTGACATTATTGGACGTGCTGAATTTATCATCTATCCACTATCAGATTGGAAAGTTATTCATTAAAAAGGCTGGTGATTATTATGGCATATTGCCCGAAGTGCGGGGCTTCGGTCTATTCCGAGGAAATCTTCTGTGTAAATTGCGGTGAGAAATTACCTCATGATCTTGATCAAAGATTATATACAAACAAGTGGCGCTTTAAACATTTTATAATGCCAATTACAATCTTAAGTTTGATCATCATTATCACGATAGCCATTTACACTATTTATCATTATAAATTAAATGAAGCTAAGCTTGCTTATACAAAAGCTGAGGAAGCATTATTACTATCAGACTATCAATTAGCTAATCAATATATTGATGAATCAATTGAGACTTTACCTAGATTTAACCAAGCCCAGCAACTTAAGCAATTTACTCAATTCTCTGTCGAGATTCTTGACCAATTATCTGAGACAGATTCAAATCAAGATAAGTTACGATTAATCATCCAGGCTAAAAATGATTTAGCACACTTTACTGGTGAGGCTGTCGACATCTTTAGGCAACAGCTTTTATCTACACAAGCAGAGATTCAAATCGAAATGGTAAAAGCAAGATTAGCTCAAAACCCATCAGTTGACGATTTACCGCTGCTACTTTGGGAAGCAAATAGCATTCAAGATCCTGAAGCTTATCAGCTAGTTAGACGTATTAGAGATCAACTTATCGCTCATACAACTGATCAAGCATATCAATATTTAAATAAAAACCAATTTTCCCAAGCACAGAGTATCGTCGAAAATGGATTATACTATGCCCCTAATGATCTAAAATTATCAAGCTTGCTAAACTCGATTGAAAAGGAAAAAGCAGCCTTTATTGCTACACAAGAAGAGCGATTAGAACAAGCATTTTATCAGTATGAAGTGGAACAACAAGTCAATCAAAATGAAGCAATTGAAGAACTGGAGATTGACTTTAAAGTAAATAGTGACGATCAATTAGTTGTATCAGGACAATTGAAAAGTGTAGCAACTGTTCCGATCCATGCTATTTTTGTTCACTACACATTGTTTGATGATGAATTAAATGAACTTAAATCAAATGAAATCTATGTTTATCCTGAAACATTGTATCCTGGTGAAATTGGGAAATTTGATCATATCCATTTTGATCAAGAATTAATTGATAAAACAACTAGTGTGCAAGTTACTTCTATCACTTGGTTGCTCCAATAAGATGCTGGAGGTTAGTAAATGCAAAAGCAAAAGAAAGCAACTATAATTTTTTTAAGTTTATTAATTTTAATCTTTGGACTAGCCTTCATCTTGTTCTTTATTAATAGTCTTCAAAAGCAGGATATAGATGTCGGTCAGCCATTAGTTATTTATCAAGAGCAGATCTTAGATACAGATAATTTACAGCATCTCATTCACGAAGCGCAAAAGAGTGTCGTACAAATCAATGTACAAACTCGGAACACTGAACGGGTAGGTTCTGGATTTTTATATAATTCACGTGGTGATATTATGACGAATGCACACGTCATTAAAGATGCAATCTCAATTGAAGTCACCATGTCAAATGCTGAAACATACCCTGCAGCTATTGTTGGACTAGGAGAAGATAAAGATATCGCGGTCATTAGAGTTCCGCAATTAATTAATTATCAACCCATTGAAATTGAAGCAACCGATCAGTATCAGCCAGGTACTGAAATATTAGCAGTAGGTAGTCCACTTGGCTTCCAAAATACTGTATCAATTGGGATTATCTCCGGTGTAGATCGTTCGTTTGATATTAATGGTTATAATTATGAAAATGTCTATCAAATATCTGCTAATATTACTCATGGTAATAGTGGGGGACCATTGATAAATCGTGAAACTGGAAAAGTTATTGGGATAAATTCAGCTGGGATAGAGGAAAGCGATATTGGATTTAGTATTCCGATTCCAACTATAATTGATGATGTAACTGAATGGTCAACATCGATTACAAATGATCAATTAACATTTCCAACTCGGGTCCAAAACCTAACACCAGATCCTGAGGTATTTGAAGAAGAAGCCCTTTATCTTATTGATTATTTCTTTAATAGCTTAGCAATTAATGATTATATTAATGCTTACACTTTACTAGGCAGTAGTTTACATAGTGAACTTGATTATCCTAGTTTTAGATCGAGTTACGTCCATTTTAGAAATTTAAGTTTATTAAATAGTGAAATTATAAATTCAACAAGTGAAACAATTCAACTATCTGCTTCGATCCAATACGAAGATTTAAACGATTTAAACAATCTAAAAACAGCTAAATACACATTTACAATTGGATATGAGATAGATCAATTAAAGGTTTTAATGATTGAAAAAGAGTAAAATATTTTCACCCATATGAAAGGATGTGCCCTAAATGAGAATGAGACTAATTCTCCTACTGTTAGTTATATTTTTATTTGGGTGTTCAAAAGAGGCACCAATTATCATTCAAGAGGAATCTGAATCATTAAATGAAACTTTTATTGATCTGGTTGAGGAATTTGATAAAGAAGAGCGCATTCAATATTTGGAATTTACCCTGATCGATCAACAAATCAGTTTAAATATTGACAAAATCACATTGATCAAGAGCAAGCGATACAAGAAATGCAGCTCACACAAATCGTAAAACACACTCTCGATAATGTCTTTTTACTAAGTTTTGCATGTGAAAATAAAATGTGTTCTTACCTCTTAATTAATACAGATCATGAATATTCTCAACTACTAGCTGATCAAGCGAATATTATTAAAATCAAACCTTCCCCTGATCAGTCTTATTTATTCTTTCAATTTGATCGTAAAAGTAGTCAACATCCTTGGTCAACTAGTAAACTCATTATGATTGATCTTGAAAAGTGGGAAGAGATTCCTATTGAAGTCGTTAATGAACCTTTAATGACACTTAATACGTTTCAATGGCCAATTCATGAGATTGATTGGATAAATGATTCTGAAGTTACAGTAACTATTCCTGATATTGAAACAGCCACTACAGAACATTTAACAGAGTGGTATCATTCAGAAAATAAAGCAAAAAAGACGATCACTGTCATACCTAAATAGTAAATCCATTCCATTCTAAGTTTATCATTTAGAATGGAATGGATTTTTTTATACGCTCACTCGATCGTATGATGTAATTTTCTGAATAAAAATAGGAATTATTCAAAACCTACATAGCAGAGAGGTGAGGTAAACGTGACAACTAAAAAAATTTATTACTTAACGATAGCCAGCTTATTCATTTTATTGCTTGTCGGATGTCAAAATGATCAAGCAAGTCCCCCTACGACTGAAAATCAACAAAGCATTCAAAATATTAGTTACGTTAAACAAGATGGTGATCAAATTAACGCATCCGTTCGCAGATTGTTTAAAGAAATTAACGAAATAACTAGCATCTCCAATCAGCAAGATATTCTAATGGCCATTCAAGTTAAACCATTATCGCAATTTAATGAACAAAAAACCGCTGATGAAGTAGAAGCTTATTTAAGTAATACTTATTCAGACATGGAAGTAAACGTGTCATCAGACTATAAAATATTTCTTGAAATCAATCGATTAAAAAAGAAAATTGCTCAAAAATCGTTAAGCACAAATGAGATTAATGAAGCTTTTAATTCAATTAAAACACTCATTAATCCACCGTCAGATCAGGAGGAATAGCATTGAATAAAACAAATAAACAAAACTATCAACCACTTGCATCTAAACATGAAAAACAACGACCAGTGTTAAAAAATTGTATCCGAGCTTTTTTAGTTGGTGGGACGATCTGTTTTATTGGGCAATGTATTAGCTTCTTTTACATGTATTTCTTCGATTTTACCGAGGAAACAGTTGGAGATCCAACTACTGCAACACTTATCTTTATCACAATGATTTTAACCGGATTAGGTGTCTATGATAAAATCGCACAATTTGCTGGAGCTGGAACTGCTGTACCTGTAACGGGCTTTGGTAATGCGGTCATCTCGGCTGCGATTGACCATAAGAGTGAAGGATTTGTTCAAGGTGTTGGCGGAAATATGTTTAAATTAGCTGGTTCAGTCATTCTCTTTGGAGTCTTTTCTGCATTTGTCGTCGCCTTAATTAAAACCATACTGATAAACTTAGGAGTGATTGGATGAAAATAGGTAAGCAAAGTTGGATTTTTAACGAAAAACCTGTCATATCTGCAGCGGCGACAGTAGCAGGCCCTTTTGAAGCTAACGGCAAATTGGCTAATGAAATTGATCTATTTCATAAAGATCTATATATGAATCAACCAACTTATGAACAAGCACACCAACAATTAATTGAAGATGCAACAAAATTAACTGTTCAAAAAGCGGACTTACGCTTTCAGGATATCGACTTTTTTATTAGTGGTGATTTAATCAATCAAATGACACCGACGAACTTTGCATCTCGCACACACAAAATCCCTTTTATCGGTTCCTTTAATGCTTGTGCTACTTCAGCTGGGTCCCTAGCTTTGGCCGCATTAATGGTTAATTATAAAAGTGCAAACTATGTCATTACTGGAGCAGCTAGTCACAACGCAGCGGTTGAAAAGCAATTCCGATATCCAACAGAATATGGCGCTCAAAAGCCGCCAACTGCACAGTGGACTGTTACAGGAGCAGGATTTGGTTTAGTCAGTCAGACTGGAACAGGACCTGTTGTGACAAGAGCAACAATTGGTCGAGTAATCGATTTAAATCAATCAGACCCTTTTAACATGGGTGCAGCAATGGCGCCAGCAGCCGCCGACACATTGAAAAATCATTTAAAAGATCACCAGCTAACACTAGACCACTATGATCTTATTGTTACTGGTGACTTAGGTGAAATTGGCCGAAATTTATTAATTGACATTTTAAGAAAAGAACAAATTTACCTAAAAGAAGAACAATTAATTGATGCTGGTCTTTCGATCTATAGTCAAGATCAAAATGTGTTTTCTGGTGGCAGTGGTACAGGATGCTCTGCATTGTATTTATATAGTCAGTTATATCGAAAGTTAAGTAATAAAGAGTTAAATCGGATTCTCTTTATTGCAACTGGCGCATTACTATCCCCGTTGTCAACTTTACAAAATCAATCCATTCCTGTCATAGCGCATGCAGTAGCAATTGAAAGCGAGGGTGTTTAAAATGGTTTTTCTATGGGCGTTTTTAGTCGGAGGATTCATTTGTGTTATTGGTCAGCTCATTATGGACTTATTTAAGAAGACTCCTGGATTTACATTAAGCCTGATGGTCGTTATTGGAGCCATTTTAGATGGATTTGGTTTATATGAGCCCCTAATTGATTTTGCTGGAGCTGGAGCAACAGTACCTATTACAAGCTTTGGTAACTCACTTGTACACGGTGCATTACAAGAAGCTGAAATATATGGAATTATTGGTGTTGCTACGGGAATGTTTGAAGTCACTAGTTCAGGGATTTCTGCTGCGATTATTTTCGCCATGATTGGAGCACTTATTTTCAAGCCTAAAGGCTAATAAAGTAGTAACAAAATAAAAATCAGCCAATTATCAAAAAAGATATGGCTGATTTTTTTCGGTTGTACAATATATAACGTTGGTGAGTTTGAAAACTAGTCTAAAAACTTTAAGAATACATTTACCATATATTCAGAATAGTTTTATTCACACATACGACAACGGTCGAATTGAAGGGATTAACAACAAGATCAAGGTACTAAGTAAAGTCGCATACGGTTATCGAAATTTTTATAATTTCAAGAAACGAATGATGATTCACTTCAAGTATAAATCAATAGAAACAAATTCGAGTAAAAAAATGCACAAAAACACGATATGAAGCAGCCATTTAATTTAAAAATGAAAAACAGCAGGTGAAATACACGAGACTCCTGCGGGAATAGCACGAGCTGAAGATCCACTAAGGCAAGCGCTCTATGCTTGCCTTAGTTAGCTAAAAGCCGTGCCCGCGGAAACATACTAAGATTAGTAGTACAAGACCTAGGCCAGGTTTTGTGCTACTATTTTTTTATAGTAGAAGTGAAGTAAAGCCGAATCACGCTAAGGACCTTGAGTTCGACGATCGGAAACTGGCTAACTTCACTCCCTTATTTGAATCAACTTAGTATGTTGGGTCCCCAGAGACCGTGTATAAGAAAGTGGAATCGATAAGGTAAAGTGGAGACTTCTACAAAAATATTAAGGAGGAGAAGAAAATGAGATGCGTTATTGCTTTCGACGTTAGTCGAAAGAGTAGTACCATGGCCGCTTACAACGAGCAAGGTAACTGTGAATTTGAAGGGAGGTTAATTCATTCAAAAACGGGATTCTCTAATTTAAGTAAAATCATTAAAGATCTAAGTGAAAAGAATAATTATACCTTAGAATTTGTTTTTGAAGCGACTGGAGTATATTCGGCTGCTTTAGAACGATTCTTACGAGAGAATAATCTCGTTTATTATTCTTTAAATCCTTTATTAGCACACCTTAACACCCAATCTCTAAGAAGAAACAAAACAGATATAAGTGATGCGCATCAACTGGCTAAGAATCATTTTAAAAACGATTATTTCCAAACTTATCGCGAAGATTCTTATTACGAACAGATGCGTACAATGTCACGTCGCTATGATGAGATTATGAAAGAGAAGATTCAGTACAAAAATCGACTACATGCATCATTACAATTATCTTTCCCAGACTTTGATACGGCTTTTATTAACAAATCAAAACTTTATTATAATCTTGTACAAGTATTCCCTCACCCAAACTTGATATTAAAACGATCTAAAACAGTTATTAAAAATCGTATTAAAAAATGCACTAAGAAAAACTATTCATTAAAAAAGTTAGAGGAAAGAGCAATTTTATTGATTGAAATCGCAAAGGATTCATTTCCAGCAGTTGATGAAACAGACTATTCTTGTGAGTTAGTAAGGGATTATGCCAAGAAAATATTAGAGATGGAGGAAGAGCAAGATGAAATCATTCAAAGAATGACAGAAATGTCAAAAGACCGTAAAGAATACAGGATCCTTCGGTCATTTCCCGGAATAAAAGATAAATTAGCCTGTAGAATCATAGCTGAACTAGGGGATTTAACACGTTTTAAAAATAATAAACAACTAAATGCATACGCCGGTATAGATATCGTAAGATATCAGTCTGGAAATATGGAGTATAAAGATCGTATAAATAAACGAGGTAATAGTAGACTGCGTGGTATTTTGTATTTTATGATTGTCTCAATGCTTTCTGCTAAAGGAAAACAAATAAATCATTTAGTTGATTATTATTATAAATTAAAAAAACAACCCTATAATAAGCATCATAAGGTTGCAGTAGTCGCTTGTATGAATAAATTCTTGAAAGTCGCATTTCATCTTATTCAAAACGACCTATTGTATGATTATGAGAAAGCTTCAAGCCAACAATAATCATACTATGATTTAATTATAACACAATAGACCTTGAAAAAAAGACAAAAAACACAAGGTCTATTCGAAGTGCAAAATTTTAATTAATTCCCGGAGGGGTACCCCTCCGGGAATTAATTAAAAAAAGGAATTTAAACACTTGACTAAACGTAAGAAAGCGAGTGTATTTCACCTGCGGTGAACAAGTTGTATCTTTATTAAAACTAATATAAATTTATTCTCGACTAATTATAAAACCTACCAACACTATTTGACATTGAACTTTTTTTCACTTAGTTAGTTAACTCAATAAATTGTTTAACATCTTCAATACATAAATCAATTGCTCTTTGCCAGAATTCTGGTTGCTCTAAATCAACATTTAAATGTTTTTTAGCAAGTTCTTCTACTGTCATTCTACCAGTATCCTTAAGTAATGCATCATAGAAGTTTGCAAAGTTCTTTTTATCCGATTTTGCATATGCATAAATTCCTAGGCTGAATAAGTAACCAAATGTATATGGGAAGTTATAAAATGGCACATCTGTAATATGGAAATGTAGCTTAGATGCCCAGAAAATCGGGTGATACGTTGATAATTGATCGCCATACGCTTCTCTTTGAGCTTGCTCCATTAGTTCATTTAGCTGCTCAGTCGATACCACACCCTCTTTTCTAGCTTGATAAAATCTTGTTTCAAATAGGAAACGGGCATGGATATTCATAAAGAAAGCTACACTACGCTGAATTTTATCTTCAATTAATACGAGTCGTTCTTCTTTTGTAGTCGCTTCTTCAACCATTGCATCGGCAACAATCATTTCAGCTAACGTAGACGCTGTTTCAGCCACATTCATGGCATAATTTTGGTTCAAGAGATCGATCTCATCCATTACATATTGATGATAACCATGTCCAAGCTCATGTGCCAATGTCGCCATGTTCGAAGCCGTATTTGAATACGTCATAAAAATTCTTGATTGCTTACTTTCTGGGAAACTTGTACAAAAACCACCTGGGCGTTTACCTGGTCGGTCCTCTGCCTCGATCCAACTTTCTTCAAAAGCTAGTGTTGCATACTCAGCCATACGCTCACTATATTGGCCAAACTGCTTAATAATTATATCCGCTGCCTCTTGATAATTAATTTCCTTCACATCTTGACTAATAGGCGCTTCTAGGTCATACCACGCTAACTGATCTAAACCGAACTTTTCAGCTTTACGATTTAAATATTCATAAAATGCTTGTTTGTTTTTAACAATCGTTTCCCACATAGTTGATAATGTTTTATTTGTCATTCTATTATAGTTCAATGGTTCTTTTAAAACATCATCCCATTTTCTATGTGCATATGTCTGTAATCTAAAACCAGCCAAATGATTTAATGTTTCAGTAAACAAATCAGCTTTATCGAGCCATGCTTGTTCTAATTTCTGAAATGCTAATTCTCTGACTTCACGATTAGCATGATTTAATTTATTCTCTAATTGTCCAATTGATAATTGTTCATTTTCCCATGCAACAGTCATCGATCCAACGATTGTATCATACATTTCGCCCCATGCATGGTAACCATCGATTTCCAAGTCAGTTATTAATTGCTCTTGATCTTCTGGTAATTTATCTTTTGCTTCATCTCGTAGTTCACTTAAAACAAATCTAATCTCAATTAATTGTTGATCTTCTAACCAGCTCTGCCATTCCTGATCATCCACTCTTGATAAGGCAAAACTAAATTTAGTTATCAACTTCTGAGTTGCTGCATTTAATTCATTTCTAATACCAACTAATCTTCTTGCATATTTATCGTTAACATCTTGTGCAGTTAAACAGCTAACAAATGCACCAATTTCGCCATTATGCATACTTACTTGTCTTATCGTTTCAGTTAATTCAATTAGCTGATCTAATTCAGGCTTTTCTGCAAATGGAGTGACCTGTTGCTTAAAAGTTTCAATCCAATCTTGTGCAGCTTGAATGTATTGCTTTAATTCTGATGATTCACTCCCTCCTTCAAATATTGTCTCTAAATCCCACGTAAGTGATAAATTATTTTTCATCTATATTCTCCTTTCATCTATCAACAGTTTACCACGTTCCATTCCATTTTCGGAATAATATTATCCTTATTTTCACCTCACTTAAATAATATTAGCAATTTTTCTTAGTAAATCCTTTTTCAAACTAAATTTTTAACTCATGGGTTAGCTAATTTATAAAAAAGTTAACAATTTAGCAAAAAATCAGAAAATTTTCACAAAACCTGTTGACCATTTTTAAATTTGGTTGTATGATTGTCGTCAAACAATAATATTTTCACTTTTTAAATAATTGTTTATAAATTGAATAATCAAATGATTCATTCATAAATTAGAATCAATCACATCTTTTTAAATTGTTCATATGTTTAACAATAAAATACGAATGATTGCGATGATAAGATAAAAAGAGCAAAGCCCATGTATTCCCAGAGAGCCGGGGTTGCTGGAAGCCCGGAAATACATTTTGTTCTGACATCGTCTTTGAGCTGTTAAATTGAACGGATACATTCCTTTTAGATTTAACCGGGTCTTTCGATCAGGACCCGTTATCAAAAATGGCCATAATATTGGCTTACTGAGGCTTCATTGTAAAGGTGAAGTGAATCAAGGTGGTACCGTGAAAAGTTAGATCTTTTCTCCCTTGTAATCTTGTAGCAGGCTACAGATTATTTAGAGAGAATTGATCTTTTTTATTATCAATCAAAATATAATCATTCAATACATTTAGGAGGGATTAATGTGGTGAAATCAAATCATGATTTAAATGCCAATCAGGTTACACCAAAGAATGGCTCTGAAATTCTTATAGACGCATTAATTGAAGCCGGTGTAACCACATTGTTTGGATACCCTGGAGGTGCCGTACTTCCAATCTTTGATGCATTATTCAAACGAAAAGAACATTTCAACCAAATATTAGCTCGCCATGAACAAGGTTCAATTCATGCTGCTGAAGGTTATGCACGTATATCAGGAAAACCAGGTGTCGTCATTGCTACAAGTGGGCCTGGTGCTACAAATTTAGTCACTGGTATTGTCGATGCGATGATGGATTCACTTCCACTCGTTATTTTTACCGGTCAGGTTGCTCAAAACGTGATTGGAACTGACGCCTTTCAAGAGGCAGATATAATGGGAATTACAACACCTATAACAAAACACAACTATCAAGTACGAAAAATTGAGGATCTTCCGCGAATTGTTAAGGAAGCATTCCATATTGCGACGACTGGACGTCCTGGACCTGTATTAATCGATATTCCAAAAGATATTGCAGCAAATCCATGTGCTGATTCATATGATTCAAGCTTTGATTTACCAGGCTATCAACCTAAAGTACATCCAAACCCGCTTCAGATTAGGAAACTAAAGGAAGCACTCTTAACAGCGAAAAAACCACTAATCCTTGCAGGGGCAGGTATTAAGTTTGCCGATGCTGCGGATGAACTTAAAATATTTTCTGAAAGACATCAAATTCCTGTAGTCACGACCCTTCAAGGTCTTGGAGCATTTCCTGGTGAACATGAACTAGCTTTAGGTATGGGAGGAATGCACGGAACATATGCATCAAATATGGCCATGTATCATACCGACTTATTAATTAATATCGGTTCCCGCTTTGATGATCGTCTAACAGGTAATTTGGATCACTTTGCACCGGCAGCAATTATCGCACATATTGACATTGATCCTGCGGAAATCGGAAAAAATGTGAATACACATATTCCAATCGTTGCAGATGCAAAAAATGCTTTAATAGAAATCAATAAGCATATTGATGAAACGCCGAGCTATGCTGAATGGTTAGAAGAAGTTAATCAAAATAAACAGGATTACCCACTTTGGTATAACCAACCTGAAGATGGTAACATGATTGGCCAGTATGTTATCGATAAGGTGTATCAACTCACAGAAGGTAAAGCGATAGTCACAACTGACGTTGGTCAACATCAGATGTGGGCGGCTCAATTTTATAAATTTAATCAGCCTAATCGCTTCGTAAGTTCTGGTGGTCTTGGAACAATGGGCTTTGGCTTCCCTGCTGCAATCGGCGCACAAATTGCAGCACCCAATGATCTCGTTATTGCTATTGTTGGTGACGGAGGTTTCCAAATGACACTTCAGGAACTGTCGATCCTCCAAGAACGACGACTACCTGTTAAAGTTGTTATTGTCAACAATGAGGCGCTTGGAATGGTTCGTCAATGGCAGCAAGCATTTTATTCTGAACGTTATTCGGAATCAATTTTCAGTATTCAGCCTGACTTTGTGAAACTAGCAGAAGCCTACCAAATCAAGGCTGCAAAGTTATCAAATAAAGAAGAATTTGATAAACAACTACCTGAATTGTTAGCGCACGATGGACCTGTATTGATTGATGCGCGCGTCTTACAACAAGAAAATGTTTACCCAATGATTCCTCCAGGGCAAGGATTACATGAAATGATAGGAGTGAAACCATGAAACGAATTATTACCGCAAAAGTAAGAAATCGAAGTGGTGTCCTCAATCGAATAACAGGACTCTTACAAAAACGTCAATTCAATATTGAGAGTATTTCAGTTGGTCGCACTGAGCAAGAAGGGATTTCCAGAATTACATTTGTTGTAGACGTGGAAGACTTCCCGAAAGCAGAGCAAATCACAAAACAACTCAACAAACAAATTGATGTATTAAAAGTAACTGATATTACAGATAAGGCAATTGTTGCTCGAGAGCTAGCACTAATCAAAATTACAAGTAACGCACAAATGCGTAGTGAAATTCAAGGGCTTATCGATCCATTCCGAGCAACAGTGATTGATGTTAGTAAAGATACGATTTCAGTTCAAGTAACTGGTGATACTGAAAAAGTAGAAGCATTAATAGAATTATTGAAACCTTATGGGATTAAGGATCTTGCTCGAACAGGTATTACTGCATTCTTACGTGGTCATCAACCACAAGCAAATCCAGATCAAGAACCTTTTTCACTATTAAATTAACTCACTTTAGAATCAATTATTATTAAAAATATAATCATAGTTATTATTTTGAAAGGAATGATTACAAATGGCAAAAGTAGTTTATAACGATCAAATACAAGAGGATGTACTAAAGGGTAAGAAAATCGCAATTATCGGATACGGTTCACAAGGACACGCACACGCATTAAACCTAAAAGAAAGTGGTTTTGATGTGGTTGTCGGATTAAGAAAAGGTAAGTCATGGGATCAAGCATATGAGGATGGTCTAGACGTTAAAACAGTTGCTGAGGCTAGTAAAGAAGCTGATGTGATTATGATCTTACTTCCTGACGAGAACCAACCACAAGTTTATAAAGAAAGTATTGAAGCGAACCTTGAAGAAGGAAACGCCCTTGTATTTGCACACGGGTTTAATATTCACTATAGCCAGATCACACCACCAGAAAATGTTGATGTGTTTTTAGTTGCACCTAAAGGACCTGGTCACCTAGTCCGCCGTACATTTGAAGAAGGTGCTGGTGTACCAGCATTGTATGGTATTTATCAAGACTATACAGGAAATGCTAGAGAACTTGCATTAGCTTATGCCAAAGGTGTAGGTGCTGGCCGTGCAGGAATTCTTGAAACAACATTCCAAGAAGAAACAGAAACTGACCTATTCGGTGAGCAGGCTGTCCTTTGTGGCGGTGCAACTAGCTTAGTAAAAGCAGGATTCGAAACACTTGTTGAAGCTGGATACCAACCAGAAGTTGCGTATTTCGAATGTTTACACGAACTTAAACTTATTGTTGATTTGATGTATGAAAGCGGGCTTGAAGGAATGAGATACTCTATCTCTGATACAGCTCAATGGGGTGACTTTGTCTCTGGTCCACGTGTTATTAATGATGAAACAAAAGCACGTATGAAAGATGTATTAACAGACATTCAAACAGGTAAATTTGCTAAAGACTGGATCTTAGAGAACCAAGCAAATCGCCCACAATTTAATGCAATTAACCAAGCAGAGAAAAATCACTTAATTGAGAAAGTAGGTAGAGAGCTTCGTGATTTAATGCCATTTGTTAAGCAAAGAGCAAATGCAAAAAAGGAAGTGGTCTCGGATGACTCAAACAATTAAGATTTTTGATACAACGTTAAGAGATGGTGAACAATCACCAGGTGTCAATTTGAATCAAATTGAAAAATTAGAAATCGCCAAACAACTTGAACGTTTAGGAGTTGATGTGATCGAAGCAGGATTTCCTGCTTCATCACAAGGTGATTTTGATGCAGTGAAGAAAATCGCTCAAACCATTACGAAATCGACTGTAACTGCTTTAGCAAGAGCAAATAAGAATGATATTGATCGAGCTTGGGAAGCGATTAAAGACGCAAAAAAACCACGCATTCACGTTTTTATCGCTACCTCCCCTATTCATATGAAAGATAAGTTAAAGAAAACACCTGAAGAAGTAATTAATATCGCTGTTGAAATGGTTAAATACGCTAAACAGAAATGTCATGATATTGAATGGTCTGCTGAAGATGCTTCACGATCAGATCTTTCATTTTTAGCTACAATCATTGAAAAAGTTATTGATGCTGGAGCAAATGTGATCAACTTACCTGATACTGTTGGATACACAATGCCAAAAGAATATGGTGAGATGTTTAAGTACATTAAAGAAAACGTACCAAACATTGATCGAGTAGACTTATCTACGCACTGCCATGACGATTTAGGGATGGCTTTAGCAAATACAATCGCAGGGATACAAAATGGCGCAACACAAGTTGAAGGTACTATTAATGGTATCGGAGAACGCGCAGGAAATGTCGCATTAGAAGAATTAGCTGTTGCACTTGAGATTAGAAAAGATTTTTATCCGTACTCGACTGGTTTAGTGCTTAAAGAAATTAAGCGAACAAGTGATATGATAAGTAAACTAACAGGCATGATCGTCCCTGGTAACAAAGCTGTTGTTGGTCGTAATGCTTTTGCGCATGAATCAGGCATTCACCAAGATGGCGTATTGAAAAATACACAAACATACGAGATTATTACACCGGAAATGGTCGGTGTCCAATCTAATAATCTAGTACTCGGAAAACATTCAGGTCGTCATGCATTTAAAGACCGTATTACTCAGCTTGGTTTTACCTTATCTGAAGAAAAAATATCAGCAGCCTTCAAATCTTTTAAACTATTAACTGACCGTAAAAAAGAAGTTACTGAAGATGATTTATTCGCTTTATTAATGGATATTCAAACAGGAATAAGCAATCGAAAACAATATAAGCTGTTATCCTTTCAAGTTCATTACGACTCCGATCACTCCCCTACTGCCACTGTAAAAATTGAAACACCTAATAAAGAAGTGGTTGTCGGTGAGAAAAGTGGCGCTGGTAGTGTTGAAGCACTGTATAACACTATTGAATCACTAATCGAAGAAAACGTGCAATTAACCGACTTTACATTAAGCTCAGTTGGTAAAGGAAAAGATGCACTAGCTGAAGTGCATATTCATTTAAATGTTGATAATCAACCCGTTAGCGGGCGTGGCACATCTCAGGACGTACTCGAAGCAGCCGCATACGCTTTTTTAAATGCTGTTAACAGATCATTTATTAAAGTCAAGGGTGATTGAGGAGGAATTAAGATGAAAAAACATATCGTCCTATTGCCTGGTGATGGAATTGGTCCAGAAATATTAGCTAGTTCTGTTGCCATCTTAAAGACAATCGCCAAAAAATTTAATCATCAATTTACTTTTGAGGAACATTTAATTGGTGGAGCTGCAATTGATGCGGTAAATAACCCACTTCCTCAAGAAACACTAGATGCAGCTAAAAAAGCGGATGCAATCCTATTAGGTGCTGTCGGCGGACCAAAATGGGATCATAATCCGTCTGAACTGCGACCAGAACGTGGCTTACTAGCTATCAGAAAAGCATTAGACCTGTATGCCAATTTAAGACCTGTAAAAGGATTTGAAAAGTTACTCCATGCCTCTCCATTGAAAGAGGATATTATTAAAGGTAGTGACCTGCTTATTGTCAGAGAGTTAACTGGTGGCCTCTACTTCGGTCGCCCAAGTGAACGTCGCAATGATGGTCAAGATGTAGTTGATACACTAGCCTACTCCAAAGCTGAAATCGAGCGAATTGTTAAAAAAGGCTTCGAAAGTGCTCAACTACGACGTAAGAAATTAACATCAGTCGATAAAGCAAACGTTTTAGAATCTAGTAAACTATGGCGCGAAGTCGTTGAAGAACAAAGTCAATTCTATCCGGATGTTGAAGTTGAACATCTATTAGTTGATGCAGCTGCCATGCATTTAATTACACATCCAAGTCATTTTGATGTCATTGTTACAGAGAATATGTTTGGTGATATTTTAAGTGATGAAGCATCTGTCCTTACAGGATCACTAGGTATGCTTCCATCAGCTAGTCTAGCTGAAAGCGGTGTTGGGTTATATGAACCAGCTCACGGATCAGCACCAGATATAGCAGGACAAAATATCGCTAACCCAATAGCGATGATTTTATCTAGTGCGATGATGCTTCGCTATTCCTTCGACTTAAATGCTGAGGCAGAATTAATTGAAAAGGCTGTTGAAGCTTGTATTAATCAAGGCTTCCATACAGCAGATTTACAAGTGAAAAATGGAACTAAAGTTTCTACAACTGAAATGACTGATGCAATGATTAACTTTATTGCTACTGCAAAGTCATAAAGGAGTGAGATAAATTGACGAAACCTAGAACAATAATTGAGAAGATTTGGGATAAAAATGTCGTGTACGAAGAAGAACCAGGTAAACCGGCGATTCTTTATATTGACTTACATTTAGTTCATGAAGTGACTTCACCACAGGCATTTGAGGGTTTACGTCTAAAGGGTCGTAAAGTTAGACAACCGAAGTTAACTTTTGCAACGATGGACCATAACGTACCAACGATTCATACTCACATTATTAGAGATCAAATCTCCAAATTACAAATGGATACGTTAAGAAAAAACTGTGAGGAATTTGGCGTACCATTAGCGGGTATTGGTCATAAACATCAAGGTATTGTGCATGTAATTGGACCTGAATTAGGTTTAACCCAGCCAGGAAAAACGATCGTCTGTGGAGATAGCCATACATCTACTCATGGTGCCTTTGGAGCTCTTGCTTTTGGAATTGGAACAAGTGAAGTTGAACACGTTTTAGCAACACAAACTATTTGGCAAGCAAAGCCGAAAACACTTAATGTACAAATTGATGGAGAGCTAAAAACGGGTGTCACTGCTAAAGACTTAATTCTTGCCCTTATCGCTAAGTTTGGTGTTGATTTTGGTACTGGATATGTCATTGAATATACTGGCGAAGCTGTTCGTAAATTATCAATGGAAGGTCGAATGACGATTTGTAATATGTCCATCGAAGCTGGTGCTAGAGCTGGATTAGTCAGCCCAGATCAAACAACGATCGACTTTTTAAGAGGACGTGAATACGCACCTAAGGGCGAAGAATTTGAAAAAGCCGCACAAGAGTGGTTAGCACTCGCTTCTGATGAAAATGCTGAATACGACCGAACAGTGACATTTAATGCAAGTGAAGTAGAGCCGCAAGTGACATGGGGAACTAACCCTAGTCAGTGTATCCCTGTAAATGGAACGATACCTGACCCAGAACAAGCAGACAATGAAAATGATAAAAATGAAATTAAACGCGCACTTGAATATATGGGCTTAGAAGCTGGAACGCCAATTAGCGAAGTTCCAATTGAACATGTTTTTATTGGCTCTTGTACTAACTCAAGGGTTGAAGATTTAGAACGAGCAGCTAGTATTATTCAAGGTCGAAAAGTCCATCCAAATGTCAAAGCTATTGTCGTACCTGGTTCACAAACAGTTAAATTAGAAGCTGAGAAAAAAGGCTTAGATCAATTATTTAAAGAAGCAGGATTTGAATGGCGCGAACCTGGATGTAGTAGTTGTCTTGCGATGAATGATGATGTTATTCCACCAGGTGAGCGTTGTGCATCAACGTCTAACCGTAACTTTGAGGGCAGACAAGGAACGGATGCCAGAACGCACCTTGTCAGTCCAGAAATGGCATCAGCAGCAGCAATTGCTGGACACTTTGTTGATGTTAGAACATTTGTATAAAAAGGAGGCCAAAAATGGAACCGATCAAACAACATACCGGATTAGTATATCCATTAAACCGCGCCAACGTCGATACTGATCAAATTATTCCAAAACAATTTTTAAAGCGAATTTCTCGCCAAGGATTTGGCCAATATTTATTTTACAATTGGCGCTTTGATAAAAAAGATCGTCCTAGAGAAGACTTCTCACTAAATCAACCTAAATATCAAAATGCTAGTATCCTAGTTGGTGGTGAAAACTTCGGCTGTGGTTCATCACGTGAACACGCACCGTGGGCATTAGAAGACTTTGGTTTTAGAGTGATTATTGCACCGAGCTTTGCCGATATCTTCTTTAACAACTGTACGAAAAACGGACTACTACCTGTTGTTCTACCTGAAGCTGAGGTTAATCAACTTATAAAAAATGCAGAGTCTGAATCCTATCACCTAACAGTTGATTTAGAAAACTTAAAAGTCTATGATAATAAAGATTTTGAAACTAGTTTCACTCTAGCAGAATATCCAAGACAAATGCTCTTAAACGGTTGGGATGAAATTTCTGTAACCTTAACACATGAAGACAAAATTGCTGAATTTGAAAAGAACCATGTTGTTTATTAAGTATTATTCGATAAAAAAATACCTCAGATAAGGGTAAAACCTTTTCTGAGGCATTTTAAAGGTTCTATATTTTTGGTGTTGGTGAGTTCTTTTTTTGAATTCGCTGGCACCTTTTTTGTGTTTCCATAGAAAAAGGGCAGTAGATTCCTTTATAATTTAGTCGACGAAAACCATTTAATATTAAAGACAAAGGGTTGAATCCCTTACATTTATAGAGGAACGAAAATAAGAGGAAACTGCATTGTTAAAATAGCAGCCATTCAATTTAGAAGTGAAAAACAGCAGGTGAAATACACGAGACTCCTGCGGGAATAGCACGAGCTGAAGATCCACTAAGGCAAGCGCTCTTTGCTTGCCTTAGTTAGCTAAAAGCCGTGCCCGCGGAAACATACTAAGATTAGTAGTACAAGACCTAGGCCAGGTTTTGTGCTACTATTTTTTTATAGTAGAAGTGAAGTAAAGCCGAATCACGCTAAGGACCTTGAGTTCGACGATCGGAAACTGGCTAACTTCACTCCCTTATTTGAATCAGCTTAGTATGTTGGGTCCCCAGAGACCGTGTATAAGAAAGTGGAATCGATAAGGTAAAGTGGAGACTTCTACAAAAATATTAAGGAGGAGAAGAAAATGAGATGCGTTATTGCTTTCGACGTTAGTCGAAAGAGTAGTACCATGGCCGCTTACAACGAGCAAGGTAACTGTGAATTTGAAGGGAGGTTAATTCATTCAAAAACGGGATTCTCTAATTTAAGTAAAATCATTAAAGATCTAAGTGAAAAGAATAATTATACCTTAGAATTTGTTTTTGAAGCGACTGGAGTATATTCGGCTGCTTTAGAACGATTCTTACGAGAGAATAATCTCGTTTATTATTCTTTAAATCCTTTATTAGCACACCTTAACACCCAATCTCTAAGAAGAAACAAAACAGATATAAGTGATGCGCATCAACTGGCTAAGAATCATTTTAAAAACGATTATTTCCAAACTTATCGCGAAGATTCTTATTACGAACAGATGCGTACAATGTCACGTCGCTATGATGAGATTATGAAAGAGAAGATTCAGTACAAAAATCGACTACATGCATCATTACAATTATCTTTCCCAGACTTTGATACGGCTTTTATTAACAAATCAAAACTTTATTATAATCTTGTACAAGTATTCCCTCACCCAAACTTGATATTAAAACGATCTAAAACAGTTATTAAAAATCGTATTAAAAAATGCACTAAGAAAAACTATTCATTAAAAAAGTTAGAGGAAAGAGCAATTTTATTGATTGAAATCGCAAAGGATTCATTTCCAGCAGTTGATGAAACAGACTATTCTTGTGAGTTAGTAAGGGATTATGCCAAGAAAATATTAGAGATGGAGGAAGAGCAAGATGAAATCATTCAAAGAATGACAGAAATGTCAAAAGACCGTAAAGAATACAGGATCCTTCGGTCATTTCCCGGAATAAAAGATAAATTAGCCTGTAGAATCATAGCTGAACTAGGGGATTTAACACGTTTTAAAAATAATAAACAACTAAATGCATACGCCGGTATAGATATCGTAAGATATCAGTCTGGAAATATGGAGTATAAAGATCGTATAAATAAACGAGGTAATAGTAGACTGCGTGGTATTTTGTATTTTATGATTGTCTCAATGCTTTCTGCTAAAGGAAAACAAATAAATCATTTAGTTGATTATTATTATAAATTAAAAAAACAACCCTATAATAAGCATCATAAGGTTGCAGTAGTCGCTTGTATGAATAAATTCTTGAAAGTCACATTTCATCTTATTCAAAACGACCTATTGTATGATTATGAGAAAGCTTCAAGCCAACAATAATCATACTATGATTTAATTATAACACAATAGACCTTGAAAAAAGACAAAAAACACAAGGTCTATTCGAAGTGCAAAATTTTAATTAATTCCCGGAGGGGTACCCCTCCGGGAATTAATTAAAAAAAGGGATTTAAACACTTGACTAAACGTAAGAAAGCGAGTGTATTTCACCTGCGGTGAACAAGTTGTATCTTAATTAAAATTAATATAAATTTATTCGCGACTTATTATAAAACCTACCAACACTATTTGACATTGAACCATTTTAAATTAATTCATAAATTTCACACAGACTACTTCTGGTGCTTTCACATTTGCTTGTTTTAGCGTTAATTTTCCAGTCTCTAGTTCACGTTCAAAAACAGTTAATGTTCCTGATTTTTGATTTGAAGCAATTAAAAACTTCTCATCAGGCGTTAAGACAAAATCACGTGGCCAATCTCCTTCTGTTGATGTCCAATCAACAAATTCAAGTAAATGCGTATCTTGATTAACTTTAAAAATCGCAATACTATTATGTCCTCTATTCCCAACATAGACAAACTTCCCATCACTTGTAACGTGAATCGCACTACCATCATTGACTTCATTAAATGAATCAGGAATTGCTTTCAATTGCTGTAATAGTTCAAATGAGCCATCTGCTTGATCATATTTTAATGTAAGTACCTCAGATGAAAGCTCAGTCATTACATATGCGTATTCGCCATTAGCTGCAAATGCTAAATGACGCGGACCACTTCCTGCTGGTGTCTTTAATACATGCTTTTTCTGTAATTTCCCGATTTGATCAATCGCATAAGTTGTGATCTCATCACTACCTAAATCAACGGCAAACACATATTTTTGATCTGGTGAGAATCCAGCATAATGCATATGTGGCTTCTCTTGACGCTCATGGGGTCCAGATCCTTCATGAATTGCAATATCAGCAACCTCTTTTAATGAACCATCTGGATTCGTTAAATAAGATATAATTTGCTTAGTATGGTAATTAGCCGTTACGACAATTGATTGATTTTGATTTACGCTGACATGACATGGTGGTGAACCTGCTTCAGTTAAACTATTCAATTTAGTTAACTCTTTAGTTGCTTGATCAATTGAAAATGCAGTAATTCCTCCCTGATCACCTTCTTGCGTTACGGCATATAAGTATTTATTATTAGCTGAGACCGTAACATAAGTCGGGTTACTTAATTCAGCAACTGGTGTTACTTCTACGATTTTTGCTTGCTCAGTGTCAAAAGTAAAACGGTAAACACCTTTACTCTCTTCTTTCGTATATGAACCTAAATAGCCTGTAATTACATTCGTCATTCTATCTGCTCCTTCTGCAAATTTGCTATGTCTAGTATAGCAAAAATACCGATAATCCACTAATATTTTAACATTAATTATGTAAAGATTCTGATAATAAATTAGTCAGAAATTACTATTGTTCTTAAATTCAATTAACCCGACAAGTGAATTTGATCCACTTGTCGGGTTAAAATTAGTCATTATGATTGGTTTTTTAGCATATTTGTTACTTGTTGGATTGGGTTTTTATTCCCATTACGACGCATACTGTAAAAAGCTGCAGCGCCTACTCCGATTGATGCGAGGATTGGAATGATTATATTACCCTTCTTATTCACTATTTAACACCTCCCACCAATAGCTTACCCATTTATTAAGGCCACTATTGGCAGTAAAAAATGCTAATTAACGGTAGACATTTCAGCTCTCAACATCTTTCTTGCTCGGTGTAGTCTTGTTTTTACCGCAGATAATGATATGTTTAATTGATCTGCTATCTCCTGATCCTTACCATCTGTCGCTATTTTTATTTTTAAAACCTCTTGCATCCCTTTCGGTAATGTATCAATTTTTTCTAAAATACCATCTTTTTCAAACTGCCAATTTAGTTGAGTTGGAATCGAGTCTTTAGGACAACGTAATAATTGGCCAGCTTCTGCTCCTTCTTCTACTGAGACTGTTTCGTATCTCGTCTGCTTTCTATAATAATCAATCGCAGTTCTAATAACAATCGTTCGAAGCCAGGCACGATGCTTGGACTGATCAATTAAGTGACCGTAGTTTTTATATGCTTTTATAAACGCTTCTTGCACAATATCTTCAGCACTATAGTGATTATGAACAATTCGATTTGCCACATAAAACATTTCATTATAGTGCTTTTGATAATACCCGGTAAAATCAGCTTCTCGATTTTCGACTACCTCATGCATTTGGTGCTCTCCTTTCGCTATTTTAGATTGTTGATCACTTCATCTGGCAACTGTGATTTGTGAATTTTAATGACGTATGGATACCAAGTGTCTTTTAAGTACAATACTAGTAAATGATCACCTTCAAAATCTTCATACGTGACTTTTGTTAAGATTTGATTAATCTGATCAGCATCTGTGATGATTGATTTTTTAGATTCTGACAATATATTAGAGAAATATTCACGCTCGTCATAATAGTAATACTCTTCAAGATCATCTGGTGTTGCAATAATAATTTTCTCTACATCTTCTGCTGTCATCATTGCTTGTTCTAACAAATCATTATCTTCTAGCCACTTGATGACTTCCTTATAATTCCACGACAATTCATAGAATTGATGATATTGATTTAAGTTATCATTAAAATGTACTTCCACTGTTGAACTATATGGAGTTGAATCATGATCTGTATTTAAAAGATCTTGTTTAAACAGGTCTACAAATTCTGCTATCTCTTTATAATTAGTAATCGTTAGTTCTGAGTTCGTTGGATATGCAACAATCCTAATTTGACTAATGTCTTTTGGATTGACATAAAATATTTCATTTGTGTATTTTTTATAAGTTTGTGTTTGAGTAATTTCTTCTAAAAGTTTTTGATGATCAAGTTGATCCGAAGATCTATATTCTCTCACCATTTCCTTACCATTCTTCAAGCGATACAGAATCGTAATATCTTTATAGAAGTAGTCATACCATTCTGTCATTTGATTTGAATTAATTAATTGTTGGTGATATTCGCGAACACGATCAATATCCACTTGTGTTGTAAAGCCTTCTAAATCACCATATTTATCAAGGTTTTCATTAAATGAATATTTGTCAATCACAACGAATGCAGATTCTACCTGATCAGTTTCAGGAATTCTGTTCTGATAACCTGTTACATCAAAGATAGTCAATAATAAAATAATTGAAAAACCAATTAAATAATAAATATATTCACGCCACTCATTGAACACGCGCCACGTCTTATGAATAATCATTTGTGTAATATAATAACCAATTACCGAAAAGATGAGATAACCAAAGATGATCGCTGACGTGGATCTATGGAATATAGCAAAGTATATTCCTCCAATTAATGTAAAGCAAAACGTAAAGCTATAAATAAAAATGTATTTTAACTTATGAAATGCAACTGCCTGTGTTGCTGCTTCAGCAGGTCGATTTCGATAAAGAATCAGACCTACGATGAAACTTAGAATCGTTAAGATTACATAGATAACTAAACTATAGCTAGCATCCTCTGGTGAATTGATTAAGTTAACGATATTTGTTATTGGTGAGTAGGTCGTAATTTTATCATTAATCAAATACGATTCAGGTAATCCAATTACAAAATAGTTTAAATTTGAAATAAATAAGAGTGTAAATCCAAACGGCAATAATAAAAAGATATAGCTAAAGATCCCTTGAATAATTGTAATTCCTGTCATCGTACCAATTACAATACTGACACTATAAGTGAGAAAAAGTATAATTGATGAAACGACAAACCAATAACCAATATCATTTATATTAAATGATCCTTGAACGTCCACTATGTTATAAACAAAAGAAACTAATAGTCCATTAATGATTACCGGTAACCAGAGCCCGATAAAGCCAAATACAACTTGATGCCAATAGAAATAATCACGCTTAATCGGTAAGCTGTAAATAAAATCACTTGAATCCTTCTGATGTAAATAACGAAGGATAAACATCGCCATTAATACAGGTGCAATAAACAAGCTGAATAACTGTACATATACACCATACTCAAAGACAGATTCGCCAAAGTAACCATAGTATTCATCGTGCCTTTGGAATCTCATGAAAATATTTAATGGTACTGCAAAAAATAATATAATCATATAAATTAAACTAATCCAGCCAACTTGGCGGAAGTTTTGTTTAAATATTTCTTTTTTAAACCAAGATGTTTTCGATTGCATAGCCAATCCCCTCCATCTCATAAACAAAGATTTCTTCAAGCGTTAGTGGCAATAGATCATATATTAACGGTTGATGTGCTAAAATGCTTTCATCAATCTGATCTCTATTTCCTCTTAAAATAAATAGATGAACTGTACCACGTTTTTCTTGATGTAAAACTTCAAATTGATTGAAAATTTGTTCTGGAAAATCGCCATCAAATGCTACTTGAACTTTATGAACATCTGATTTCAAATCATCCAACTCTTTCTCTAAGACGAACTCACCATTGTGCAAGATGCCGATATGATCACAAATATCTTCAATTTCACGTAAATTATGTGATGAGATCATCACTGTCATCTCTCTTTCTGCAACATCATTAATGATCAGATTTTTTACTTTTTTACGGACCACGACATCTAATCCATCGAAAGGCTCATCCAGGATTAAATAATCTGGCATTGCGCTAAGTGCGAGCCAAAAGCTCACTTGTCGTTGCATTCCTTTAGAAAATTGATGAACTTTACTTTTAATATCTAATTTAAAAATAGACTGTAACTTTATAAAGCGTTCCTCATTCCAATTCGGATAGAAATTTCGATAAAACTCTGCCATTTGCTGAACAGTATAATGTGAAAAGAAGTAAGGTCGATCCGGAATAAAAATTAGCTTTGCTTTTCTATTTGTATTCTCAAAAATGGCTTCGTCATCGACAATAATTGTACCTGATTGCTGTTTTAAAATTCCTGATACCATTTTTAATATCGTCGTTTTGCCAGCGCCATTAGATCCGAGTAACCCATAGATTGATCCTTTATTAATTTGCAAATTCACATTGTTTACAACTTTTTTCCTTCCATATGATTTGGTCAGATCTTGTATATTTATCATTCCGTCTTTCCTCCTTCGGCCTGTTTTATCGCTTCTTTGACAAGCTCAAATAATTCTTCTTCTGTAACACCTAAGAAAGCAGCTTCTAATAGCAGTTTTTTTATTTCTGTCTTTAACAGTTGAATGGCTTCATGATTATCTTGTTCATTGGTAGGAGAAACAAAACTGCCTTTACCTTTTACCGAATATATATAACCTTGAGCCTCTAATTCTCGATATGCTTTTTGAATTGTATTCGGATTAACCGTTAATTGCTGTGCCAATGTCCGTACAGATGGCAACTGTTCATCTGGCTGTAAGACATTTTTAATAATCAATGATTTAAACTTATCAACCAGCTGCTGATAAATTGGATCACGACTACGCAAGTCTAATTCAAACATATGCCTCCTCCTAACCGTATTAAGTGTATTAACCGTATTAACCGTACTAGTTCATGTAATACAGTTAAAGCGTACAATATTTTTTAATATTTGTAAAGGCCTAATTTAAAATTTCTCACAAAAAAACCAAACACAGTATTAATAGTGTTTGGTTATAATCCATTTTTATTTAAAATGTTTTTGATACCAGTCTCTTGCTGCCTTCACCTCTGTCTGGGTCAATCGATGTCCATTTCTCTCCCAATGAATTGTCACATTGGCACCTCGATCAGCAAGCAATCTTTCTAACTCAACTGATTCTTCTGGAGGACACATTGGATCATTCTCGCCCGCTCCAATAAATACAGGGATTTGATTTTGATTTGGAATGTCGATATCACGTCTCGGTACCATTGGATGATGTAAAATTGCACCAAGCAATACATTCTCATAATGGAACAGTAAACTTCCAGCAATATTTGCACCATTCGAATAACCTACAGCTACGACTTTGTCACGAGCAAATTGATACTTCTTGCTAGCTTGATCAATAAATTCAGCTAATTCATTCGTTTGTTTTTCGAGATCCTCGATATCAAATACCCCTTCTTTTAATCGTTTAAAAAATCTCGGCATACCATTTTCTAAAACATTTCCTCGAACGCTTAGTATATTAGCATTTGGATCAATTATTTCAGCTAATGGCAATAAATCATGTTCATTCCCACCAGTACCATGTAACAAGAGAAGTGTCGGTCCATTTAATTGGCCAGATTTAAAAATATGTCGCATATTTTTAACCTCACTTTAATTTATTTTGAATTCGAGATAATTATACCACGACAAATTAGTTGAGCCAACCATTCCGCTCAAACGCCATTTTAAGATCTTCTATTTGCTCTACTGTTAAGCTCGAATAACGTGCTTGATCATAGATTGATACAAGTGATTGTAAAAGTTCCTTGTCATGAATCAATTCGCGTTCAAGTCGAATGATCGCTTCTTTTGCAGTTTCATACGGAAAAAATTCAAACCCTTGTTTGTTTGCTTTTCCAATCAATACTTTATAAATCATCCTTGCTTTTTGTCTATCACTTAATTCATCCCAATTGATTCGCTTGGTAAAACGCTGTTTGAATCGATCAACAAATTGATCAACGCTTTTAGCAAAATCAAAGACCGATTCTGTTTCATCATAATAAGCTTCGTGATGCTCAATTTCTCTTCCTTTCCGTATCCTTAATAGCATTTCCATTATTTTTTCAGTTATTAATTTGATTTTATTTGCGAAAAACGGAATTTTCTTTATCAGATA
Source organism: Amphibacillus xylanus NBRC 15112 (assembly GCF_000307165.1). Taxonomy (NCBI): domain Bacteria; kingdom Bacillati; phylum Bacillota; class Bacilli; order Caryophanales; family Bacillaceae; genus Amphibacillus; species Amphibacillus xylanus. Next base: position 1,703,095 of record NC_018704.1, read on the forward strand.
ATAAATAATAATCAAACTAACAATGATTAAGATCCCATAGCCAACAATCATCAAGATTTGATCGATTATTTCAGCCCAGCGTGATGGTTCTGGTGGTGGCCCAAGATCCGGCATCTCCATGTCGACAATAACATCTTCTGTTATGCTCTCTTCTGGTTTACCCATTCCTAACAGTTTAAATAAGCCTTTAAGTAATAATAATATTCCTGATGCAATAAAGTTATATCTCATTATTAATAACATGATCATGAAAAAGACAAAGACATATAAGTAATTTTGCAGTTTTAATTTCTTATTCATCTGCGACATTTGCCGTTTTACAAGTGACGCTTTACTTAAATGGTCTTGGTTTGTTAAGAAGAGCAAGAAAAATAATAAAATTAACGCTAGAGTCGTTAGTAATTGTTGCTCATTTTCGAAGGTTTGACCACGATATAAAATGTAGCTAATAAAATAACTAGGTAAACTAAATGACCAAATAAGACCGATTGGTAACACATCAGAGATATCCTCCTGACTATATTGATATCCCCTTAACGAGCTAACAAAGAGTATGATCAACATAATCATTTGCTGCCAAATAGAATCTAATGACAGGATAAAAATTAGACTAATTGTCATTAATATACTCAGTAGTAACTTATGATTAATTTTACTTAATACTCGACCGACGAGAGAAAATAATATATAGACAGCCGGGATTAACAACCAGTAATACCCGTCAAAAAAACGTTTTAATAATAATGTGTTTAGCCACAATAAAATCGGGAAAATCGCTAAACATTCTAGGAGGATATATTTAATTGATCGATAAATTTGCTTCATGATACACCCTCCTGAGCCTCGATAGTCACGTGATCAATCACTACTGAATGGCCAGCCGCTCTTAATTGATTGACCTTCTCTAATATTTCATTTGTAATTATAGGGGTAATCAATAAAATATCCGCTCTTTTAGATTGCAGCTGCACATACTCATCAAGTAAATATTTAATATGACGACTACGCTTTGGTATTAAATAAGCTATTTGGGTGAGTAAATGATAAAAATGAGCCGTACCAGAATTCGCTTCTACTTTAACAAATGATCGATTTGATTCATGTGCCTTTCTTTTATCAACTGCATTAGTTGAAAAACTATACGCCTCTCCATTACTTTCTAAGTAATGAGCGACAGTTGCTGCATAACTAAGTGTCTTTTCAAATAATTCTAGATTACTTATCGGTAACCAAATATCTTCTGATTGATCTGCGTTTACGAGTATGACGACTTCACGATCTGCAGTGTGATCATTTACTTTAACTTGAATATTTTTTGTCCGTGCAGAAGCCTTCCAGTTGATTTGCTTAATATTATCTCCGATTAGATAATCTCTCGTACCAACGGATATAAAAGGATCTTCAATTATCCAACGTTTAACTGTTTGCTCACCAAGAAATATTTGTGATGGTATCGTTAGATCATCTTTTCTTAGTATTTGAGGATAGACAATAATTTTTGCATCCGTTTCAAATGAACGAAATTGCTCAATAAAACCAAACACATCACCTAACGTTAAAGCTATTGTATCCAGCTCAAATACACCACGTTTTGTACAGATTAAGTGATGGCGTCTCGTTAATTTTTGATAAGGTAATAAACTTAGCAATGTCCGATGCACATCAAGGTCACTTGAATCAAATTGTGATTCACCGATTGTTTTAATTGAATAATCCATTTTTGACTCTAATCTTACCCATGGCAGTGGTAATAGCTTCTTATTAACGACTTCATCAACTAGAATTACTTTCTGACCAACAAAGACTGACGACTGATCAAATTGACGCTTATAAGATATTTTATTAAGTCCCCATTTGGAATATATATACCCCTGACCAAAGATTGAAATAATTAATAGAGCAATTAACCAAGCAATATTCATGCTTGTAACTCCTTAAAATCTTCTGTTGGGACCTCCACTTTTTCCAAAATTGACTTAATAATAGACGATGTTCCTCCCGCAGAGCGTCCAATCATTGGTGAGTAGACTAATCGATGCTCAATCACTGCAGGGGCAATCTCCTTAACATCATCTGGTGTGACAAATGATCGACCGCGAATGACTGCTAAAGCCTGAGATGCTCGCAGTAATGCTTGCGTTCCTCGTGGACTTAAACCAATCACAATCTCTTCATGATTTCTCGTAACTTCTGCAATATCAATAATATATTGATAAATCGCATCATCTACTTCTACATCAGTAAAAATCGCTTGAGCCTCGACTAATTCATCACGTGTAACGACTGCTGATAAATTATGCAATGGTTGGTCTTTTCGGAATCGCTTTAAGATTTCAACCCCTTCTTCTTTTTCTGGATACCCGAGATTTACTTTGATAAAGAAACGATCTAATTGTGCTTCAGGTAATGGGAACGTACCCTGACTTTCAATCGGGTTTTGTGTTGCTATAACTAAAAATGGTTTTTCTAATGGATACGTTATACCATCTACTGTTACTTGTTGTTCTTCCATTCCTTCTAACAAGCTCGATTGTGTTCGAGGTGTTGCACGATTAATCTCATCCGCTAACAAAATATGAGTAAAAATCGGACCTTTTTGAAATTCAAATGTCCCTTTATGCTGTTGGAAGATCGTCACACCCATCACATCACTAGGTAGCAAATCAGGTGTAAACTGAATTCGATTAAATTGACAATCAATTACGGTCGCTAAGGTTTTTGCTAATAATGTTTTTCCGGTACCTGGTACATCTTCTAGTAATACATGTCGTGAGGCTAGTAAAGAAACAAGGAGCTTATCTATCACTTGCTCCTTCCCTACTATCACTTTGTTTATTTCTCGTTTAATCCGATCCATCATTGGCTTTATATCTGATATTTGCATAATATCCCCCTCTTAGAAATTTTAGTTGTAGAAAATAGTTGAGTCTATTACCTTTTAATAGATTTTTAGTTCTTTAGATTCAATCATAAAGGTAACGCTTTCAATGTGTCAAGCTATGCAAATTAAAGGAAAAACTTAATTTTATTCGTATTTACTGTTTATTTTCTTCACAAAATGACTATGCTTAGTTGTAGGAGAAGCATTTCAGCTACTAAATATTGTCATAAAACAAATTAAAGGTTATGATAGACCAATAGAAACTAAATCTATTTGAAAGGATTTAATTTTATGAAAAAAAATTATCTGATCATTATTATAGTGGGTTTGATCATAGCGAGTATGATATTGATCGCTGTTATTCAATCTAACAAATCATCAAAAGTAAATATGGAGCCTGTTGAAGAACAAAGTTTGATTTATCATGGGGATCCAGAAGCTGATAATGAAATGTTATTTTTATTTGACTATGCTTGTTATTGGTGCGCGCTTTGGATGAATGATATATATCCAACGATAGAATCCAAATACATTGATCCAGGCGAAGTAAAATTCAGAACGCAAGCAATGGTATACGTGAATGATGCATCGCTTAGATTAGCAGATTTAGATCAAAATATAAAAAAATATGCAGAAGATCAATATCATCAGATTTTCCAAGAGATCATTGCCGATTCACAAAATGAGGATTTAGAGTGGGGATCAGATCAATATATTAGTGACCTACTAAATAACTATCAACTTGATCAAGATCTGATCTTATCGGAGCCTGATTTTTATTCAATTAAATTATCAAGGGCTTATACGAGTGCTCTTGGAGTAGAAGTTGTACCAACACTCTATATTAATGGGGTTAAAGTTGAAGACCCATTTAATCTTGACGAAATTGAAGCTTTAATAAAATAAGTTCAACAGATAAATACAATTGTATATACAATAAAAGCCGGCACTATTCGATGCCGGCTTTTATTACTTGTTATTTAATTCTTGATCTTTAGCAATCGTTGCGTCAATTCCTTTGACGACTGTCGAAATAAATGCATTATCTTCTAACGTTAACAATCCCGCCACTGTCGTGCCACCAGGAGAACAAACTTGATCAATTAATGTCCATGGGTTTTCCCCGGTTTCTAAAATCATTTTCGCACTGCCTAATACAGCTTGAGCAGCCATCTCATTAGCTATTTGCTTTGGTAAGCCATGCTTTACACCTGCTCGCGCAATACTATCGATAAATAAATAAGCATATGCAGGTGAACTACCAGCTAATGCTGTAAAATTCGAAAAATCCTCCTCAGCAAGAATCCAAGCCTTCCCTACTGATTCAAACATATTAACGACAAAATTAAGCATAGTATCGTCCGTATAGTCATGACCACAAATTGCTGCAGCTCCCATACCTACCATCACATTCACATTAGGCATAACACGTACAATTGGCACTTTCTCGTCTGTTTGTAAATAACGGTATAGCTTATCTGTCGGTGTACCAGCGGCAATTGACACAAGAACTGGCTTATGATTAATAATTTCATCTCTTGATTCTAACAATACTTGCTCCATTACATTTGGTTTAACAGCTAAAATCACAAAATCAACCGACTCTATTAACTGTTGATTTGATGTTACAACATTAGCCCCCACAGCATCAGCTAATGATTTTGCTTTATCTAGATTCAAATCTGTTACATATACCTTATTAGCAGATAAAAACCCTTTTGCAATAATTCCTTTAATAATTGCTGTTGCCATATTTCCAGTACCAATAAAACCAACTCTCATTAATTTACCCCCAGTTTGTAAGTTTTCATAATTATAGATCCTTACAGAATATAAATACAACAAAAAATTATCAGAATATTTCAGTAAATGTTAGGTTTATTTTTCGTTATATTAGGAAATATATATATTAAATCCTAGATAAACTGTTTAATCACAAAATGGTACAACCATATAATAAGAACACTAAATGAAATTGTACCGATAATTGCATTTTTCCATCGTCTTGATAACGGGTTTGGGATTAAATATAAAACAAGAGTTAAAAATACAATCGTAAATAATAGAAGTAATGTTAAGTAAATAAATATACCGAGTAGATTTGATTCAGGCGATTGAATCGCTGTCTTAATTAATTCATTTATTTCCATAGGATTCACCTCAAAATAACGACATAATATACTGTTCTATCAACAATCATAAAGTATTTTACAACGTTTCACAACCTTCTTTTTGTTTCCGACATCAAAAAGCAACTTTACATACATTAGCTAATATTAGAAAGTGGGCGATGTTATGAATTCATTATCGAATGAATTATTAGTTGAAGCGTACTTAAAGGCTGTTGAACTAGGTTTGGATAGTGCATTTATTTCTTTACTATGGTGTGAGTTGAGTTCAAGAAAGATTTATCTTTGAAATCTCCTAATTACAGCATCCCAATTATTTTGTAAGTAAAGTTTTTAGTCAAGTAAAGTTATTTATGAAAGAGCCTTAACCAATTCTCTAATGCACTGGTTAAGGCTCTTATAATGGTTGTACAATATATAACGTTGGTGAGTTTGAAAACTTACTAACATTATTTTTTTTATTTTAAGTGAGTCAATTTCATAATACAAAAATCTAGTTAAGAACACGAACAATTACAAATGAAAATACAATATCATACGTAAATAAAGAAGCCTAATCAAGTGATTAGAACGGCAGGCGGCGACTCCAGCGGGAACAATCGTGTCCGAAGATCCAGTGATAAAAGCTTGGAAAGCTTTTATCAATTAGCTGAGGCCGATCCCGCGGAAAGCGTCCGCCTAGAGTGGAAATCACCGCGTCACCTGTAACCCAATTGTTCGTGTTTTATAGCCAATTAGGTCATTATGAAATTCATTCAAGTATATTTAATTTTATATCTCACGTTATAAACCGCAGTTAGCCGAACCTCCGCGTTCCATGGGCACGGCTTTTAGCTAACTCAGTCAAGCAAAGTACGCTTGACTGAGTGGATCTTCAGCTCGTGCTGTTCCCATTGGAGTCTCCGGTTCGGCTAACTGCTAATTATCAACTTTCTTATGCTTAAATATAGAAAACAAGTGAGTTTCCCTGTAGAATTAAAGTCGACCAAAACCATATCCTATGAGGGAACTCACTTGTCTATTTCTCATATAAATTTATTCGTGTTGATCTAACTTATGGTCCTACTCATTGTGAAAAGTGTGGTATCAAAAATGAAAACTAGTCTAAAAACTTTAAGAATACAATTACCATATAAACAGAATAGTTTTATTCACACATACAACAACGGTCGAATTGAATGGATTAACAACATGATCAAGGTACTAAGCAAAGTCGCATACGGTTATCGTAATTTTTATAATTTCAAGAAACGAATGATGGTTCACCCCAAGTTTAAAGCAATAGAAACAAATTCGAGTAAAAAAATACAAAAAGAAACACGGTATGAAGCAGCCATTTAATTTAGAAGTGAAAAACAGCAGGAGAAATACACGAGACTCCTGCGGGACTAGCACGAGCTGAAGATCCACTAAGGCAAGCGCTCTTTGCTTGCCTTAGTTAGCTAAAAGCCGTGCCCGCGGAAAGCGAGTGTATTTCACCTGCGGTGAACAAGTTGTATCTTTATTAAAACTAATATAAATTTATTCTCGACTAATTATAAAACCTAACAACACTATTTGACATTGAACCCTTATAATTTACATCACTTAATGTAGTGATCACTTGATCTTCGATTTTCTTCAGTTAAAAATCTGAAAAATGGTTGCAAATCCATTTTCACTTGATTCTTAATGCTTGCGATATAGCGATCCTTCTCAGATTTCTCCATAATTTCACTCTTACTAATTCGTTCGATAATATAATCTTTCCCTACCTTATGAATCTCTTTTTTTAATTGACGTGATTCATTAAACATCGCTAAGCCTAATGCAGCTAAAAATGCATAAAATATTGGGATCAGGTAATTATCGATAACCAGATGATTGTCAATAAATAACAAGATAATGTTGAATATACCTATCAACATTAATGGTAAACCGAATATATAATAAGTTGATACTTTCTTCATAATTGGACGAATCTTTTCTGAAATAGAATCCATTTCCTTTTTAATAAAGTGAGGTAATCGTTCAAACTGTGCGGAATTCATTTTTACACCTCGCAATCTTACTTTATGTCTTGTACATTAATATGTACCTTCATTATATAATCTACTATTTTCACGGTCAATTAATTCGCTAATAATTAATCTTAACACAAAAATACATTCCAGTCATGAAATGTATTTTTGTCACCATCTTTATAATATTTTTGCTAAGAAGTCTTGTGCACGTTCAGTCTTCGGTTGTTCAAAGAATGATTTAGGATCACCTTGTTCAACTAATTTCCCATCGGCTAGGAAGATCACACGGTCAGCTACTTCTTTTGCAAAACCCATCTCATGTGTCACGATTAGCATCGTCATACCTGATTCTGCTAAGTCTTTCATAACATCAAGAACTTCCTTGACCATTTCTGGATCTAATGCAGATGTCGGTTCATCAAATAACATTAATTCTGGTTCCATTGCTAATGCACGTGCAATGGCAACACGTTGCTTCTGTCCACCAGATAAACGATTTGGGTAGTCACTTTCTTTTTCAGCCAAGCCTACTTTTTTAAGTAATTCTCGACCTTTCTCTTGTGCCTGCTCTTTCGTTAAATGTTTAACCTTGATCGGTGCATAAGTAATATTCTCAAGAACCGTCAAATGAGGGAAAAGATGAAAGTGCTGAAATACCATACCGATCTTCTCTCTTGCTTTTGTCACATTTGCCTTAGGAGCTGTTAATTCCTCTCCAGCAACGAAAATTCGACCCTCAGTAGGCTTTTCAAGTAGGTTAACACAACGTAATAATGTCGACTTCCCTGAACCTGAAGGACCAATGATCGAAACAACTTCGCCTTTTTTTATATCTAAACTAATATCATGTAAGACTTCATTTTTATTAAAATTTTTAGATAGTTGTTCAATTTTAATCACTATGCTTTAACCTCCGTTCAAGTTGTTTGCCAATTAAAGTTAATCCCATAACAAGCATATAATAAAGTAAACCAACAAACAACAACGGTTCAAAATATTGATATGTCCCTGCTGATACGACGGTTGCTCGACGCATGAGATCTAAATAACCAATTGTCGAAACAATCGCTGATTCTTTAGTTAATGTAATAAATTCATTCATTAATGCAGGTAGTATATTTTTAAATGCTTGCGGTAAAATGATATCTATCATTTGTTTGCGATATGGAATACCTAATGCCATCGATGCTTCTGTTTGACCAATATCAACAGCCTCTATTCCTGCTCGAATAATTTCCGAAACATATGCAGCTGAATTCAATCCAAAAGCTAATATCGCTGATAAAAATGCAGAAATATCGTATCCCGTTAGTTGTGGTACAGCTAGATAAATCAGCATTAATTGAAGAATGAGTGGTGTCCCACGGAAAATTGAAGTATAAGCATCTGCAATCCACTTTAATGGTTTGATGTTACCAATTTTAAACAAAGCAAAAACCGTACCAAGTAGAAATCCAATTAAAATCGACAAACTAACAAATTTTAATGTAACCCATATTCCTTCTAACATAAAAGGAATATAAGGCACGATTTGGCTAAAATCCAAATTCATGCCCTACACCTCTTTTCTTAATGAAATTTATTTCAACTCGTATTTCTAGAATCGTTTACTAATTATGACCCTGATAACCACTCTGCTTCCCATTCAGCAAGTTTACCATTTTCGATCGCTTGCTCGATGATCTGATCTACTTTTTCAACTAAATCACTTTCTTTAGGAAAAGCAACTGCCATTCCTGGCGTAGTTCCAGATGGATCGTCGAAGCCTGCTAATTCTTGTGCTTCAATGAAGCCTAGCGCCACTTCTTTATCTAAGTAAACAGCATCAATCCGATTATTCATTAATTCTTGAATTAATACTTGTGCATCATTAAGTGACTTAATTTCAAAATCATAGTCTGCTTGAAGGTTCTTAGCTCCTTCTTCTTGAATTGATCCTAATTGAACCCCTACTGTCATACCATTTAGATCATCTAATGATGTCATAGCTTGATCATTTTTTGTTACAAACATTTCACCAGAACGATGATACTCAATTGAGAAATCGACATTCTCACGACGGTCTTCTGTTGCAGACATACCTGATAAGACGAGATCAACTCGGTTAGCCTGAAGTGCACCGATAAGACCATCAAAATTCATATCGCGGATTTCTAATTCCATCCCTAACTCATCAGCAATATAGTTAGCTATTTCAATATCAAAGCCAACAATTTCTCCTTCAGTATTACGAGATTCAAATGGTGGAAAGTCAGCTGATGTCCCCATTACAAGTACTTCCTTATCAGATTGACTATTACCATTTTTATCTCCGTCAGAACTAGTTCCACAACCTACGATACCGATTATCAACATTGTTACAAATACAAACAATAGATAGCTTTTTTTCATTTTTATGATCCCCTTCACTTTTGTTGTATAATTATTCGTTGGTATGTATTTTAACAAATAATTATTAATTTGGGAAGAGGTTTTTTGAATAATTATTAATTTTTTTGTATTTTATTTCGTTATCAGTAATGTGATTTTCTAGTTACAGCAACCCAACCATTTTTAACCCATAAAGAATGCCATCTTGGTCAACGTTCTTCGTTACATACTTTGCAACCTCTTTTACTACCGGCTCTCCATTACCCATAGCAACACTATTATGAACAGTTTTTAACATTTGAATATCATTTAAACCGTCTCCAAATGCATAAACATGCTCAGGTTTAATGTTTAATGCTTCGATAGCAGCCTGGATGCCAACTGCTTTCGATCCACCTTGAGGTAATACATCAACAGATAGCGGGTGCCAACGAACAAATTCAAATTCAGGATACTGTTTCTTATAGTATGCCTCATCTTTATCTTCAATAAAAAATAAAGTTTGGAGATAATTTTGGTCAAAGTCAATCACAGGTTCAAATGTTGGTTCAACATCTAATTTTAGTGTAGCTAAACTCTCTTCCATAAATGAGTGATGTTCTACATTCGAATGCATGCCTTCCGGAGTAAGAAAAACTGCTGGATGGCCCTTTTCTAAACCTTCTTGAGTGAGTTTAATTAATGCATTCTTATTTAATGGCTGTTTATAGACAACCTTTCCGTCAATTACGACGTATGATCCATTATAGCTAACAAAAGAATTGATCTTTAGTTCATCACGCAGTTTTTTATACATAAATGGTCCTCTACCAGTTGCTATTGCAACAATGTGTCCATCTGCATGTAGCTGTTCAATTGCCTTCTTCGTTGATGATGGTAATTTTTTATCATGATCTAACAACGTACCATCGATATCAAAAAATATTAATGCTTGGTTATTCATTGATTGTCCCATACCCTTCTTCTCTATATTTAACGATTTCTAGTATAGCATAGGTTCTTATGAATTGCTGACTAGGCATATTTATTTTTTATAATAGGCCGGTAATTGTTTCACTAAACGATTATAAGGGTGAGAGGAGGTGATCTAAGTGGCACAAGCTACAATGATTCAATCAAGACTACAATTATACTTTGAAAAAGGTATTGATCAGGAAACTGGGGAAATGATCGTTAAATCAAAATCATTTAATAATGTGAAAACATCTGCAACACCTGATCAATTACTGGATATTGCTGAGACACTAGCAGGATTACAGCAACATCCACTCCATGAGGTGCGTCGAAATGATGTCGCAACTATAGCATAAGATGAACATTTACTCTTTTCTTAATAGGGGGTGAACGACTTGAAAACGTTGGAATTAAAATTTACCAATCAAGAAGGACGAATTGTAACTTTGTCATTAGACGATCCGATTGAACCAGTCGATCCAGAAGCAGTTCGTCAAGCAATGGATCAGATCATTGAAGCCAATGTGTTTTTATCAACAGGTGGCGATTTAGTTGGGAAACATAGCGCAAGAATTGTTGAACGAAATGTTGATGAAATTACTTGGTAATTAATTATGTATAAATGAAGAGGTAGATAAAATTATCTACCTCTTTAATTCAAATACTTAGAGCTGAAAGGAGATCACTATGAACGAACATTGGTTATCAATCATCACAGAAGTTGGTTTTCCAATTGCAGTCACCTTTTATTTACTGCATAGAATTGAAACAAAGCTAAATACATTGATAGAGGCGATTACCATTCTTCCAGAAAAACTACTGATCAATTCAGCAGATAAGAGGTAGTACGCTCATTAAATATATTTAATCGTATCAAACTGATTGATTTTTTTGAAAAATCAATCTTTTTTGTTGCTGAAATTTTGCAACCAAGCTATAATAAACGTTAACGACTTTTGATGGACGCTCATAAGGAGGGAAGAAGATGCCGATTAATGTGCCCAAGCAGCTTCCAGCTCGTGCAATATTAGAGAAAGAGAATATTTTTTTAATGGAAACAGATCGAGCAACGACTCAAGATATTCGTCCATTAAAAATATTAATATTAAATCTTATGCCGGATAAGGAACGCACTGAAACCCAATTATTACGCTTGTTAAGTAATTCACCACTCCAAGTGATGGTGGATTTTATTCATACTGAAACATATCAATCAAAAAATGTCCAAAAATCACATTTAGAAAAATTTTATTTAACCTTTTCCGATATTAAATCAAAACGTTATGATGGCTTAATTATTACGGGGGCTCCTGTTGAACATTTAAAATTTGAAGAGGTTGATTATTGGAATGAACTCGTAAACATTATGGAATGGAGTAAAACACACGTCACGTCTAGCTTGTACATTTGTTGGGGAGCACAGGCTGCACTCTATTATCATTATGGAATTAATAAATTCGAACGAGACAAGAAGATTAGTGGTATCTATGTACAAAGGTTAATAAATCCAACAAATAAACTAGTACGTGGTTTAAATGATGTCTTTAGAGTTCCGCATTCTAGATATACGGATTCAGATTATCAAGCCATCGCACAACATCATGATTTAACAATATTAGATGAATCTGATGAAGCAGGACCATTGTTAATCGTATCAAATGATGAAAAAAATGTGATGATTACAGGGCACATTGAATATGATGCTGATTCATTACTTAGAGAATACGAGCGTGATTTGGCGAAAGGCATAACGATTCATCCGCCGCACAACTATTTTCCAAATAATGATCCAAATCAGGCTCCAATCAATTATTGGCGCTCTGAAGCCTATTTAATATTTTCGAACTGGTTAAATTATTTTGTCTATCAAGAAACACCATATACATGGTAAAAGGGGAGCCGTTATATTTCATTGGCTCCCCTTTTAATTATTTACTTTGTAAATCAAGGCGTTTCTTCATCTTCTAAATGAAGACTAACTTCAATTCGAACTAATGAACGACGTAACGTAACCTGAAGGCTTCTCATTTGAACTTCTTCAGCAGCTTCAAGAGCGGCTTCTGCTTCGCGTCGATCTTGCTCAGCACGTTCTAAGTCAATTTCATCAGGTCGTTGTGCGATAGTTGTATAAATATCTACATCAGTACCATTAATTTCGACAATACCATTGAAAACGGCTAACTTTTTTTCAATACCATTATTAAAAATGCGGAGAATTCCCTCACCTAATACAGTTGAAACTGGTTCATGTCGAGGTAATACTCCTAGATCTCCGTCAATACAACGCATGATCAACATATCTGCTTCTTCAACAAATTTCACACCTCGAGGTGTCGTTATTGTTAGGTTAATTTTTTCACGATTGACTAACTCAGTCTGTTGTTCAGACATATTAATCACCTTGTGCGCTCTTGTATTTTTCTACAACTTCATCTATCGTTCCAACATTATGGAAATATCCTTCTGGAATCTCATCATGAACACCTTCGATAATTTCTCTAAAACCTCGAATGGTTTCTTCAACTGGAACATAGCGCCCAGGGATTGACGTGAATTTCTCAGCAACATGAAACGGTTGAGATAAGAACTGTTGAACTTTTCTCGCTCGATTCACTGTAAGCTTATCTTCTTCAGATAATTCATCCATCCCTAAAATCGCAACGATATCTTGAAGATCCTTATAGCGCTGTAAAATACTTTGTACAGCACGTGAGACACGATAGTGCTCATTTCCAACAATACTTGCTTCTAAAATTCGTGAAGATGAGTTAAGTGGATCAATTGCTGGATAAATTCCTTGTTCCACAATCGCTCGAGAAAGTACTGTTACTGAGTCTAAGTGAGCAAATGTTGTTGCTGTTGACGGGTCTGTATAGTCATCCGCGGGTACATAAATTGCCTGTACAGATGTGATTGAACCAGACTTTGTTGAAGTAATACGTTCTTGTAATGCACCAATCTCAGTAGCAAGAGTTGGTTGATAACCTACAGCACTAGGTGTTCTTCCTAGTAAAGCCGATACCTCTGATCCAGCTTGAACAAAACGGAAAATATTATCAATGAACAATAATACATCTTGTTGTTGCTTATCTCTAAAGTACTCAGCCATTGTAAGACCTGTAAGACCTACTCTCATACGGACTCCTGGTGGTTCGTTCATTTGACCGAAAATTAAACCAGTTTTATCAATTACACCAGAGTTCTTCATGTCATAGTATAGGTCATTACCCTCACGAGTACGTTCACCTACACCAACGAACATTGAGTATCCTCCGTGCTCTTGAGCAATACTGTTGATTAACTCCATAATTAATACAGTTTTACCAACACCTGCTCCACCGAATAAACCGATCTTACCACCTCTTGAGAAAGGACAGAGCAAATCAATTGCCTTAATACCTGTCTCAAGCATTTCTGGTTCTGCTACTTGATCAGCAAGACTAGGTGGGTCTCGGTGGATTGACCATTTTTGCTTTGCTTCGATTGGTGGTTGGTTATCAATCGGTTCTCCTAAAACATTCACCATTCGTCCCAAGACCTCTTCACCAACAGGTACAGTAATTGGCGATCCTGTATCAACCGCCTCCATACCTCTTGTCAGACCGTCTGTCGGATGCATTGAGATACATCTAACTGTATCATCCCCTAGATGTTGCATAACTTCTAAGATGATTGTTTCATCATTGTGCTTGACTTCGATCGCATTATATAATGCTGGTAATTCGCCTTCAAAGTGAATATCTATAACTGCTCCTATAATCTGAATTATCTTACCTTTATTATTAACTATCATGTATTCCACCTTTACTTATTTACTTAAAAAATTTGCACTACCTACAATTTCGCTAAGTTCTTGTGTGATAGCTGCCTGGCGTTTTCGGTTATACATACTAGTTAAGTCTTTAATGAGATCTGATGCATTATTACCTGCAGCGTCCATATTAACCATTCGAGCTGCTTGTTCACTCGTATGCGATTCAGAAAATGCTCTAAAAAGACTCATATGCAGATATAATGGCATCACTTGATCAATAAATGTTGCTAAATCTGGCTCATATTTCTTTTCATTGTTTCGGTTATTATCTTCTAGCTCAACCCCAGTTGCGACTGGAAGTAATCGCTCAACATGCGGAATATAACTTAACACATTTTCAAAGCGCGTATATGCAACAAATACTTCATCCACTTCACCAGACAAGTAGAGATCCGATAACCATTTTGCAAGGTTTTCGGTTCCGTAATAGACTTGTGAATCTGCAATGTCTGTAATTTTACGGATAATATTTTTTTCTCTCTTTTTTAAATAATCATTACCTTTAGATCCTACTACAAGTATCTTTTCATTCTTGCCATTATTCATATGTTTTATCGATTCAGACAAAATGTTTGCGTTATAGCTTCCTGAAAGACCACGATCACTTGTAATAATGATATATAATGTATTTTTAACTTTTCTTTCATAATAAAACGGGTGTGTCTCTACTTCTTCTAGATTCCCTATTTCCTCAACTACACGTTTCAAATTCCCGTAGATAGGACGGACACCTTCCAACTGCCTTCTAGCTTTTTGCAACTTCGTGGAGGCGACCATATCCATCGCTCTAATAATTTGTTCTGTAGAGCGAACGTTTTCGATTCTTTGCTTAATATCTCTCATCGAAGTCACATCGGTACCTCCTTATTAGTTGTATTGATACTGTTTCTTTGTTTCCGCGATCGCCTTATCAATTTCTTGTTCTAGATCTTTTGAAATGTCTCCAGTTTGTTGTATTTCTTCCTTAATGTGTGGAGCATGCTGATTGACATAATTGATAAAGTCTCTTTGGAATCTTAGTATCCGTTCAACTTCAATATCTGTAAGATGCTTGTTGCTTAAAGCATAGAGGATCAATACTTGATCTTCAACAGCCATTGGTCTATACTGCGGCTGCTTAAGTACTTCGGTAATTCGCTCACCTTGATTTAACCGATCTAATGTATCTTGGTTTAAATCTGATCCAAATTGAGAGAATGCGGCTAATTCTTTATATTGAGCAAATTCAATTCTTAATGGACCAGCTAGTCTCTTCATAACTGGAATTTGCGCTGATCCACCAACACGTGAAACAGAGAAACCAGGGTTAATAGCAGGACGAATACCATCATTAAATAAATCTGACTCTAAGAAAATTTGTCCGTCAGTAATAGAGATGATATTTGTTGGAATGTATGCAGAAATATCGCCTTCTTGTGTCTCAACAATTGGTAGTGCTGTTAAAGTACCACCACCGTTTTCCTCACTTAGGCTTGCTGCGCGTTCTAGTAATCTTGAATGCAGATAGAACACATCACCTGGATATGCTTCGCGCCCAGGTGGACGGCGTAGAAGTAAACTAATTGCACGATATGCAACAGCATGTTTTGATAAGTCATCATATACGACTAATACATCTTTACCTTTATGCATCCATTCTTCAGCAATTGCACAACCTGCATAAGGTGCAATGTATTGTAATGAAGAAGACTCACTTGCTGTAGCTGCAACAACTGTTGTATATTCCATAGCCCCTGTTTCATTTAGGGTTTTTATAATTCTCGCAATTGTTGACGCTTTCTGTCCAATTGCTACGTATACACAATAAACATCTTTATCTTTTTGATTAATAATTGTATCAATACCAATAGCTGTTTTACCTGTCTCACGGTCACCAATAATTAATTCCCTTTGACCTTTTCCGATTGGTACAAGTGCATCAATAGCTTTAATACCCGTCTGTAACGGTTGATTAACTTCTTGTCTGTCAATTACACTCGGAGCAGGACTCTCAATTAATCTGTACCCATCAGATGCAATTGGACCTTTTTCATCAATTGGTTCTCCTAGTGCATTTACAACACGACCAAGCATACCGTCACCAACTGGGACTTCAGCCATTCTTCCTGTTAATTTAACTGGGTCACCTTCTTTTATACCTGCATCTGAACCCATAATAACAACACCAATACTGTCTTCATCTAAGTTTAATGCCATACCATAAGTACCATTAGCAAATTCAAGAAGCTCACCGCTCATTGCACTATTCAACCCATGAACACGCGCAATACCATCACCAACTTGAATGACTGTACCAGCTTCGGAAAAATCTAATTCATCTGTATAAGATTTAATTTGTTGTTTTATTACCTTACTAATTTCATCAGGATTAATGATCATTGATAACCTCCTCTCTTCAATCGTTCTTTCATTACATTTAATTTAGTTCTGACTGTACCATCGAAGATTTTACCATCTACTAAGATATAAAATCCTCCAATCACATCAGGATCATGTTCAGTACAAATCTCAACTTGCATATTAGTTTTCTTAGATAATATTTTACGGATTGATTCTAGTTGTTCTTGTTTAAGTGGTTTAGCAGATACGACTCTTGCCTCAATTTTTCCTAAACGTCGATTGGCACGATTAATAAATTCTGCTAAAGCGGGTAGTATGAGTGATTCTCGATTTTTCTTTACCATGAGTGATAGAAATCCCATAAGATGTTGAGAAATCTTACCCGAAAAAGCACTATCAAAAAGATTGTACTTGGCTGAATCTGCAATATGGGGATGAGTTAAAAATGCTTGACTATCCTGGTCAGATAACATATCCCTAACTAAAATTGCACCTTGTAAATCTTCACTTAAGCTATTATTTTCATCAGATAGCTCTATAAGTGCATTTGCATAACGCTCGTTTAGTTTTGCCATTGCGTGTCCTCCAACTTAGCTAATGTTTCCTCAAAAATCTTCTCTTGAGTTTCATCATCTATGTTTTGAGTGATATATTTCTCGGCCATTAGAGAGGCAAGTTCAATAATATAGAGGCGTGATTCTTCTTTAAGTCGAGCTTTCTCTTTTGAAATGCTCTCCATCGAACGTGCTTTTAATTCTTGAGCTTCTTTCCTTGCTGCCTCAATAATAGTTTTACCTTCTTCTTCAGCAGCGAGGCGTGCAGCCTCAAAAATTTCAACTCGTTCTTTATCGATTTCTTGTAGTTTTTTGTCATATTCTGCAATGAGTTTATTACCTTTGGCCATCACAGCCTCTGATTCAGTTATCTTACTCTGAATACGTTCAGCACGATTTTGCAAAAATTGTTTAACGGGATTATAAAGAAGCCAACCTAATATGACTGATAATAAAATACCGTTAAATAGTTGAATACCCATATCAAAAAATGTTTGCAAATCTAAACCAAAAACGCGACCATCAGGAGCTGTTTGAGCCAAAAGTGATACCATATTAAGCAATTAAAATAGCCTCCTTTCGCTCTGTTCAGTCACATACATTTCTGCTTAACCTAAGTAGTTAAGTAGAATTGTAACAAGTGGGTTAGCGAATAACATGATGATCGCGATTAAGAGACCATAAATACCAGAAGTTTCAGCTAAAGCTAAACCAACAAACATTGTTGTACGAATTGAGTCCTCAGCTTCAGGTTGTCTAGCGATTGATTCTAAAGCTTGTGAGGCGATTTTCGCCTGTCCAAATGTTGTAGTAACACCGTTTAATAGTGCGATTGCTGCTGCGATGTGTGCGATTGCGATTACAAATGCTAATGGATCTTGCATGTTTAATTCCTCCAATTCAATTCTGAATAATTTTTTTTGAATTATTTATGTCATATATGTATGAACAACGTTTGCTAATCTGCAGCTGTTTTAACATACATTAGACTTAAAATAACAAAGATATACGTTTGCAAAGCACCAATGATTACGTCAAAGAATGCATGGAGTAATGACGGAATTCCAAATTGGACCAACATTGGAGTCAATGCGTAATATAGCGTAATGATTATCGTTCCTGATAACATGTTACCAAATAGACGGAAACTTAATGAAACAGGCTTGGCCAATTCCCCAATTAAGTTCATCGGAAAGAAGACAAAATGCGGTTCGAAAAACTCCTTAAGGTAATCGCCTTTACGGTGCTTAAAGCCCATGTAGAACATTAATACTAAACTTACAAAGGCAATAGCAAACGTGGTTGCCCAATCAGCAGTTGGTGGTCTAAGTCCAAAAATACTGAGTAGAGCCGACCATAACAGGAACATAAATACCATGAAAAACCAAGGAGCAATATAGGAAAGTTTTTCACCTACTGTGCTTTTGACAAAATTTTCGAAGATTTCAACAACTGCTTCAATCGCATTTTGGAAGCCACTAGGTACTTCTTTAAAATTCCGAAGCTTAATTCGAGCAATGATAGCTACGACAATTAGGAACAGCATAATAAACCAAGTATTGACGATAGTTTCAGTAATCCAAAATTCATGACCGAAGATTTCTATACTCTTTAGATTTTCTATTTCTAAACCCAATCTCTCATCACCACCTGTCTTGAAAATCAATTTAGATTAATTTTTAGTTGTAGACCTAATTGTATAAACAGCTATTTGGAATGAAATAATACCTACCGCTACACCCCACAAACTGATTTGAGGCACAACTGCTCCTAGAAAAAGCACAACACCAGAGAGTAATAATCTAAGAACATGCTGGATTGTAACATAGTTGCCTGCGGTTTTCTTTTCCATCTTCAGTGCTTTATTGACGGCAGATTCCAGGAGAAATACTTTAGCAATACTTACGGCAGAGCCTAGTGCGGCTCCAAATAAAAATGGAAGGAAATCTAAAGAGCGGTGGTAAATGACTGAACCCAATGTACTAATAATTGAAATGATTATGATCGTTATAATCATTTTTTTGGCTAAACTAGACAGTTTCATGATACCTCTCTTCCCTATAATCTTTCACTGGTTGTTATCAATTATTCTTTCGGGAAATTAAATAAAGATTTAAGTGCTGCTCCTGCACCTAGAAGAGAAAAAACTAATAACAACCATGGTGACGTACCGAATAGGTTGTCTAAGTATTTCCCCATAAAGACACCAATCAATATCGTCGTTCCTATTGTTACGCCTATTTGTGAGAAGTACGTTAACGTTCGCATCATTTCATTTTTTTTAGGGCGCTGCTTATTCCCATTATTATGTGTACTCAAGTTAACGACCTCCCCGCTTAAAAACATGGCATCCTAAAAATAAACAGTTTTGGATACCATGTTTCGCCTGTGAAAATGGTATCATAAAATTTTAGAAAGTGTCAAGAAATAAGCCGATTTCGTTTGAGTCAAGTATTTGTAGGCAATTTTTTCTACGTTAATAATGAAAGCGGATTCATCATTTTAAGGTGACCCCTTGATAAAGTTTTTGCCTTTTTTAAAAACCAGATAACTCCTTTAACACGTTGTATATCGGAATATTTGCCTTTCCTTTTAGGTACATAAGATTGTCTCTGGTAACCTGACCAATGGTTCTTTTAACCTTTTCTTTATAATGTCTTGGTGGTTTCTTTTCCAGCTCGATTTCTGTCCATTTATCTATTCGCCCGAATAAAGTCTTTAGGGACAAATTATCCAAGAAGGCCACTAATGCAGTGCCCATGGCACTTACACCTTTATCCGACCAACTACGGCCATTTTTTAGTCTTTTGGCAAACACACTCATGGTTCCCTCTGCGCTTCCCATTGGACGCATACCAGTTGTATCAATTCCCTGTTCTTTTAACCATATTCTATAATCTCCCAATGCTTCTGGATATTTTTCTAATTGGCGGATAAACGACA
Source organism: Amphibacillus xylanus NBRC 15112 (assembly GCF_000307165.1). Classification (NCBI taxonomy): domain Bacteria; kingdom Bacillati; phylum Bacillota; class Bacilli; order Caryophanales; family Bacillaceae; genus Amphibacillus; species Amphibacillus xylanus. The sequence continues at coordinate 1,723,083 of NC_018704.1, forward strand.
CAAGTCGTTCCTCCTTCTCCTCATCCTCAAGCGTTCCTACGGCACTGTTAAGCTCTGTTAAGAACGTTTTGTATTTGTATGCCGCAAGGGCTTTACGAATGGACCGATAACGAGGATGCTTACTGAATATACTCTTAACCTCTCGTGCCACATGAAAGCGATCAAGAGAAAAGAATACACGACCTTTAAAATACTCACGACAGGATGTAATCCAGTTGGCACCATCTCCATTTATAACCAGCTTGTGAAAAGTCGGGTCATATTCGAAGTTTTCAATTAGAAAGTCCTCAAAAGCCTCCCAAAAGGGTTGCTTTCCTTTGTGAATAAAATGACGTTTGTTCTTAAGGCTAACCCGTTTTCCATTGACTTCCCATCCTTGATGGACAGCTGCTATTTTCTCTTCTTTTCCCTTTTTCCATTTACCTTGGCGTTTTACAAATAAACCATCTACTTCTACAAATAAGACGGGTTGGAGTATAGGTTCACGCTTTTTAGGTTTACACGTAACCTCTAATAGGTGTTGACGAATTGCCTCATGACTGATAACCCGGTAACCTAATAGAGTTTGTAATGTATTAGCTGCATTTCGATAGGAGCGACCCTTAACAGCTAGCTCAATGGCAGCTTCCTCAATCAATGGACTAAAAGAACCGGCCTCCTCAAACTCTAGATAACGATCAAGAAGATAGACATATTCCCCAGTTGATCGGTCAAGGTAATAATTGCGATATAATTCAATCTCACCAAAGAGACTAGCTATATTAAACTTTCTTTTATCAATAAGACGATAGCGCTTTTTATCACGTTCATCGGCAATCTGTTGGTCCATATCCTCCAAGACCTGTTTCATAACGAAACCAAAGGTTTCTTGTAATTGTCTCCAAACCAATTGCTCAATTTGTTTTAAATTTGGGTATTTTATGATATTCTTTTCCATGAGGGATTCTCCTTTCGGTAATGGTGTTTTAGTCGACTATCATTTTACCAAGGAGTGTCCCTTTTTTCATGACTTTTGCTTTGTTTCCTACCGCGCTATCGCTTGCTGGCCCCTTCACTTAGTGAAGGGGTTAATATATTTTTGCGCCCACAATAATTTTACTCATACGCCGATTTCCAAAGGCTAACAGTAATCTTTTTATTTCCATTTTGATTTTGATAACGTTCGCAAATTTCGCCCGTTTATCTTAGTTTTAACACATATCTAATTATTTTTTTAAAAAAAGTTTTTTTGTGAAAAGGATATGAAAATTCGCCTTAATCATTGATAACTCATGGCTTTTATTGCTTTTTTAACTATGAGATATTGCTTCATTTTAGATTCAGGATACTTTTAACGGAGAAAGGCTTGCATTTAAAACATATGCTTGCTATAATGAACTTAGCTATTTTGTTCGACAAAACACTTCAAGTAACTGACATCGTGAAAGTTTTCGTTTTGATGCTTGAGCAAGAATAGTAATACATGTGTGTGGATATACCACACTAGGAGGAAAAGTAATATGGCACAAGGAACAGTTAAATGGTTTAACGCAGACAAAGGTTTTGGATTTATCGAAGTTGAAGGTCAAGATGATGTATTCGTACACTTCTCAGCTATTCAAGGCGAAGGCTTCAAAACACTTGAAGAAGGACAAAGCGTAACTTTCGATATCGAAGAAGGTAACCGCGGACCACAAGCAGCTAACGTTGTTAAAGCGTAATTACTAAAAAACATAAAAGAGAACGAATAAATTCGTTCTCTTTTTTTAATGATCTTTTTTAGTGAGTGTATTCAATTATGTGGGGACAGCACAAGCTAAAGATTAGTATCAATTGATATCATACCTAAATACCCTGAGCAGCTTTGTTGCTGTTCAGGGTATTTTTTAAACACATTATAATTATTTTTGGCTTAATCACGATCATCATAATCAATATCAAGTATTTTGCCTGTATATGCATCAATTTCTAGATCGATTTCATACTGTGCAGTTTCCATTTCAATTTCATAGTAATAATAGCCATCATCAGAATCCAATTTTGCTTCAATTATTTTAGCATTTGGTTCTTTATCTAAAGCTATTTGCTTAGCTTTTTCAATTGAAATCAAATCACTCTTAGCTTTACTACTACCTTCTAAACGTTCAAACTCAATCATGATAACTTTGCCCGTATAAGCATCAATTTCAATATCTACTTCTTGATCATCTGTGTGCATTTCAATCTCATAATAGCGTTGACCATCATCAGATTCTAATTCAATATCAATAACTTTCGCATTTGGCACTTGCTCATGAGCAATTTTAATTGCTTCATCACTTGAAATGATCACATTTTTAGTTTGTTTCTTTGTTGTCTTTTTGACTGGTTGTTCTTCCTTATTAGTTACTTCTTTCTCTTTTGAAGTATTTTTTGTTTGTTCTTGTTTAACTTCAACTTTTGATTCTTTCTCAGTAACTTCTACTTCTTTTTCAGTTCTTTTCTCGTCAGTTAGTTCAGTATTTTTAACTGTTTGTTGTCTAACTCGTTTTTCTTCTAATTTTACGATTGCACCTGTTTTAGCATCTATTTCTAATTCATATTGTGTATCTTCAGTTTCTAGCTCAACTTCATATCGACCATCGTCAAATTCAACAGAAACAACCTCACCTTGGAATTGCTCTTGCGCAATTCTTTCTGCGTCTTGTCTTGTCATTGTCGCTTCAGTTGTTCTCGGTGAAGATTGGAATATATAGAACGCGATACCAAAAACTACCAAACCACCTAATATACTTACGATTGCTTTAATTGTTGCTTTTTTCATCATTTGATGACCTCCTTATTTGATTACTTTAATCTTATCGAAAGAAGATGAAAAACAACTTTAAGTAAAATGAGAATTTGATGAGAAAGTGATTAATTCGGAATCATAATTGTAAAAATTGAGCCTTTTCCTTCCTCACTTGAGATTGTTAATGAGCCTCCATGAGCTAATACAATCTCTTTAGCAATCGCAAGACCTAGTCCAGTACCACCAGTTTCTCGACTTCTTCCATGATCTACACGATAAAATCGATCAAATATTTTTTCCTGATCTGCTTGACTGATTCCCTCACCATGATCACGAATGTCAATCTTTACATGATTAGGCAAATTCTCAACCGTAAGCTCTATTAGTCCATCACTGTATTTTCGAGCATTATCCAATAAAATATAGAGAACTTGATTAATTTTTTCTATATCAATCGTTACTTCAATCTCTTCTATATTTGTTTCAAACTGGATCTTCCGTTCAAATGCAGTCGCTATTGAGCGAATCGTATCACGACACATTTTTACGATATCGACTAGTTGATAAGTTAAACCATCACCTCGATCTAATGTTGCTAACAATAGCATTTGTTGAATTAACTGAGTCATTCGATTTATTTCAAAATCAATCGCCTCAACTGACTCTTCAATGACTTCTGGATTTACTTTGCCTTGACGCTTGATCAGTTGGGCATAGCTTTTAATTATGGCAATCGGTGTTTTTAATTCATGAGATGCATTTGAGACAAACTGCTTTTGCTTAAGAAAGTTCTCTTTAATCCGTTCATTCATTTCATTGTATGTCGCACCTAGTTGTGCAATTTCATCATTTGTTTTTGAATCAAATTCAATGAGTTGCCATTCACCATCAGTTTGGTTAGCTTTCATGACATCAGTCAATTTCTTAATTGGTGTAAACACAATATGACTGATTCCCTTACCCGCAAGCCAAATCGGAATAACCATAAATATTAGCGCAATAATCAGAACATAAAGTAAACTATTCATCATCTCATCTACTTGATCTATTCGTTCGATAATTTCTAATGTTACAACTTCACCATCTGCCCAAATTACAGGAAATGATAATCGAACGATTCTACCTAATTGTGTATGATTAATTTGTTCTAATAACTGACCTGAACTATACAATGGCTTAAGAGTAGTTAATTCCGTATCACGTGTTATCGTTTGGATGGCTATATCTTCTTTATCAATGACTCGAATCATTCCATTTGCAGGCAAATAAGCGCGCAATAATTGGTTAGGATTGACTGCTTGACCAGCATCACTTGCTAGGGACTCTCTTATTATCGATGCTTGATCTTCAATTCGTTCCATTTCTTGATTTATTGTTACTTGTTGAAAAGAATAATAAATTAAACCAAAAATTAAGACCAAAAAGCTCAACATGATCCCCGTAACAATTAACGTGATTTTTCGTCGTAATGTCATGATCATTCAGTCCTTATAACATAACCGATTCCTCTAACTGTCTCGATTAATTGATAGTCAATTTTTTGTCTTAAATAACGAATATATACATCAACAACATTTGTTTCTCCTACATAATCAAAACCCCAAACCTCACTAAGCAACTGATCTCGTGATAAGACTTGGTTTGCGTTACTTGCTAAATATACGAGTAAATCAAACTCTCGCTTAGTTAATTCAACCACTTCATCTTGCCATGTTGTTTGGTATTGGCCAATATCAATAACGAGATCTTTAATTTTGATCTGCTTACTTTTGCTTACTTGATTTTGACTTTGTCGTAATTGAGCTCTAATTCTTGCTAACAATTCCTCGATTTCAAATGGTTTAGTAATATAATCATTTGCACCTAAATCTAGTCCGCTAACTTTATCATAAGTAGTGTCTCTTGCTGTTAATAGGATAACCGGTGTTAGTGAGCCGTCTTTTCTCATCCGCCGGAGAATTTCCATTCCACTTAACCCAGGTAGCATAATATCTAGTAATATTAAGTCATATGTCTTATCACTAATGATGCCCCAAGCTTCTCGTCCATCATGTGTTGTTGTCACCTGATAACCTTCATATTCTAATTCCAATTGTAAAGCACGAGCTAAATTCTTTTCATCTTCAACAATGAGAATATTCATTTGGTTCACCTAATTTCTATAGATTAATCATAGTTACAGTTTAACATAACTATATTAAGTTTAAACTTAGTTTGATTTATAAACATAAAAAAACCAACAGCCAAATATATTGACTGTTGGTTATAAATTATTGTATCGGTAACCACTTGATTACTCTTTCAATATGTCGATCCCAATAACTCCATTCGTGCTCACCTGAATCAAAAGTTGTTTCAATATCTAATGATAATTGATCTGTTAGTTGCTTAAATCGTAGATTATGATCAAATAGGAAGTCTTCTTTCCCACAAGCAAGGTAAAGCTTAGGCTTCTTACCCTCCATTTGATCCACTACTTTAGCTAAGTGAAAGATATCATGCATTGTGCCAACTAGTTTCTCACCACCAAAGGCATTAAAAACTACTTGATCCATTGGGTTTTCAGCGTTATCTTCTTGATTATGATTCGCTAAATCTAATACACCTGATAATGCTGCGCCTGCTGCAAATTGTTCTGGTTTATTTAAAAGCCACTTAAACGCTCCATAGCCCCCCATAGAAAGTCCTGCAACAAAATTATCTTCACGACGATCTGAAAGCGGAAAGAAATAACGAGCTATACGTGGAACTTCTTCGGTTAAAAATGTCCAATACTTTTTACCATAGCGCATATCTGTATAGAAACTATGGTCAACATCTGGCATGACAACCGCTAGGCCACGTTCATTGGCATAACGTTCAACTGACGTTTGTCTTGTCCACATTGAATGATCATCACTAAATCCATGCAATAAATACAATGTTGGAAAACGTTTCTCTAAACCAGCCTTATCTTTATTTGGTCGATCAGGTAAGATAACTGTCATCGTTGTATGTTTTGTCAATACATCAGAAAAAAACTCACAAGTCATTCTAGCCATGAGCGTATCCTCCAATATCAAATTACTTAAAATCGAACATCAACTTTAATTCCTGTAGGGTTTAAATTATCCAAGCCAATATAACGTTTCGTTGTCATAATCGTCCGTTGATGAAGTCGTTTCTGTATCAGTGAGATAGCGATTCCATTTCGATATGCGTGATATGCATAAGTTTTCCGTAGTGTATGCATATTAATCGATCCTTCAATCCCATGTCGTTTAGCAACTTTTTTTATGATGCGGCTTGCTTGCTGTCTTGAGATTGGTTCCTTTGCTTCTTTTGATTGGAAGACATAATCATCCATACCTAAATTCTCACTTGTTACATATCGATCTATTAACTCTTTTAACTGTGGATTGATGTATATAGGTGAGTTAGGATATAGTGATAAATTTAAAAATGTTCTAATTTCGTCACCTTCATAAACATCTTTCTTCTTTAGTTGTAATAAGTCTTTCATTCGTAATCCTGTATGAAGCGCTAACAAAACAAAACAGTAATTTCGTGTTGGACTAACTTTACTCGCTTCAATCATTGATCTAATCTTATCAACATCTTTGATCGGTTCGGTAGCTGACATAACCACACCTCCATGTTACATAAGTTTATTGTAACATACATTTATGTAACATTGAATGATTATTTTGACGCTTATTCTTCATCTTGATTAGTAGGGTTTTCATCCTGTGGTTCTTCTTCTTCTTGCTGATTTTCGTTTTGTTTTTCATCTGCGTTTTTATCTTCGTTTACATCTTTCTTTTCTTGCTGATCTGATTTTTCACTATCTTTTGACGAGTCAGTAACTATATTGTCCTTTTGATTTTTAGGATCTTCTACAATTGGATCTCGCTCTTCATCCTTATCCGTTTGAGAATTGCCATTTTTGTTCTCATCTGTCTCAGTATTATTGTCGTTATCTTGTTTACTTTCATCTGATTGATTACGTTTGGGTTGTGTAGTCTCATTAAATTGATTAGTTTTCTTTTGATCCTGATCAGATTGAATAATCTCATCTACAGTATCCACAACCTCAATCTGACCGACTGCTTCATTTACTAATTCTAATTCGTCTTCAAGTTCTAACTCGTCCAACTCTTCTTCAAGATCGTTCGTAGCTAAGTCAATCCGATATAAATGTTTCAACCGACGCGGCCGTTTATTCATTTTATGCTGACTGGACAACAAAATAGCTTCACCGTTTTGACTTCTAGAAAGCGCTGCACCTGATTGATTGCTAATCATAGTAGGGACAATAATGCCGATTACGGCAATGATTAATAGAGTCAATCCGACCATTACTGTTTTCTTTTCCATTTTATCACCTATTTTTTTGGTTTATAGCTCAACCATAGCATATAATAGACTTTTTTTGGACAATAAAGTGATTTTTTCTACATTATTTTTAGTTTTATTAAAATAATAAATTAGTCATCAACCAAATCAAGACAAAGCTCGTTAAAATCGTGACATTCGATACCATAACAACAAACTTATGATCATATTTAAACTCTTCAGCATACGGAATAACTGATAATGGAATTGGTAAGCATAAACCAATTAATAAAGTCATCATAATCATTTCTGAAACTGGTAAAAAGAAATATATGAGTATTCCAATGAAAAGTGACGCACCATATCTTGTAACTAAATATTTAATCAATCGCGATAAATAACGTCGATCAAATGTAAAGCTTAAATAAAGCCCTAACAATAATAATGATAGCGGCATATTTGCCCCTGAAATGACTGATGCAGCTTTCACTACTACATTTGGAAACGGTATTGACAATATTTTAAAAACAAATACGATTAAATACACCATTAATGGTATAGAGTTTGTCAATTTCTTAACTGCGTGACTAAACTTTATCGGTTCATCGCGGTCTAAATAATAATTACCGAGTAAATATGTTAAACCGAAGACAATAAAAGCATTACCTGCATCTAACATACCGAAATACTTAATCCCTTCTGCCCCCCAAATACCTTCTACTAAGGGAAATGCAAATAGGCCGATGTTCATACCAGGAATCATCATAATGAGTACACCTTTATATGATGCCGGTTCTTTCCTAAATACAAAGATACCGATCAATGCAAGGATTAAGCCAAAGCCAAAACCAGCAATGATCAAGATAATTAACGAAATTTCTAATTCTAGTTGACTAAATGATGCAATAATTAATGCAGGTAAAGTTAAATTAAAGATTAATCTTGATATAATTGCTCCATCTGTTTCCTTTAATAACCCCATTTTCTTAAAGATAAAACCTAAACTAATAATAATTACTGATAATATAAATTGTTGATTAAATGCTGACACAACCGACCACCCCATCCATTCTCTCTCTTTCATTCCACAAAAGGATTTTCTTTTATGATATAGTTTATCTTAGCACAAACATTCATTTAAAGGAGAGGCAAATGATCACTGAAAAAATATTATTTTTAGATATAGACGGGACGATATTATTACCAGACCATACGATTCAAGCCTCAACGATCGAGGCAATTAAACAAGTAAAAGCACGTGGAGTTAAAGTGTTTTTAGCAACTGGTCGTCCACTTCATGAAATTAGTCAATTGACTGAAAAACTCGGGATCAATAGTTGCATTGGCTATAATGGTGCATATGCTGTTGATCAAGGAAAAGAAATTTACTCAAAACCAATGGATCGACAGCTTGTGAGCCACTTTGTTGAAACAACAAAAAAGTTAGATGAAGACTTTGTATTCTATACGAATCAAGCAAACCTATTTTCCAATCTTGATAAACCCTATATTAAACATTTCTTCAATTATTTCGACTTAACCAAAAATGAAATTTATACAGATACAAATCAAGATTCTATCTTAGGTGGAACTGTGATAAATGTTAAAGAAGATCATCTAAAGCATTATCAAAGAGAATCAATCTTTTTATCGGAAGTAAATGTAGATGGAATGAGGGATTCTTACGATATTATTCAAGATACGACGAACAAAGGCGAGGCGATTAAATTTATTCTTAACGAATACGATCTTAATCCAGAACAGGCGATTGCATTCGGCGATGGCTTAAATGATCGAGAAATGTTAACCTCAGTAGGACATAGCTTCGCAATGGGAAATGCTAACCCAGAACTGTTTAAATATGCTCGTTATAAAACAACATCTGTTACCGATAATGGTATTTTTAATGGTTTAAAACAACTCGGTTTAGTTAATTAGAATACTAACTACAACTTTCAAGATAAAATTTACAATCACCAAAGGAGTAACTAGAGATTATGATAAAATTAATTGCAATAGATTTAGATGGGGCATTATTAAATTCGACTGGGAATATTAGCGAAAGAAATAGACAAGCCATTCTCAAAGCACAAGAAAAAGGTATTGAAGTTGTAGTTGCAACTGGACGATCTTTTGAATCTGCTAACCGACCAATTAAAGAAGCCGAGATCGTTTGTCCGAAGATTTGCGTTAACGGTGCAGAAATCTATCAAGAAAATCATGAAAAATTATCTTCAATTACGATGAGTAAAGAAAACATCGTAAAAATTATTGCGATTACAGAAGCTCACGGTGCTTATCTAGAGATATACACAAATAAAGGCATTTTCGCAAAGCAACAAAATGAAATAATAGAGATTTTAGTTAATGCTATTCGTTCAAATCATCCCGAACTATCAGAGGCTGAAGTTCAACAAAGAGTTAATCAAAGATTCCAAGAAGAATCATTCCTATTTGTTGATTCGTTTTCTTCAATATTAAATGATCCAACTATCGAAATTGTTAAGGCTTTAGCATTGTGCTTTGATCCTCAAAAACTAACAACGATAAAAACAGCACTTGCAAATGAAGCTGAATTACTGATTACGTCATCCGGATTTGATAACTTAGAATTTAATCATCCCAATGCACAAAAAGGTATCGCATTAGAGAAATTCGCCCAAAAGAGAAAGATAACCAAAGAGCAAATCATGGCAATTGGTGATAATGAAAATGACCTCTCAATGCTTAAATACGCAGGCACTAGCGTTGCAATGGCGAATGCAAAAGAATCAATCAAACCATTAGTAGATCATATTACTACTTCAAATGATCAAGATGGTGTTGCACTTGCGATCGAAGCAATTTTAAATCAAAATTAATTCATTCACCACTACTTTTAAGCTCAATCTAGACTAATGCCCTAGCATTCACGCGACAGACGCATATATTAATGTATCTCGAGTCTAAGGTGGTGAGATTTTCATGTATGATTACGGATGTTGCTATCAACAACCAGTTCAACAACCTACTCCATACCGTTATGGTGGTGGATTTGCCTTAATCGTCGTACTCTTTATTTTGCTTATCATTGTTGGCGCTTCTTTTTACTAAGATGACTAATGGTCAGTCATTTTTGGCTGACCAAATTATTTTTTAAACAGTTCTCGAAATTTGTCGAAATATATTATTGTTTGATATAATAATTCAATCATCATTTATGATGAAAGGAGAAATAATATGTATACAGTACTTACCGTTGATGATTCTTCTTTCATGAGAACATGGATTAAACGAATTTTATCAAGTAATCAGACCATCAATACAATTGAAGCATCGAGTGGACTTGAGGCAATTTTAATCTATCTAAAAATCAAACCTGATCTCGTCATTTTAGATTATAATATGCCAGAATTGACGGGTTTGGATGTATTAAAGCGGATTAAAAGCATTGATCCCAAAGCTAAAATCTTAATGTGCTCAGCACTTGGGACAAGCTTTAATATAGAAGAGTGCTTGTTGGCAGGAGCCATTGATTTTGTCACAAAGCCAGAATTTAATGGATTGTTAGAAAAAGTACAAACCATCCTTAACGATTAAATACCTGCCCTCCCTCCTTCTTAGTTATTTTCAATCATTTTTAGAATGCTAGTAAATAATTTTTATAATCAATTGATAAATTAATTTCATAACTTATTTGATTAAAACGCTTTCTTTTTTGTCATTACTACGCTAAAATAAAGTAAATATAGTTATGAAAGGAGTTGGTGAGTCATTGAAAAATGAAATTGCCGTTTTATTTGATTTAGACGGTGTTATTGTCGATACTGCAAAGCATCATTACTTAGCTTGGAAGCAGCTTGCAGATGAGCTAGGTTTTGATTTTACAGTTGAAGATAACGAACGTCTAAAAGGTGTCAGTCGAATGGATTCGTTAAATATTCTATTAGAAATCGGTAATATTTCAGTTAGCGAATCAGAAAAAATATCCCTAGCAAGCAAAAAGAATCAACGTTATGTTGAGTCCATTTCAAATATGGATGAACGTGACATACTACCTGGCGTAAAAGCATTTTTATATGAGCTGAAATCAAATGGTATTCCTTTTGCACTTGGCTCTGCGAGTAAAAATGCACCGATGATTTTAAAAAAAATCGGATTATATGATGATTTTAGTGCTATTGTAGATGGTAACGCCATTAATAAAGCAAAGCCAGATCCTGAAGTTTTCATTTTAGGAGCTAAAAAACTTAACGTTGAACCTGAAAATTGTGTTGTATTTGAGGATGCTCAATCAGGAATCGAAGCTGGAAAACGGGCTGGAATGAAAGTTGTTGGTGTAGGTGATCCAAAAGTTTTAGCTGGAGCAGACCTTTATATTGATACGATGGAAGATATGACCTTATCGCGTATAAAAGGCTTATTTTTTTAACTATCAATGCAAACGGTTGCTCTAAATCAACTATTTTGAATGGAGGTTTAAAATGAAAAAGTATTTAAAAGAACATGAGTGGTCAATTATTGAAGAAGGTTTTGACCCAGAAAATCACGAAGTTTCAGAAAGTGTCTTCAGTATTGGCAACGGCCACATGGGCCAAAGAGCAAACTTTGAAGAAACCTATTCTGGCGATTCTCTCCAAGGAAGTTATATGGCTGGTGTTTATTATCCTGACAAAACTCGGGTCGGTTGGTGGAAAAACGGTTACCCAGAATATTTCGCAAAAGTATTAAATTCCACAAACTGGATTGGATTAAACATCATCATCGACGGTGAAGAACTCGATCTTTACCAAGCAAAAGTACATGAATTTGTTCGAGAGTTAAATATGAAAGAAGGCTACTTGCAACGTACTTTTGTCGCTGAGCTTCAAAATGGTAAGCAGGTTAAAGTTCAAGCAACTCGTTTCGTTAGTATCGTTGATAAAGAGATCGGTGCACTTAAATATGACATTACACCAATTAATTTTTCCGGAACATTAAACTTAACTTCATATCTTGATGGAGATATAAAAAATAAAGATGCAAACTATGATGAAAAGTTTTGGGATCCTGTTAACACATGGATTAACGATAACCAAATGTCTGTTACTTTAAAAACGAAGAAATTAGATTTTCATTTTTGCTCAACTGTAGAAACTCAAATTTTTATTAATGGTGAAAAACAAAAGATTAGCGCTAAACCAGAAGAAAAACTTAAATTTACTAGCTTAAACTATGACTTACCACTCACTAAAGATGTAACAACGACCATCTATAAATACGCTGCAAATGTAACGAATCGGGATCATGACACTGACAGATTAGAAACCGTAGGAAAAACTGTACTAAGTCAGGCGGTTGCAAAAGGGTTTGATGTCTTAAAACAAGAACAAGCAGATGCATGGGCACTGAAATGGCGCGATAGCGATATTATTATTGAAGGTGATGTCGCAGCCCAACAAGGTATCCGCTTCAATATCTTCCAATTAAATCAGACTTACACTGGTGAAGATGAACGATTAAATATTGGTCCAAAAGGATTTACTGGTGAAAAGTATGGCGGAAGTACTTATTGGGATACAGAGGCTTACTGTTTACCATTCTACTTAGCAACAGCAGACCAAGAAATTGCTAGAAATCTATTAATTTATCGTTATAACCATCTTGAAAAGGCGAAGGAAAATGCACGAAAGCTCGGCTTTAGTAAAGGTGCGCTTTATCCGATGGTTACGATGAATGGTGAAGAATGTCATAATGAGTGGGAAATTACATTTGAAGAGATACATCGTAATGGTGCGATTGCATATGCCATCTATAATTACGTGAACTATACAGGTGATCAATCTTATCTTGGCGAGTACGGTATTGAAGTATTAATTGAAATCTCACGATTCTGGGAAGAACGTGTAAACTATGTTCCAGCTAAAGATGTCTATATGATGTTAGGTGTAACAGGACCTAATGAATACGAAAATAACGTTGACAACAACTGGTACACAAATAGAATTGCAAGTTGGACATTAGAATACACCATTGAAGTGTTAGATCACTTAAAAGCAACAGATCTTGAGCTTTATCAAACTTGGATCGACAAACTTGAGCTTAAACCAGAAGAAGTTAACCAGTGGAAAGATATCATTAATAAAATGTATTATCCAATTGATGAAGAACGAAATATTTTCTTACAGCAAGATAACTTCTTAAATAAAGAAATCATCCCTGTTGCTGAACTAGACAAAAAACATCTCCCACTAAACCAAAATTGGTCATGGGATCGAATTTTACGCTCATGCTTTATTAAGCAAGCAGATGTTTTACAGGGATTATATTTCTTAAATCACGAGTTCGATCTCGATACGATTAGGAGAAACTTTGATTTCTATGAACCAATTACAGTGCATGAATCTTCGTTATCACCTTGCGTTCACTCAATCTTAGCTTGTCAATTAGGTTACAAAGATAAAGCTTATGAAATGTATTTACGCACTGCACGACTCGACTTAGATAATTATAATAACGATACTGAAGACGGCTGTCATACAACAAGCATGGCAGGAACATGGATGTCTGTTGTACAAGGATTTGGCGGAATGAAGATAAGAGACAATCAACTTTGTCTAAATCCATTCATTCCAGGCAATTGGAACTCATTCTCGTTTAAAATTGTATTCCGTGGTGCACGCCTGATGGTTCAGGTTGATCAAGAAAAAGTCACGATCACAAACGAAAGCAATACACCTGTTGACTTACATGTATATGACGAGCAACACAAACTGAATGGAAATTCCACTTTACAAGTTGCTATATAATCCTTTATTCCAAACTGAATACATTTAATTATGCAGAAAACCCAGGAGATATTCCTGGGTTTATCTTATTATGGTTGTACAATATATAACGTTAGTAAGTTTGAAAACTAGTCTAAAAACTTTAAGAATGTATTTACCATATAAACAGAGTAGTTTTATTCACACATACGACAACGGTCGAATTGAAGGGATTAATAACAAGATCAAGGTACTAAGTAAAGTCGCATACGGTTATCAAAATTTTTATAATTTCAAGAAACGAATGATGATTCACTTCAAGTTTAAATCAATAGAAACTAATTCTAGTGAAAAAATGAAAAAGAAACACGATATGAAGCAGCCATTTAATTTAGAAGTGAAAAACAGCAGGTGAAATACACGAGACTCCTGCGGTAATAGCACGAGCTGAAGATCCACTAAGGCAAGCGTTCTTTGCTTGCCTTAGTTAGCTGAAGCCGTGCCCGCGGAAAGCGAGTGTATTTCACCTGCGGTGAACAAGTTATATCTTTATTAAAGCTAATATAAATTTATTCGCGAGTAATTATAAAACCTACCAACACTATTTGACATTGAACTCTTATTATTTATCTAAGTATGCTTTTAGCATCCAGATGTGTTTCTCTAGATCTGTTTTATAACCAATATAGAGATCTTCAGTAACAGGATCATCTGCTTCCCCTGCTAACTCAATTCCCTCTGAAGCATGCTCAACAATTTTCTTAAAATCGTCAATCACACTTTGAACCATCTCTGATTGGCTCATTTCAGATGTATATGGCTTTTCTTTAATAATAGAATGCTCGATAAACTCCTGAAGCGTTGAATATGGACGACCTTCTATCGTCAATAAGCGCTCTGCAAATTCATCAAAGTATTCATTAATTTGATCGTAATATTTCTCGAATATTTCATGCAATGTGAAGAAATGTTTTCCCTTCACATACCAATGATATTGATGTAATTTTGTAAATAACATACCTTGTGTTGCGACTGCAACATTTAAATGATCTTTTAATGCTTTATTTTCTGCCATGATATGATGACCTCCTATTTTTTTATCAATAGATCTGTTTTAATATCTACCCTTTTCTTTTCAAACTAAACATAAGCGCTAATCGAGAAGGTAATCTTGATTAGATTAGTTTAGTTTATCTATTAACTTATAATTATTATAAATAAAAACTTATTATAAGTCAAGACTAAATTAGCATCCAGGGTATGACATCATTTGATTATTATGAGCCAATTTTCTAAATATAAACGTGAAAAAGATCACTAATGACAAGCACTGTCTAATGAGTGATTTCTACCATGATCATTAATTAATCCATTGAACGAAATAACTCGAGCATCATGTTATAATCCATTGCACCAATAATTTTATGAGCAATTTTTCCTGACGAGTCAATCATGAAAGTAGTCGGGATTGATTGAATGAAATAGAGATCAGATATATTGGCATCTAAATCTATTGGTATTTTAAAAGTTAATTCGTTATCATTAACAAATTGACTTACATCTTCTAAACTTGCTTCAGTTGATGTAATATTTACCGCCAATATTTCAATGTCATGTTCTTGGTAAAGTCGCTCCATATCAGGCACCTCTGCTTGACAAGGTGGACACCACGTTGCCCAAAAGTTCAACATAACTTGCTTTCCTACATAATCTGATAATTTAATCTGTTGACCTGCTAAGGTATTCGTCATAAAGTCTGGCGCTAATTGACCAATATTTACGCCGATTTCTAGATCTTGATTGATGAAATCATCTTCTTCATTTAACTGTTCTGTGATTTCATCAATTAGCTTTTCTCCTTCACTATTCCGATCAGATTCTGATAAAAATAAGAATATTGTCCAAATCAACATCAAACTTATAGCACTATAAATAATGATTTTTTTCATCTCTGTCTCCCCTATCCCAAATTAGAGAACCATGATTCTTGGATCATTCGTAGTAACACATTCGATAATTTCGTCAACTGGCCTGAAAATAATAACAGACCATATATGACGATTAGAGCGCCACCTAATTTAATGACTTTTTCGCTATACTTAATCAGCCACTTCGCATAGCCTAGGAAAAAACTAAAAATTATAAATGGTAATGAAAAACCAATAATATATAAACTCGTATAAAGCAGACCTTGAGTAGGATTTGATCCCGTAATCAGTAAGATTGAAGTAAAGATCGGACCTATACAAGGCGTCCAACTAGCAGAAAAACCAAAGCCTACAAAAAAGCTCCTCAACATGCCAACAGGTCGTTTTACTCTTGGGAGTGTGTATTGCTTCATCATGATTGGAATTGTCAGCCAGCCACCTATGACTAACCCTGTCATGATTAGCAAAATGCCGGTTAACCTTTGGATGAGTAAGCCTGTTCTTCCTATCAAAAGCCCTTGGAGCCATTGACCAAATACAGACACACCAATCCCTAAACTAAAGTAGACTACCGATAGACCTAATAGAAATACGATAGAATGAATCAGTATCGTCATATGCATATGAGACTGACGCCGATGAACCATGAGATCTTTAACACTAACGCCGGTAATATAAGATAAATACGCTGGAAAAAGCGGTAATGTACATGGTGACAAAAAAGAAACAATTCCCGCACCTAAAGCAAGTGTTGCTGATAATTCAAGATTACTCATTTTCCCACCCTTTCTACGACACGAGTTTTATCAAGGCTATTAAATTTAACTATTATCTATTAGTTGCTATTAAAGCTCAGTCATTGAACTTTCAGTTGTGTCGTGTTTAAATGAACTTACAAACTAATCTAATAGGAGCGAGCAATGTGGAACCATTTAAAGAATTGCCAAACATGAACGAGATTGAAGCATTTGTATTAAATCACAAACTGGCTTTCTTATTTATCTCAAAACCAAATTGTAGTGTATGTCACAGCCTCTTACCACAAATTAAAACAGTCATGAAGCAATATCCACAAATAAAAACAGGACAAGTAAATACAGATCATGTCCCTGAAATTGCAGGACGATATAATATCTTTACTGTTCCAGTATTAATTTTATTCTATCAAGGTAAAGAATATTTACGTGAAGCAAGATTTGTCCCGATTGCACCATTTAATGAAAAAATCAAACGAATAGTTGATGGCGTCAACAATTAAAAAAATGCTAGTTGTTCTTAGTTAAGATTCACTTGACATTGTGCAAATGTGAATCTAAGAGCAACTAGCATTTTTTATCATAATAGAATAAATCAATAAATAAAGACCATATATCAATTTATTTTCAGCTAGAATCAAGTAGTATAGAGATATACGGTTATTTGTACATACCGATCAGCTGTCAATTATTTTTCTCTAATTGATGATCTTCGATACTCTAATGGGGTCTGCTTCGTTATTTTTTTAAATTGACGATGAAAATGTTCGATATTTTGGTAGCCTGACATTAACGCAACTTCATTGACTGATAGATTAGAGTTTAATAATTGGTCTTGAGCAAAGTTAATCCGTCGATTGATCACATCATTCATACATGAAATATTAAATTTTTCCCGGTAAATGGCCTGAAGATAGCTTGGGCTAATGTTTAGTTTTTCCGCCATAAGCTTAACAGACCACTCCTTCTCGGGTGAATTATATATTTCCTTACGTAACTGGATGAGTTGATGCTGAATCGCTAAATTTTCATCGTCATGATCTAACAGTTTTTTAAATAAAGCTGAAAGCAGGTGATGAATAATTTCATTTGATTTATCGTTGGACTCTGCATGCTCCCACGCTAATAATTTTATGATTTGATGACAATACTCTGGATCCTGTGGCGAAAAAGGCTTGCCCTGAATTGGAAAGTCACAAACATATGCCTCATCGGAGTCAAAGCGAATCCAATCATTTTCATAAATTGATTGACTAGCAGAATAATAGATCTTTTGATTAGGTGGAAATAAAATTGCAGAATAAGCGGGATACTCCTCTAACTGACCGTCGACATAGAAATATGCCGGCGTATGCGTGAGTAAAAATAACCAACAATCGTGTCCATTCGGTAAATCAAAAACAAAATTAGCTCCATGTTTGATGTCATATCCAATATAACGGATCAAATTCATGGCACACCTCACTTATGTATCATAATAGAAAAAATCAATTCTATTATAATTTATGCACAAACATTACTCAAGGAAAGAAGGTATATTCATGTACACATTATTAAACTATCAAAGAGTAGAAAAGCATACCGATTTATATAGTGAAAAGCTCGCTAAAAGTATGCACTTAGCACTAAAGAAAGATGATGAACCATTTCAAGCACTAAACTCAAACTTTGGGATCCTATTCGCCAAAGCCTATGAGGATGAAAATGAAGTTCTACATTCAAAATCACTCATCAATTCTTGGTTATTCAAAGCGAGAAATGATGAATTCGCTGTTGTTGCAGTTCGAGTAAATCCAGATGGAACAGCTGATGAAATAAGTAAAGGGTGTATTTTAGTTTTTGAATCAAAAAATTTACTATCATACACTGAACTCCCATTACTTAAATTGTCTGATCAAACAATTGTAGACGTAACCGCTAGTTATGATCCATCAACAGATCACTACGTCATCAACTGGAAAGAAGAAAATGGTTCTTGTTACCAAGTGACAACTACTGATTTTAGATCAGCAATTGATCTTGATAGTAAAAAGGAAATCGAGCAACTACCATTAGAAAACTTTGATCAGTTTGAAACAGATATTGAAGGCGTTATTCCAAGAAATACGATTGAAATTTCTGATGAACTTGGAGATTACTTAATTAAAAAACTCGTCACACCACATAATATCGAAATTCAATTGCCTGAATCCATTGAAGTATCATCAATGGGAGAATTAGCTGCGATCAAAGCAACAGCCGTTTATAGTGATGGTACAACGAGCGAGAAAAAAATTGATTGGTATGCAGATCAAATCGATTTTTCCGTGCCTGGGGAATATGAAATAAAAGGAAAAGTACATCAAGATCATTTCCCATTCCCGATCGCTTGGAATCGAGCAGATCCATGTGTTGGTAAATGGAATGGCAAGTACTACTTTATTGCAACTAATGACGCTGACGGCAATAATAGTTTATATATTCGAGAAGCAGATACAATTCCTGGACTTGTGACAGCTCAAGAGGTATTAATTTTGGATACAAAACAATATCCACAATTTAAGTGCTTGTTATGGGCACCAGAGTTCCATATTTTAAATGATCGATTCTACATCTTCCACGCTGGATCACCTGGTCGATTTGAGGATCAGGCAGCACAAGTCATGAGATTAAAAGAAGGTGGCAACCCAATGATTCGAGAAGATTGGGAAATGCCGCGTATGGTCGTTAAAAAAGACGGTACACCATTAATTGAGAACGGAATCACACTCGATATGACTGTCATCCCTAATAAGGGACGCTATTTTGTTTCCTGGTCACATCGTCCACTCAAACCTTATGATTTAGGTGCATGGATTTGTATTGCTGAAGCTGATCCAAATGAACCTTGGAAGCTTATTTCAGATATCGTTACTATCGCTAAACCAGATTACGGTTGGGATAATAACCACACTCCTGTTGTTGAAGGACCTTACCCACTCATTCGTGATGGGAAGATTTTCTTAACTATTTCAGGGGCAGCAGTAGATAGCACATATGTTGTTGGACTACTTACAGCTGATATAGATTCTGACTTATTAGAGCCATCAAGCTGGGTTAAAACAAACTATCCATTACTAACCTTAAATGATGTTGAAGGTGAATATGGACCTGGACATAACGCTTATGTAACTGACGAGGACGGTAATGTTTGGAACACGTACCATGCTCGCCCAGGTATTAACGCTCCACGTAGTTCTGGTATCCGTCGAGTTCACTTTGACGTTGATGGCTATCCAATTCTTGCTCTAACTGAAGAAAAGGATTTAAATCCAGATTTAGCAATCGTCACAGCTAAGATTACAATAAAGTAAGATAAAAATTTCATTATGCATAAACAATAAAAACTCCTAGAGCAGTGTGTTTTTCAATCACTTGCTCTAGGAGTTTACTTGTATAAACTAATATTTCAATAATTATTTACTATGATTACAAACCTACTTTTATTAAGGCACATGTAATAAATCACTTGGCGTAACCATTCCTAATAGCTTTTGATTAGGCTTACCGTCTTCTGTAATTAATAACGCTGCAATACCTTGATGCTTTTTATACATTTTTAATAGTAATGACTCTGCTTGATAAATATCCATTGTACGTGGAATAAAATGATAATTAGGCTCTGATTCACGATCGTCAACCAATTGAATAATCGGGGTTTTTAAGATTTCATTAAAATTCCCATTTAGCTGACCTGCAAGCCAGTGCAATACCGTTTTATCTGTAATTAATCCGACAAACTGCTTACTACGATATACAGGAAATTGCGTAAACTTAGTCTCACGAATGACATTTAATACAGATTTTACAGTTAAATCTGCTTGAAGAACTTTTAATGTTTTTGCAAAAGTAGGAATAACTAGTTTTGGCGCGACCATCTCAGCTGCTATTTTTTCAATCGCCTCTACAACTTCAATATGCGGATCAGCAATCGTATAGTTAACTTCGGTACGCTCGTGGACGATGGCATTACGAAGCTCAGAATACTCCAATAAATCATTATGGTAGCGGTTGACAATTGCATCAGTTTTCCTCAAGCGTAATACAGCCCTAAAAAACGGAACATAGCTCGTATCATCAATTTGTTGATTAAAATACTTTTCTATTTTGTTAAATGCCACTATAAAACGCTCTGCTCTCTCCACGTACATCACCTCAGTTAGTTTGATCTCAGTATAACCGAATTGGTTTATATTCTGCAATTTTTCAGGATAAAATACTAGCTACCCATATTTAATATAAAGTCCTTAATATCTTGTTTGATAAGTTTTTTGCTGTGTTAAACTACTGACAATTGATTGTAACCATATTTTAACTTGACAGCCGTTATATAATATATTATGTACACATTTATATGGAATAGAGTAAAAATAATTTACAATTATATTAAAGGGGTAACCACATGTCTTATCTAGCTATACTTGCTGCGGGTGTGTTCTTTTTAATCGGAGCAATTATTAGCCTTTTTATGTTTTTTAAAGGGTTTGGAAAAAGCTATCTAGTTCTTACAATAGTTATGCTTATATTAGTATATTTTATTTTTGACCTTTCAGGATCAGCATTTAATTCACTATCCTAAAATTAATTGAATCAAAAACACAAAAAAGAAGCAAAATCAACAATAGGGTGATCTTGCTTCTTTTTTTATATTATAAAGTTAAAATTCGCTAGTTAAAGACCTACTTGATTTATATCCTTCCTTATTTGTTATAAAGAGATTAATTAATTGCTGTCTTTGTAAAATATTCAGATTTTAAGGGGAAAACCTTTGACATTGGGTTAATTTTATTATATAGTACGTAATGGCCGAACGATTTATGGCTAACATATAAAAATCATTCGTGTTTAGGAGTGTTATAAATGGATAATGTATTCGATTATGAAGATATTCAGTTAATTCCCGCAAAAAGTATAGTAACAAGTCGTTCAGAATGTGACACATCAGTGCAATTAGGTAAATATACATTTAGATTGCCTGTTGTTCCGGCAAATATGCAAACAATTATTGATGAAAAGCTTGCTATCTATTTAGCGGAGAATAATTACTTTTATGTTATGCACCGTTTTGAACCAGAAACACGTGAACAATTTATTAGAGACATGCATGAACGTAAACTAATCGCTTCGATTAGTGTTGGTATAAAACCAGAAGAATATGAGTTTGTTGATTTATTAGTTGAGGAAAAATTAGTCCCTGAGTTTATTACGATTGATGTGGCTCATGGACATTCAAATAATGTCATCAAAATGATTCAATATATTAAAGAAAGATTACCTGAAACTTTTGTCATTGCTGGTAATGTTGGAACACCAGAGGCCGTACGTGAGCTTGAGCATGCTGGTGCTGATGCAACTAAAGTAGGGATTGGACCTGGTAAAGTATGTATTACTAAGCTAAAAACAGGCTTTGGTACAGGCGGTTGGCAATTGGCTGCATTAAGATGGTGTGCTAAAGCAGCAAGTAAGCCTATTATTGCTGATGGCGGAATTCGCCAACACGGTGATATCGCTAAATCGATTCGATTTGGTGCGACAATGGTTATGATCGGCTCATTATTTGCTGGTCATGAGGAATCACCAGGTGAAACGATTGAAATTGATGGTAAATTGTATAAAGAATACTTTGGCTCTGCTTCAGAATACCAAAAAGGTGAGCGACGCAATGTCGAAGGAAAGAAAATGCACGTTGAATATAAAGGATCAATCCAAGATACACTTACAGAAATGGAGCAAGATCTCCAATCCTCAATCTCATACGCAGGCGGTAACCACGTGATGGCAATCCGCAATGTAGATTATGTCATTGTAAAAAATTCAATTTTCAATGGAGATAGCTATTAAGATTTGATCTATACAGAAAAAGCGCCAGCTATTAAATGAACTGCCCCCTGTCAAGTAGACAGGGGGCAGTTTACATCTGAGTGAAGACTTTTTACTTAACCAATGATCCCAAATAAATGTAGACCAATCGTATTAATCGCTAGATTGCTAGCTGCATGGACAAAATAAGATCCATAAATTGATCCTGTCTTGTCATTGATCCAATTAAACAATATTCCTGCGACAAATAAACTAAATACTAGCAAAATGAACAATGGCACAGAAAACCAGTTTGTCATTATTGCGACATGATAAATACTAAAGATCCCAGCACTAATTATATAAGCATAGCTTGTCTTTACGTATTGCATTAACGTTAGAAATAAGATTCCTCGAAAGAAAAATTCTTCAATAAATGCATTTACAATTGGAATATATAATGCAACAAAGATAAAATTATCTCGATTAATCGCCATCGTTTCTTCGAGTGTTACCGTCACACCAGTTAAATCAAACAAATGACCAATTGCTAAATACACACCAATAATAAACAGATAAATGATCACACTACCAACAACAATTAATTTTCGGCCTTTTTTTCTAAAGAAGAGTAATTCTTTCAAGTTAATCCACTTAAAAATCCAATTTAATACGAGCGGTACGATTACAAATAAAGTGATTTTAACCGCTGATTTAACCCAATAATTCGGCGCGAGCCACAAATCAACCGGCGCCATTAACGAAACAAGCACACCAACTGAAAGCAATAAACTGAAATATTTTTTCATTCGATCTCCTTTTTTCTAAAGCGACTCCCCGTCGAAGCTGCACGCAATTTCGCTAATTTCGATTGAACAGCAGACTTTCGTTCACGAGTCTTGTCCTGATCAAGCTCAATTGAAACAACAACATCATCATCAAGCTCTAAGACTAAATAATCGCCTCGCTCTGCCCCTTCTGGCAATTGATTTTTATCAATTAAAAATTCCTTCCCAATTGATTCTGCTAACACAACTGCCAGATCATTTTCAGTAAATCGATCAATCATTGCTTCTGTTTTCATTTAATCACCTCACACATGCTTTTTGTTCATTAATAATATCTTTTAGACGAGCATCACCAATGCCCTTAATCCGCTTCAGATCATTAACAGAATTATAAGGTCTCAACTCAATTAAATCTTTTACTCTAACCTCACCAATATGAATAATCTCCATCAATTCTTGTTCGCTTGCTGTATTGATATCAATACAACCTGCTGGAACCTCTTTTTTAACTTCTTGTTGTTTTGGTTTTTCTTGCTTCGGTTTCTCATCTTGTTGTTTTGGTTTCTCTTGCTTTGACTTTTCTTCTTTTTGTTTTGTTGGTTGCTTTTCTTTAGTACTAGATGAACTTGTACTACTTGAATTATTGGAGCTACTTGATTCATTTTTACTTACAGTAGCCTTCGGTGGAATAAATGCTTGATCAATTGTAGACTCAAGCTTAACTGAATTTCCATCAGAACTAAAAATAATTGTTCCATGCTGATACGTCGCATAAATTTCCGCTCCCGATTTAACGAGTCGGTCTACAACTTCAACGTGTGGATGACCATAACTATTATTGGCACCGGCTGATATAATCACATATTTCGGATCAACTGCCTTTAAAAATGATTCACTTGTAGATGTGCTTGATCCATGGTGACCAGCATGTAAAATATCAGCAGATAAATTACCACGTACATCCAACATCGCACTTTCTGCTCTAACACCTGCATCCCCCGTCATTACAATCCCTGTCTTACCAAATGCAAAATAAACTGAAATTGAATCTTCATTCGAGTCATTCGTTAATTGCTTTGGTGCAATCACATCTAAAAATAGATTACCAAGTTGATAGCTTTCACCAGCTCGTGGTTCATGATAGCTAACACCATGTTCAATAATTTTATCTAACGTATTTTCAAAGGTTTTCGATGTCGATTCAACACCAGACATCCAAACTTCATCAACTTGAAACTGATCTAAGATTAATGGCATTTGCCCAATATGATCTGCATCTGGATGTGAACCGATTAGTAAATCAATTTTTTCAACACCGACAGATAACAAATATTCTACTACATCTCGACGGTTCCAATTCCCTGCATCAAAAAGTATATTAACATCACCAGTTTGAAATAGCGTCGCATCGGCTTGTCCGACATTGATAAAGTGAACTTTTAAGTTACCTGAGACTTGTTTTGGAGTCGTTGTCTCCTCTTCTTTTGATTCTTCTTTTGATTCATCTTTCGATTCTACTTCTGAATCTTCAAGTTCTTCATCCTCTTCCACTTCTATTTGATCATCATCTTCAGTTTCAATAATCGTTTTTTCAGATTGGTTAACTGGTTCAGCTTGTTGATAGTCTGTACTTAAGCTCGAGCCACAACCGGTAAGAATAAATAGTATCGTCATTAAACTAATAAAAAATTTCTTCATTATAATTCTCCTTCTATTTCCATTTCGGGTGCGTTCGCACTCAATTATGCGTTTTCGCACATAACCATAGTGCGTTCGCACTCAAATTTAATAATTCGCACATAAATTAGTTTTTTCGCACTCAATATTCCAATAATTAGTTTTTACCTGTAAGAGTTATCATTGATACTTGCGCTGGATTCAAAAATCGAATTGGCCACACACTAGTACCTAGTCCACTATCAATATACAGACTTGCACCTGAATCTAATTGATACAATCCTTTATCATATTTTGGAAAAACCCCTTGATCAGGTGCGATGATTCCTCCGATAAAAGGTACTCGGATTTGACCACCATGTGTATGTCCACTCAAAATCAGCTCTACTTGATGATCAATCGTTAAAGGCGCATGTGATAAAAATACAGTTGGTTTTGATAGATCAACCGCTTCAAACGCAGCATCGATATCTGCATGACCAGTCGTATAATTTGAAATTCCAACTAAATTGAACGACACATCATTGATAGTAAGATTGATAGTTTCATTGACTAATTCGGTCACACCGTAGTCATTTAAAACTTGTCTTAACTGATGAAAAATCAAGCTATCTTGCTCATGATTTCCAGAAACAAAATAGATTGGACAGTTAATTGTCGAAAGCTGAGCTAATAAATTTTTCGTATTCTCTAAATCTGTCGTTTTTCGATCAATTAAATCTCCTGTTAAGACGATCAAATCTGGTTTCAACTCTGTAAGATGATGATATTTTCCATCAAGATTCCGATTATGAACGTCTGTAATTTGAAGCATATGTATCTCTTGGCTGCTTAATAATTTTTTACTATGTATCGTAATTGAATTGACTTTAATAGCTGTTGTATCTTTAACGACTATAATGATTAGTATAAGAATCACAAAAATGAGTAGCAGATATTTTTTCATAATCACATGCCTCTTTCTCTATGATTATATAAATTCTAGCATTAAAACGTATAATCGTCTATTTGATTTGAAATTTTTTCCTTACCAAAGCAAAATAAAAACCGACCTCTTATAAGAAGTCGGTTAATCACTCGATCCTGGACGAGTGATCTAGAAATTTGCGGCGCATCACTGTCTCCACATAGACATTTGAAGTGTGCGTCTTATGCAAAATAGCTCATCGCTCTAGTAATATAACATGCTGATTACATAAATACAACTACTTTTTTTCTTAATCTTCATTCATAATACTTCGAACAGCTGCAAATCCTCCAAATAATAAGCCTGTAATCGGGAAGATCAACCAATTAATGTGCCATTGGTTAAAGATGAACCCAGTTATTAAAAATATAGCGACAGCTAATGGCCATACAAATGCTGCAACAGCACCGACGACTTTATCTTCTTCGTCTGCATTTGGTTTTTGGTAATTTTGTTCTTGGAGTAATTTTTTGTATGCTGAATCTTGTTCACCATAGTAAATAAACAAAAAGATTGCGATTGCGATTAATCCAAGCAAAATACTTACGCCAATACTAGCATAGGCGCCATCTACTACTGAAATTATTATTAAAACTAGAGGTGCTACAATACATAGCACAACACCGATAACGACAGCCTTCAATTGATCAGAGCGAAATTCATTTGCCTCCTGCTCTAATCGATACCTTTGATTTGGCGTTATTTGATAGTTGTGTAGCATCGCTTTAAATGGTTCCATCCGGTGATCAGCAACAATGAAAATTGCGACTGAGACCGCAACCATCAATAATAATGGGATTAAACCAGCAATATTTAATAGCCGATTCTCGATTTCCATTACGGACACCACACCATTAATTAACATAAATATTGAAGCAGCCAGTAAAATCAAACTGACTCCGATGCCAATCATTTTTCCGAAGTGTTTGTTCTCTGCTAAAAAATCATTTACTTCTTGATCTGACAATGCCCGCTCAGCCTCTTCTTCAACTGCGTAACCGAGTTCCTCCATTAGTTCATCAATATTACCAAACTCACTAATCACCGTTCCAATTGCTTCATTTTCGGTTTTCCCAAGGTTAATCAGCTCGTGATACTTTTCTTCCATATTCATGCTTAATTCTTGTTTAATTTGTTCAACTTCTGGTGTTTTCGGTAACTTAGCAAACATCGTTTCCAAATACGACATAATCGTGTCCATCCTAATTTCCACCTTTCGTTAAAAATTGACTTACAACTTTTTGAGTAACGACCCACTCATCGGCTTTTTCCCTTAAATAGGCTCGACCTGATGCTGTTATATGATAGTACGTTCGTTTTCTTCCTTGTGTCTTCATCTCTTGACTTGATTCGATATAACCGTTTCTCTCTAACCGAGCAAAAGCAGAGTAAAGAGTTGTTTCCTTCATTACATAATTTCCATTTGATCGTTCTTTAATTAATTTTGAGATTTCATATCCGTAAGAAGGACCTTCTAAAAGTAAGCTTAAAATAATCGGATCGTTATATCCTCTCATAATATCACTTGATAACAATTAGCCACCCCCTATACTCCACCTGTCGTAGTAACTTAATTATACAACGGATACTACGACAGGTAAAGTATTAATTTAAACTATTTTTTCCTTTTGTAATAAACATTGCTGCTAACACCTATCCATTTCAATCAAAAAAAGACGAGCGACAACTTTACTAAACAGTCATCTCTCGTCTTACTTTTAATATGATAACATTTCTGATACTAGATATGCTTTAATTAATGCTTCAGTATGTGCTAATGAATCAACGTGTGTACGTTCAAATGCATGAGAAGAATCAATCCCTGGTCCAATTAGTCCATGGATAATATCATGCCCAGAACGGATTGCCGCTGATGCATCTGATCCGTAATATGGATAAATATCAAGCTTGTATTCAATCTGATTTTCCTCTGCAAGCGCAACTAAATGCTTTCTTAATCCATAATGATATGGCCCGCTTGCATCTTTCACGCAAATCGAGACTGTATATTCATCAGTTGATTGACCGTCTCCCATTGCCCCCATATCAACTGCGAGGTATTCTACTGTTTCAGGCGTGATATTAGAGTTTCCACCATAGCCAATTTCCTCATTATTTGAAATTAGGAAATGGGTTGTATAAGGTAGTTTTACCTTATCTTCAACAATTTGTCGGACGACTTCCATTAATATTGCAACACTTGCTTTATCGTCTAAGTGGCGTGATTTGATAAAGCCATTGGCTGTCTCTTCAACACGAGGATCAAAAGAAACAAAGTCCCCAACCTCAATACCAAGTGCTCTTACTTCATCTGCAGATGACACTTTTGCATCAATTCTAACTTCCATATTATCTTGATTTCGTTCAGCAGTTCCTGCATCCTTATAGACATGGACAGAAGTTTGTCGCATTAATATTGTACCGGTAAAAACCTCACCAGATGACGTTTCGATTTGGCAATACTCGCCTTCAATTGAGTTATAACGGAAGCCACCGATTAGATCTAGCTTAAGCCGACCATTTGATTTAATTTCTTTCACCATTGCCCCAAGCGTGTCGACGTGCGCTGTCAACATCCGGTGTTGTTCATCGTTCTCACCAGGGATTGTCGCGATTAAACCACCTTTACGATTCCGCTTCGTTTCAACCCCTAAGTTTTGAAAATAATCTTCAACAAATTGAATCACTTTTCCTGTGTTTCCAGATGGACTTGGAATATTTACTAGTTGTTTAATAAGTTCTACTTTTCTATTTGTCATATAACCCCTCTTTTCTGATTATTATTCTACCTTTAATCATAGCTCAGCTCAAGTAGGGTAACTTTTTTCTAAAAGCTTTAATACTGACCAAGCAATCCTTTACTTCTTGCGTACCGTTCGCAATACAAGTAAAAAGTGAGTCCTACGCCAACATAGAGGATAGCATTTGCTATTAAAACGATAAAATCTAACGAACTAAAATCTGTTAAGAAATAGTTTTCAACCATAATTTTCCGAATCATATCTATCCCCTTAGTAAACGGGAGTGATAACTGTATCACTGATGAGGATACACTAATCATCGTTAATGCCGCTAAGACAAATTGAAAGATTTGTAAAAAAGCATGTATTTGTTTTAAGATGATTGTCAGCCCTGCAATTATAAATGATAAACCAAACATACTCGCACACGTTAAAATAAAAATTGGAATGATCGAGATGAGATCAATATTTAACCATTCTCCACTTGTCAGCATCGATAAATACAAGAGAATAGTCACCATGATCGAATGTAGTATACATTCAGCTAGTAATCTAGCAGTGAGAGTCTTCCAGATACCACTTGGGGACATCCCTAATTGTTCAAAGGTCCCCCTCATCGATTCACTAACAATCTCATACCCCATGCCATTGACGATCATCATCGCTAAATACCAAAAGATATAACTAGCAATTGTATACTGAATCGTAGTCGATTGAGTATCCGGATTCCCGATCAATTGAATACCGAAAAACATACCGATAAAAATGATATAAACTGTTAGAAACAATGCAACAGTGTTAGGTGCGTAACGCTTCATTTCAATTATTTGTTTTCGAAAGTTAGCTTGAAACAGATGAATCAAGTTCATAATCCGCTTCCCCCTTGATAATCTTCATAAATACTTGTTCAAAATTAATTAGATTACGATCGATATTTTCTACTGTCGTCCCGTCTTGCTTCAAGATATCAAAAACTTGATAAATTTGATCAGGACTTAATAACTCAACGACTAGATTTGGTTTTACTTGATTAGCATCATATGAATAACTAGGAAAACATGCATTTAGTTGAGCTAGTTGTTGTTCGGATAATGGTTCACCCAACGTAATCGAATATTGACGCGCATTGAATAATTCCATCAATTCTTCAACACGATTATCTGTTACCACTTTTCCATGATTAATAATAATGACCCGCTCACATACTGCCTGGATTACACCCATATCATGTGAACTAATAATTATTGTGCGCTCTTCATTCTCAACAATCTGTTTTAAAATATCCCGAACTTCATAGCTTGTTTCAACATCAAGACCAAGCGTTGGTTCATCTAGTAAAATGATGTCAGTATCAGCAAGCATTGCTACTGCAATTGCTAGTTTTTGTTGCATACCGCGCGATAAGCGATTAACAAGTTCATTCTCCTTATCTTTAAGGTGGAACAATTCTAATAAATGATCAATCTTTGGTTGAATTTGTTTTCTCGACTTGCCTCTGTTTCCTGCAAAATACTCAAGATTTTCTCGTACTGTTAAACGCCAATAAAGATTCCGATTCCCTTCTAAAACAGCACTAATATGATTAAGCGCTTTTAACCGATGTCTGTTATTATCAAGGCCATTAACAATAATTTTGCCTTCATCCATTTTCAACAAACCACAAATCATCTTAATTGTTGTCGTTTTCCCCGCACCATTTGGTCCAAGTAGACCAACAATTTCACCCTTATGTACTTGAAACGAAATATTATCGACTGCCTTAACTACTGAATCGCCTTTTCTCTTTTTGTAGGACTTTTTAACATTTTCAACTCGAACAATTGGCTCCATCTCATCACCTCTCTAGAAATTGTAGCTAAATTATAACCTGAATTTTCAATATAATATACCGACTTGAGATTTAATTCTTCTCAGTATTAAGGCGGAGAAATAAGAAAATAGATACTACTTTTTATAAAAAATGAAATATTTTACATTATGGTGTGAACGCACTACTAGATAGTGCGAAATTGTTTAATTGAGTGCGATCGCTCTACAAAGTAGTGCGAAATTCCAGATTTGGGTGCGAACGCACTACTTTATAGTGCGAACAGATAAAAAATCACCTACTAAATTAGTAGCAGGTGATTGTAATTAGTCCTCATCTTTTACATCAGGACTTTCAGGTATTGGTTCAGATAAAATTTCTTCAATTAATTGTCGATAATTCTCTAACTGTTTAAAATGTGTTTCAAACTGATTCGTATTAACTAAGTACTGTTCACCATCATGAACAGCACGAATTTTTCGTTCAAAGATTAATTGTCTCACTTCACGTTCAGAGATATCCAAGTATTCTGCCGCTTCTGGAATCGAAACATACATCTTACTTTACCTTAAATTGCTTAGGTCTAGGTGCTTCAAAACGAACGAGCTTCTTAGTAGTCGGATGCTTAAATGCTAAAACTGATGCATGTAGCCCAAGGCGACCAATTGGATTTCCAGTCGCACCATATAGCTTATCACCGACAATGGGATGATTAATTTCTGCAAGCTGAACCCGAATTTGATTTTTCCGTCCAGTTTCTAAATTAACTTTTAATAAAGAATACTGACTTCCAGACCGTATGACACTATAATGTAGAACTGCCTCTTTCGCACCTTCTGCATTCGGCGTCACATATACTTTGTGCGTCTTTGTTTCCTTCAGCCATGACTTAATCGTACCTTCTTTTTGTTCCACTTTCCCTTCCACATAAGCAAGGTAAGTTCGTTCTTCAACAACATCATGCCAATTTTTCTGCAACGCATATTTTGTATGCTCATTTTTTGCAAAAACAATGACACCAGAAGTATCACGATCTAAGCGATGGACGATAAAAATTCGTGCTTTAGGATCCTGTTGTCGCACGTAGGCCATTAGTTCACGATATGCAGTCCGCTGACGATCATGACGTTGAGAAGCCATTGTTAATAAGCCCGCTTCTTTATTGATTACGATCAAATCATCATCTTCATATAAAATCTCGACTCCTTTTAATGCATGAATCAATGGCGCTTCCTTGAGCACATCTACTTGCTGATTCGGTAATAATATAGCATTAAACTTCGTCTCCTGCTTCCCATCAACGAGAACTTGACCTCGCTTTAAAACACCCTTGACATAATTTCGACCACGATCAATCTTTGTTAATAAAAACGGCAGTAACTCAGTCTTTTCTGTTACACGAAATGTTTGTTTATTCATTCAACTCCAACTTTCTCATTCATTCATCTTCCATTCACTCTTTAACATACCATAAATCACATGATCAACAAAGCGATCATTCACCCACGTTTGAGTCAAGTATTTGTAGGCAATTTTTCTACGTTAATAATGAAAGCGGATTCATCATTTTAAGGTGACCCCTTGATAAAGTTTTTGCCTTTTTTAAAAACCAGATAACTCCTTTAACACGTTGTATATCGGAATATTTGCCTTTCCTTTTAGGTACATAAGATTGTCTCTGGTAACCTGACCAATGGTTCTTTTAACCTTTTCTTTATAATGTCTTGGTGGTTTCTTTTCCAGCTCGATTTCTGTCCATTTATCTATTCGCCCGAATAAAGTCTTTAGGGACAAATTATCCAAGAAGGCCACTAATGCAGTGCCCATGGCACTTACACC
This sequence comes from Amphibacillus xylanus NBRC 15112, assembly GCF_000307165.1. Classification (NCBI taxonomy): domain Bacteria; kingdom Bacillati; phylum Bacillota; class Bacilli; order Caryophanales; family Bacillaceae; genus Amphibacillus; species Amphibacillus xylanus. The sequence goes on from NC_018704.1 coordinate 1,755,190, forward strand.
TTTATCCGACCAACTACGGCCATTTTTTAGTCTTTTGGCAAACACACTCATGGTTCCCTCTGCGCTTCCCATTGGACGCATACCAGTTGTATCAATTCCCTGTTCTTTTAACCATATTCTATAATCTCCCAATGCTTCTGGATATTTTTCTAATTGGCGGATAAACGACACAAGTCGTTCCTCCTTCTCCTCATCCTCAAGCGTTCCTACGGCACTGTTAAGCTCTGTTAAGAACGTTTTGTATTTGTATGCCGCAAGGGCTTTACGAATGGACCGATAACGAGGATGCTTGCTGAATATACTCTTAACCTCTCGTGCCACATGAAAGCGATCAAGAGAAAAGAATACACGACCTTTAAAATACTCACGACAGGATGTAATCCAGTTGGCACCATCTCCATTTATAACCAGCTTGTGAAAAGTCGGGTCATATTCGAAGTTTTCAATTAGAAAGTCCTCAAAAGCCTCCCAAAAGGGTTGCTTTCCTTTGTGAATAAAATGACGTTTGTTCTTAAGGCTAACCCGTTTTCCATTGACTTCCCATCCTTGATGGACAGCTGCTATTTTCTCTTCTTTTCCCTTTTTCCATTTACCTTGGCGTTTTACAAATAAACCATCTACTTCTACAAATAAGACGGGTTGGAGTATAGGTTCACGCTTTTTAGGTTTACACGTAACCTCTAATAGGTGTTGACGAATTGCCTCATGACTGATAACCCGGTAACCTAATAGAGTTTGTAATGTATTAGCTGCATTTCGATAGGAGCGACCCTTAACAGCTAGCTCAATGGCAGCTTCCTCAATCAATGGACTAAAAGAACCGGCCTCCTCAAACTCTAGATAACGATCAAGAAGATAGACATATTCCCCAGTTGATCGGTCAAGGTAATAATTGCGATATAATTCAATCTCACCAAAGAGACTAGCTATATTAAACTTTCTTTTATCAATAAGACGATAGCGCTTTTTATCACGTTCATCGGCAATCTGTTGGTCCATATCCTCCAAGACCTGTTTCATAACGAAACCAAAGGTTTCTTGTAATTGTCTCCAAACCAATTGCTCAATTTGTTTTAAATTTGGGTATTTTATGATATTCTTTTCCATGAGGGATTCTCCTTTCGGTAATGGTGTTTTAGTAGACTATCATTTTACCAAGGAGTGTCCCTTTTTTCATGACTTTTGCTTTGTTTCCTACCGCGCTATCGCTTGCTGGCCCCTTCACTTAGTGAAGGGGTTAATATATTTTTGCGCCCACAATAATTTTACTCATACTTCATTCACCCACTCACATTGTCGTTTTGTTCCTTCATAAACAAAATTCAGCTTTTCAGCTACTCCACGGCTCGCGAGATTTTCTTTTGCTGCTCTAAGCTCAATTCGATTTAAACCAAAATGATTAAAACCATAATCAATCAAGACACGCGTTGCCTTAGTCATCACACCTTTTCGAACAAATGGTGCACCTAGCCAATAGCCAATCTCTGCGTTCTTATTCGTCCAATTGATTTGGTTATAACCAACTAAACCGGCCATTTGATCATCAACCAAAATCACAGCAACAAATGTATTCTGTTCCGCATTACTACGAACTGATTGCTCAACAAAAGCTTTCGTATCAGCAGCACTTTTTGTCATATCAACAAAATGTAAATATGTTCGCAAATGCTCTCTTGATTTATCAATCATCTCATACAGTGCATTCGCATCACCCAGCTCTAAAGGCTTTAATGCTAACCCAGGTTCAATCTCAAACTTAAACATCATGATTCCCCCAACTCCTTAGCTTTTAAACAATTATAAACCAATTCAAGCCAATACGTTAGCTTTTTAATAAAAACTTTCTTAAGATTTTTTCATCAATAATCGTGGAGCTGAAAGTCTAATACCGATTGCGCCAAGTGGTGCTGTAACGACAATTGATAAAACAGCAATCGCTAAAATTACACCACCAGATTCTAGACCAGCTGTCAAAGGTAATGAACCAATCGCAGCTTGAACTGTTGCTTTTGGTAAATAGGCAATGATACAGAAAACTCGCTCTTTAAAAGAAAGATTCGTATTTGCCGTCGCTATCAAGACCCCAAGGCTACGTGCAACTAAACCTACTAAGATAATGACAAGCCCAATTACCCCTGCCTCTAGCGCCAGTTGGATATTCACCTCTGCACCAACAAGTGTAAATAAGATTATTTGGGCAAACACCCAAATAGCAGCTAAACTAATCGAGAACTGCTTTGCATATTTAGGCTCACGATCTAAGATTACAAAACCTAAAACCATCACACCTAATAAACTTGCTAACTCTAGTTTCTCACCTATGTAAAAATATAAAACTGCAAATGTTAATAAAATTAACAATGACTCCGTTTGATTGAACGCTACACGTTTTGAACGCAATACCAACACTATTATTAATGCAACAACGATACCTCCAACAATTCCACCAATAATCGTGTAAGGAATTTTTACAATCACGGATAAAATACTCTGTTCAACTCCAACAGCCGCTGATAAAAAGAAACTAAACAAAGTAATCGCAAACACATCATCAATTGAAGCACCAGCTAGTATTAACGTTGGAATCCCTTTATTTGTTCCATAGCCTGCTTCTTGTAATTCAATCATGCTCGGTACAACAACTGCTGGTGATACAGCAGCTAAGATAAACCCTAGCATCCCACCTTCAATCAAACTAAAATCAAGCAGATAATAACTTGCTATCATCACTGAAAAACCCTCGAACAAGCATGGAATTAAGCTCATTTTCAAAGCAGGCAAACCAACCTTTTTTAAATTAGTACGTTGCAAACCTAACCCTGCACGGATCAAAATAACAACTAAAGCAAAATGGCGTAAATCCTGAGATACAAGTAATAGGTTCGCATCTAATATGTTAAATAAATATGGTCCAAGAACAACACCAACAACTAACATGCCAATTAAACCTGGCAAACGGATATAACTAACAAGTTTTGCTGCAATAAAACCGATGATCAATAATAACATCAAACTTAGTAGCATAAGAACACCTCAATTACAATAAGTTAAGAAAAGCTCTGACAAAGTACAGATTATCTGATTTACTTTATCAGAGCTAGTTTTACTAAAAAAAATTTGTAAAACATCATATTTATAATCAAACAAAAGTTTGAAATTTACTATATTTCTTCGAGTAATAAAAATAAACAATCGATTGAATTAACCACAATAGACCAACCGTTAGCATCGGAGCATTTCCCATATCAAAATACATTTTCAAAGCAAGTGTCAAGCCAAATGCGACAATAAAAGTATACTCCATAAACTTAAAAGTATGGTATGTCACTTGATACACTTGATTTTTCTCACTTTCATCTAAGCTTTCAAAATACGTTTTATTAAACTTTATCGAAGTCGGGTCACCCTGCTTCATTGGGTCTTTTGCTTGAATAAGCCGGATAATTTTCACTTCATTCATTGAACCAGGTAAAATAGTGACCAGAAATACTAATATTGAGATGATAAAGTATCGATTACTAAAATCGAAAGCTAATCCAGCGCTTAAAAAATTTAGGATTAAATATAGTCGATTGAATAACAGACCTTTATATAACAAGCGTTCTAACGCTTCACTGTGTAGATCATCATCAACATCAATCGTCTCATCTCTCATATTAATTATCTTTTTTGCTGACTGGATCCAGTAAACCGTCGGTAAAAAGAAGATGATGACAACCGCAATTTGAATATACAAGCTATATTCTATTAGAAAATCAAAATTTATTGTTACTCGATTTACGAAGAAAAACAAGATTGATAGTCCAACACCAGTAATTGCCCCAAATCCCATTAACTTTAACATTTTTAATTGATCACGTTTCTTTTGACTCATTTTCATCCTCCTCATAATTAAAGATATCTTCAACCTTTACTCCGCACACTTGCGCAAGCTTCAGTGCCAATGTGACAGATGGTGAATAGTCTCCACGCTCTATTAAACTAATCGTTTGTCGTGATACGCCAACACGTTTACCCATCTCCGCCTGATTTAGACCTAACTTTGCTCGATACATTTTCAACTGATTGTAAAGCGGCATTTGCTTAACCTCCTATGACAATATAATTAGTCATATTGACAAGTTTAATTGTCAACCACAGATTACCACATGACAAATAAAGTTGTCAAACTTTATTTGAGAACTTTTCTTTAATTCTGAAAAACCCCAATAATTTCCAATTTTAATTCATGTCAAAATTTAATAGTTGACATTCAATTTATGATATGTTCTAATAAAAAATAGTTATCGAGGTTGTTACTGTTTTAAACAGGCTATACTTGATAGACACATTTATTAGCTAGCTGATTTGGTTTATTATGAGGAGAATAGCTTTGTGAAAGTAAAAAAAGTGATTAATAATAATATTGTCCAATCAATTGATAGCGCAAACAATGAAGTCATTGTCATGGGAAAAGGAATTGGCTTTCAAAAAAAGGTTAATGACCCGATTGACTTAGATGCAGTTGAAAAAATTTATACGAGTAATAAAAGCATAAGTACAAACAAATTGACTGAATTACTCGCAAATGTTGAACTAGAACATATTCAAATTGCTAATGAAATCATTAGTTTTGCAAAAGCGTCATTAGGAAAGAAGCTTAGTGATAATATTTATATCACTCTTACCGATCATATTGATAATGCGATCCAACGATACAAAACGGATTTACCGATTAGAAATGCACTTTTATGGGAAATCAAACGATTTTATAACCATGAATTTTTAATTGGGAAAGAAGCACTTTCGATTATTCGTAATAAGTTGAATATTGATTTACCAGAAGATGAAGCAGGCTTTATCGCGCTTCATATCGTCAATGCACAACTAGATAATTCGAAAATTAGTCAAGTGTCAGAAATGACGCAAATTATTCAAAATATCCTTAATATCGTTAAGTACCATTATAAAATGGATTTGGATGAATATTCATTGAATTATGAACGGTTTATCACACATCTTAAGTTTTTTATTCATCGATTATTTAGCGGTGTTGAACTTGAGAAGAATAAAGATGAAGGCTTTCTTTTCATGTTGAAGGAACGATATAAAGAAGAGTATACATGTGCACTAAAAATCCGCGATTATATTATTAAAGAATTTGATCGGGATTTAAAAGAAGATGAAATGATTTATCTAACGATTCATATTAGAAGAATCACAAATAATTAAATACCTTGAATAGGATTGTTACTGATTATGCAGGCTATACCTAAGTAATATACTGACTCAAAATGAGTCTAGTAATATTCACTTAGGTTTTTTTATTTTTTATTATTAGGAGGAGAATTAACGTGAACTATTCAGATTTAGCAAAAACAATCATAGAAAACGTTGGTGGCGAAAAGAACATCGCTAATGTTGGACACTGTGCAACACGCTTACGTTTTAACTTAAAAAATAACGACAAACCAAATACGGAAAAATTAAAAGCAACACCGGGAATTATGGGAGTTGTATCAAAAGGTGGTCAATACCAAGTAATCATCGGTAGTGATGTTGGTAGAGTCCATAAAGAACTTACAAACCAAGCACCATCACTAAATCAAGGCAATAGCACTAAAGATGAAAATGATGATCGTTCAGTTATTGCAAAAGTAATTGACACAATTACAGGTATCTTTACACCGATTTTACCAGCGATTACAGCTGCAGGTATGTTAAAAGCTGTACTATCACTTTTAGTTGTCTTTAATTTAGTAAGTAATGAAAGTCAGTCATACCAAATTGTTAACTTTATGGCTGATGCTGCTTTCTACTTCTTACCTATTCTACTTGCTGTATCATCAGCGAAGAAATTTAATACAAACGCTTATTTAGCAATGATGGTTGGTGGAATTCTATTACACCCTAACTTCGTTGCAATGGTCAATGGACTTGAAGGTACAGATGGCATTAGCTTCTTTGGATTACCAGTATCTCCAGTTGGTTACGCTTCATCGGTTATTCCAATTATCTTATCAGTATGGTTTATGTCATTTGTAGAACCAATTGCTGATCGTGTATCACCTAAAGCAGTTAAATTCTTTACAAAGCCATTACTTACAATCGCAGTTGTTGGTACAGCAGCACTTGTAGTAATCGGGCCTCTAGGACATTATATTAGTGATATTATTTCATCAGGTATTGTTGCATTAGAAACATTTAGCCCATGGTTAGTTCCGACTCTAATCGGTGCGATTTCACCATTATTAGTAGCAACAGGTACACACTACGGTATCGTACCAATTGGTATTAATAACAGAATGGTTAACGGTTATGATACTGTTGTCTACCCTGGTATGTTAGCATCTAACGTTGGACAAGGTGCTGCTGCTTTAGCGGTATCAATTAAGAGTAAAGATTCTACAATTAAACAACTTGCTTCATCTGCAGGTTTAACAGCGATTTTCGGTATTACTGAGCCAGCATTATACGGTATTAACTTACGTTTTAAAACACCACTTTATGCTGCAATGGTTGGTGGCGGTTTAGGTGGACTAGTAATGGGTATCTTTAAAGTTAAGAACTTCTCAGGTGGTTCACCAGGTTTACTAACATTACCAAGTTATATCGGTGATGACACATTACAACACTTAATCTTTGCTATTATTGGTGCGGCAGTTGCGATTGTGATTGCATTCGTTATCTCTTATATTTTATACAAAGATCCTGAAACACAAGACACGCCAAACCAAGAAGATGATCAATTATCAAATACTCAAGCGTCTGGTACTGAAGAAGTAATCGTATCACCTATTAAAGGTAAGGCAGTTTCACTTTCTCAAGTAGAAGATGGAATGTTCTCAGATGAGATTTTAGGTAAAGGTATTGCTATTCAACCAGCAGAAGGTAAAGTTTATTCACCAATTGCAGGTACTGTTACAGCAATTTTTGATTCAAAACATGCTGTTGGATTAACAAGCGAAAATGGTATGGAGCTATTAATCCACGTAGGAATTGACACTGTTCAATTAAAAGGTGAAGGCTTCGAATATGCTATTAAAAAAGATCAAAAAGTTAATGTTGGAGATGAATTAATTACATTTGACTTAGATTTTATTGCAGATAAAGGGTATAAGACAATTACACCAGTTGTAATTACTAATACTCCTGATTACGGGGATATTATTACAGTAACTGACAAAACAGTTGCAGTCGGTGATAAAGTCATTAAAGCAATTCGCTAAATAAATTTTTACAAAGGAGAGATGACAGGACATTTATATGACCCTGTCATTTCTCTAATTACTACATTATCTAGGAGGATTACAATGGGATTTAGAGAAGATTTTTTATGGGGCGGAGCAACTGCAGCCAATCAATGTGAAGGTGGTTATAATGCGGATGGTCGCGGTCTAGCTAACGTTGATGTCATACCACACGGACCTGACCGTCGAGCAATCATTACAGGTAAAAAGAAAATGCTTGATTTTGAGGAAGGTTATTTCTATCCTGCAAAAGAAGCGATTGATATGTATCACCGTTACAAAGAAGACATTGCCTTATTTGGCGAAATGGGCTTTAAAACATATCGCTTATCAATTGCTTGGAGCCGCATCTTCCCAAATGGTGATGAAACAGAACCAAACGAAGCAGGACTTAAATTCTATGAAGATCTATTTAAAGAATGTCATAAGCATGGCATCGAACCACTCGTTACGATTACACACTTCGATTGTCCAATTCACTTAATTAAAGAATACGGCGGTTGGCGTAACCGAAAACTGATTGATTTCTATGAAAATCTTTGCCAAGTCATCTTCCGTCGCTACAAAGGGCTTGTGAAGTACTGGCTAACATTTAATGAAATTAACATGATTCTTCATGCTCCTTTCTTAGGTGCTGGTCTTTACTTTGAAGAAGGCGAAGATGAAGAACAAATCAAATATCAAGCAGCACACCATGAATTAGTCGCAAGCGCAATTGCTACACGTATTGCTCATGAAGTCGATCCTGAGAATAAAGTTGGTTGTATGCTAGCAGCTGGAGAATACTATCCATACTCATGTCGTCCAGAGGATGTTCTAAAAGCTCAACAATCAGATCGTGACAACTACTTCTTTATCGATGTTCAAGTTCGTGGGGAATACCCTGCTTACGGATTGAAAAAACTAGAGCGTAATGGCATTAAGATTGAAATGGAAGAAAATGATCTTGAACTACTTAAGAATCATACTGTTGATTTTATCTCATTCTCATATTACTCATCTCGTGTCGTATCTACAGATCCAGAAGTTAATGAAAAAACATCAGGTAACCTATTTGCCTCTGTTAAAAACCCTTATCTAAAACAAAGTGAATGGGGTTGGCAAATTGATCCACTTGGATTAAGAATTACAATGAACTCACTTTATGACCGTTATCAAAAACCACTATTTATTGTTGAAAACGGCTTAGGTGCCATTGATACACCTGATGAAAACGGCTATGTTGAAGATGATTACCGCATTGAATACTTAAAAGCACATATCGAAGCAATGAAAGATGCGGTAGAACTTGACGGTGTTGATTTATTAGGTTACACAACATGGGGCTGTATCGATCTCGTCAGCGCAAGTACTGGAGAAATGAAAAAACGTTATGGCTTTATCTATGTAGATCGCGATAACGAAGGTAATGGAACGCTAAAAAGAACGAAAAAGAAATCATTTAATTGGTATAAAAAAGTTATCGCTTCAAATGGCGAAGATTTAAGTAACTAATTTATATTTAGCAGTGGCAATCAGGCAATCAAAATATTGCTTGATTGCCACTTTTTTGAATTACTTAGAGTAACTTTTTAATTTTTGCAGTTGCTCTTCTCTTCCAGTTGCGAACAGCATCTGGCTTTACCTGATGCTCTTTAGCAATTTCAACTAAGGTTTTACCTTGAAAAATCTCTCCTTCAAGCCATAACCATTCCCGTTCAGTTAGAACCTGCCTAACTTGTTGAAAAAATACATGATCATCATCATAGCGTTGTTCCACGTAAACCACTAATTGCCGCTGCTCTTGCTGAAGCTTCTTTTTCAGTTCACTTAATCGGTTTTCTTTCCGAAAAAGATCGATTAAACGATATTTCATTTTCGAATAAGCGAATGTTGAAAACTTCATCACACCCCCTTCATATTGTTTTGATGCTTGCCAAAGTGCTATTGCAAGCTCCTGATAATACTCTTTTTCAGGATCCTTCACCCCATACTTATTTAATAAATGGTAAATCATTGGTTCATACTCTCGCAACAACAAATTAAAATTTTCAAACATCACACTGCTCCTAAAAGCAGGCGCCTGACTCATTATTCCGCGGTACCTATAGAATAACGACAGATTTTGAAAATCGCACACGCAGAAATTCTGAAAAAGTTTACTTTTTTAGCTATTGATCTAAGTTTTTCATCAGAGAATCTTGTTTATCTTTTTGGTTTTTTTAGTCGTTATCGTCGATAGATGTAAAGTTCTCGACTTATTATGCCATGTATAAAACGAGTCCTTGAGCTGATGTAACCAATCCCACTAAAAAACCACCCTACTTTGAGTAGGATGGTTAATTTATTGTTATTGCTGACGCTTTTTATTATAAAGCGTCAATCCGCCAGCTGCTAAAACGACTGCTAATACTGCAATTGCAACATATAAAGCTGTCAGATCACTCGCTGAATCATCAATTGGTGTCAATTCACTTTGATCGATAGAGCTTGCTAACTTCAAGTTACCAAATACTGATGGATCCTGATAGCCAACACCACTTTGATCATTCCAAGCAGCGACACTTTCTCTTGAACCATTAACTGCATCGTTAATTTGAATATCAAAACCAATTTCTAAATCAGCCCCAGGTGTAATCGTTTTGAATGGAATCTTCATCTCAACAAGATAGTTTGTACCATCAATCGCTGTTGCCGACTCGAAACCTTCACTTGCTTCGCCTGGATTAAATGACGTTTCGTTATCAAAATTCACACGATACTGCGCGTCACCTTGCTGGTAGAATGTCGATTTTTGATTACTTTCTTCAATAAATACCTCAACTGAATCTTGTTCATGAGCTTCAGCAGCTGATTTATCAAGTTCCGAATCATTAACTTGGACTAATACGTAAAGATTCTCATTATCCCATAATACTCTTGCTTCACCACTTGCACCATGCCATGCACCTTGATAACGATCAATTGATAAAATAGGTGCTTCTCCCCAAATCTTATCAATTTCCCCATCAATTTCTGGCGTTCCAAACGCTGCTTTTGCAGTTAGCGCATTTGTTTCAACTGCTTCAAAATCGGCCAAAAATTGATCAGGGTTAATGATCGCATAGTAAGCTGGCTTTGCCTGTAGATTTCGATCAAACAATAGTGGGCTCTGATCTGAACGCCAACTTGAGCCATCGTCTAATCCCCAAAAAGTAATTCTAGATATATGTTCATGATTTTCGCGGTAAATTTGGAATAGCCGTGCATAAAGATATGCTTGCTGATTCATCTCTTCTTCAGTTTGTACTCCATCATTTCCCGCAGTAATATCGAGTTCTGTTACACCAACCTCAACACCTAATGATGCAAATTTTTCAAGTGATAGGCGAACATTTTCTGGATTTGTATTTAAGTTATAATGTCCTTGCATACCAATGCCATCAATTAATAGTTCACCATCATTTTCTTCAGCGTACCGCTCATTAATTTCTTTTACCATTTGATAAATGGCTTCTGCTTTTTGTTGGTTATCATCATTATAATCGTTATAATATAGTTTGATATCCCAACCATTTTCATCAATCACTTCTTTGGCAATTCTAAATGACTCCTCTATATAATCAGGACCAATCGCTTGAAGCCAACCAGATTGACGCAACGAACCTTGCCAATCTTCTGGATTTGGTGGGTTATCATTCATCGCTTCATTAACAACATCCCATGAAATAACTCTTTCGCCAAAATGCTCAACAGTCGTTTCAATATGTGTTCTTAAATTAACAAGTGCATCTTCTCTCGATAATGGATTGCCATTATTATCTGCCCAAAGCCATTCAGGTGACTGTTGGTGCCACACAAGCACATGACCGTGTACAGCAAGTCCCTGATCTTCAGCCATTTGAATCAACATGTCCTCTGCATTGAAATCAAAGTGACCATTATTATATGCTGAGTCAGGTTTCATCGCATTTTCAGCTGTTACTAAATTATGATGACCAGTTAGTAGAGCTAAACGATCACCATCAAAATCAGAAGTAGACACTGCATTACCAATTAAGAAATAATCTTGATAAACCTCTTTAATAGGGACTAGGTTTTGTTCAATTTCGAGTTTCTCAACATTAGTCTTAACTAAACTAATATCATCAATATAATATGAAGCCTCAGGATTAGCACTCTCGATATAAAGTGTAACGTACTCATCACCTACACTACTGTATCGAAACGTGCCCTCTAGCTCTACCCAACCATCACTAGCCGAGACTGTTTTCGATTGAATATTCATGTAAGAGGCCCCGTAATCCCCACTACCAACCTGCGTCGATAAAGTAATTTCCGCACTGCTAGGCTCAAGCAATTTCACCCATGCAGATAAATGATACTCACTGCCCTTTTCAATAAAGTTTTCAATTCGAAGTGACGGCCCATTCCAATTCTGCTCTCGATTCTCTACTTTAAGTGCCATTGAGCCACCTACTGTATTATTCACTTCATCAGTGATTGTTAATTTTTCCACACCACCTCTTGGCTCAAAACCACTCAACTCACCGTTTTCAAATGTGATTGTTTCAAATAATTGAATCGGCCCTCGTTCAGTATCGTTCTGATCACTAGAGTCTTCATGTAATTCTTTAATTAAAACCTCAGTAATATAAAAAGGTACCTTAGCGCCAGCTTCATTTGTCTGAATCCTAAGGATATTATCAGTAGAAAAATCAGCAGTAAATCGCGTTGATAAACTAAAAGCTTTACCAGCTTCAAGTGCTAAATTTTTGATCCAAGTATAACTGTCAACTAATGAGATTACGACCTCTGCACCATTTGGCACCTCTTCATCACTATCAACATAACCTTCAACTTGAACAGAATATGTACGCCCATCCTTAAGCCCTAAAGATAAAAATGGAAGATCAGCCCCATCATAATCATTCATTCGTCGATATACATGCAATGCATGACCATTATCAGTAAAATCAACATCAGATACATAAGCTAATGATGCTCCACCAGATTGAATAAAGAGCATATCATCCTCATCAAATGTTTCATGGAAAATAACAGTTTCTTCATCAGCATTAACAACGATTAATGGTGATACTAAGTTTGATGGAAAGATTAATAATATAATTAGCATCAACACAATTCTTCGCTTCAACTTATTTATCATACTTTCGCCCCTCCTGACGTCATTGTAAACCCTTACATTTCCATATAAAAATCTACGAAAATTGTTGGATCTACCCTATATTTTATAGAAAATACTATTTTAAGTAAACAAGAAACCTATATATGTTATCCTAAAAACTATATCCCGACTCTTAAAAACTTCCAAAACAAAAACTCACCCCACTCAATTTGAGTAGGGTGAGTATCATTTAACTATTATGCATTTTTACGCTTGTAGCTATAAAGCGCTAATCCTGCACCTGCAATTAAGATCATCATTCCAATTAACATGTAATTGAATAGTGATGTAGCAGTAGATGGTAGAGCATCACCATCTTTATCAGATGAATCTGAATCAGTATCCTTATCTGCATCTTCATCAGAATCTTCATCCGTGTCAGCATCAGGATCTTCTAAAACAGGACCTGAGTCATCATCAGACGGATCTGAATCTTCGTCATCTTGATCTGGAGTTGTGGTGTCGCCACCTTCTAATTCGTTAACACGATCCTCTAATTCTTGTAATCTTGCTAACAATTGATTAATTAGATCTTGAAGCGTTTGATTAGATGTACTTATTTCTTCTAATTTTGCTCTTAATTCATCAATTGTATTTTGTAATTCATCAGCATTACCTTCTAGGTTGTCAATACGATCTGTTAAATCACGAATGACTTCCTCTAAATCTTCAATCACTTCATCAGCAGTGACTTCAAAGACACCGTATGTTGAGAAGCCTTGAACAGTAATACGAACTACTTCATTTTCACGATCGATTACACCGCCAGTACGACGCTCCCATACCCCATCTTCATTTAGATAGAATACTGAAACCCAGTCGTAATCTCTATTGTATGAAAGGACTAATTCAAACTCACCTTTAAAGTCTTCATATCCTTCTGGGTAAGTTAAGTCTACCTCCACAATCTCACCGGCTACATTCAGATCTTCTCCTGATTCAGATTTAGGATCTTCGATTGTTTCTGGATCTACAAAATTAACTTTAACTTTTGTTCCAGTTGGTAAATCGACAGGTGTCTTGATTGAAACTTCTTTATCACCTGATTTAACGATTACCTTTTGTTCAGGTTCGATTACGATCTCTTCATCTTCTTCGATGATAATTTCATTACCTGCAATTAACGTTAATTCACCGAACACAGATGGATCTGACCAACCCATACCGGAGTTATAATCACTCCAAATAGCAACACTATTTCGGCTACCATTAACAGCATCATTAATCTGAACATCAAAACCAATCACTTGACCAGAATCTAGTGTCGTTGTTTTGAATGGAATTCTCATTTCTACAAGATAATTTGTTCCATTAACGACAGTTCTTGATTCAAAGTCTTCGCTTACATCACCGTTAAAGGATTGCTCATTATCGAAGTTTACACGATACTGTGCATGCCCATCACCGTATGATGCAGCTTTTGTATTTTGTTCATCAATAAATACTTCTACTGAATCTTGTTCATGAGCATCTGATGCTGATTTATCAAGTCCATTATCATTAACTTCAACTAACACGTAAAGGTTTTCATTATCCCACAATACTCTTGCTTCTCCTGTAGCACCATTATGAGCCGTTTGGAATCGATTAATAGGAAGTGCTGGTGCTTCATTCCAAATATCATCGATTTCTCCATCAATTACTGGTGTTCCAAAGGCTGCGTTTCCTTGTCTTGCTATCACTACACCTGGATCTTCGTTTTCAGCTAGATACTTTTCAGGATCAGCTACAGCAAAATAAGCTGTCTTCGCTTGCAAATTACGGTCAAATAATAATGGGTTAGTTGCACTTCTCCAACTATGGCCATCACTTAAGCCCCAGAAAGTGACTCGAGAAATATGATCTGAATGTTCTTTATATAGATCAAATAGTTGAGCATAGAAGTATGCTTGCTCTAAATTTTCTCTTTCAGTTAATGTTGTACTTTCAGAAGCCCCAACATCTAATTCGGTGACACCAATTTCTATCTCTAAATCAATAAATCTTTCTAAAGATTCTCTAACATTTTCAACATTCACTGTTGTAGTATAGTGAGCCTGCATACCAACACCTGATATTAATTTACGTGAATCTTCAGGGAAGTCTTCAGCATACTGCTCATTAATATCCTTAATCATATGATACATTGTTCTAGCTTTTCCTTGATCATGATCATTATAGTCATTATAGTATAGAACCATATCATGACGGCCTAACTCATCAGCAACTTTACGTGCATGTTTGAAGGCCTCATAGATATAGTCATCACCAACTGAATGGAGCCAACCTACATCAGGAGTGGAACGTAATTTAGATTGCCAATCTTCTGGATTACTCCAATCTCTTGTTTCTAATGCCTCATTTACAACGTCCCAACTAATTATGGAATTACCAGCAACTCTATGAGCATCAGTCATAACTTTTTCAATATGTTCTTGCATGTTTGCTAAGGCTTGTTCTCGACTTGCAATTGGCTCATAAATTCGATTACCTTCTACATCTTTTCTACCTGTATCAGTGCCCCAAAGTAATCCTGGAGATTGTGAGTGCCAAATTAGTACATGACCATGAACTAATAATCCATTTTCTTTAGCATTGTTAAGGAATTGAGTTTGATTAGAATTAGTATATTCTAAATCCACTACAAAATCATCGTCATTTATAATTTCATTATAGAAAGAATCTGGTTTCATGACATTTTCTGCCGTCACCAAATTATGGTGATGTCTTAATAATTCACCTGTTCTCCCATTGAAATGAAAGTTTTCTGCAGCATTTCCAATATAGAAATAATCTTCATATATCTCCTTTAAAGGTGTTAAGTCCTTTTGCACATCATTGTCTTTGAAAATTACTTCTGCTTTAAAATCATCAATATAATAGGAGACTCCAGATGTTGAATCTGGATTGTACTCTTCTTCTACATAGAAATACACTTCATCAACATTATTTGGTACATAATACTCACCTTCAAGTAATACCCATTCATCAGATGTAACCATTTGACGATCAGCGACAGTAGGGTAAGTAGATTCATCTTGTGCGGCTGATACATGTAATCCTGTACTCGGCTCACCTTCTGCCAATTTCACCCACACGCTTATTTTATAGTCATAACCCGCATACAATTTATTTAAGGCGTCTATTTTAGCTGCGTCTGATGAACTTTGACGATTTTCAACTAATAGACTATGAGAACTATCATTTGCACCAATATTAGCAATGCTTAATTCTTCATGGCCATTACGTCGTTCCCAACCTTGAGTTGTGCCATCTTCAAAGTCTGTGAAGATTGCAACTCTTTCATCTTCAGGAATTTCTTCACGATCACCAGGGTCTTCTCCTGGAGTGAGTTGAGTGATTTTTACATTATCCACATAAAAATCTTCTGTTGGATTATTACTTTCAACATAAAATTCTGCATTCGTTACATTTCCTTCTAAAATATATGTCCCCTTTAGAATAGTCCATTCAGTATCAGTTATAGTACTTGTAGATACAGGATTATAAAATTCAGGTTGTTCTGCTACTTTAGCATCAAAGGTACTTTCTCCCTCTGCACTAACACGCTTGACAGACACTTCCATTTCGTACTGTGCTCCAGATTCTAATAATTCCGTCAAGTTAATTCCTGGACCATGCCAGCTAACAGTACGTCCTGTAACTAATACTGCATTGTTATCTCCAGATTCATCATCTGTAATCTCAACTTCTGCAGGACCTCTACCAAACCAACCATCTAAATCGTTATTTTCAAAATTGTTTTCATAAATCACTACTGGTTCGAATTCTTCTTCTGGTACCTCAGGTTCTCCTGGTGTTTCAGTTTCTTCATCAGTATTTAATACTTCAACTTTGACACTAAGCAAATAATATTGAAGTGAGTCCGCTTCCTCCCCAGATGTTTGGAAACGAATATGATTATTCGTCTCAATCTCGATAACACCTTCATATCTCATTTCAACTATTTCATTTGGAACTATTTTCTTGTTCTCATTAATGTCTGGATTTTCATGGTCGCTTGTCGTTAGTTGATAATTCCCTCCACCAAACTCATCTGAATTAGTATAGAATTCTGCTGTAACTCGATATATCTTACCAAATTCGATGCCTGCATCTGCATATGACAGGGTTGGAGAATTCCAGTTACCATCTGGCCGATGCTCCATGAAAAATGCATCATAAGTTTTATCATCGATAGTAACTTCTTTTACAGATCCACTTCCACCTGCCTGAGTGCCAATCTTATGATCATCTTTGCTAAAATCTGTTTCGTATACTGTTGTATACTCCGCCTCTTCCCCATCACTAGCCATAACTGTTGCTAGCGAAGTGAACAGGTTGAGTGGTACTGCTAAGAAAGCAATTAATAGAATTGCAATCGTTCGTTCATACTTCTTAATCATCCTAACCATCTTTCTACATTCCTCCTAGAAGTTTAATAGAATTTCAATAAATCCTGTATTACTCTGTGCTTCTAGCTTAAGTAAAAACTTCTTGATGCGGAAATCTTGATGACCTAATGTACTAACGATAATTCTACAGTTGCCTCCTTCCATAAATTAATATGTACGCCCCTTCATTTTATATAACGCTTACATTGTTTGTAACCGTATGACATTTAGATATTTCCTTACAAACTATAACTTTTATGAAATCAGACCCTAAAAAGTATAGATTTTTTACATTTAGTTCAGCTTTTTTTAAAAAAATAAGAGGAAATACGGGAATTATTATCCTGTATCTCCTCTTTTTACACTTACAGATATAGATATAAATTATATAAATTCAATAATACAAGTCCTGCAAGTGATAACTTAAAGACTATTTCAACAGCACGGATTGTGAACCACTTTGATAGGTTTGATCCAAGTGCTCCGCCTAATACACCGCCGATTATCATACCTGGTAGCATGTTTAGGCTTAAACTTGATAAGCTAGTACTGATAAATGTAAATAGCAATCCTGAAAGTTGTGAAAAGCAAATAATGAATAGTGAATAAAGGCTTGACTTTTTAGCATCCATTGCGAAAAACAAACTTAATATTGCAATATTATGTGGACCCCCGCCAATATCTAAAAAGGCAGATAATACCCCTAATGCTAATCCCATTGCTAATATTACTGACTTATTCTTAATATAAAAGCTAGGGAATGTATCTTTAAATTGTACGTAGAGTAAGACGGCACTAAAAATTATGATTAGTGAAATCGTTTGGACATTCCCAACCCAACTATATGTCGCAAGATATTTAAAAATCACTTTTCCTACAAGACCACCGATAACAGCACCTAAAGCGAGAAGTAGTGAAGTTGCTCGATCCATTACTTTAACTTCACGTCGTCTTGTCCATAGAGATACTAACGACATTGTAAAAACGGTTGTCGATGAGAGTATACCAATCGTTGCAAGTGGATAATCGCCTAGAAAGTCAAGAATAGGCTTAATAAACACGCCACCACCAATCCCAGCGATTGCTCCGATCGTGCTTGCCAATAAACTAATCAAAAAGTATAAAATTACTGTCCCCATCAGTTTTCTTTCTCCCTCTCTAGTCTTTCTATAAAATCTAGCTAATATTTAATCGAATCTGTATTTCTACTTCATTAAGTACATTTAAAATGTGATTGTAATCTGGTTGATAACTAAACTCATTAACATCAACCATTTTAAAATAATCTAATTCTTGATTGATCGTAACTAACTCTTTACTTACAACTGCAAGTTCTTCGGCATCAGTTAACTTCCTAATATAGCGTTTAAATTTCGCATCAATATTTGGTAATTGTTGATATAGGTTTTCAACTGACTCATACATTTGAATAAGAGGTAATGCTGACTTTGCTCCTACTCCAGGAACACCAGGTACGTTGTCACTTGTGTCACCTAGGAGTGCTTTTACATCGATCCACTGAATTGGTTCGATGCCAAATTCAGCCCTAAAATCATCAATGGTATATTTAATTTCGACCTTTTTTTGATTAAAGATTTGAGAAGTATGTTCATTTAATAGTTGATAGAAATCTTTATCATTACTATAAATCAAGCAATCTGTTTTTATCTCACTTGACCATCTTTTCGTAACGGACCCAATAATATCATCCGCTTCATGTGGTGGCATCGTATACTGTGTAATTCGCAGATCGTCTAAAACTTGTTTTAATGTTTCGTGTTGTTGGATTAACGCTGGAGCAAGTTCAGAACGACTAGCTTTATAGAAATCATATTTGATTCGTCGCTCAGTTTCTTCACGCTTAACATCCCAAGCAACAACGAGGTGCGTTGTATCGTGTTCTTCA
Source organism: Amphibacillus xylanus NBRC 15112 (assembly GCF_000307165.1). NCBI lineage: Bacteria > Bacillati > Bacillota > Bacilli > Caryophanales > Bacillaceae > Amphibacillus > Amphibacillus xylanus. The sequence goes on from NC_018704.1 coordinate 1,773,844, forward strand.
ATTAAGTTAAACAACTTTTGTAAAAACACACGAACACCATTTGTATAAAGTCCTTTTGAGTTGCGAGGTAATTGATCTTCTGTTCGATTGTATGCTGTGGCAAAATAACCACGGCTAAGTAAATTAAAGCCATCAATTACGAGTAATTTTTCTTTATTAATTGCGTTCACCTACCTTCAAAAAAAATGCCTAACTAATATTATAGCATTTTTCTTGTGTTCACTCCAATTGGGGAAAAGTAGGCAATTTATAAAAAACTCCCTTCTAGTAAAACAGCGTGATGAAATCTGTTTACCTTAAAGGGAGTAACTTAAAACATACTAGGATAAATTATTTAATTTTATATACTCTAGCTTCATATGGGCGTAATTCCATATTCGCATTTAATTCATCGTGAATTCGGTAGTTTGATAATTGAAGTTCAACAAATGTCATGTCATTTGAAAGATCTAAAGTTGTTGCTTCATTAAACATATTCACAATCACAACATAGCGATCGTCACCCAATGTTCTCGTATACGCATAGACTTGCTCGTGATCTCCTGCAACTAGATCATAAGTTCCGTAAATTAATGTTTCGCTTGATTTACGTAATTCAATCATCGTACGGTAGTAATGATAAATTGAATTTGGATCATTTAGGTTTTGTTCAACATTAATGTCTGGATAATTTGGGTTAACCTTCATCCATGGTGTACCAGTAGTAAAGCCTGCTTGTGGTTCGCTTGTCCACTGCATTGGTGTTCTTGAGTTGTCTCGGCCATTTTTCCAGATTACTTGCATGATCTCTTCGTGTGATTTACCTTCAGCTAATTGAATCTTGTAATAGTTCTTCATGCTAACATCATCATAATCATCGATTGAATCAAATTGTACGTTAGTCATTCCGATTTCTTGTCCTTGATAGATAAATGGCGTACCTTGCATGAAGAAGTAAAGTGTAGCTAATGCTTTAGCTGATGTAATTCTTAAATCTGTATCATTTCCCCATGCTGACACTGAACGTGGTTGGTCATGGTTTTCGAAAAATAGTGCGTTCCAGCCTCTACCTTCTAAGCCTTTTTGCCATCTTGTCAATGTTTGCTTAAATTGTGCAAGGTCAAGACCACCTTCTAAACTTGTATTCCATAGTCCGATATGTTCAAATTGGAAAATCATATTGAAGTAGCCGTTCTCTTCTCCAACCCATTTTTCCGCATCATCTAGGCTAACACCATTAGCTTCACCAACAGTCATAATATCGTAGTTGCGTAATGTGCGATTGCTAAACTCTGTTAAGAATTTATCGATACCAGGACGATTCATATGGCCATCCCAAGCCTCAACATATTTCTTGTTTTCTGGGTTTGGCATATCAGGTAAGCCTTCAACTTTTTTAATATGAGAGATGGCATCAACTCGGAAACCATCGATTCCTTTATCTAACCACCAATTAACCATTTCATATAAATCTTCTCTAACTTTTGGATTCTCCCAGTTTAGGTCTGGTTGTTTTTTCGAGAATACGTGTAAGTAGTATTCGTCTGTTGTTTCATCATATTCCCATGCAGATCCATTAAAAATTGACTCCCAGTTGTTCGGTTCTTTGCCGTCTTTACCAGGTCGCCAAATATAGTAGTCACGATATGGGTTATCTTTAGATGATCTTGATTCAATAAACCATTCATGTTCATCGGATGTATGATTAATGACTAAATCCATAATTAATTTCATACCACGGTTATGAGTTTCTTCAAGTAATAAATCAAAATCTTCCATCGTACCGAAGTCTGAAAGTATCGCTTTATAATCACTAATATCATAACCATTGTCATCATTTGGTGATTCATAAATTGGGCTAATCCAAATGACATCAATGCCCAAATCCTTTAGATAATCTAATTTTTGAATGATTCCTTGGATATCACCAATTCCATCTCCATTTGAGTCCATAAAACTTCTTGGATAGATTTGATAAGCAACTGCCTCTTTCCACCACTTTTTTGTTTTCATAACGTTCTCCCTTCACTTTCTCATCTAATTTTTATCTCTTACCTTAATCTACTCTAGTTTTGCCATTTTATTTAGATTGTGATTATTATTAAGTTATTAATAAAAAAATATGACATTTCACTATTTATCACAACAGGGCAAACGGTTGCATACCGTAATGATTAGAATAGCATATCAGCCTTCTATGTGCAAGCATTTTAAAGTCTCCTGATTAGTTTTAAGGTGTTGATATTTATTTTTTAAAGTAATTAAGCCCGATTGATTTTAGTAGTATTAACATGCTGTTTAATAATGACTTACTATTAGTAAATTGTGGGGGTATCAGTGAGTGAAAAACCACCTTACATTTGGAATGTAAGGTGGTGTGAGAGTGTATTATACTTTTTTGCGCTTTCTATCATTGTAGATAATTAATCCAACACCTGCTAAAAGAATCATCGTACCTAATAACAAGTAGTTATATAATCGTGTCGCTGTTTTTGGTAAAGATCCACCTGTATCTTTTGATCCAGAGGAATCATCACTGCTTGGTTGCTCAGTATCTTGATCACTATCTAATGGATCTTCTACTTGATCACCAGTTGTTGGTGTTTCATCAGAAGGTGTTTCTTCTCCTGGTGTTTCCTCGTTAGGATCTTCTGGGTCTACTGGTGAATCATCAGTTGAATCATCAGTAAGTTTAATAACCGTCGCTGTTAAAGGATCTAATGTAATTGAGTCCGGTGTTAATTCTACACCAACAGGATCATTAATCGGATCAATTCCAGCTGTTTTTCCATCAACAATAATCGCGCCTGCTGAATAATCAGTTGTCAGTGTAAGCTGACGGGTCTGACTATCTGCGTTGACAAATACTGCATAAACATCACCTTTACTGTCGATTGCCTCATAGCCGATGATCAGGTCTTCTTGCATAATTTCAGGAGCTTCAATCATTGATACAAATTGTTCAATTTCTTCCATTGTTCCTCGTCTAAAGGCATCTGTTGATCGACGTAATTTTATTAATCCTGCAGTATAGTCTTTCGTTGCTACGTTAATTGGATAAGCATCATTATCTGTTACTTTTGCCCAATCAAACATATTAACCGCATCAGTTGAGTCATATGAATCATGAATGAAATATGGATACTCAAACGGTTTACCATTTTCATCAGTCATAAATGTCGATTTATATGGCGCTTGGCTTTCTGGCACTTCATTAATAAAGTCTTCATGACGGAATTGCTTCGTACGTCCATACTCTTGACCAGCATGAATAAATGGTGTTCCTTGTGCTGTTAGTACCATTAAATTACCAAGACGAATGCGTTGATGAATTTCTTCAGCATGATCTTTAGGATCTTTTTTAATCGACTGTGCAATAACATCATGCAATGTTAAGTTATCGTGTGCTGCAATATAAGGTACGACATCACCAGGGTCATCCGCTTTAAAGTTATGTGGATTAGCTGTTAGGTTGTCGTAAATTTGCTGGATATTACGTGCACCACCTGTAATAAATCGCGGCTGTCCTTCACTACCAAATCCTGATTTTAACTCATTACGGAATTCGTCTGAGAATGAGCCTACTGCTTTAGTATGCTGCATCCAGTGTTGATCAGCTGCTTGTACATCAGGATACTTTTCATCTCCTGCAAACGTTACCCAACCTTCTCCAATCATAACGATATTCGGATTTAGTTCTTTTGCTTTGTCGTAAGCTAATTGAATCGATTCAGCATCATGGTCACCCATCATATCAAAGCGGAAGCCATCTACTTTAAATTCATCGACCCAATAAGTAATTGAATCAACTAAAATCCGACGAGCCATTTTATGCGTTGTTCCTAAACGGCCACCACCGAAATTTTCACGAGGCGAGCCATCAGCATTCATAAAGTGATAATAATTCGGCTCTAAATCTTCAAAAATATGAACACTAGCAGTATGGTTATAAACCACATCTAAAATTACACCCATACCACGTTTGTGAATTTCATTGATCAAGTACTTAAATTCTTCAATTCGTTTCGCTGGGTCTTCTGGATTTTCTGAATACATCCCTGTTAATGAGAAATAACTATGTGGGTCATAGCCCCAGTTATAATTATTGCCAGTTGACGAATACTCAAGTAGTCTTTTTGCATTATTAAACTCGTCAGCAAAGAAATAGCTCATCACTGGTAATAGCTGAATATGTGTAACACCTAGTGATTCAATGTAATCAAGTTTTTCAATAAATGCACTAAATGTACCAAACTGACTAGTTAATTGATCTGCTATAGATGGATCTGATGTAAAGTCACGAACATGCACTTCATATATTATTGCATCTTCTCGTTTCTCAAAACCATCAATTTTAGCATAATCTAGTTTCGGTCCGATTGTACTTGGATCTACAATTGCTGCTTTACCAACGTAATTATCTGGATCGCTATTGTTCCATGCAGCCATAGAACGCGCATATGGATCAAGTGCTAGCACTGTTTTTCCGTCTCGCTCAATTGCAAAATGATAGAAATAACCTGTTAAATCACTTATGCCAGTGTTTGATTCATCTAACACAATTGACCATACACCACGATCTCCTAAAGTCATTTCCAATTCATCTGTGATCAGATTATTTTGATCGTTTTTATCATATAAAACGACATGAACTGAATCTGCACTTGGTGACCATAGTTTTAGTTCAGCAGATCCATCTGCACGTAAATCTAAACCTAACTCACCATCATAGGCATATACTTCATCTTTTAAGCGCCAGCCTACACTTGCTGTTGCTTCGCGACCATCGTATTTTATTTCAAATGGTGCAATATCTGTTAAACGAGCATCTTTAACCGTCACAATAACAGTATTATTTTCAGAATTAATTTCAATTGTGAAATCAGTAACTGCATCACCATTTTTATCAATAATCTCAATGCCGTCTAATAATCTTGCTTCTGTTAACTCCGCTACACTACTAAAGACAAGCTCAATCTTTTCATCTGTTAAGACTTCTGCATGTCGTAAGCCTTCTTTGCTCACAAAATATGGATTCGTATAGACATTCGGATCACCATCACGAACGAAAATTTGCGTATGCTGGTCTAATTCGGCAAACGACATATTATCCGTCTGTTTAGTTGTTTCTTTGTTTACCATTAAAAAGCCAATTTCTTTCGCATCGTCAATTAATGGTAAATCAAAGTAACTGCCATAGCCACCTACTTCAAATGTATGCGCGCCATTTGGCCAATTTTCCGTCGCTTTTTCTACATCTCCCCAAGTCCATAGTCCCCAACCATCGTACTCACCATCTTGACGATAGTAATTAACACGTATCGTATTTGCTTTCTTCAGTGGTTCATAGCTATATACTGTCAGATCTTCGGTAACCCATGCCTGATTCATTTCAGGACTAAGTAGTTCAAGAATAAAGTCATCAGACACGTTAGCCCCTTGAAGATTATTAATTAAAAAGCCGATTTGTTTAGCATTTTCAGCCAGCTCAATGTCTAGGTAATAACCGAACTCAGTCGCTACTGCCCCACCAAAACTAATTGCGCCGTTTGGCCAATCTACTGATGGATGAGCAACGTCATTCCAAATCCATAAACCTAGTTGGTCAAGCTCATTTGGATCTAATCCTTCAAAATGAAGTCGGAAATAGCCTTCAGGTACTTCACTCGTACCTTCTGCTTTACCAGGTAAAATTTTACCGTTTTCTACAGATAATAAAGCCGTTCCACCATTTGCTCGACTAGGAATGCTAACTTCAACAACAAATTCACCCGCTTCATTTTCATAAGCATTATAAGTTTGATCTGTGTAATGATCTGTTACGATCGTATGCTCATTTGAAACGTACAATGTAACTTTTTGTGCTGCTTCTGCTACGTTAAATCCTAAATATACGGACTCACCTTCATAAGCACGCTCAACAACTAACCACTGATCTGCATCAGAACCAGCTATTGTTGATCTAGTTCCACGTGATAACAACTCTGAGTAGTCATTGCGAAATTTGAGCACAGTTTGATAGTGATCAAGAATATCATTGTCTTCTATTAAATCCCAAGCAAAATCATAACGGTTATCATATAAAGGCCAGTTATTTGCACCTGTTTGTCCAAGCTCTTCACCATAATAAATAACTGGTTGACCTTTAGCAGTAATTTGTAATGATGCAGCTAGTTTTAATTTCCCTTCATCATTACCTTGAGTATAAAGGAATCCGTCTTCATCATGACTACCTAAAAACTGCCCTAAAGTTGCATCACTTGTTAGCATTTTATTTCGTGCGATTAAGTCATTATTAGCACGAACAAGATTACCTTTAACAAACTCACTTGCTTGTCCCTTAAAATCAAAGTCTAGTAAGCTATCCATTTGTCCACTATTTAAGTAGCGCATGTATGAATAGTTTTGCTCCCAAGCTTCGCCAATCAATTTAAAACTCGGATCAAGTTCAACGAGTTCATTTTTAAAGTGTTGCCATGTCACTTGATCGACATGTTTAACTGTATCAACGCGGTAACCGGCAATTGAATTTCCCTTTGAAGTCGTCGATTTCTCTAGCCAGCTAGTTTGCCAAGCTACAATCTGTTCACGTACAGCAGCTTCTTCTGTTTTGAAGTCAGGCAAGCCACCAAGTTCCATTTTTTCATCCCCAGCACCTGATTTATCACGAATCATGCCTTCAAATCGCGCACGGTCTTCATCAGTTGGGTAACCGGCTGGTGGATTGTCTAAACTTTCACCAGACTTTAAGCCATATCCTACGTGGTTAAGCACAACATCTACCATTATGTTGATATTCCGTTCTGCAGCCGCATCAATTAATTCATGGAATTCTTCGATCGTCCCCAAATGCGGATTTAATTTTTCAAAGTCTTTTGCCCAATAACCATGATAAGCATAATATGTGCCATTTTTCGAACCTGAATTTACATCATGACCGATATTTTCAACAATTGGTGTAATCCAGATTGTATTAATACCTAACTCACTTAAATAATCAAGATTTTCAGTTATACCTTTAAAATCTCCACCTTGATATGCTCCACGTGGATTGTCAGTGATTTGATCATAATCGAAATCGTACGGATCATTATTTGCTGGATTACCATCAGCAAAACGATCAGTTAGCATAAAGTAAATAATTGATTCATCCCAATCACGTTCACCTTCTGCTTTAGAACGTTCAGTGACTGTTGCAGTAGCTTCTGTTGTATAAACTCCACCAGCCTCATCTACAACTTTAATTGGAATCAATTTTTCACCAGGCTCAATCTCCGAACTGACAGATAGTGTCACTCGATTTAATTCTGGTGAAATTAATAATGAACGCGGCCCACCTAAAGCGCTTACATCCGCTTCAATTCTTCTAATCCCTAAATCTGATTGGTTATCTATCTCAACTTCTAATAATGCATGTTCATTATAGTTAAAATCTCGACTCACACTTGCTCTAATAGTAATATTTTCCTCGCCTTCATATTCTTCTGGCTCAGGCTCTGGCTCAGCTTCTGAAACATAGTATGGATTGGTGAAAACACGATCAATGCCTTCTTTAATAAAGAGTTGCTGATGGTTTTCATAATCAGTGAATGTCATATCTTCAGTCTTTAATTCATCATCAGCCATATTAACAAATAAAAAGCCAAAGTTAGCCACAGCTTCTTTCACTGGAATATCTATATAGGCACCGTAACGACCAACCTGATCATTTAAAAATGGCGTTGCTCCTTCAGGCCAGTCACCTTTATCACTTGACTGCTGAATAACATCACCCCAATACCAAATCCCCCAAGGCTCATAATCACCGGATTCTTTTAAGTAGTGAACGCGAATTGTCGGTTCTTCAAATTCAATTGGTTCATAGTAGTACACGTCACCATCACGTGTGATCCAAATTTCATCAACCTCTGAACTAATTAACTCTAGATTTACATCATCAACGTGCTTCACTTCAGCTGTACTGACGACTTGAAAGCCGATTGATTTTGCATTATCTTTCAAACCAATGTCTACATAACCGCCAAAGTCAGTTGTTTGATCTTGACTAAACAGTTCTCCATTTGGCCAATTCCCCTGCGGCTCTTCTGAAAAATCTCCCCAATACCATAAACGAAGATCATCTAAATTTAATTCTTTATTTTGAAAATGAATTCTAATCTGTTTTTCGGAAATCGCTTGCTCATTATTTTCTGCTAAAACTAATGAAAAAGGTAATGCATTTGATATCGTACTTAATAATAATACAAAGATCATTGATAGCGATAAAACACGGTTAAATCCTGTTTTTCTAATCATACAAATCTCCTTTCATATCGTTTTAAATCAATAAAATAATTACTAAGCTCCTTTCTTCTATTAGATTGAATAGTTACAACTGTGAAAACGGTTGCATTTAAGTTTAAAAAAAGAGGGAGGTTATTCTTTATTGCGCAACCGCTTACACCAATAGCTTACTATTATTTAGATATTTTTTCAATAGTTATCTTATCTTTTTTCGGTTTTTTGTAAAAAAATATACGTCTACACACTTCTTGTTAGAACATGTATAGACGTAGTCATCTCATATTTATTGTATCTGGTTTTTTAACCGGATAACTGTCGCTGTTAATGGTGAAATTGTGATTGAATCAGTCGACAACTCTACACCAATCGGATCTGTAATTTGATCAGTTCCTGCTCTTAATTGATCAACGATAATTTCACCTTTTGTATAATCAGAAGCAAGTGTCAATTGACGCATTTGATGATCTGCATTAACAAATACAGCATATAGATCACCATTACTAGCAGTTGCTTGATAGCCAATAATTAAATCTTGTTCTTTTATTTCTGGTGCGTTAATGAGTGAAATGTCTTGATCAATTTCTGCCATTGTCGATTTTCTAAAGGCATCAGTAGCACGACGTAATTTGATTAAACCTTTAGTATATAGTTGAGTCGTTGTATGAATTGGATAATTAGCACGATCTGTCGCTTTTGCCCATTCGAACATATTTACCGCATCTGTTGAATCATATGAATCATGAATAAAATACGGGTACTCAATTGGTTGATTATGTTCATCCGTTACGAAAGTCGATTTAAATGGTACTTTATCATCTGAGACCTTCCCTACAAAATCAGGATGACAAAATTGCTTAGTTCTGCCATATTCTTGTCCAGCATGAATAAATGCAGTCCCTTGTGCCGTTAACAGCATCACGTTACCTAAACGAATTCTCTTATGAATTTCTTCAGTATGGATTTTAGGGTCTTTTTTAATCGCAAGAGCAATGACGTCATGTAAAGTCATATTATCATGAGCTTCAATATACTGAACGGCATCTCCTGGATTTGTTGCTTTAAAATTATGTGGCTTAGCTGTGATATTGTCATAAATCCGTTGAATTTGGCGCGCTCCACCAGTTAGAAAACGCGGCTCACCTTCAGTATGATATCCTGACTTTAATTCATCACGGAAATCATCAGAAAATGAACCTACACTCTCTGTATACTGCATCCAATGTTGATCTGCTGGTCTAACATCTGGATCATCTTCATCACCAACATACGTTACCCAACCTTCCCCGATCATTAACACATTCGGATTTAGTTGTTTGGCCTGATCATAAGCTAACTGAATTGTTTCTGCATCATGATCACCCATCATATCAAATCGGAATCCATCGACTTTATATTCATTCATCCAATAAGTGATTGAATCGACTAAAATTCGTTGCGACATTTTATGTGTTGTCCCAAGTCGACCACCGCCAAAACTTTCTCGTGGTGTACCATCCGCATCCATGAAATGATAATAATTCGGTTCTAGGTCTTCAAAGACACGAAGCAGTCCAGTATGATTATAAACAACATCCAAAAGAACACCCATCCCACGACGATGGATCTCATCAATCAGACGCTTAAATTCCACAATTCTTTGCTCAGGGTCATTTGGATTTTCCGAATACATACCTGTTAATGAGAAGTAACTATGAGGATCGTAGCCCCAATTGTAATTATTATGAATCGATGAATATTCAAGTAATCGTTGATCACTTTTATTTTCATTAACAAAAAAGTAACTCATAACGGGTAACAATTGAACATGTGTGACGCCAAGTGATTGAATATAATCTAATTTCTCCACAAAAGCACTGAATGTACCAAATTGGTAGCTAATTTGATCTGAAATAGAAGGATCAGACGTAAAATCACGTACATGAACTTCATATATAATCGCATCTTCACGTTTTTCATAGCCTTCAATCGTGGCATAATCAAGTTTAGGGCCAATATTCGCTGGGTTAACTATTGCTGCTTTACCAATATAATTTTGTTCATTCGTACTATCCCATGCAGCCATTGATTTAGCATATGGATCAAGCGCTAAAACTGAATTTCCCTGACGGTGAATTAAATAGTGATAATAATAGCCTGTAAAATCATTAATTCCAGTGTTATTTTCCGTTAATCTAATTGACCATACGCCACGGTCGCCTTGTTCCATGCTTAATTGGTCCGTAATCACTTTATTTTGATCATCTTTATCATATAAAATCACATCAACACGATCAGCACTTGGTGACCATAATTTTAGTTCGACTGATCCATCTTCTTTAAAAATTAGTCCTAACTCGCCATCATAACTATAATGACGATCAATGTATCTCCAATCATATTTCACATTTTCTATCTCTGTATTCATAAACTTATTCCCCTTATCACTTACGTCGCTTTATTTTTGTTACTAATAATATCGTGCCAGCTAAACCAACAATTAATACAAAACACATGACGATGATTAAAACATTTGAACGATTCTCTATTGCTGATTGATTTAGACTTTCTTCATCCTCAGAATCAATAGGCTCAATCGACTGTTCACTTGATAAGATCTCGCCTTTATCTACTGACAGCAATATTGTTCCACCATCGAATAAATCAGGCATTGAAATTAAGACATAATTCTCACCATTTGAGCCTTCAATCGATTGATATGTATTGCCTGTATAGTGGTCGGTAATCATTGCATCCTTTTCAGAAACAATTAACTTAATCTCTTGTTTAGTCTCAGCAAGATTAAATCCAAGATATACTGAATTATCTTGATAAGATCGTTCAACTAAAAGCCATTCAGCGTCATTAGACCCTGCAATCATTGAACGATCACCCCTTGATAATAACTCTGAAAACGATGATCTAAACTCTAGTAACCTTTGATAATGTTCAAGGATATGATTATTTTCTGTTAACTCCCAATCAAAATCGTATCTATTATCATATTCAGGCCAATTTTCTGCACCTGACTGACCGATTTCTTCTCCGTAATATATCACTGGTTGACCCTTTGATGTTATTTGTAGTGTTGCCGCTAATTTTAATTTCCCTTGGGCAACTTCTTCACTATCACCATTGTTAATTAATCGATATAAAAATCCATCTTCATCATGACTACCTAAAAATTGCCCTAATGTTGCTATATTTGAAATAGATTGATTACGCTCAATTAATTGTTTATTAACCTCTTCTAAGCTACCATTTACGAAATGACGGGCATGATCTTTAAAGCCAAAATCTAATAAACTATCCATCATTCCACTATTTAAATATCCTAAATCATGCTGATAATTTGCTCCCCATGCCTCACCAATCAGCTTAAAGCTAGAATCAATTCTGACTAATTCGTTTTTGAAATGTTGCCACGTCACATTATCGACATGTTTAACCGTATCTACACGATAACTTTTAATTGCATTTCCATTCGGTGTCGTTGATTTTTCAATCCATGCTGCTTGCCATTCAACTAATTGACGTCTAATCCAATCCTCTTCAGTTTTAAAATCTGGCAACCCAGAAAGTTCCATTTTGACATCACCAGCTCCTGAACGATCACGCAACATGCCTATAAATCTATTTCTATCATCACTCGTTGGATAGCCAACCGGTGGTTCTGTCACTTCATCAGTACCCTTTAAACCATATCCACTATGATTAAGTACTACATCCACCATAATATCAATGCCACGCTCAGCAGCTTGATCAATTAATGCATGAAATTCATTCAATGTACCTAGATGCGGATTTAATCGTTCAAAATCTTTCGCCCAATAGCCGTGATATGCAAAATATGATCCTGCATCCGATTTATACTCAACGTTATGACCGATATTTTCTACGATAGGTGTAATCCAAATCGTATTAATACCTAATCGCTGTAAATAATCTAGGTTCTCTGTAATCCCTTTAAAATCTCCTCCCTGATACGTTCCTCGAGGATTATCAGTAATCGCACGATAGTCTATCTGATATGGATCATTGTTGTTAGAGTCACCATCATAAAAGCGGTCTGTAAGCATAAAGTATATTACTGCCTCATCCCAATCCCTCTCATGTTCTTCTTTCTCACGAGGAATAACAGTTGCAGTTGTAGAGGTTGTATATGTATCACCATTTTCATCAATTAATTTTACATGAATATCTTTTACACCTGGCTCAATATCTGATCGAACTGAAATGGTCACACAATTTAATTCAGGTGAAATAAAAAACTGATCAGGTCCCCCTAATTGACTTAAATCAGCTACAATCTCTGTAATCCCTAGATTAGCTTTGTTGTCGATCTCTAATTCAAGTAGCGCATGTTGATCATAGTGAAGCTCTCGATCTACATTTGCCTGGAACATTATCTTCGCATCACTATTTTCTTCTGCCTCGACATCCTCTAAATTAGGTATAAATAAAAAACACATCATTAAAATAACGATTGTAAATTTGTTTAAACTTAATCGACTAATTTTCACATTCATCAAGCTCCTTTACTAATTCTCCGTCAAATAAGGAAAGCGATTGCACAAGCACCAAAAAAGAAAGCATAGTTTTTTCCTTCAAACTATGCATGATTCTAATCGTTATTTTACTATTTCACTAGTTATTTTTCAAGAATTCATTTTACTTTAAGTGTTTTTTTCAATCTCCGTGGTATAATAGCCCTAAAGAAGGTTTAACTTACCGAGGTGAACAACTATGTCTTTTAACACACCAATATTCTTTTTTCACTTAATTGTGCTAGCGCTTTTCCTAAATGCTATTCGTTTTAATTTATCAAATAAGTTAAACAAAATTCTAATTCTTATATTTGGGATTTATTTCTATTCGCTAAGCATTATCTACTTCCAAGAGTGGATCTTACCTTTATCATTGTTTATTATATTTTTAGCGGTTTTCTTTTATCAATATCTAGGGTTGTTCGTTGCATTCCCAGTAACCTCTACTACATATTTTTTTGTCAATGGATTTACTTATTATGATTTTATCTTGTTTATTTTACTCACACTTTTGATAGCGTTTGCAGGTTTCCGCTGTATGTTCTATATTAACAAACAAAAACGATGGAAATCACTTTTAATAAAAAATTCTAAACAACTAAATATTATTAGAGAAATAAGTCTTGCAATGCAACAAACAAGAGACCTTGATAAAATTTTGCATATCATTATTACATCTGTAACTGCTGGACATGGATTAGGCTTTAATCGTGCAATCGTGTTTTTGCATGATAAAAACAACAACCAACTCACAGGGATGATGGGCATTGGCCCACTTGATGAAAAAGAAGGTATTGATAATTGGAGAAATATATCGGAACAAAAATATAGCTTTATTGATTTACTTGAGAATATTGAAAAAGAAGAGATCGATCCAGAATTAAACCAAATGATTAGACATTTAACTATTGATCTTGATTCTAATCATATTTTAAAAGATGCGCTTGTTAATGGGAAACATCGGATTGTAAAGCGAGATAAGATCCATGATCAAATTCATCAACTATTAATTAATCTGTTCAATTACGATGAATTTTTGATAATTCCGATGATCTACCAATCTGAAAAAATTGGCTTACTAATTGTTGATAATCCCGTATCAAAGAAAACGATTACCGAACAAGAGATTGATAACATTATGCCACTAGCATCATTGGCTTCTGTCGCTATACAACAAGCACAGCTTTATCAAGAAATTGAAGAATTAACATTACGAGATGGTCTAACGTCTTTATATAATCAACGTGCGTTACAAAATACGTTACAGAAGCACTTTGATAGCAATCAAACTGACTCTCTTGCAATGATTATGCTCGATATCGATTATTTCAAACATTATAATGATACGAATGGACACTTACTAGGAAATGAAGTATTAGAGCAATTGGCAAATATCATTAAACATTCAATTCGCGAATCGGACCTTGCATTTCGGTTCGGTGGTGAAGAATTTTCAGTTTTACTATTTAATACTTCGGATAGTGATGTTCGGAAAGTTGCCGAGCAAATTAGAAAAAATATTGAAACTAATGAATTTCCAAACGAGTCAACACAACCTGGGAATAAAATTACGATCACAGTTGGGTATGCGATGACAGATCAAATTTCTCAACCAACACCTAGTCGATTAACTATAGCTGCTGACCAGGCATTATATTATGGTAAAGAGTCAGGTAAAAACTGCGTGTATTCATATGCCGACATCTCAAATATACAACTTAAATAATAACAGATCATTCTCATTACTTTGTTATCAAGGAGAATTTAAATGAGTCAATACTTCATACTAGTTGTTATTTTTACAGCTCTCATAATCATTTTTACTTCAAGGTACTTTTATCTTTTACAAGTAAAAATAATAACAAGAAAAACACTAAAAAAGTATCATGTAACACTATCTGAACTACATTATTCTTTTGAGCAAATTGTATTTTTTCACACATTACCTAGTCAAATTGAAGCGATCAATCAAGCAAAGAAAAGTCAATTTAAACTTCGCTTCGACTATGAGGGATTTATTTTCGTTAAATTAACCGGTATCTATATTGAAATTGAATCAGATGAAGAACCGATTATCATCGCTTATCTGCCTTTAAAAAACTTTATGCTTCCATTTTTAGATGAGAAAATTAATGAGGGGGATATCGATCATCCACTAAGTAAAAAAATAAGTTTAGCAAAAGCGCTTCATCCTGATACGTTGAATGAAATGATCAATGAAGTATATAACCAAGTTCAATTCGGTCGTTATAATTAGGGACAGCATTCAAATTGCAAGGATTTAAATGTGAGCTTTATACAACAATCCATAAACGTATTGAAAAACTAAAAAGCATCTTACCCCTAGAATGACTAGAGTAAGATGCTTTGATGGGTTGTACAATATATAACGTTGGTGAGTTTGAACACTTACTAACGTTACTTTTTTATTTTAAGTATATTTAATTTTATAACTTACATTATAAACCGCAGTTAGCCGAACCTCCGCGTTCCATGGGCACGGCTTTTTGCTAACTCAGTCAAGCAAAGTCGCATACGGTTATCGTAATTTTTATAATCTCAAGAAACGAATTTTGATTCACTTCAAGTTGAAAGCAATAGAAACTAATTCGAGTAAAAAATGCAAAAAGAAACACGATTTAAGCAGCCATTTAATTTAGAAGTGAAAAACAGCAGGTGAAATACACGAGACTCCTGCGGGAATAAATCTTTTCGGTGGGACGAGTAATCGCAGTCCCAGCACGAGCTGAAGATCCACTAAGGCAAGCGCTCTATGCTTGCCTTAGTTAGCTAAAAGCCGTGCCCGCGGAAAGCGAGTGTATTTCACCTGCGGTGAACAAGTTGTATCTTTATTAAAACGAATATAAATTTATTCTCTATTAATTATAAAACCAACCAACACTATTTGACATTGAACCCTTTGATGTCTGTTTTAACCTTTCGTTGCCCCTGATGCAAGACCACCGATTAAGTACTTCTGTAAGAATAAATAAACTGTGGCAATCGGAACTGCGATCAGAATCGCACCCGCAGCAAAACGTGTAAAGTTATTCGCAAATTGATCGTTAACAAAGTTGAACAATCCTAATGCTAAAGTATACTTTTCAGGGCTACGTAATACGATACGTGGTAAGATGAAATCCATAAATGGACTCATAAAGTTAAATAGAGCAACAACTGCTAAAATTGGTTTAGCAAGTGGTAATAGGATTTGGAAAAAGATCCTAAAGTGACCTGCACCATCCATTTTAGCTGATTCATCAAGTTCTTGTGGTAATGTATCGAAATAACCTTTAACAAGGAATGCGTTCATCGGAATACTTCCACCAACATAAATGATAATTAAACCAACTAAGCTGTCTAATAAACCAATTGTATTCAGTAAAATATACAATGCTACCATTGCCATTAATACAGGGAACATTTGTAGCAATAGGAAAGCATATAATCCGTATGTTCTACCTTTAAAACGATAACGTGAAAATGCATAAGCTGTAAAGCCTGTAATCAATGTACCAATTAACGAAACTGACAGTGCAACTGTAAGTGTGTTTTTATACCATAGTAAATAGTTACTTCTAGGGTTTGTAAATAACCACTCGTAGTGTACAAATGACCAGTTCTCAGGAATAATTGATGCACCATATAGGTTAGAGCTTGGGTTAAGCGACATACCAAATGCCCACACTAGTGGATAAAAAATGATAACAGCCATAACAGCAATAACCAAGTACATTAATGTTAATTCAATCGTGTTTTTTGTTTTTCTACTTATAACTCTTTTGTTTTTCTTTGTCATTAGTATTGGCCCTCCTCAGTAAAGGATTTAGAGCGACGGAACTGGAAGAATGCAAATGTCGCAACTATTAGTCCTAGAATAATCGATATAGCGGCAGCCATACTATATTGAGAGTTAGAGAACGTTAAATTATAGATCCAAGAAATTAAAATATCTGTTCCACCTGCTGATTGGCCACGAACTGGCGGTCCACCAGCGTTGAATAAGTAAATAATATTAAAGTTGTTAAAGTTAAATGTAAATTGTGTAATTAACAATGGTCCCGTTGCAAACATTAAGTGCGGGAATGTAATATGACGGAATTTTTGCCAACGTGTTGCCCCATCCATATCAGCAGCTTCGTACCAATCGCTTGATATCCCCTGCAATACACCCGTAAATAATGCGTAAATAAACGGAAAACCTAACCAAGTTTGAATCATGATTAAAGCAACTTTAGTCCAAGTTGTATTGGTCAACCATGGAATCGTTACTCCAAACAGAGGTTGAATAATATCAGCATTAATTGCACCGAAGTTATCATTAAATAATGCTGAGAAAATAATAATCGTTACAAATCCAGGAACTGCCCAAGGTAAAATAAGGATTGTTCTGATTAACTTCTTAAATTTCAATCGTTTATCATTAGTTAGAACTGCTAAGAACATAGCGAGTACAATTGAACAAGTCGTTGCAAAGAATGTCCAAACTAACGTCCATGATAGTACATTTAAAAATGTGCTTCTCCACTCACCAATTGTAAATAGATTAATGAAGTTAGAAAAGCCAACCCACTCTAATAAATGTCTTGGTGGTGAATTATATAAGTTATAGTTTGTAAATGCTAAAAAGCCCATAAATAATAATGGAAATAATACAACAAATACAAGTAAGAATAGTCCAGGACCTACTAAAAGGTATGGGAAACTTGTATCCCAAGCATTCTTAAATCCTTCAATAACGCCTGTAACTTTCCAACCATTTTTAATTTTTACAGCATCACGATATGCATCCTGAACATTTATTACATAAAAAGTAATGAAAAATGTTAAAAATATTAAACTAATAATCCCTTGACTTAAAAATACTCGTGAGTCATGTTCTCTCTCTATCTCACCTAAAGTAATTAAGCCTTGAAGACTTGTAGTCATAAAGTCATACATAACAATCACAAAAGCGGCAAATAATACGAAGATAACTGCACCTTTGATATAACGTTTGTTATATACCTGTCCAAGCCCGGGGATTAGTGAGAGTATCAAAGCTAGAGTAGGATTATGAGTTGTGTCTGATTTAGCCGAACTCTCATGATTGTTTTCTGTCTTACGACTTTCATTCGTAGCCATTTGGCTTCCCTCCTAATAAAAAGTTGGGATTGAGAAATTTAATTCCCTCAATCCCGCCTCATTCAAAACTTATTGTGCCATTATTTCAATTTCAGCTTTGATTATTTCAACTGCTTCGTCAAGGACTTCTTGTGGATCATCACCTTGAGAAATAAATGTTAGAGCATCACCAATTGGTTCCCAAACTTTAGACATTTCTGGGATGTTTGGCATTGGCTCAGCATATTGAGTTTGCTCAAAGATAGCATCCATTAATTCATCTTCAATTACAACAGCTGTATGTGCAGGTAATTCACCAGCAACTTCATAGTAAGTTGTTGAGCTAGCTTCGTTTGTAATGAATAGTGCCAATTCAGTAGCCCAGTATTGGTTATCGCTATAGTAGTTTACTAACCAGCCTTTATTTCCTGAGAATGAACTTAAGTGCTCACCATCTTGTTTTGGAAGTGGTGCAATTCCTAGGTTATCACCAAGTGCATTTACATAATCAGTAAGTGCCCAAGGACCGTTAACTACCATCGCAGCCTTACCTTCTGTGAATAATCCATTAAGGATATCTCCATCAATACCGTGTGGAATTAATCCTTCTTCAAACCATGATTGAATAACTTTAGCACCTTCAACTGATCCTTCATTGTTTAATCCAATATCAGATGGATCATATACACCATTAGCATCTTGTCCAAATGTATATCCGCCTGATCCTGTTAAGAATGGATATACGAAATAGAAGTTAAGTGCTTCCATTAGGAAACCGTAAGTATCTCCTTCTGTTAAGTCACGTGCAGTTGCCATTAAGTCTTCCATTGTTTCAGGAGCTTCTGGAACTAATTCTTTGTTATAGAAAAGCGCATATGTTTCTACAACTGCTGGAATACCATACTGAATTCCATCATAGCTAAATGCAGTAAGTGCATCTTGGTTGTACTCAGCAAGTTTAGCTTCTTGTTCAGGAGTGAACTCTAATTCAGCAGCTAATCCTTGTAAGTGTACATCCCCTAATCGATCATGTGGTTGGAAGAATAAATCCGGACCTTGACCTGAAGGACCATCTAAACTCATACCATCCAATTGATCTAACATGCTGTATGGCGTGATGTTTACTGTTATACCATACTCTTCTTCAAAACGTGCAATAATTTGCTCATAAGCATCTAGTTGTTGTTCCTCGTCGTTTACCCATATTGCTAATGATTCAGGTTTTTCAGGGATATCAGTATCAACTGACTCATCTGTTGAATCATCCTCTACATCTTCTACTTCATCAACTGGTTCATCTGACTTGTTTGTTGTATCGCCTCCACATGCAATTAATAACATTGACATAGCTAATAACAAAACTGCCGTTAACCAAAACGATTTACTTTTTCCCATTTGTCTTCCCCCTAATATTTAATAGAAATATGACAACCACGCAATTTTTTAGCCTGCTTAGTACTTAAGTTACCCACTTAAACTCATTTTAATCATTTTTTGTGTTGCCTATTCAAATACTAAAATAGCTTAAATAAGTACTCGAGACTAGCAACAGCTAATCAATTGCAATAAATAATTAATTGGTATGTACGCAAACTTTTTCTCTTTCAAGGAAAACGTTTGCACCAATTGACAATTACATTATACTACTCTTCGTATTAAAAATACAACCCCTTTTTTAAAATTTTTTATTTTTATTTGTAAACGCTTAATTGATTGACAAATCAGTCATTTAGTCGATTTGCTGTTTCTTCTAACGACGTAACTTCATTTGCTAACTCTCTTTGTCTGATCGTTTGATCCTCGACAATTTTCGCCACTAATTCACTCTTTTCTTGCAGTACGTTTGCGCCATTAGCAAGCTCATTAACAGACTCAACAACACTATCTATCGCTTGATTGATTTCCATAATCGACATATCAATTTCTTGATGTTCTTGAGTTACTTTTGAATTATCTTGTGAAATTTGTTTAAATAGTTCAGCTGATTCCACAGTTGTTTCTAATGAAACTACACTTTCAGCTTTAAAATGGTCAAAATCTGTTACAACTTGTCCTACTTCATTATTTAACTGTTCAAGTACGTCTTTAATTTGGTCGGAAAATTCATTCGTACCCTGAGATAGTTTTCTAATTTCATTTGCTACTACAGCAAAACTCCTACCTTCATTACCAGCTTTAGCCGCTTCGATTGAAGCATTAATCGCTAATAAATTCGTTTGCTTAGCAATTTCATCAATACCGTTAATAAATGACGTAATGTGTTCTAGCTGATCCTTCATTTGATCAACACGGTTAGATGTAATCGTTGTTTTATTATTCAGTTCATTAACTGTATGCTCTAAATGATTCATTAAATTTAGGCCTTGATTTGAAACAGTTTCTAATTCCTTCAATTGAATACTTACTTTACTGATCGAGCTTTGAATCTCTTCAGCACTTGATGATAATTCTTCAGTAGTTGCAGAAATTGAAGACGTGAAATCTGTTTGTCTTTCCATTTCATTTGAAAACTCATTCATCATCAGGTCAATTTCACTCATGCTCTTTAGTTGCTCTGATGACTTCTGTGATGTTGACTGAACAACTTGTAATACATCTTGACTAACAAGTTTATTTCGGTTGAGAATCGTATAAAGTCTCTCTCCCATTGTCGCCAATCGACTATCAATCTCAGCAAACTCATCAGTTCTTTTCGTAATTTGTTCGTAACTCAAATCACCATTATGATAAGCTTTAATTCTTTTCATGACTAGATTAACGCCACTGTTCAGATTTCTTGCAAAAATAAGTAATGCAACTAAAGGAACAATTATAAGTACAATAATAGCAATTGTCATAACAATATCTGAACGCATTAATGCTTGTTCTAATTCAATAGACACATGATCTCTTCGTTCCTCTAATAAATTCTGAATCCGTTCATTTACTCGATTTATCAAATCATCTGTTCTCGTAATGACGAGTACCACACGACTAGCAATCCGATCCGCCTCTTCACCAAAATATATAGTAGTAAAATTCTCATCATAGATGGCTTGATACGCCGTAAGCGCCTCAGATAAATTTGCAAAATAGTGATCTAGCGTCTCGTCACCTTCTAACTGAGTAGATAACTTCTCAAAAAGTGTGTGTGCCTCTGATAAATAATTTGCTGCGTCATCCGTTAACTGTTGATTGAAACCTGATGTAGCTAATTGATAGTATACAACACTGGTGTGGTTTAAGTAATTTACTAACTCTGAGAAGTCTTGCTGTATTGCAGCCGTTTCTTCTAAATTCTTAGTCTGGGTCGTAACGTTAGCACTGTTGTAATAGATTAATCCAGCTGCTATGACACATATACCCACAATCGCAGTAATTAGAACATACAGCCGACGAATTAACCGTCTTCCCGATCGTACTTTCGTGGTTTTTACTTTTACTGCTTTTTTGGCTTTCTTTCTCTTAATCAACTTCACCAACTTATCCACTTCCTTTCTAAGCTGTATAATCGTCACTTGCGCAATTGATAACGCATTTGATGTTAGTGCAAACGATTTCACTCACCACCAGTTTAACATGGAGATTAATTTTTATCTATACTATATTTAAACTAATTTTAGTTTGTTAATAAATTTAGTCAGTCTATTTGGTTCGTTCTATACTAAGTGACGCACGCTTCCCATAAAATTGCACATAAAAAAAGCGTGCTACATTTTTAGATAAGTAGTACGCTTTCTTTACTATTAAAATAATTATTGATCAATTTTTTTAGTTGAATTACGGTATTTAATTTCGAATGGTACGATGACGCGTTTTACTGGTTCTGTTTTTGATTTTAGTCTTTCGATTAAGGCTTTTGCACTTTGAATGCCTAAGTTATAAATCTGGATATCAACAGTTGTCAGTGACGGGCGCGTAAGTTCTGATAAATATAAATTGTTAAAGCTGGTGATAGAAACATCTTCTGGACATTCTATACCTAACTCTTCAAGCATATTCATAACACCTAAACTCATTAAATCATCCGCAACTACAATTGCAGTTGGCGGTTCATTTAAGGCAAATAACTTTTCAACTGCTTTCCGCCCGCTCGAACGAAGAAATTCATCATGAATAATAAATTTATCGTTAATTGGTATATTCGCCGCTTCCAATGCTTGTTTGTATCCATCTAAACGATCCATTGTCACGACCAAATCAGTTGTACCACCTAGATATGCAATTCGTTTATGTCCTAAACTGATTAAATGTTCCGTAATTTTTTTACTCGCTAAAATATTATCATTATCCACATAAGTAATTTGGCTTTCTTTTTTATAAGGTTTTCCAACTACAACGAATGGAAATTCTTCTTTAATTAAAAAGTTCATGATCGGATCATCTCTTCTAGAGTATAGTAAGATGATTCCATCAACACGATTGCCAAAAACCATACGCTTAACTTCCTCGAATGATTGAGTTTCATCACCACCAGTGGAAACGTACAACGAATATTCTGTTTCAAGTGCCATACTCCCTATTCCTCGTAATACTTCTGGGAAGAATGGATTTTGTAATGAAGTTTCAGCGGATGACGGCATGATCACACCGATTGCTTGTGATGAGCGAATGGCTAAGTTTCTTGCATTGACATTTGGATGGTAGCCTAATTCTTTCATCGCTTTTCTGACTCGTTTTTTAGTCGCATCACTGATTCGCGGGTTATCAGAAATAACTCTTGAAACCGTCGATGGTGCAACATTTGCTTTTTTCGCAACATCTTTAATTGTAACAGCCATTTCACGTTCATCCTTTATTATTTAGTATCAATTATATGAACTTTATAAAAAAAGTCACCATAAAAAACAATATCATCCCTTTGAAAAATTAACAAGACATTGAATGAAATTTCTCCGACAATTCATGCAAACGTTTGTATGTATTTACTAATGTTTAACATTTTTATTAATTATACACTATATTAAGTGATTTTTAAACTTACATTACATTAAATTTAATGAATTGACCATTTCGCCTTGAACAATTATAGTTAATATAGGTAATCAATCTCAGGATTATTTGAACAACTCCTACGCTTTTTATGCAATCGATTGCCTATATTATGATATGGAGGTATTTTTATGATCAAAGAAGCTATTTATCACAAGCCGATCAACCAGTATTTGTACAACTATGATAATGAAACAGTCCACATCATGTTACAAGCAAAAGCTAAAGATTTAAAATCTGTCTCACTAGTCTATGGAGACCCATATGATTTCACTGGTGAAAACTGGAATTATAAACTGAAAGAAATGTATATATCAGGTCAAACTGAATCACTAGACTATTGGAAAGTCGAAATTAAGCCTGAGTTCCGTCGTCTACGTTATGGTTTTTATTGTGAGTCTTTTGATGGTCAAATAAGTTACTTTACTGAACGCGGACATTACAGTGAAGCCCCTAAAGCCATTGGTTATTATTTCTGTCTACCATATTTACATGAGGTTGATACGTTTTCAGCGCCAAATTGGGTTAAAGACACAGTTTGGTATCAAATCTTCCCTGAGCGTTTTGCTAATGGAGATCCTTCGATTAATCCGGAAGGTACTTTACCTTGGGGTGAACATGATCCAACTCCAACTAACTATTTTGGCGGCGATTTCCAGGGTATCATTGATCATTTAGATTACTTAAGTGATTTAGGGATTAATGGTATTTACTTTACACCAATTTTTAAAGCGGGTTCAAACCATAAATACGATACAATCGATTATTTTGAAATCGACCCGCAATTTGGAGATAAGGAAAAGTTAAAAGAATTAGTCACTGCTTGTCATAAACGAGGTATTCGTGTCATGTTGGATGCTGTATTTAATCATAGTGGATTTTACTTTGAACAGTTCCAAGATGTTCTAGAAAAAGGCGAAGCATCACAATATAAAGACTGGTTCCACATTTATGATTTTCCAGTAAAACCAGGTGAAAAGCCGAATTATGATACATTTGGATTTGTTGCAAATATGCCTAAATTAAATACAGCTAACCCTGAAGTTAAGGAATATTTATTAAAAGTTGCGCGCTATTGGATTGAAGAATTTGATATTGATGGATGGAGACTTGATGTTGCGAACGAAGTTGACCATGCATTCTGGCGTGAGTTTAGAAATGAAGTTAAGCAAATTAAACCAGATGTTTATATTTTAGGTGAGATTTGGCACGATTCAATGAGATGGCTACAAGGTGATCAATTTGATGCAGTAATGAACTATCCATTTACTGATAGTGTGATTGACTTCTTTGGTAATCATTCTATTGACGTCAAACAGTTTAAAAATCGTTTAACTGAAATTATGCATATGTACCCAGAAAACGTTCAAAACTATCTTTTCAATTTATTAGATAGTCATGATACGCCTAGGGTGCTCACATTAGCTAACCAAAACAAAGATCGTGTGAGATTGATGTATTTATTCCTACTTACGTTTATTGGTTCACCATGTATCTATTATGGGGATGAAATAGGAATGGATGGTGGTGGTGATCCTGGCTGCCGTGCATGTATGGAATGGGATCCAGACAAACAAGATCTAGAGTTACGTCAATTTATTCAAAATCTCATTCAATTAAGAAAAGAAACTCCAGTATTTGGTGCAGAAGGGCAATTTGAATTCCTTCACATTTTTGAAGAATCAAATAGCATTGTTTATCAAAAACAAACTGACAATGAAAAATTAATTTTTGTCATCAATAATAGTGATCAAGAACAAATAATTACAGTTCCTGAATTAGCAGGACAAGCTACTCAGCCAATTTTTGCAGATCAAGCGGCTGAATTAGATGAACACGGCCAAGTTCAACTTTCTAATTACGGTTTTCAATGTTATAAAATTCAATAATCATTAAGAACATTTTCCATTTCTTATTGACGCAAGATTAGTTTGCCTATATAATGATAGCGGATTAATCAAAAATAATAAAAAGGAGGTCATGATAATGATTGTTACTCAAGTAAATCAAGATAAATTATTACATTTAAATAGTTTTAATAATTTCGTGACCCCTATTGATAATAAATTTTCGATCAAATTTTAATTGTAAATTTATTTATTATGGGCCACGATATATACTGTGGCCTTGTTCTGTATTTTTTTGAATTGAAAGCGTTATTATGTCTTTCATTCTCATTTTACTTATGAGCAACGTATACGTCACAGGCGTATACGTTTTTTATTTTTTACATCCTTATAGTCTAGTGTTTAGTCTTTTGAAATGGAGAGTGGTCAAAATGTTTTCAGTTTTAGGTAAGTTAGCTTGGTTTTTTAAAGAGCATTGGAAGCGATATACAATTGGCATTATTGCACTAGTAATTGTTAATATCCTCGAGTTGGTACCACCACGCCTACTAGGTGAAACAATAGATTTGATTCAATTCAATGAGTTAACAAAACCAATTTTAACAAAAACAATTATTGCTTTTTTTGTCGTAATTATTGCAAAGTATTTTATTATGCTAATTTGGGACATTAACTTATTTGGCGGATCAATTATTTTAGAGCGTAAAATGCGGTCTAAATTTATGCGTCATTTACTAAAAATGAATCCAAGTTTCTTTAGCAAAAATCGTTCTGGTGACCTAATGGCCAGGGCAACAAATGATTTAAAATCAATTATGATGACAGCCGGTTTTGGTATTTTAACACTGTTTGATTCAACCGTGTTAATGGTTTTTATTATCTTTACAATGGGATTTACAATCAGTTGGGCTTTAACATTTGCAGCCTTAATCCCAATGCCATTCATCGCATTAGCCATTCAAAAGTACGGTAAGTCAATTCATCAAAGATTTACTGAAGCTCAAGATGCCTTTTCTGAAATGAACAACTATACACTAGAATCTATTCGTGGTGTCCGTGTTGTTCGAGCTTTTGTTCAGGAAGAGCATGACCAAGAGCGATTTAATGACATTACAGAGGACGTTTTTAATAAAAATAAATCTGTTGCAGAGCTTGACGCATTATTTGAACCTACAATTAAAATTCTTGTTGGTTTGTCATATGCGATCGGCTTAGGGTACGGGATTTACATGGTGGTTAACAATCTGATATCAATCGGAGACTTGGTTACATTTAATATGTATTTAGGTATGTTAATTTGGCCGATGATCGCACTTGGACATTTAATTAACGTAATGCAGCGTGGCCACGCATCACTTGATCGAGTTGAAAAAATCTTAAATCAAGAGCCAGATGTTATCGATCCGAAAGAGCCTAAATCAATTAACGCTCCTGAAGTCATTACATTTAATAACGTTAGTTTTTCGTATCCCGGTACGAAAGAAAATCAACTTGAAAATATTAATTTAACGATTTATCGCGGACAAACAATTGGTATTGTAGGAAAGACGGGTTCAGGTAAAACAACAATGTTCAAACAATTACTACGTGATTATCTTCCACCACTTGGTGAATTAACGATTAATGGGATTCCAATTGATCAATTCACGCTCAATGAGACGCGTAGTTGGATTGGTTATGTTCCTCAAGAGCATATCTTATTTTCAAAAACAATTAGAGAGAACTTGAGCTTTGGAACAGGACCAATCAGTGATGATGTAATTTATCAAGTTTTAACATCGACTTCTTTAAAAGAAGATATCGATGCATTACCAAAAGGGTTAGATACTGTAGTTGGAGAAAGTGGTGTCACTTTATCAGGAGGACAAAAACAACGTGTCTCACTGGCACGTGCATTACTTGTTAATCCAGAGATCTTAATTCTAGATGACTCACTCTCAGCTGTTGATGGAGAGACAGAAGCCACAATTATTGACCATTTAAGAAGAGATCGTAAAAATAAAACGACCTTAATTTCTGCTCACCGTTTATCTGCGGTCAAACATGCAGACCAAATTATTGTATTAGACCAAGGAAAAATTGTTGAGCGCGGTACACACGATCAATTAATGGAACGTGGCGGTTGGTATCAAGAGCAATACGTGATTCAACAAATGGAAAGGAAGGTGACAGAATGAAACCTTCTACAGAAAAAAGATTATTTCAATATGCAAAATCAAATATAAAAATTGCTGTCTTTTCACTTACCTGTTTAATTATCGGGGTTGGATTAGAATTAATTGGACCTTTTATTGCTAAATCGATAATCGATGACCACATTGTTGGTGTTCAAGCAGAATGGGTAGAGTTAGCACAGGACCAAGATGGTGCTGTTAAATTTAACGAAACATATTTCAAAAGAGCAGATCGAGTCACTTCAGATGATCAAGTTGTAGGATATCATACACTTGTGCAATCTAATCGAAGCTATTATTTTATTGATGGGCAAGTTCCAATTAATAGTCACATTCTAATTGAAGATGATCAGGATTGGGTAGCAGAATTCAATGGAGAAACCTTCGATATCGAGGGTGAGCGATTATCAACCGCTGAATTGTATCAATTCTTCAAACCAGAACTTAAACCAATTGCAATATTATTAGCAATTTCGATAGGATTAATTTTAATCTCATCAGTATTTGCATACTTTAAGACATATTTATTACTAGTCTATGCAAATCGAATTATTGTCAATATCCGCCGAGATGCCTTTGCAAAAGTTCAACAATTACCGATGAAATATTTTGTTGATCGTCCTGCAGGTAAGATTTTAGCAAGAATCACAAATGACACTGAAGGAATTAAAGAACTATACGTTAACGTGTTGGCAACCGCGGTCAATAGTGTTGTGTTTATGTCAGGGATTCTAATTGCGTTATTTATTCTTAATGTTAAACTAGCGTTAATTTGCTTATTAACTATACCAGCTCTATATTTATGGATTAAATTTTATTCAAAATATGCAGGTAAATTTAATCGCGTGATTCGCTCAGTCAATAGTGCAATAAACGCATCAATTAACGAATCCATTCAAACGATGCCTATTATTCAAGCGTTTAGACGTACAAAAGAGCGACAAGAGGAATTTGAAGAGCTTAATCATCGTCATTATCGCTATCAACAAAAGCTTGTTCGATTAGAAGCATATACGACTTTTAATCTCGTCGGATTATTAAGAGGCTTTGCACTTTTAGGCTTTATTTGGTTCTTTGGTAATGGTGCGTTAACTTCTGAAGGACTGATCACAACTGGTGTACTCTATGCCTTTGCTGATTATTTAGGTCGTTTATTTGAGCCAATGGAAATGTTGATTAACCAACTTCCACAGCTTGAGCAAGCACGTGTCTCTGCTTCTCGCGTATTTGAATTATTAGATGAAGAAAGTGAAGTTGTTGATCATCAAGAAATTCCTCGAATTAATGGTCGAATCGAATTTGACCATGTTCACTTTGCTTATGAAGAAGATGATTATATCTTAAAAGATTTATCATTTAAGGTTGAGCCAGGCGAAACAGTCGCTTTTGTTGGTCACACAGGTTCTGGTAAGAGCTCAATTATGAATTTATTACTACGCTTTTACGATCAACAAAAAGGAACAATTACAATCGATCAATATGATCATAAACAACTATCACGACAACAAGTTCGTCAGCATATAAATATTGTTTTACAAGATCCATTTATTTTTACAGGAACAGTTTTATCAAATATTACGTTAAATGATCCGAGAATAACGCGTGAAAAAGCAATTGAAGCATTAAAAACAGTTGGTGCAGATGAATTTATTGAGAAATTACCACTGAAATACGATAATCCTGTTGGGGAAAACGGAGCTGACTTTTCAACTGGTCAACGACAACTGCTATCTTTTGCTCGTGCGTTAGCCTTTGATCCAGCAATTCTTATTTTAGATGAGGCAACTGCAAGCATCGATACAGAGACAGAAGGATTAATTCAAAATGCGATTAATATCCTTTCTGAAGGTCGTACCATGTTGATCATCGCCCACCGACTATCAACCATTCAACATGCCGATCAAATCATTGTTATGAAAAAAGGCAGAATGATTGAAAAAGGTACACATGATGAGCTGCTAGAATTAAACGGTAACTACTATCAAATGTACAAAATGCAACAAGCAGGAATCATCGAACAAACTGTTTAAAATTTTTTATATAAAATATCGAAAAATGTGTTTGTTTATCGAAAAAACGGGAATAGTATTACCACAAGGCGGTTGTAGTAAGGTATAAATCACTTACTCAATCAAATGCCTTGGCGGAAAATTTGTTTTAAACAGCTGGCGATAAGAAAACTCGTCAGGAACGTAGCCAATTTATTAAAAGCTATCGCTTGCAGGTAAAATGGTAAAAAACAATTTTTTGACAAAAGAATATTTAACAGCTAAAGAATATTATTAAACTCCTCTGAGCTTTATAGTATTCGACTCTGCCGAGTTATAGGCACGAGGGAAAAATGCAGTTTAGCTTCTAGTACGACGAGTTAGTTCGTCAGAGTAGATTGATTTGTAAGAAACAGTTAACGATATAAAGGGAAACAGATTTTCCGCGCACCCTTTTCTATAGGGGGATATTGAAAGGCATGCTCATAAAGTCGAGCGTGCCTTTCGTATACAATGAGAGTAGGCCATGTAGATTCTCCTTTAAATTGGTTTTCGTCGACTTAATTATAAAGGAATCTACTGGCCTTTTTCTATGGATACACAAAAAAGGTGCCAGCGAATTCGAAAAAAGAACTCACCAACACCAAAAATTATAGAACCTTAAAAACAAAAACAATTCCACCTACTTCAGACTAGGTAGAATTGTCTTTTGCTTACTTATCATATTTATCAATACTAAAATCTTTTGCAGGTTTTATTTGGCGAAATAATTGGTCACCAAAATCTAACACGCGTTCAATATCTTCAAACTCGATAGAATGTGCGCCAGGTCGATAGGCGATACCTATATTTTCCTCCGCATTTAACAGCTGATAGACTTTTTTCGCTTCTAGTAAACTATCATACATACCTTCAGGATTTGTGTGATAGTCAGCGTAACCGCATGTTATGATCAATCCTCTAGGTGCAACGAGTGCCGCTAATTGATGTTGATCAAACGGTAATTGATCAATCGATTCAAATCCTAAGAAGACTGATGTAAACCAATGATTTAATGCAGAACTTTGGAGACTGCCTATCTCCTCTCCCGGACCCGCTACTCCCCATGGATAGACTTTTCCATTATATGAACTGCGAAATAGTGTCATTCCGCCAAGTCCTGATGCGTGAGGATTAACGAGTGCAAATCTATGATCGAGAGCACCGGCTACTAAAGCAGCTTTTCCGAATCGTGAAAATCCTGTAATCCCTACTTGTTTAGGATTGATCTCTGGAAAAGCATTTAATTCAAGTGCATCAATCACTTTCCCTGCTCCCCACGCCCACGCAATTAAAGTTCCGACATCATTATCCACTTCAGAGTATGGATAAAGATCAAAAAACGCCCCAGTTCGTGATGCGTTATCTGCAGCCACATTAGCCGGCTTAATTGTGATCACGGCATAACCTCGTTGATTGACTAAATCTTCTTTTGGCAATTCTTTTGGTCGAACAAAAGACATCGTTTCCTCATCAAAAGCAAGATCAAGTCCACCATTTGTAATAATCACTGGAAATGGAGCCTTAAATTTAGATTGATCTCCTGGCAACGTGACAATTACAGGAAAACTAGTTTCTTTATCTTGAACTGAAATTTTAATTATCATACCTGAATCAGTTCTCTCAAACCCTACTTTCTCTTTTGAAGTATCTGGCATGTAACCATACATGTAAAATTGATACATGTCCCGAATTTCTTCAGCTCTTTGCCACCAATCAGCTTCTGTATTTACTTTAGCTCCATCACCAAATGTGAATATATCTGGTAACTGATCAAGTTTTGGAAGCCTATGCGGCTCAGTATATTGATTAGTTCTTCGTAAACTAGCGACTGTTTCTTTAAGCTTAACTAATGCTTGGTCAATTTCAGTTTGAGAAAACTCATGACTTGCTAATAACTTTTCTGCAGCATCAATCTTAACATTCAAACTTTCTCCATTAATGTAAACCGCTTGATTAAGGCTTTTAGCGTAATCTAAATAAGCAAGTAAATCATAGCGGTTGATGCTAGTTTTCTCACCGGGCTCCTTCCCGACTAACTTAAGCTCACCGAATAATTTTGGCATCGCATATGCTTGTCCAGTTTGATCAAATAAACTTAATGTCGCAACTCGCTTACCAGTTGCATCAGCATCATTAATTTGCAAATCAAATCCAATGACCTGCTCATTCTTCGGTTTTTCACTTAATCCAATTCGGGCCTCTATTATGTAACCAGTCTCTGTCAAGATTGAACGTGAATAAAGACGAGTAATATTACCACTATCAACTGTCTTTTCATTTTTATAATTTATTCTAAAATGTAAATCATCTTCCTCATATCTTATGGCCTTATCATTAAATTCATCGATAAAAATCTCGATTGAATCTTGAAAATAAGGTGTTGGACTTTCGGCATTGAGTATGGCATCATTGACCTCAACTAAAAAGTATATCGCATGATCATCCCACATAGCTCTAACCGATCCAGTCGTAGATGTAACATCTCCACTTGAAGTAACACACATTTTAGGAACAGTATCCCACAACTGATCAATTTCTCCACTCATCTTTGGCAAACCATAAATAGCTTCCATTTTGTCACATCCTTATAAAAAAATTCACCCTTTAATTGTAAGCGCTATCTAATTTAAGTAAAAAATTTTCCCCCTTGATAGAGACGTCTATGAATCAAATCGTAACGAACCTAAGCAATTTCGTCAATAAAATACCCCCTCTTAATAAAACCTAAGAGAGGGCCGATGGTTAATTTTATTTATCATCAAAATGGTCAGTAACTGCACCTTTTGATGCACAAGAAACTTGATGTGCGTATTTTCCTAATACACCTTTCTGATGAAGCTTAGGTGCTTGCCAACTACTAAGTCGTTGTTCGATCTCTTGATCTGTAAGCGAAACCGTCAATTCTTGTGTCTCAGAATCAATTATTACTTGATCACCATTTTTTAGGATCGCGATTGGTCCGCCTGATTGTGCTTCAGGTGCAATATGTCCGACAACAAGTCCATGGGTACCTCCTGAAAAACGACCGTCTGTTAATAGCGCTACTTTTTCACCTAAACCTTTTCCGACGAGGATGGCGGAAATTGAGAGCATTTCAGGCATACCAGGCGCTCCCTTAGGACCTACATGCCTTATTACTAGAACATCACCTTCGTTTATTTTATTTTCCATTACGGCTTTAGTCGCTTCTTGTTCTGTATCAAATACTCTTGCAGGGCCAGTATGGCGTTTTACTTTAACACCAGAAACTTTAGCAATCGCACCACTTGGTGCTAAGTTACCTCTTAAAATCACTAATGGGCCATCTTTTCGATATGGATCTTCAAGCGGTCTAATGATTTTTTGCTCTTCAGCTAGATTTGGTGCGTCAGCTAAATTTTCTGCTAGAGTTTTTCCTGTTACAGTTAAGCAATCCCCATGGAGATAGCCGTTTTCTAATAAATACTTCATGACGGCTGGAACTCCACCAACTTTGTATAAATCCTCCATTACATACTTCCCACTTGGTTTTAAGTCAGCTAAATGTGGAACTTTCTTTTGGAGCCGGTCAAAATCGTCTAAACTTAGCTTCACACCGATTGAATGAGCTATCGCTAACAAATGAAGCACCGCATTTGTCGAGCCACCTAATGCCATTACCACAGTAATCGCATTCTCAAATGCTTCTTTCGTCATAATATCTTTTGGATAAATACCCTTTTCCAACAATTTATATACCGCTTCGCCTGCACGTTCAACATCATCATATTTATCCTTTGATTCTGCTGGATTAGATGAGCTACCTGGTAAACTCATCCCCATTGCTTCTACAGCAGAAGCCATCGTGTTTGCAGTATACATACCACCACATGAACCTGCTCCAGGACATGCAGAACATTCTATTCCATGGAGTTCTTGATCTGTAATGTCCCCATTATTATGCTTACCAACACCTTCAAATACAGAAACAATATCAAGCTTTTGGCCATTACGATAACCTGGTGCAATTGTTCCACCATAAACAAAAACAGCTGGCACTTCAGTTCTTGCAATTGCAATCATACAACCTGGGATGTTTTTGTCACATCCCCCTATCGCAACATAAGCGTCTAAATTCTCTGCAGCTACAACAGTCTCAATTGAATCAGCAATAACTTCTCGGCTTGGTAATGAATAGCGCATCCCCTCTGTCCCCATTGAAATACCATCTGCCACTGTAATTGTGTTAAAAATCATTGGGAATCCGCCAGCAGCTTCTACGCCTGACTTTGCTTTTTCTGCTAAACCGTGCAAATGAATGTTACAAGGGGTTACTTCACTCCAAGTACTTGCTACGCCAATCATTGGTTTCTCAAAACCCTTATCGGTTAGACCAACTGCTCTTAACATCGCTCGGTTTGGTGCACGCTGCGCGCCATCAAACACATGACTTTTGATACGCAAATCTTTTGACATTTTTCAACCCTCCATCCTCTTTTCCTCTACTTTAACACAATTTACCCTAGGGAAAATAAGATTTAATTAAATTTTTTATCTATTCTGATAAATCTTTGTCTAATATGAAAATCTTTTCCTTCCTCGTCACAAAAAGTCATGGTATAATAAGACTAGTCATTTATGAAAGCGGAACCAATTGTAGAAAGGTGATAAATAATGAACAAACAATTTGTGATTGGTCTTTTAACACCTGCTTTAGATGGTTACTACTTCGGAAATATTATAAAAAGTTTGTCTCATTATGCAGATAAAGAAGGAATAAAAGTCGTCGTTGTCGCTTCAACACCTACTTATGTTGAGGGCTACGCACTTGATTACGTTGATCTCTGGGTTGTCGTAATGGATATGACTGATCCTCAATATATTAAAGAAATTAAAGATCAAGGTAAGCCAATTATAGGTATTAATTCACTTCAAGAAACCGATTATGAAATTTTAATCGATAACGAAGATCTAATCATTAAAGCGATTACTCACTTGAAGAATCATGGTCGTAATCGAATTAGTTATGTTGGTACTAAAAATTATCGTGATGGTATTGAGCGTCTTGAGGCGTTTGAAACACATAGTGATTCAAACCACACATATCAATTCTTTGATACTTATAGAAATAATATTCCTATGATTACAAATGAAATTGCCCAATCAAAAGAAAAGATTGATGGACTTATTTGTGGTACAGATTTAATCGCTGCTGAAATTATTAATGAGCTAAAACATTACAATATTAATGTTCCGGAAGATATTGCGGTTATTAGTTTTGATGATATTCCTGTTGCACAGTCTAACTTACATAGTTTATCAACGATACATATTAATTTTTATGATATAGGACGATATATTGTTGAGGCATTCTTATATTATATTGAGAACCACAAATTTGACGGGAAAAGTGCTTACTTAGATGCCTATCCCGTATTTCGTAGTAGCTGTGGCTGTGAGTGGGAAGATGGTCATATCGGCTTAACTAATCCAATTGAAACAATCGATTATTTATCGAATATGATTTCAAGAAATTTTGTTTTGGGACAACAAATGCAATTTTTAAATACAGAAGAATTATTACAGCTTAACTGGCTAAATCAGACGCCAATTAGAAAAGGTTTAATTGGGTTGAAAGATGACCAAACAATTAAAACACATACATTTGAAACATTTGAAGAGATAACCGAAAAACCGACAGAGCAATATTTTTACGGGAAAGTTGACGTAAACCATTTCCCACCGAAAGAATTACTATTTAACTCTACATTTATGAAAAATGACAATACAATTATCGTCATTCCGATTATTCAAGATGAACACTATTTTGGTGTGTTCGGCTTTGTAGGATTAGAAGATATTCCTACGCAGCTCATGCCTTTACACACAACGTATCAACTAGCAAACTACTTTGGGGCTAACTATTTACGCGCACAAATTATCGAACGCATGAATACATATGCCCAGCAACTCGAAATGGTCACTGATATTATCTACGATGGTATATGGGAATATACAGATACGACAAAACAGGTGACCTGTCGCGGTGGTATCGTTCAACAGTTTGGTAGGAGTACAAACTATACTCAAGTAGATTTTATCGATGTTCTTAATTTAATCTATCCAAATGATCGAGACTTTTTCTTAGCTAAACTTGAATTAGATCGAAAAGTAACCAAACAAGTAGACTTTGAAGTGCGCCTAGTCACTTCGAATAAACAGTTATTATGGATTCATATCATAGGACAATTAATTTATAGCCAAGGAAAAATGGTATCAGCGGTTGGCTCAATTAAAGACATTACCAATCGTAAACGCGTGGAAGCTAAAATTCATGAACTTGCTTTCTATGATTCATTGACAGGATTAGCGAATCGAATATCTTTCGAGAATCATTTAGAAAAAGTATTAGAGACAGCAAAAGAAAACAATCAAAATCTTGCACTAATTCTATGTGATCTTGATCGCTTTAAAATTATAAATGATAGCTATGGTTATAAAGTCGGCGACCACATCTTAAAAACTATCGCTGAGCGGGTAAAACCGATCTTGTCACATGACCAGTTCTTTGCTCGTTTTGGTGGGGACGAATTTGTTGTCATCATGCCGAATATTAAGGATAATGATGAAGCCTATCAGCTAGCCAGCAATATCGTCCATCTGATTAACCAACCTATATACGATGAACATCGACATTATCAAATATCAACAAGTGTAGGGATTAGTGTCTTCCCGCATAATTGTAAATCAGATGAATTGCTTGTATCTGCTGATATCGCGATGTACAGCGCTAAATCTGAAGGGCGTAATCGAATTCATATCTTTAATGATCAAATTAAACATCACAATGTTAATCAAATTAAATTAGAGGAACAATTACGCCATGCGATTGAATATGATGAACTGTCACTTCATTTTCAACCGATTTATTTCGTAAATTCAGAGGATATTTATGCTGTTGAAGTGTTACTTCGCTGGAATTCACGTGAATTTGGTCAAGTTAGCCCACGGGATTTTATTCCTCTAGCTGAAGAGACTGGTTTAATCGTCTCAATTGGAGAATGGGTGATCTATGAAGCGATTCGTGTCATGAAAAAGTGGAAACGACAATTCGACCTACCGATTAAGTTATTTATTAATCTCTCATCAAGACAAATTAATCATCCTAATTTCACAAGAGAGTTGAGGCGAATCTTCGATATTACTGAGATTGATCCAAGACAAATATCATTTGAGATTACTGAAAGTATGATGATAGATAATTTCGATCAAGGTAAGAAGATCCTCGGTCAACTTATTGATATGGGAGTAAAATTATCATTAGATGATTTTGGTACGGGCTACTCGTCACTTTCATCATTACGTCATTTACCATTCCAAATTTTAAAAATTGATAAATCATTCATTGATGATTTATCAGCGGTAGATGCGAATGTCGCAATATTAAAAGCAATTATAGAAATGGCTCACTCATTAGATCTATTAGTCGTTGCAGAAGGGATTGAAAGCCAAGAACAATACGATTTAGTCGCCAGCTTAGGCGTCGACTTTATTCAAGGCTATTATACTACTCCCCCACTACCTGAAAATAAAATTGAAGAAGTTTTTCGACAGAGAACATTATCATAAACCGATTAGTCTTTAGCGCTAGTCGGTTTTTTTTACTAAAATATCGGTTCTATAATTTTTGGTGTTGGTGAGTTCTTTTTTCGAATTCATGGGCACCTTTAATTTAGAAGTGAAAAACAGCAGGTGAAATACACGAGACTCCTGCGGGAAGAGCACGAGCTGAAGATCCACTAAGGCAAGCGCTCTTTGCTTGCCTTAGTTAGCTAAAAGCCGTGCCCGCGGAAACATACTAAGATTAGTAGTACAAGACCTAGGCCAGGTTTTGTGCTACTATTTTTTTATAGTAGAAGTGAAGTAAAGCCGAATCACGCTAAGGACCTTGAGTTCGACGATCGGAAACTGGCTAACTTCACTCCCTTATTTGAATCAGCTTAGTATGTTGGGTCCCCAGAGACCGTGTATAAGAAAGTGGAATCGATAAGGTAAAGTGGAGACTTCTACAAAAATATTAAGGAGGAGAAGAAAATGAGATGCGTTATTGCTTTCGACGTTAGTCGAAAGAGTAGTACCATGGCCGCTTACAACGAGCAAGGTAACTGTGAATTTGAAGGGAGGTTAATTCATTCAAAAACGGGATTCTCTAATTTAAGTAAAATCATTAAAGATCTAAGTGAAAAGAATAATTATACCTTAGAATTTGTTTTTGAAGCGACTGGAGTATATTCGGCTGCTTTAGAACGATTCTTACGAGAGAATAATCTCGTTTATTATTCTTTAAATCCTTTATTAGCACACCTTAACACCCAATCTCTAAGAAGAAACAAAACAGATATAAGTGATGCGCATCAACTGGCTAAGAATCATTTTAAAAACGATTATTTCCAAACTTATCGCGAAGATTCTTATTACGAACAGATGCGTACAATGTCACGTCGCTATGATGAGATTATGAAAGAGAGGATTCAGTACAAAAATCGACTACATGCATCATTACAATTATCTTTCCCAGACTTTGATACGGCTTTTATTAAC
The DNA here is from genome assembly GCF_000307165.1 of Amphibacillus xylanus NBRC 15112. Taxonomy (NCBI): domain Bacteria; kingdom Bacillati; phylum Bacillota; class Bacilli; order Caryophanales; family Bacillaceae; genus Amphibacillus; species Amphibacillus xylanus. Next base: position 1,811,313 of record NC_018704.1, read on the forward strand.
AAATCAAAACTTTATTATAATCTTGTACAAGTATTCCCTCACCCAAACTTGATATTAAAACGATCTAAAACAGTTATTAAAAATCGTATTAAAAAATGCACTAAGAAAAACTATTCATTAAAAAAGTTAGAGGAAAGAGCAATTTTATTGATTGAAATCGCAAAGGATTCATTTCCAGCAGTTGATGAAACAGACTATTCTTGTGAGTTAGTAAGGGATTATGCCAAGAAAATATTAGAGATGGAGGAAGAGCAAGATGAAATCATTCAAAGAATGACAGAAATGTCAAAAGACCGTAAAGAATACAGGATCCTTCGGTCATTTCCCGGAATAAAAGATAAATTAGCCTGTAGAATCATAGCTGAACTAGGGGATTTAACACGTTTTAAAAATAATAAACAACTAAATGCATACGCCGGTATAGATATCGTAAGATATCAGTCTGGAAATATGGAGTATAAAGATCGTATAAATAAACGCGGTAATAGTAGACTGCGTGGTATTTTGTATTTTATGATTGTCTCAATGCTTTCTGCTAAAGGAAAACAAATAAATCATTTAGTTGATTATTATTATAAATTAAAAAAACAACCCTATAATAAGCATCATAAGGTTGCAGTAGTCGCTTGTATGAATAAATTCTTGAAAGTCGCATTTCATCTTATTCAAAACGACCTATTGTATGATTATGAGAAAGCTTCAAGCCAACAATAATCATACTATGATTTAATTATAACACAATAGACCTTGAAAAAAAGACAAAAAACACAAGGTCTATTCGAAGTGCAAAATTTTAATTAATTCCCGGAGGGGTACCCCTCCGGGAATTAATTAAAAAAAGGGATTTAAACACTTGACTAAACGTAAGAAAGCGAGTGTATTTCACCTGCGGTGAACAAGTTATAACTTAATTAAGATTAATATAAATTTATTCTCGACTTATTATAAAACCTACCAACACTATTTGACGTTGAACCAAAATATCAATTTATCAAGAGTCTTATTTCTAAAAATGGGTATATTATAGAGAAATTGTACTAACAAAGGAGTGAAGTAGATTTGAAAGATCGCGTAGCCATTATAACTGGAGCAAGCTCCGGCATTGGGGAAGCAACTGCAATTCGATTTGCAAAAGCTGGTGCAAAAGTCGGGTTAATAGATATCAAAGAGGAAAATGCTAAAAAAGTAAAAATGGCGATAGAAAATCAAAATGGCCAAGCTTTTATTGCTGAAGCTGATGTCAAAGATCCTGAACAAATTCAACAAGCAATCAATTCAATTGTTGACCATTTTGGACAATTGGATTTTGTCTTCGCCAATGCTGGGATAAATGGCAAATTAGCGCCTATTGAAGATATTACACCAACAGAATGGGATGAAACTCTTGAAACAAATTTAAAAGGAACATTTTTAACCGTTAAATATGCCATCCCTCATATGAAAAAAAACGGTGGTAGTATTGTGATTACAAGTTCTATTAATGGGAATAGAGAATTTGCTGGCTTTGGAATGGCAGCATACAGTTCAAGTAAAGCTGGGCAAATGGCTTTTGGAAAAATGGCAGCACTTGAGCTATCTAACTATCGAATCCGAGTTAATATTATTTGTCCTGGTTGGATAAAAACTAATATTCAAGAAAACACATTTCCCGAAAAAGAAAACCTTGAAAAAATAGAAATTCCAGTAGAATACCCTGAAGGATCGCAGCCGTTAGATGGTGAACCTGGTACCCCTGAAGAAGTAGCTGATCTTGTGTACTTCCTCGGCTCTGACCAAGCTAGCCATATCTCAGGAACAGAAGTATATATTGACGGAGCGTCAACATTATTATAATTTCTCTAAAGGCCTTGGAGCATATAAATCCAAGGCCTTTAAATCGCTAGATTGTATTCTCAGCTTTTTTATCATGACTATGATAAGATAGTTTAGAGGGGGAATGAAATTTGGAAACAACTACAGACAGACTTGCCAGTGCACCGATAGGCAAGCTTTTATTTGCACTTGCAATCCCAAATATTTTCGCACAGCTCGTTAATATGCTCTACAATATCGTCGATCGAATATATATCGGTAGAATCCCAGATATTGGTGCTGATGCATTAACTGGTGTTGGGGTAGGCTTCCCAATTTTTATGATTATTACTGCATTTAGTTCACTAGTCGGAATGGGTGGTGCCCCACAAGCCGCGATTAAACTAGGTGAAGGAAAAAAGGATGAAGCTGAGAAAATTCTCGGTAATAGTATTGCATTATTGATTGCGTTGTCTATTCTACTGACAGCGGTCTTTTTAATTTTTGGGAGAGATTTACTATTCATGTTCGGTGCTAGTCATCAAACCATTGATTATGCCTGGGACTATATTAAAATTGTCATCATTGGATCAGTTGCCATTCAATTTGCTCTCGGTTTAAATCCATATATCGCAACACAAGGTTTCGCTAAGTATAGTATGTTAACAGTGTTAATTGGTGCTGTACTTAATATCGTGCTCGATCCAATCTTAATCTTTGGATTCGATATGGGTGTAAAAGGAGCTGCGATTGCAACGGTCTTTTCACAGGCTGTATCAGCTGTATGGGTCATGCAATTCTTAACAGGTAAAAAATCAACACTAAAAATACACCCTAAATATATTCGATTAAAGAAATCTTATGTCATACTTATCATTAGCTTAGGTGTATCACCATTTATTATGCAAAGTACTGAGAGCTTATTAAACATTACATTTAATACATCACTCCAAAAATATGGCGGTGATTTAAATGTTGGTGCGATGACAATCACTGCAAGTTTAATGCAAATATTAATGCTTCCATTAATGGGGCTTACTCAAGGTGCACAACCAATTATTAGTTACAATTTCGGTGCAAATAAATTTGATCGGGTTAAAAAAGCATTTAAATATCTATTTATTAGTTCGATCGCTTATTCAACAATATTTTGGATTGTAGTTCAATTCTTTCCAAATATTTTTATTGCACTATTCACAAGCGATCCATCTTTGGTTGAGGTTACAACGAATAATATGCGTATTTATATGGGTGTCGTCTTTATGTTTGGTGCTCAAATCGCTTGTCAGCAAACATTTATCGCACTCGGTCAAGCAAGAATGTCACTATTCTTAGCTTTACTGAGAAAGGTAATTTTATTAATCCCATTAATTCTAATCTTACCATTCTTCTTTACGAATAAAGTATTTGGTGTGCTTGTTGCTGAACCAATTGCTGACTTTATCGCAGTTGCAGTAACAGTCATTATCTTTTTCAGCAACTTTAACAAAATACTCAAAGAAAAAGAAATGAAACAACAGTCCATTTAATTGGACTGTTGTTTATTGGTTCAATGTCAAATAGTGTTGGTAGGTTTTATAATTAGTCGAAAATAAATTTATCTTAGTTTTAATAAAGATACAACTTGTTCACCGCAGGTGAAATACACTCGCTTTCTTACGTTTAGTCAAGTGTTTAAATCCCTTTTTTTAATTAATTCCCGGAGGGGTACCCCTCCGGGAATTAATTAAAATTTTGCACTTCGAATAGACCTTGTGTTTTTTGTCTTTTTTTCAAGGTCTATTGTGTTATAATTAAATCATAGTATGATTATTGTTGGCTTGAAGCTTTCTCATAATCATACAATAGGTCGTTTTGAATAAGATGAAATGCGACTTTCAAGAATTTATTCATACAAGCGACTACTGCAACCTTATGATGCTTATTATAGGGTTGTTTTTTTAATTTATAATAATAATCAACTAAATGATTTATTTGTTTTCCTTTAGCAGAAAGCATTGAGACAATCATAAAATACAAAATACCACGCAGTCTACTATTACCGCGTTTATTTATACGATCTTTATACTCCATATTTCCAGACTGATATCTTACGATATCTATACCGGCGTATGCATTTAGTTGTTTATTATTTTTAAAACGTGTTAAATCCCCTAGTTCAGCTATGATTCTACAGGCTAATTTATCTTTTATTCCGGGAAATGACCGAAGGATCCTGTATTCTTTACGGTCTTTTGACATTTCTGTCATTCTTTGAATGATTTCATCTTGCTCTTCCTCCATCTCTAATATTTTCTTGGCATAATCCCTTACTAACTCACAAGAATAGTCTGTTTCATCAACTGCTGGAAATGAATCCTTTGCGATTTCAATCAATAAAATTGCTCTTTCCTCTAACTTTTTTAATGAATAGTTTTTCTTAGTGCATTTTTTAATACGATTTTTAATAACTGTTTTAGATCGTTTTAATATCAAGTTTGGGTGAGGGAATACTTGTACAAGATTATAATAAAGTTTTGATTTGTTAATAAAAGCCGTATCAAAGTCTGGGAAAGATAATTGTAATGATGCATGTAGTCGATTTTTGTACTGAATCCTCTCTTTCATAATCTCATCATAGCGACGTGACATTGTACGCATCTGTTCGTAATAAGAATCTTCGCGATAAGTTTGGAAATAATCGTTTTTAAAATGATTATTAGCCAGTTGATGCGCATCACTTATATCTGTTTTGTTTCTTCTTAGAGATTGGGTGTTAAGGTGTGCTAATAAAGGATTTAAAGAATAATAAACGAGATTATTCTCTCGTAAGAATCGTTCTAAAGCAGCCGAATATACTCCAGTCGCTTCAAAAACAAATTCTAAGGTATAATTATTCTTTTCACTTAGATCTTTAATGATTTTACTTAAATTAGAGAATCCCGTTTTTGAATGAATTAACCTCCCTTCAAATTCACAGTTACCTTGCTCGTTGTAAGCGGCCATGGTACTACTCTTTCGACTAACGTCGAAAGCAATAACGCATCTCATTTTCTTCTCCTCCTTAATATTTTTGTAGAAGTCTCCACTTTACCTTATCGATTCCACTTTCTTATACACGGTCTCTGGGGACCCAACATACTAAGCTGATTCAAATAAGGGAGTGAAGTTAGCCAGTTTCCGATCGTCGAACTCAAGGTCCTTAGCGTGATTCGGCTTTACTTCACTTCTACTATAAAAAAATAGTAGCACAAAACCTGGCCTAGGTCTTGTACTACTAATCTTAGTATGTTTCCGCGGGCACGGCTTTTAGCTAACTAAGGCAAGCAAAGAGCGCTTGCCTTAGTGGATCTTCAGCTCGTGCTGGGACTGCGATTACTCGTCCCACCGAAAAGATTTATTCCCGCAGGAGTCTCGTGTATTTCACCTGCTATTTTTCACGTCTAAATTAAATGGCTGCCTCTTATCGTGTTTCTTTTTGCATTTTTTTACTCAAATTTGTTTCTATTGATTTAAACTTGAAGTGAATCATAATTCGTTTCTTGAAATTATTAAAATTACGATAACCGTATGCGACTTTGCTTAGTACCTTGATCTTGTTGTTAATCCGTATGAGTAAAATTATTGTGGGCGCAAAAATATATTAACCCCTTCACTAAGTGAAGGGGCCAGCAAGCGATAGCGCGGTAGGAAACAAAGCAAAAGTCATGAAAAAAGGGACACTCCTTGGTAAAATGATAGTCTACTAAAACACCATTACCGAAAGGAGAATCCCTCATGGAAAAGAATATCATAAAATACCCAAATTTAAAACAAATTGAGCAATTGGTTTGGAGACAATTACAAGAAACCTTTGGTTTCGTTATGAAACAGGTCTTGGAGGATATGGACCAACAGATTGCCGATGAACGTGATAAAAAGCGCTATCGTCTTATTGATAAAAGAAAGTTTAATATAGCTAGTCTCTTTGGTGAGATTGAATTATATCGCAATTATTACCTTGACCGATCAACTGGGGAATATGTCTATCTTCTTGATCGTTATCTAGAGTTTGAGGAGGCCGGTTCTTTTAGTCCATTGATTGAGGAAGCTGCCATTGAGCTAGCTGTTAAGGGTCGCTCCTATCGAAATGCAGCTAATACATTACAAACTCTATTAGGTTACCGGGTTATCAGTCATGAGGCAATTCGTCAACACCTATTAGAGGTTACGTGTAAACCTAAAAAGCGTGAACCTATACTCCAACCCGTCTTATTTGTAGAAGTAGATGGTTTATTTGTAAAACGCCAAGGTAAATGGAAAAAGGGAAAAGAAGAGAAAATAGCAGCTGTCCATCAAGGATGGGAAGTCAATGGAAAACGGGTTAGCCTTAAGAACAAACGTCATTTTATTCACAAAGGAAAGCAACCCTTTTGGGAGGCTTTTGAGGACTTTCTAATTGAAAACTTCGAATATGACCCGACTTTTCACAAGCTGGTTATAAATGGAGATGGTGCCAACTGGATTACATCCTGTCGTGAGTATTTTAAAGGTCGTGTATTCTTTTCTCTTGATCGCTTTCATGTGGCACGAGAGGTTAAGAGTATATTCAGCAAGCATCCTCGTTATCGGTCCATTCGTAAAGCCCTTGCGGCATACAAATACAAAACGTTCTTAACAGAGCTTAACAGTGCCGTAGGAACGCTTGAGGATGAGGAGAAGGAGGAACGACTTGTGTCGTTTATCCGCCAATTAGAAAAATATCCAGAAGCATTGGGAGATTATAGAATATGGTTAAAAGAACAGGGAATTGATACAACTGGTATGCGTCCAATGGGAAGCGCAGAGGGAACCATGAGTGTGTTTGCCAAAAGACTAAAAAATGGCCGTAGTTGGTCGGATAAAGGTGTAAGTGCCATGGGCACTGCATTAGTGGCCTTCTTGGATAATTTGTCCCTAAAGACTTTATTCGGGCGAATAGATAAATGGACAGAAATCGAGCTGGAAAAGAAACCACCAAGACATTATAAAGAAAAGGTTAAAAGAACCATTGGTCAGGTTACCAGAGACAATCTTATGTACCTAAAAGGAAAGGCAAATATTCCGATATACAACGTGTTAAAGGAGTTATCTGGTTTTTAAAAAAGGCAAAAACTTTATCAAGGGGTCACCTTAAAATGATGAATCCGCTTTCATTATTAACGTAGAAAAATTGCCTACAAATACTTGACTCAAACTGTTAATCCCTTCAATTTGACCGTTGTTGTATGTGTGAATAAAACTATTCTGAATATATGGTAAGTGCATACTTAAAATAAAAAAATAACGTTAGTAAGTTTTCAAACTCACCAACGTTATATATTGTACAACCTTTTTATTCTGTCTTTTGATTAGTTCGTTTAATTTTAAACCAATTAAAATACGCAGGTGTTTTGCTATCTTGACCATTTCCTGTTGCATATAGTCCAAGCATAACGCCAGTGAATACAGCTCCTGTACCACCATTCTCTTCGACTGATAAATATTTTAATGGACTCTTCGCTAATTGAACCCATGACTTACCTTTTGCCTTATATAAGAAATAATAGTATTCTTGATCGATCGCAAACTTCAATTCTAATTGATCTTCTTTGATTAGAACATTTGCTAAGACGACCGTGTCACCTGTAACTGTTTGACGAGCTAAAAGATAACGCTTACCTTTTATCCGTTTTATAACGAGGTCATAATGTGCACGTTCATTCAAGCGCGCAACCAATCCCGCTTCTTCTTGATCTTGTTCAGGTGAAAATAACATTTCAGTAGACACTTCAATATCGATATCAGTTTGCGGAACAGCAATAAACGCCGGTACACCTAATTGATCATTTAAAGTATCCTTATTTCCATCTAATCTTAACCAACCATTTCGACTACAAAGATGTAAATACGAATTCTCGTCTCGATATCTTAAGTAATACCAGTTTGGTAACATTTTTCGTTCTTTAAAATCAGTAAAAAACTCATTAGGTCTATTTATATTAGTTGCCGTCAACTCTGTAGATTCCATCAGTTGATTAACTGTTCCTTTATTAGGATCAATTATCGGCCAACCATCTTCTGTCCACTCAATTGGTGCTAGGAATGTTTCTCGACCAAAGATTGTGTATTTACCTTGGACTGGGCGAGTTGCTAAAAATACTGCCCACCAATTGCCATCATTATCTTCGACAAAGTCAGCATGACCAAGTGCTTGAATTGGGTGATCGGGTAATTGATTATGGGTTAAGATTGGCATCTCACATAATTCAAATGGTCCGTACGGTTGATCACTTCTTGCAATTATCGCACGGTGATTAAGTCCTGTTCCCCCACTTGCACAAAGTAAATAATATAAACCATGAATATTGTATAGATGCGGCGCTTCAGTCCATTCGCCCCCATCTCCATCAAAAATTCTGACAGGTTCAGTTAACGCCTCACCTGTTAAAGGATCAATTTCATATTGAATCACATGTGAATCTAACCCAGCTCCATTTTGAACCGTTACATAAACTTTGCCATCCTCATCAAATAAAAGTGATGGATCAATATTTCCATATGGAATCTTAATCGGTTCAGACCATGGACCGCGGGGATCCTTTGCTGTAACGTAAAAATTCCCGATCCCTCGGACATCTGTTGTAATTAAATAAAATGTTCCTTGATGGTAACGTAGAGTCGGTGCGTAAATACCTGAAGAACTTGGGGTGTTTGATAAATCGAGTTGTGACTTTCTTGTTAAGGCATGACCAATCTGTTGCCAGTTGACAAGATCGACACTATGAAAAATTGGTACACCCGGGAAGTATTCAAAAGAACTTGTTGCCATATAATAATTCGTTTCATCCACTCTAACAATACTTGGATCTGGATAGAATCCTTTTATTACTGGGTTTTCGTATTGCATGATGTCCACTCCTCACTAAGCCTATCATCCATCATAAGTTTAGCGATTTTGTCTATAAACTTAAACCTCGGTTTTATACACTTTTCCTAATAAACTATAGAAAATCCACCAAAACCAACCAAAAAAGTAGCTAATATAAAAAACTCGTCTATATATAGACAATAAGCTATACTATAATAGAGTAAGCGGTAACATGTTATTTGAAAGGGAGGGGTTATATGCGTTTAGGTGGACAAGTTTTTATTGAAGATATTACACCTGAAAAATGGATAAAAAAATTACAAGAAAAAAACTATCGTGCTGCTGTATTTCCAATCGATCATACAGCAAGTGATGAGGAAATCTTAAGCTATCAGAAAGCCGCTGAAGCTGCAGATATTGTTATTGCAGAAGTAGGCGCTTGGTCAAATCCAATAAGTCCTGATCCAGTCGTGCGTGAAAAAGCAATTAACTATTGTAAAGATCAATTAAGACTTGCAGATCGAATTGGAGCTAATGTATGTGTTAATATTTCTGGATCTCGAGGCAATCAGTGGGATGCTCCCCATCCTGATAATTTCTCTGAAGCAACTTTTAATTTAATTGTCAAAACAGTTCAAGAGATTATTGACGATGTAAAGCCTACTAACACATTCTTTGCCCTGGAAATGATGCCATGGGCACTACCAGATGATACAGAAACATACTTAGAGCTTATGAAAGCAATTGATCGTAAAGAATTTGCTGTTCACTTTGACCCTGTGAATATGCTTAATAGTCCAAGAAAAGTGTATCGTAATCGTGAGCTGATTGAAGAGTTCTTTGAAAAATTAGGACCTTATACAAAAACTGCACACGCAAAAGATATTGCACTTGGAACAGAGCTTACAACACATTTAAGTGAAGTAATACCTGGTGAAGGTATTCTTGATTATGATGCATTCTTACTGGGTATGGACAAGCTCGGTCCTGAGATTCCACTAATGATGGAGCACCTTGATACAGAAGCAGAATACGACAAAGCAACAGCTTACATTCGTAAGAAAGCTGAGCAATTAGGTATTCAATTATAAACAAGCAAACCTCCCTAAAAATCTTAGGGAGGTTATTTTAATTCAATTGAATATTTATCATTGATAAAAGGTACATCTGCATTTAATTGACCTGTCACTCGCTTAATTCGAATCGTTTCGCCTTTTAAAAAATTTGCCAAATTAATTCGAACAGGTATTTGATTAGCACCAATTCCGTAAAGTGCTGTTAATGTAGTTGGCTCATAATAGCTTGTATGAAGCGTACCTGACCAAGCGCCATATCGATCAGAGAAAATCCCGTTTGCTCGATCATTAAACATTTGATAGGCCTCTCTAATTGATAAATTGGGTTGCCAACTGCTTTTGATTTTATTTAATCGTTCAATCGATTCATCACTTTGATAACGATTTTCTTCATGTAGTAATTCAAAATGATTTGTACACATATTAGCTGGCCTTACAACAACACTTCTCGGACTAGCCTCTACGACAACAGATCTTCCTGTAAGATCAAATAACACATAAGAAAAAGCACTTCGATGTGGTATAGCTTTCAATAATTCAATACCTTCATCAACTGTTGCGCAGTTTTCTAATAATATGCGTCCTATCATATTACAGACAAACCCATCATCAGAACCAATTCGATTAGTAAAATTATACCCCATGGAAAAGCCCTTCTCATTAATCCCATCCATGCGACCAGTTATTTGCATTGATGGACCAATTGTTGCGTATCCCCCATCATTTGGTTGATAGACAACTAAACGGCCTTCATAACTACTTGGATGACTATCATAATTACGTACAAGGAAGTCATGACCTGTCATAATCGAACAACCGCTTCTTTCCTCTTCTAAATAGTAACCACTAAATGCTCTAACTGCTTGCTCAAATGACCAGTCTAACCCATCGGCTAACCCCTCTATCTCAGCTAAAAGCATTGGGCTAAATTGGTTAAGTAATTGTACTGCCTCATTTACATCTGTATAAAAGTGACGTTTGCGCCGCTTCTTTGATTGAATTTGCCGATTTCTTAATAGAATCGATGATTTTAATTGCTTACCTTGCTCAAATCCAAATTGATAATGTGAACCACGATATTGTATAACATCAGTAAAAACACTAACCAATGACCTGCTCCTTTAGCGATTAATCAGTTTACGTATAGCGTCGCTCCAACTCACTCATCCACCAACCAAGTAATATTCCTAATTCAAAAAGAACTACACATAAAAGTATTCCTATCCAATTAATCCCCTGATAATTTGTTGGAATAATCATAACTGTTGATGCAAAAACAACACCTAAAATAAAATGAAATAGTGTCGAATACGCACGGTCCAGAATAAATTCAATTAATTTTGAAAGTGCTAATACACATAATACAGCACCAACACCAATTGGAATAATAACACCAAAATCAAGATTCTTTATCCCATCAGACATTGCTTTATACATACCAAAATAAATTAAGAAATTTGATGGACTGAGTCCAGGTACGATCATCCCTAACCCAATTAAACCACCCGCAATTGTCCATGTCCAAATATTTTGCTCAATCGTAGTCGTAAGGAGCTGTTCACCAAACGATAAAAACAAGAAAAACACTATAAATGTAATGACTGTATTAACGATATCCTTTTTATTTCGCCCCCGTTTACCTGCTTCTCTCCAAAGCGCTGGTACGGTACCTACAATACATCCAACGAAGAACCAAAGGATAATTGTTTCATAATTACCTAATAAAAAACTGACCGCAAATGATAGTAGAAAGATCCCTGTTACTGCCCCTAGACCTACTGGGAAGAAAAACCGTACATTATCTTTAAAATTTTTCGTTAAATTAGCTAAAAATAAGATGATTCGCTCGTAAATGCCAAATACCGCGGCTAAGGCTCCGCCACTAACACCAGGTAAAATAAAGCCTGAGCCAATAAAAATCCCTTTAATAAAGCGTAACCACCAATCGATAAAGTTTTTTTGTTTCATAAAGACTAATCTCCTCTACATCTATCTTCAAATCTATCCTATTATAGCATGAACTATTCTAGAATTAGTTAAATTAAACTTTAGTAAGAATATAGAGCAATTATAAATTTCAGACCATAGATAAAAGTAAGTTTAAGCAGCTCATCATTATTTATTCTTCATGCTTTATTTAAGTGAGTCAATTTCATAATACAAAATCTAGTTAAGAACACGAACAATTACAAATGAAAATACAATATCATACGTAAATAAAGAAGCCTAATCAAGTGATTAGAACGGCAGGCGGCGACTCCAGCGGGAACAATCGTGTCCGAAGATCCAGTGATAAAAGCTTGGAAAGCTTTTATCAATTAGCTGAGGCCGATCCCGCGGAAAGCGTCCGCCTAGAGTGGAAATCACCGCGTCACCTGTAACCCAATTGTTCGTGTTTTATAGCCAATTAAGTCATTATGAAATTCATTCAAGTCATAAAAATTGATCAACCAAAGTTATTTCCAATGCTAGCAGAATTAAAAGAGCGCGCAAGTTTTATTACACGCTCAAATGAAGAGGATGCGGTTTTATTAATAATTCAACAACTATTAGCTTTACAGCTAGAGCAAGCTTAACTGACATAATTCTATCTATTTCATAGCGTGCGTATTTCAGAAAAGCTAAATAGCCATCATTATGCTCGCATCTCGACAAACCGAAATAACTTACTGCATATTTTTTCGAAACTAATCAATAATAAAACTATATTTTATGCGGTTGATAACTCTATAAAGGAGCGATAAGTTAATGGCTAAAGATAGAGATAAGAAATTTTATCAAAGATGGTGGTTTTGGTTAATCATCATTGTCGTTTTATTTGCATTATTTTCGAATGATGATGAAGAGGATCCAACGACAACTGATGATCAACCTCAAGTAACTGATGAAACGAATGTTGATGAGCCTGATGTAACTGAAGATCCAGCTGATGATACAGACATTGATGAAGTTGAAGAGGATCCGACTGATCAGGAAGATGAATTTGAAGCAATTAAGTCTGGAACATATAAAGTTGGCAGCGATATCCCTGCAGGTGAATATTTAGTCTTTGCTGATGGGATGAGTTATATCGAAAGTGCCTCAGATAGTACTGGGGAATTAGATAGTATAATTTTTAATGATAACTTAATGAATGATGCGCATACGTACGTTACATTAAATGATGGTGAGTATTTCAAATTACAAAGTGGCAAAATGTACCCTGTAGATCAAGCCCCATCTGTCATACCTGATGACGGTATTTATCGTGATGGAATGTATAAGGTTGGTGTCGATATAGAGCCTGGTGAATATCAAGTTTTATTAAATGAAGATGCACCATTAGGTATGGGGTATTTAGAAGTTAGCTCTAGTAGTTCACATCGCTTAGAAGATATAGTCACAAATGATAATATTGAGAGTAACACGTACATTACTGTCTCAGAAGGACAATATTTAACACTGTCAAATCTAAGAATCGAAAAATAAATTTAACAGGCGCGAAAATTTGCGCCTGTTTTTTCGTATAAGTATATCATGATAAATTAGTCCACACTCGTGACCAAAATCCATTGATATACCTGTTATTTCATTTGAATTTTATGAAGCTTTGCAAAAATACCATCCTGCTCAATTAATTCATCATGACTACCCTCTTCAGCAATTCCATCTTTTGTGACAACCATAATTCGATCTGCATTCTTAATCGTTGCAAGTCTGTGAGCAATAACAATAGTTGTTCTGTTTTTCGCCAGGTCATTTAGTGCTTTTTGAATAATCATTTCTGTTTCTGTATCCAATGCAGATGTAGCTTCATCTAATATTAATATCGGAGGATTTTTCAAAAACATTCTCGCAATCGCAATGCGCTGCTTCTGTCCACCTGATAGTTTAAAACCACGCTCTCCAACTTGTGTATCATAACCATCTGGTAACTCATTAATAAAATCTTCCATATGGGCTTGTCTAGCTGCTTCTATGATTTCTTCATCAGTAGCATCTAGCTTTCCATAAGCAATATTTTCTTTTAAAGTTCCGGTAAATAAGAAAACATCCTGTTGGACTGTACCGATTTGATGTCTTAATGACGTTTTAGTATAGTCACGAATATCAACACCATCAATCGAAATACTTCCTCGATCGACATCATAAAATCTAGGAATTAGTGCTGATATCGTTGTTTTTCCAGCACCAGAAGGTCCAACAAGTGCGATCGTTTCTCCTGCCTTCACATTAAAACTCACATTTTTTAAGATTGGAGCTTGCGTTTTCTCATAACCAAATGTTACATCGTCAAAAACGATATCCCCTTTTAGGTTCGTTGCTTCCATCGCACCCGGACGGTCTTCAACCTCTGGCTCAACGTCAATCAATTCAGTAAAACGTCTGAAACCCGCCATTCCCTTTGGATAAAGTTCAAGTAATGCACTTATCTTTTGAATCGGGTTAAACAATACATTCATATATAAAACAAATGCAACGAGTTCTCCATAAGACAATTGATCATTAAAGCTTAGCCATGCCCCTACCACAAGTACAAAAAGAATTGCAAAGCGCATGACTAAATAAATGTTCGAATGTACAATAGCCATCACACGATAAGCCATTAGTTTAGCTGATCTAAATAGGTTATTGTTTTCTGCAAATTGATCCATTTCATGTTGTTCATTAGTAAAAGATTGTACGACTCTAACCCCTGAAACAGCATCTTCAACTTGAGCATTAACGTCAGCAATATGATCATACATCTTTCGCCAAGTCTGACTCATCTTCACATTACTATAACTCATTAATACAATTAAAATAGGGATAATAAACATGATGATCACTGTGAGTCGCGTATTAATTGTAAACATAATCGAGAATGTACCAATAAACGTCATCACAGCAATAAAGAAGTCCTCTGGTCCATGGTGAGCAAGCTCTCCAATATCGAATAAGTCATTAGTGATTCGACTCATAATATGACCCGTTTTCGTATTGTCAAAGAAGCGAAAAGATTGTTTTTGAACATGATTAAACAATTCTTCACGCATGTCAGATTCAATATTCAAACCCAATTTATGACCATAGTAGGTTACAACGTATTGTAAAAATGTACTTAATAAATAAGCGATAAATAATAAAATACTTATTTTTACTACTTGATTCCAATTTCCACTCGGTAATAGTTCATCAATAAACCACTGAACTGCAACAGGGAAAAACAACTCCAATAATGCTACGATAACTGCAGATGCAAAATCAACAATAAATAAGCGCTTATGCGGCTTATAGTAAGAAAAAAAACGACGAATCAAAATCTCCACTTCCTTCTAATATGAAAAATTATTTTAGCTGAGCAAATTTAAAAACAACGATATAGAATATTATTTTTCCCTAATGAGATCTTTATGTCGCCATTTACCAAATTGATAATAGAGAAAAGCAACGATACTACTAACTAAAAAGCTTAGCCCCATGCCAAGGCCAATACCATTCTCACCAAAACGCTGAGCAAATATAGATGTTAAGGGAAAACGTAAGATCCAAAATGAAATAAAATTAAGGACTAATACTTGAAACATCGCGCCTGAGGCTCTTACTGTTCCATTCAGGATAAAATTAATCCCTAAAAACGGATAGAAAAAAGCAATGATCTTTAAATACTTCGTCCCAAAGTCAACTGCCTGTGCTTCCTGGAGAAATAACTTAATTCCATAGTCAGCAAACAGAAAAATCAAAACAGCAAAACCCAACATAAAGATAACATTATAAATAAAGCCATATAACGTAATTTTGTGAACCCTTTTCCAATTACCAGCTCCAATATTTTGTCCAGCCATACTATTAACTGATGTGCCCAGAGCTTGAGCTGGTAGCATAATTATACTATCTAATCGTTTTGCAGCTCCATAACCAGCAACAACCGGTGAGCCAAACGAGGTAACCACTCCCATAATCGCCATACTACCTGCCGAAATCACACTCATTTGAAGTCCAGCAGGAACCCCTAATTTTAAGATTGTAAAAATCTCATTCTTAGCTGGTAAGTGTGGCTTTACTAATGGTACAAGCTTATGTCTATATGTATAAATCGCACCTATCAGAAATGCCAGCGCTTGAGAAAAGACTGTCGCAATTGCCGCGCCTTTAATTCCCCAACCAAATCCTGCAATAAAGATTGGATCGATAATCGCATTACAAATAACAGCAATCAGAACAAAATATAATGGCGTCTTGGAATCTCCAATTGAACGAAATACCGTCCCTATAAAATTATATCCATAGATAAATAAAATTCCTAGAAAACTTATTTTCAAATAAGCATCCGCCATGTCTAGCATGTCGGCTGGTGTACCCATTAATCGTAATATAGGCTCCGAGAATAGAAAGCCAAAGATACCAAATACCAGTGATAGCACTGTTAAGATGACGATAAATGCATTTAAATATCGCTTTAATCCCGCTTCACTACCACGACCTTTTTGTTGTGATAAAATTGTTAATGCTGCATTATTTAAACCAATCACAAACGCTAACACTGTTGTTAAGACTGTACCAGCTAAGGAAACTGCCCCTAATCCTTCTTCACCAATTAAATTACCTACCCATAAACTATCGATAAATTGATATGAGATTTGAAGTAAATTAGTTAAAATAATTGGCCCAGAAAATACAAAAAGTTGCTTGAATATATTCCCTTGTGTAAAATCATAACTTTTCACCAATCATAATCGCTCCTTTAAAAACAGCCTAATTAAAATCATACCATACAATTTCAATTAGGTATAAAAAACTGATACGACTAAATAATAATCTAGATAACTTTTTTGTCTTGAACTACTCTCTCTTTACAAGACTGAAACTGAACTGTCTCATTAAATAATTAAATAGAGGTTATGGTACGACTAAAATAACTCAGGATAAAAACTCCGTGTCTGGAAATACTTTAATGTATAGTTCCGTTAAATATAATCTTTACTTAAAAGTCATGAATAAAAGAGTGATCAACTATCATGTGGAAAAGAACACTACCAGTAAAAGAATCATTATCAGCTTCATTAGAACAAAACAAACAAACGATTCTTGAAAAGCTAGGAAATAGTCAAGATATTGTAATAAGAGAGTTTAAGCTCGGTGCAAACCCTAAGATATCTGTCGCAGTATTTTATACAGATGGATTAACAGACACAGTAGCACTCCAAATGTTAATTGATGAACTGTTAGGCGCAAAGTTTAACAATATTAAAGAAAATCAGTTTCAAAATAAAAATTCGTTATTGGATCAGTTAAAAAATCTAGTATTGAACGCAACTGACGTAAAAGAAATCAGTGATCTTGATGCGATATTAGTTAGTTTACTTTCAGGGAGTGTCATATTCCTCGTCGACGGCCAAACAGAAGGATTTGAAATCGGTCTAAGAAAGTGGAATCAAAGAAGTATTACAGAATCCACGAATGATAGTGTCTTACGAGGACCTAAAGAATCATTTACAGAGAACCTCCGTTCCAACACTGCTTTAATTAGGCGGAAAATAAAATCACCAAATTTATGGATGGAGAGTCGTGTGATTGGCACAGTAACTCAAACAGATGTGGCGATTATGTATCTAGAAGGGACAGTCGATCAAGCTTTACTAACAGAAGTAAAAAGTCGCTTAGATCGAATAGCTATTGATGGCATTTTAGAAAGTGGCTATATTGAAGAATTGATTCAGGATGAAGCGTTAACACCATTCCCAACGCTCTATAATTCGGAACGTCCAGATGTAGTAGCAAGTGCTATTTTAGAAGGACGTGTTGCCATATTAGTAGATGGGACTCCGTTCGTCTTATTAGCACCAGCATTATTTGTCCAATTCTTTCAAGCTGCTGAGGATTATTATGCAAGAGCCGGCATAAGCTCTGCGTTACGTGTACTTCGATATATGTGTTTTTTAATTGCCTTTTTGGCTCCATCATTATTTATTGCAATCACAACATTTCATCAAGAAATGATTCCAACTGATTTACTTTTTAGTTTGCTTGCACAAAGAGAACAGATCCCTTTCCCAGCGGTTTTTGAGGCACTGTTAATGGAAGTTGCTTTTGAAATTTTGCGAGAAGCAAGCTTGAGAATGCCCAAAGTGATTGGTTCTGCAATTTCAATCGTTGGTACATTAGTGATTGGTCAAGCTGCCGTTGAAGCAGGACTTGTATCAGCAGCTTTAATTAT
This sequence comes from Amphibacillus xylanus NBRC 15112, assembly GCF_000307165.1. Classification (NCBI taxonomy): domain Bacteria; kingdom Bacillati; phylum Bacillota; class Bacilli; order Caryophanales; family Bacillaceae; genus Amphibacillus; species Amphibacillus xylanus. Next base: position 1,829,203 of record NC_018704.1, read on the forward strand.
TGTCGTTTCAACAACTGCAATCGCATCATTTGTTTTCCCATCTAATGACTTATCTATTGCTACTCGAATGCTTCGATTCCCGTTAATGCTATTAGCCGGAAGCTTCGGGTTATTCGGGGTCATGATCGGGGTTATCTCATTAGTCTTACATTTATGTAATCTTCACTCATTTGGTGTACCATATATGAGCTCAATTGCACCTTATATTAATGATGAACAAAAAGACACACTCATTCGACTCCCCTTTTGGTTCATGCGAACAAGACCAAAAGAATTAAAGCGTAAGAATTTAATTAGAAATCAAACACCAAAGCCTCGACCACCGAAATGATAAGCAATTTAGGTTTGAGATACTTAAACTAGTGATGATTGATGCTAACAAAAATATGAGAAACCACACAATTGAACTAGAAGGAAGGATTCGTTTATTATGAAACTACACTTTCGGCTACTATTAATCATATGTATTTTGATTCTTTCTGGATGCTGGGATAAAAAAGAATTAAATGAATTAGCAGTAGCTACTGGCGTTGCTATCGATAAAGCTGAGGATGGTTATCGAGTTAGTGTACAAACCGTCAATTCAAGTGAAGTAACCTCACAGTTAGGTACGAGCGGTGTGATTCCTGTCAATGTTCGGAGTGAGTTTGGGGTAACGATGTATGATGCGACGAGAAAATTAAGCCTTACAAACTCAAAGAGGCCCTATGGCTCTCACTTACAAGCGCTTATCATTAGTCAGGAGGTCGCTAAAGAAGGGATCGCTGCAGTTATCGACTATTTTTCACGTGATAATGACTTTCGTTCTGATTTCTTGATTATATTAACTAGGGATACAGAAGCTAAAGATATATTAAAAATGCAAACCGTAACTGAAAAAATCCCAATGAAAGCGATCCTTTCTATGTTAGAGATATCAGCAGATATTACCGGTAGTACTCATATTATGGATATGAGGGACTTTTTAAATATAATCGCATTACCTGGGCGAAGTCCTATTATCCCTGTTATTGATGTTGTGGGTGATCTAGAAGTTGGGCCGACGAAAGCTAACACTGAAAGCACAGAACCACCTGCTACTTATATTTACAACGGTGCAGGGATCCTACAAGAGGATAAGCTTATTGGTTATATTGATTCAGAGGTTATAAAATCGGTGAATTATTTGACAGACAATATTACTCACACCATTGAAAACTATACTTGTTCCGACAGCGGAAAGATATCTTTAGAAATTCTCCAATCCAAAACTAAACGTAAAGCTAAGCTAAATGAAGAAGGCAAACCATTCATTGATGTTAATATTCGTTCAATCGCAAATATTGGTGAATCCAATTGTTCATTAGATTTATTAGATCCCAATTCAATTAACGAACTAGAAAAAAATTTTGCAGAACAACTTAAAACAGATCTTCAAACATCTATTAAAATGATTCAATCGGAATATCAGTTAGACATCTTTGGCTTTGGTGAAGATATCTATCGTTATCATCCTAAAGTTTGGGCAGAGCTTAAAGACGATTGGCAAGAGCATTTTGCGAATTTAGAGGTCAATATTGATGTGGGTGTGAACATTACACAATTAGGCTCTACAAAAAATTCAATTCAACAGTACATTCAGGAGTAAGTTATGTTGAAAATAATAATCATTTTATTTGTCGCTGCTATGATCATTTTCATAGAATATCCAACAATCAAACAAAAAAATATCAAAAGTGATAAAGTAAGCTTTTTTATGTTCCTAATCATTGGTATTGGGATAAATTTGATTGCTAATATAAACATTAAAGTTCCAAGTTTAATTAAATGGCTTAAGATAGTCTATCAGCCAATAAGCCAACTTGTCGCAAGTTGGCTTAGTTAAGGAGATCTTACTTAAAATGAGTACAAAAGAAATGATTAATTCCTATCAACTTACCATTATGGTTGCGCTCATAACAGTTGGTGATGCCATATTAGTCTTACCAGCATCAGTAGCAATTGTCGCTAAACAGGATGCTTGGATCTCGATGTTATTAAGTTTACTTTTTGGTTCACTCGTAGTACTTTTGTTTGTAAAAGTAAGTAAACTTCAGTCGAATCTATCCTTTGTACAGGTAATTCTAAAAATTCTCGGTAAGCCAATTGGCTCAATTGTCGTAATGTTTTTTTTACTTTATTTACTATTCTCAGTCTCCATCCTTTTACGTGAATTAGGCGATTTTATTACGACACAAATTTTGCTTGAAACGCCCATAAAGGTCATTAATTTATTGTTTATTACTGTTATTATCTTTGGCGTTCGATCTGGATTAGCAACACTTGCACGTGTGAGTGAAGTTTTCTATCCTGTCGTTTTCTTATTTTTGGTGACATTGTTTACCCTAGTATTACCTAGTATTCAAATCGAGTGGATTCGGCCATTACTCGGACATGGATTTAAACCAGTAATCAATGGAACGATTATCGCAACGTCATTTCCATTCATGGAGTTAATCGTTATCTTAATGTTTATACCGAATATACTGAAAAAAAATAAATTCAGAAAAAACTTTTTAACAGGTGCATTATTTGGAGGTACTGCATTATTTATTAATGTTTTACTATGTACTATCGTTTTAGGCGTACCAACAACGATCCGTAACGTATACCCTACCTTCATCTTAGCACGGTCAATTTCTGTCGGGCACTACATTCAGAGGATCGAAGGATTAATTGCAATTTTTTGGATGATTACTGTTTTTATTAAAATTACGCTGTACTCTTATGCATTTCACATTGGTGTGAAGCAACTATTTAACTTGAAAAATTATCGCCAGTTAACTTATCCATTTGGCTTTATTTTATTTGGAACGTCAATACTCGTTGCTTCAAATTATACTGAATACAGCGAAATAATTTCCAAATATTGGTCGTATTATGATATGACAGTCGCTATATTCATCCCATTCCTATTGATCATCGTATCAATGTTTAGAAAAAAAACGAACCCACAAAAAAATAAACAGCAAAAAAAAGCTTAACCCATATTGGGTCAAGCTTTTTTACTATGGGCTGTACTGGGATCGAACCAGTGACCTCTTCGATGTCAACGAAGCGTTCTCCCGCTGAACTAACAGCCCGTAATATGGGATAGGTTATTAAGGTTAATTTATACGCTTAAGTCCTATTTAATTTATAGCGTGTTTATAATATAATCGAAATAGACTTTTTCGTCAAGTCTTGATAAATTTTCAGATAATTTGATCTGATTAACACCTTTTAGCTTTTTTTGATATGATAAGAATACACACATAAAACAATGTCTAATAATCCGTTTTAGAAAATGAGGAATATAAATGGAAACACAAAACAATCTCCAATCTAGAAGAATTCCAATTGATTATACAATTGCATTTTTAGTCTTTATCCTTGCAATCTTTAGCCTAGTAGCTATTTATAGTGCCTCTGGTCAATATGCCAGTGGAGATAGTACATACTTTGTTAAACGACAATTAGTTTTTTATGGACTAGGTTTTATCGCCATGATGGTCGTTGCTTCAATTGATTTTGAAATACTTGAGAAGCTAACAATCCCACTCTATATCTGTGGCATACTTCTACTAATGGCTGTTGAGGTATTTGGTGTTGAGAAACTTGGTGCGAAGCGTGCAATTAGTTTGAAAGTTATTGATGTTCAGCCTTCAGAATTTATGAAGTTCTTCTTAATTATCTTAATATCATCATTACTTGCAAAACTAGGAAAGAGCAGACTTAGTTTTAAAGAAAGCATTGTTGTAACAATTAAAATACTCTTCTTTACAGCAATACCACTTGTCTTAATCCTAAGACAGCCTGACTTAGGAACAACTTTAATGATTATCTTTGCTGTTGCGATGTTAATTTACACATCAAGTATTTCATTAAAAATGAGTTATTTACTTACGGCATTAGGAATCAGTGGATTAGGCGCGTTAGTCTTCTTATATTTTAATAATTTTGAGCTTTTTAGTAAGCTTATTCATAGTCACCAACTTTCAAGAATTTATGGTTGGTTAAATCCTGCCGAGCATTCCCAAGGATTTGGCTACCAGCTCCAACAAGCACTACTCGGCATTGGATCGGGACAACTTACTGGTTCTGGCTTTAATCAAGGCTATCAAGTTCAAAGTGGACGTATACCTGAGGTTCACACTGATTTTATTTTTGCTGTCATTGGTGAGGAGTTTGGCTTTATTGGGACAAGTCTATTAATTATCGTATTTTTCTTACTTATCTATCGAATTATCACGATTGCGATAAATGCCAATTCGTTATTTGGTGTTTATATTTGCATTGGTGTTATCGCACTATATACGTTTCAAATTTTCCAAAATATCGGTATGACAATTGGTTTAATGCCGATTACAGGTATTGCACTGCCATTTATCAGTTATGGTGGGAGTTCATTATTAACGAATATGATGGCCCTAGGGTTAGTCACAAGTGTCCATCTAAGAACAAAAACTTACATGTTTGGTGAGGACGAATCAATGGAATAGGGGAAATGATTATGAAGAAACGACTGAAAAAATTTGATTATGGACTGATTGCGGTTGTTTTAGCACTATCAGTTTTTGGTACGATTATGATCTACAGCTCTAGCTATACGCTTAGTACATTACAATATGATCATGGTCATTACTTCTTTATGCGTCAATTAGTGTTTCTCGTTCTGGGATTATCAGTCTTTGCTGTCATGTCGTTTATTTCATTAAAGACTTTAGGAAAGTTAAGCCCATTTTTAATCATTATTTCAATTATTCTACTCTTTCTCGTATTAATTCCAGGTATTGGCGTTGTGCGAAATGAGGCTCGAAGATGGCTTGCATACCCATTTACATTTCAACCTTCAGAAATTGTTAAAGTATTTATGATCATTTACTTTGCTCATATTTATGCAAAAAAACAACCTTATATCGACCAATTTAAAAAAGGAGTATTACCTCCTCTCTTAATATTGGCATTTGTTTTTTACCTTATTTTACAACAACCCGATTTTGGGACTGCAACTCATATTTTATTAATTTGTGGTCTAATTATCTTCTTTAGTGGTGTAAAGATGCGTCATATTTTATTACTAGGTTCAATCGGGCTTTCTGGATTATTCTTCATTATGATTTCTCAACCGTATCGATTAAATCGAATTACATCTTTTATGAATACATTCGATGATCCTAGTGGTGATGGCTATCAATTAATTAATTCATATATTTCAATCGCTACAAGCGGGCTTTCTGGCAATGGTCTTGGTAATAGTGTGCAAAAGCTTGGCTACTTACCTGAGGCTCATACGGATTTTATTATGGCTGTTATTGTTGAAGAGCTTGGTTTAATTGCTGTTATTTTTGTAATCGGCTCTTACTTGTTTATTTTATATCGAGGTATTCGTATCGCAAAAGAAGTCGATTCACTATATTTAAGATTATTAGCGTTAGGCGTGACCTTTCAAATTATCATTCAAGCGGTCTTTAACTTAGGTGCAGTGAGCGGCGTGCTACCAATCACTGGAATCCCACTACCTTTTATTAGCTACGGAGGAACATCACTCGTCTTTACATTACTCTCAGCAGGGATTTTAGTTAACATCTCAGGACGGCGAAGAGAACCTGCAATTAATAATTAAATATAAAAATAGCGTTATTAAGAAAGGATTATTATGACATTTCAAGTTATTCAAGCACAGACAGACAAAGAAATAGCAGATGCGCTGTCAATTCGCAATCAAGTTTTTATTGAAGAGCAAGGTGTAGACCCTAAAATTGAGCATGACCAATATGATGCGGAAGCAATTCATTTTGTTGGTTATCTGAATCAAGAACCGATTGCGGTGGCAAGAGTTCGAATCATTGATCACAAAGGTAAAATTCAGCGTGTTGCTGTATTAAAATCATATCGAAACAAAGGTTATGGAAAAAAGCTGATACTTGCGATTGAGTCATTTTTATCAGAAAAACAGATTTCAAGCTTTTATTTAAATGCGCAGTCTCAAGTCATTGAATTTTATCAATCCCTCGGTTACACCGTTTCATCTGAACCATTTTACGAAGCAAATATTCAACATGTCACGATGGCTAAATAATGCCATCGTTTTTTTATCGCTCAATCTGGATGAGTTATAAGTATATAATTTATAAAATTTGTCTAACCTTACATTATGAAGTTAAAGGGGGACAATAAATGGGATATAATTATAGCTCTGTATTTTTCGAGACTGTCTTTGGTTATTTTGCCTTATTTGTGATTGCAAAAATATTAGGAAAAACACAAATTCGACAACTAACTGCCTTTGACTTTATTTCAGCACTATTACTTGGTGAGTTAGTTGGTAATGCTTTGTACGATGAAAATGTAGGCATACCACATGTAGCCTTTGCGATTGCTACGTGGGGTACGTTAATGTATGTAACAGAGTTCATTACTCAACGATTCAAGGGATCACGCTCTTTACTAGAAGGCCGCCCTGCTATTATTGTTAGAAAAGGCAAGATCGATCGTGAAGCAATGAAGAAAAACAAATTAGACATCAATCAATTTCAACATTTATTACGCTTAAAGGATGTATTTTCATTAAGAGATGTCGAATATGCCATTTTAGAAAATGACGGTACGATATCTGTATTAAATAACACACGCTCACAAACACCTACAAGAAAAGACCTTAAACTTCAAGATGAAAAAGTCTATTTACCTGTTACATTAATAAATGATGGTGAAATTATTGAAGATAATCTAGCTGAAATCAACAAAGACAAAGACTGGCTATACGACCAGATTAAAAAACAAAAAATCTCTTCAATCGAAGAGATCTTTTATGCAGAGTATTTAGAAGATGAGCCACTTTTCATTCAAAAGATGTGAAAAGCGGCTTTTTTTATATAGAATAATTGATTTGGCGGCCAATTCCTGTTATTTCAGCATAACGGTCATCATGTTGATCTGAACTTGATGTTTGTTGCGTCTGATTATTTGTAGTTTGCTTTAAAGGCTTAAATTGGTGAGTGAACCTTGCCATTTTACCATGAGCAGAAGTAAAATAGCGGACTTTAACCTCTTTTGGGTAGATGCGGTCTACTGGAATAAAATCACGCTCTATTACGCTGATACGTTCATGGTAATGTAGTGTTTGATAATTGGTGATTGGCAGAATATATCCCATGACCATCCCTCCTCAATAATCTATACCCGCTTCTTGATCCTCTTATGCAAATATTTCACTATTTTTTCTAAAGCCATGAAAATGGTGGACGACGATTAGGTTGATCTTCTGACTGTTGTTCAACTTCTTCCTCATCATTCTCTGACTCTTCTATAGGTTGTTCTTCATTTTCCACTTCAGATTGTTCGAATCTAGGTGGACGAGGGCCAAAGAATGGATGTCCTGGTCTCCCTTTACGAACGATAGGTTCAAAATAGACGTTTTCAGCCTGAATTACCAAGTCCTTTACTTTAATAATTTTTCTTTGATCAGACATTTACTTATCACTCCTTTTCTAACTAAGTATGAAGTCGCTAATAGTTTATGTGAACACGAACTGAATGTGCCTTTTTTTTATCCCATCCACATTTGCCCACACTAACAAACTACTTGCACATACCTTATAAGTGAAGAAGATTATATGAAAGGGGATAATTGCTTATGTCATGCGGCTCAAAATATCACACAGGTAGTTGTGTAGCGGATATATTAAAAGAAATTGTTGCAGCTCAGGACAATATTGCAGGGGATTGTTGTGATACAAGTTGTGAACGTTCAATAGCGGAATTGCTTGGTGATACTCAGGCTCCAACGAACTTAGACACTGTTCCTGTCCTGCTATATTGTAAAGATTGTACGCCATTTAAAGGATATGGTGCACCATTTAACGCGATTGCAGACGTAGTTGGAAGCTTCTACTTTAGAGTTAAAAAAGTTGATAGCAAAAACTGTGCAGTCCTTGAATTATTAAGAACACCAAATGATCCAGAAGCTGACCCAGTTTCACCAGTTACTCAATTTACAGCAAACTTACAAGCAACAGGTATTTGTATCACTGTAGATTTAGATTGCTTCTGTCATGTTACATGCTTACCTCCAATCACTGCACTATAAGGTTCAAACAAGAGGTTCCATTATTGGAACCTCTTTTTACTTAGCACGTTTATTGTCAATCTATTCAGACAGGGAAGCTAATTCCATTATCAAAAGCCTATGATCCTTAAATCACTAATCTCTTCAATCATAAAATTCCGTTTCCTTTTTGTATGTCTATCTTCAAAAACAAACTGCTGTCCTTCTCTAGCTATAATTCTCCCGCGATAAAGTTTATTACCTACTGAAAATCTACAGTTTAATTTCGGTAAAAAAGCAGATGGCTTGGCTAAATAATCTAGTTTTTCCTCAATAGTCATCTGATTAAATGCATTTCTCGATTGATTCGTATGTCTACCCAGTTCTTGTTGAACTGATGGGTTTGAAGATTCTTCATATTCAGTATGGTATTCAGCTTGCATTGGCGCATGTGGAGTCATTGAGCTAGACTGATCAATAAATAATAATGGTTTTGAAGCCATGAACACATCCTCCTCTCTTTAATTACTATATGAAAAATGCCGAAAATGTGTTATAACCCATAAAAAAAACAAGCAGCTCTGCTCGTTTTTTTTATGCTAAACCTAAAATATTATATCCTGCATCGACATGAATGATTTCTCCTGTAACGCCTTGTGATAAATCACTTAATAGGTAATATGCAGTAGATCCTACTTCTTCTTGAGTTACTGTTCGTCTTAGTGGCGCCTTCGTTTCAATCTCTTTTAAAATCGAATTAAAGTCACCAACACCTTTTGCCGATAAAGTTCGGATTGGGCCTGCTGATATAGCATTCACTCGAATATTATCTTTACCTAAATCATTGGCTAAGTATTTCATGCTTGCATCAAGACTTGCTTTGGCCACACCCATAATATTGTAATTCTGGACAACTCGTTCTCCACCTAAATAAGTTAATGTTATAATGCTGCCACCCTCAGTCATTAATGGTTTAGCAGCTCTAGCTACACCAACTAATGAATACGCACTTATATTATGCGCAAGTAAGAAACCATCACGTGATGTATCAACAAACTCCCCCTTTAAATCGTCTCGTTCAGCAAAAGCGATACAGTGAGCGACGCCATGAATCGTACCGACATCAGCTTGAATTTGCTTAAATGTATCTTGAATCGATTGATCACTTGACACATCACACTGATAAAATAATGACGAGTTCCCACTTAATGTTTCGGCTAATTGTTTTACTGGTTTTTCAAATCGTTCACTTGCATAAGTAAAAATTAACCGCGCCCCAACTTGATCAAGTGCCTTAGCAATTCCCCATGCTAAGCTTCGTTTATTTGCTACACCCATGATGACATATGTTTTATCTGATAATGAAAAGTTCATTTTACCAACCTCCCGGCGATTTTATAACTTGTTATTAGTACCTGATACTATATTAACGGAATCAATCAAAAAAAACAACTTTTTTCTTTAATTGAAAACAAAATAAAGACAGCAATTATTATTTCATGCTGTCCTTATAATTATGAAGCTATTTTATTTATAGTAAAAATTGCATAAACATCGTTGCCATACCAAAGTATATTGTAATTGAAATAATATCATTGATCGTCGTAATAAATGGCCCGGATGCAACGGCTGGATCAATATTCAATCGATTCATTAATAAAGGAACAAGCGCACCAGAAATCGTCGCGACAAATAACGTTATCGCTATCGACAGCCCGACTAAAAAGCCTAAAAACATCGTTCCTTGCCAAATAAAGATGATTAACCAAATCGCTAATCCACACGTAATACCCGTAATCATTCCTGTTATCGATTCACGCATAATTGTTTTGACAATACCGTGCTTTTGGAATTCACCTGTTGCGATCCCTCGAACGGCAACCGCCAATGATTGTGTACCAGTATTACCAGCCATACCAGCAATGAGTGGAATAAAAATCGCAAGTAATGCGACTTGTTCAAGCGTTTCTTCAAAACGTGCGATAATACTTGCTGTAAATAAGCCTAAAATTAATAAAATGATTAGCCAAGGTAATCGTTTTTTTGCTGCAGTAATAGGGTTTTGATCAACATCGTCAACATCGACCCCAGCTAATTTGGAGTAATCATCACTTGCTTCTTCATCCATTACGTCCATAATGTCATCAACTGTAATAATCCCTAATAAATGATTTTGGAAATCAACGACTGGAAGTGCTAGGAAATCATAATCTCGCATCATTCGTGCAATGTCTTCCTGGTCATCACCTACTGACACTGAAACAATTTGACGATTCACCACTTCATCAATCGTCAAATCTCCCTCTGCAATGATTAAATCACGTAATGAGATAACACCAATCAATTGCTGATCATCATTTACGACATAAATATAGTAGATCGTTTCAGCATCTGGAGCTGCTTTTCGAAGGTGACGCATTGCTTCTTTCACGGTCATATGAGTGTTTACAACGACAAATTCTGTCGTCATAATACTTCCTGCTGTTTTCTCTTCATAATGTAATAAATCTTTAATTTCGTCAGCTTCATCTTCAGGCATGATCGTCAAATAACTAGCAACTTTATTTTTATCAAGGTCATTTAAAAGGTCAACTGCATCGTCTGTTGCCATATTAGCTAAGACTTGTGCAGCATAGGTTGGATTCATTTCAACGATAAAATCACTTTGTTTTTCTCGTTCGACATGCTCAATCACATCAGCCATTTCCTCAGGAGACAAATAGGAATAAATTAAATATCTAACTTCCTCAGTTTGCGCCTCAAAAAACTCTGATTGGTCATAAGGGTGTATTTTAAGGAATTCATCCCTAAATTGGTTAATATCCTCATTTATAAGTGCTGCTTCAATGGCATCGTTTATTTTTTCACGTGCATTTATCGTCACATTATTCATAACTAAAACCCTCCTCTTTCTCTAAAGTTAATAAATTCATCAATACATTGTCTACAATATCTATTATTTGATACCCTTTACACTAAAATTGTACACTTTCTTTGTATTGAAAACCAGACAGATGCTAAACTTAACTTAAACAAGTGTTATGGAGGTTTAAATCATGAAATATGATATTATCGGCGATATCCATGGTTGTTATGAGGAGTGCCTAAAATTAATTGATAAATTAGGCTATCAATCAAACGGACAAAATTACTACCACCCTGAAAAAAGAATGCTTGTATTTTTAGGTGATCTAACCGATCGTGGACCATCATCATTAAAAGTTATTGAACTCGTTTATCAGCTAGTCATAGTAGATAAAATTGCTTACTACACACCTGGGAATCATTGTAATAAACTCTATCGATATTTCCTAGGAAATAAAGTTCAAATTCAGCATGGACTTGAAACGACTGTTGAAGAATACCAAGCACTTTCAAATCGCGATCAAAAAATGATACGGCAAAAATTTATTACTCTTTATGAGCAAGCTGATTTGTACATCCAATTACCTGATGTAAAAGCCGTCGTTGCCCATGCTGGAATTCGATCAGATTACATTGGACGTTATGATAAAAAAGTTCAGTCTTTCGTCTTGTATGGTGATGTCACTGGTGCTAAACACCCTGATGGAAGACCTATTCGTCGAGACTGGGCAAAGGATTACCACGGTGATCAATGGATTGTCTTTGGACATACACCTGTTTTAAAACCGAGACAACTAAACAAAACAATCAACATCGACCTCGGTTGTGTCTTTGGTAATAAACTAGCTGCGTTTCAATTACCTGAGGAAAAAGTTGTCACAGTTACTTCTAATCAGCCATTACAAGCTGAAAAATTTCATCAATACGACGAATAACGCTGCGACTATTTTTCAATGACATTAAGATCTTCTGGCCAGTTAGATTCAAACTGTAAACGTTCATTCGTAATCGGATGATTAAATGATAATTTTGTACAATGGAGCGCTTGTCGTTTAACTAAATCTACTGATCCACCATAAAGCTGATCACCGGCTAACGGATGACCAATATGAGCAAAATGCACTCTAATTTGATGTGTTCTCCCTGTTTCTAATTGAACAGCGACAAGACTATAATCATCATACGCACGAATAAGTTGATAATGCGTAATCGCCTGCTTACCTTCTGGTGTCACCATGCGTTCTATAATTGATTCAGATTTTCTACCAATAGGTGCATTAATTGTGCCAGAATGATTCATTAGTTTACCGTGGACAAGCGCCATATAATGCCGTTCTATAGGCTTCTGATGTAGTAGACTATGGCAATAATCCTGTTTAGCAACTAGCATTAGCCCTGACGTATCTCGATCTAGTCGAGTCACAATATGAACAGTATAATCAACATTTTGTTGATCATAATGATAAATCAAACCATTCGCAATCGCTGGCTCTTGGTTACCAAGTGAAGGTATAACTGCGATATTTGCATCTTTATTTAAAATAATTATGAAGTCATCTTCATAGATAATGTCTAGCTTTAACTTAACTGGTGTTAAGCTCGGTGATCGTATTTCTTTAGGGAATACAAGCCTTACCTGATCACCTGCTGTTAATACCTTTCTAACAGTAACTAACTCATCATTTACCAAAATCTGTCCACCATCAAATTTTAATGTTTTCACCATTGCACGTGATAAACCTATCTTTTCTCTCAAAAAATCACGGAGAATCATTTGATTCTCCGCTTCTGTTACTTGCCAAATTAACAACGCTCTCTACACCTTTCTCCAATAACACTTAATACTCATCTGAAATAAATGAATCTCTAACCCGCTTCCAAAATGGAAATGGTCTAAATCTTGCAAAACGAATCCGTTCTTTCGCAACTGTATATTCTAACGAAACAACATTTTCAACGCTTTTCGTCATATGATCAATCGTTAATACAAACTTTTGATCGCGATTAACTGGTACAAACTGACAAATATGGTGGCTCGGTAAAATTAGGGGTGAACCGATCGTACGAAAGACTCGATTGTTAATCGAAGACATTTCAGTCACCTGCATTGTTGACAACGATGGATGCACAATCGCACCACCTAACGCTTTATTATAAGCCGTACTCCCTGATGGTGTTGAGACACATAAACCATCACCACGAAAACGTTCAAAATGCATATCGTTAATTTTCACATCAAGAACGAGAGAGCCTTCAATTTTTTTAATTGTCGCTTCATTTAATGCTAAATACTTTTCTGGTTTAGTCTCGCCTTCTTTATGAATACTCATTGAAAGTAAAGGGTACTCTTTAATTTCAAACTGTCTTCTTGATATGGCGATCACAAGCTTTTCAATCTCCTCTGGCAACCAATCGGCATAAAAGCCTAAGTGACCAGTATGTAAGCCAATAAAAGCAGTCTCTTCTAGTCGGTGAAAATAGTCATGAACCGTATGTAAAAACGTTCCATCTCCCCCTACTGAAATCACTAACTCTGGTGCTTCTTGACTAATTTCTAAATCTAAATCCAATAAATACTTTTCAACCATAGATTTAATCATATTTGATTTATGATCACCTTTTGATGCAACATAAAACTTCATCATCATCATGGCCACCTTTTAACATTTACTATTTTTTATGAAAAATCCACTGCGCTTCCTGTACTTCTTCTCTAATCTTCGCCATTTCCTCATCTAATTGAAAGGCTGCTTCCGCTGCTTTTTTTAACCGCATTTGAATATCCTTTGGAATCTCACCACTATATTTATAATTAAGTGAATGCTCATTAATTGCCCAGAAGTTCATCGCTAATGTACGAATTTGAATTTCAACAGCGACAAACTGCTCACCATGAATTGTGGCAACTGGATAGCGAATAATAAGATGATATGATCGATAACCGCTTGACTTTTTTTCTTTTAGGTAATCCTTTTCTTCAATGATTTCAAAGTCATGACGAGCACGGAGTAAGTCGACTATGGTGTAAATATCATCAACAAATTGACAAACAATTCGAATTCCACCGATATCCTGAATTTTTTCTTTAATTTCATGCAAGCCAATATTTTTCCGTTCCGCCTTTGATAAAATACTTGCCACTGGTTTCACGCGGCCTGTGACGAGTTCAATCGGTGAATATTGCTTTTCAATTTCATACTGTTTTCGCATTCCGCGTAGCTTTACTTTTAATTCATCTACTGCTTGATGATAAGGGACTAAAAATGTTGTCCAATCGATTCGCTCTTTCATTCTTACACCACCTTCAATTTTATTGTATCACAGCAGGTTAATTTTTCGAGATGATTTCTCGACTTTTATCGTAACAATCATCTATACTAAGTTTATCGCTTCTGTGACTTTTTTAAGCAAAGTAACGTAGTCACATTGAACAATAAGGAGTTGATCATTTGCAACAAGAAATGGAATTCGAAGCAAAGAATATGTTAACTGAACAAGAATATAATCGGGTACTTAACTACTTTATTCAAGATCAAGCACAAGTTCAAACGCAAATTAATTATTATTTTGAAACAGATGATTTAGCATTAAGACATCACGGCTCTGCATTAAGAATACGTGAAAAAAATGGCCAATATGTTATAACGTTAAAACAGCCACAAGCAGATGGTTTACTTGAGACACATGTTAAGATTTCTGCTGAAATTAAAGATCAGTGGATTAACGAACAGCCAACGCGCATCAATCAGCTTGAAGTCATACTGAACCAATTAGGAATAGATTATCAAACCCTCAAATATCGAGGAAAACTAAAAACTGAGCGTATTGAATTAAACGATGATGACATAACATATGTATTAGATAAAAGCTATTATAATGGCGTAGTTGATTATGAAATCGAAGTAGAGGCAACGAGCTTTTTACAAGCAAACAGTAAGTTAGCTGATTTTTTAACGAAATACAACATTGAAAGAAAGACAACAAACAATAAGATAGCACGATTCTTTCAAACGTTAGGCGCTTGATAGTTTTTTCCATCGAGGCTTATCAGTTGCTCAATCATCATAGTCCTTGTTACAATGTAGATATATTTAGAAATGAACTGTCTAACCAGCAGTTTACCAAAAGAAAGGAGAATCGATTTGAGCTTCAAACAAACTGAACCTTACATTGATTTCAACACTCGTACAAAAAAGGTCCAGTGTAGCTATTTTGATCTTCTAAAAAAACCTATTGAAATTTATTTATTTATTGATCCGATCTGTCCGAATTCATGGACAATCAATCCATATATTAGAAAATTACAACTTGAATACGGTCGTTTTTTTACGATTCGACCCATTTTATGTAGTCATTTATTACAAACTAATCAATTTTTTATTAATCACCCTGAACAAATTGATGAGATTAACCATCGCATGATGCTACACCCGCAAAAATGTTTTGGTCCGAAAAATTTTAACCGAACAGAATTGAAGTATCCAGCAGACATCTTCTTCGCAATCAAAGCTGCTGAACTTCAAGGAATTAATGCTGGTAGACGGTACTTGCAAAAAATTCAAGAACATTTACTCTTTAATCAGACTGACATCTCAATTGATGATGTTCTAATCCAGGTTGCAAAGGAAGCGAAGCTCGATGTTGATGAATTCATACGCGATCTCCATTCTAACAGTGCAAAAAAAGCCTTGCGATGTGATTTAAAAGTATCAAGGGAAATGGAAATTGATCAAACACCATCAATAGTCTTTTTTAGTGAATCAGATGAAGATGAAGGCTTAAAAATCGCTGGATCTTACGGATACGATATTTATGTAAAAGTCTTATCAACATTGCTACAAACACAGATTCAGCCAATTGATAAACCTGAACTTGAAGACTTTATGTCATACTATCATTTCACAAGTTCAGAGGAAATTGCTATTATTTATGATTTTTCTGTTAAAAAAGCAGAACGCGAAATGAAAAAACTTCAACTCAAACAAATTGTGAAAAAAGTTTATGTTAATGGGCAATCATATTGGCATTATCAAAAGCAATAGCAATTATATTTTTACTAATTTATGATGATGTTCACCGGTTTTTAGCTGGTGAGCATCATTTTTTTATTTTTATATACATATTATATGAATAGCAGCTAAAAATTAATTTTGAAGTGTAGGGATGGATATGACTCAATTCGTTCGTTTGGCAATCGGATTGGCTTTGTTTATTTTTGCTGTCATTCTCAATCTATTTGGGCTAATGCGCATCGCTCCAATCTTAATCACGCTACCGCTTCTATTTATCTCGATTTATCTTCTTCTCAGTTTTTTATTACAACGTCATACATTTAGAGGTTTTAAATAATCGATCATTCATTCATGAACTGTCGATTATTTTTTTTGCTTACAATTACCAACTACGATTATGTTGGCTTTTCTAGATATTATTAGCTATATTTAATAGTGGGCTTTTATGCAGTTTTTTTGAATCGACACAAAACAGCCTAATAGACAGAAATTAAATAAGGGAGACAGTATTTAATGCAACATGAATCTAAATTATGGACAAGCAATTTTATTATTATTTCATTAACGAATTTTTTGCTATTTAATGCTTTTTATATGTTAATGGTCACTTTAACGACATATACGAGTAGTCATTTTCAAGCTAGTCAAAGCGTTGCTGGCTTAGCATCAAGTATCTTTGTACTAGGTGCAGTTTTAATTAGGCCTATTGCAGGCAAAATCATCAATCAGGTTGGTAAAAAGAAATTATTAGTGTTCGGATTAGTGATGTTTTTCGGCTTTATGATTTTTTATTTCGTCGTCGATTCTCTCGTTCTTTTATTAATCCTACGCTTTATTCATGGATTTTCTTTTGGGATTAGTACAACAGCTACAAATACGATTGTTGCTGATTTCGTGCCGATTACAAGACGCGGAGAAGGACTTGGCTATTTTGCAACGAGTACAAACTTAGCCGCTGCAATCGGACCTTTTTTCGGATTATTTATTAGTCAACGCTACAATATGTTGATTTTATTTATTTTCACATTATTATTAGCTACGATTTCTTTACTTATTTCATTTTTTATCAAAATGCCATTAGTCGAATTATCTACAGTGAAAAAACAAATGAAGTCGAAATTTCAGCTAACTGATTATATCGAAAAGACTACGCTTCCGATTGGGGTTGTTGTGCTTTTAATCGGATTTGTTTATTCAAGTATTCTCTCATTCTTAACTCAATATGCTACAGAGATTAACTTAGTAAATGCCGCTAGCTTCTTCTTTATCTTTTATGCCATTTGTTTAATACTCTCAAGACCGTTTAGCGGTAAAATGTATGACTTAAAAGGAGAAAATCCTGTTATCTATGCTTCGTTAATTATTTTTACTGTTGGAATGCTTATTTTCAGTCAAACTAACTCTGCTATTACATTATTACTTGCTGGTGCATTAATTGGTATTGGCTGTGGTACAATCCAGTCAAGTACGCAAACAATTGCTATTTCAAAAGCTCCTAAAGAAAGAATTGGACTTGCGACATCAACATTTTTTGTTTGCTTTGATTTCGGAATTGGAGTAGGTCCATTTTTATTAGGATTTATCCTACCACTTATGGGCTTTAGACAACTATACTTGATCATGGCAGGAATTTTAATATTATGTATTGCAATTTACTATCTCGTTCACGGTAAATCTGCAAATCAAGCACGAAACTTTACGAGTGAAAACTAATCGTGTGCGAAATTCTAATTTTGAGTGCGAATTTTTAGTTTTGAGTGCGAAATTCTAATTTTGAGTGCGAAATTTTGATTGTATAGTGCGAATTTTTAATTTTGGGTGCGAACGCACTATGAGATGGTGCGTTCGCACACAAAACGTTAGATATTACCAAATCAAAAACCTGCGAGATAATTAAATTCTCGCAGGTTTCTTATTACTTAGTTTAATTCTTCAAATAATGCTTCCATTTCGTTCAGTTTTTCTTCAAAAATATCTAGTGCTTGCAAGATCGGTGTCTTCTCAGTCATATCTACACCTGCTTGTTTTAATACTTCAATTGGATAATCACTGCTTCCTGCTTTTAAGAAACCGAAGTAGCGATCAATTGCAGGTTTTCCTTCTTTTAAGATTTTCAGTGATAAGGCTTGAGCTGCTGAATAGCCTGTTGCATATTGATAAACATAATAATTGTAATAGAAGTGTGGGATACGTGCCCATTCTAAGCCGATTTCTTCATCATGAATGACATCTTCACCATAGTACTTCTTATTTAACTCATAATAATGTTTAGTCAATGTATCAGGTGTTAATGCTTCACCTTCTTGATCAAGCTTATGAATTAAATGCTCAAATTCAGCAAACATTGTCTGACGGAAAACAGTACCTCTAAAGCCTTCTAAGAAGTTATTTAGTAAGTAGAGTTTCTCTTTTGGATCTTCTGTACGCTTAACTAAATACTCATTTAGTAACGATTCATTTAACGTTGATGCAACTTCTGCAACGAAAATAGAATAGTTACCATAGCGATAAGGTTGGTTTTCACGTGTATATAGGCTATGCATTGAGTGACCAAACTCGTGAGCTAGTGTAAAGACGTTATTTAGGTTATCTTGCCAGTTCATTAAAATATATGGGTTAGTACCATATACTCCTGATGAATATGCTCCACTACGTTTACCTTTATTTTCTTCAACGTCTACCCAGCGGTTGTCAAAACCTTCCTTCATTCGCTCAATATACTCTTCCCCAAGTGGAGCAAGGCCATCGATTAAAATTTGCTGTGCTTGCTCATAAGTATATTTAAAATCAACATCCTTAACGAGAGGTGTGTACATATCGTACATGTTCATCTCATCAAGACCAAGAATTTTCTTACGTAATTTTACATAGCGATGTAAAAGATCAATTCTATCGTTAACTGCTTCAACTAAGTTATCATAAACAGTTTCTGGAATGTTATTTCGGTCTAAAGCAGCTGCTCTAGCAGATGTATATTTTCGTACTTTTGCCATCGTATTATCTTTTTTCACTTGGCCAGATAATGTGGATGCAAATGTGTTAATAAACTTCTTATACGTATGATACATAGCTAAGAATGCATCACGACGAACTGCTCGTTTAGTTGATTCCATAAAATTAGTGTAACGACCGTGTGTTAATTCTACTTCGTTGCCGTCTTCATCTTTAATTGTTGGGAACGTTAAATCGGCATTATTAAGGGCACCAAATGTTTGTGAAGAACTATCAATCACTTCACTCATTTGCGCTAGAAGTGCTTCTTCTTGTTCTGATAATACATGCTCAGCTTGACGAACTATATCTGTTAATACTTTATTATATAGTTCAAGTTCTGGTTTTTCTTTAACGAACTGATCAAGTTTTTCCTTATCAATTGCTAAAATTTCCGGAACAATAAAGCTCATTTCGCTAGCTGCTTCAGTATACAGCGTTAGTGCTTTCGCATTTAATGCTTGATAGAATGAATTGGTTGTATCTTGGTCATGACGCATGTGGGCATATGTATATAGCTTACCAATTCGTTCAGATACAGCATCCTCTAATGTAAGCAGCTGATAGAGCTGATCAGCAGAGTCTGCTAAAGTGCCTTTAAAAGCAGAAAACTTCTTCAACTCCTCAGTAACTGCCTTTCTCTCCTCTTCCCAAATGTCGTCCGTAGCAAAAATATCTTCTAATCGCCACGTTCTCTCTACAGGAATCTCTTCCCTTGACTGTAATTTACTCGCTTCTTTTGTCAAAATGACTTCCTCCCTTGTTTTTCGAAGAATCTTGCCATTTGATCTTACTCTTGTTAATTAACAAAGATTCTTATTTGATGATTAATTTTTATTAATTTAATTTCAACCATTTGCAATAATTTTGTCGGTTGATATTTCCACTTTATTATACCGCAATCCTTGCAATTTTATTGAACAAAACTACTCGATTAATTTATTATGAAGTAATCGATCACTCCTTAATGCCTCTTCAACAGATGCATGCTGATTAATTGATCCATGGAAAATGTATTGATCATCTATCTTTGTCATTTTACCAAGCTTAATAAAATAGGCCAAATAGTCTGAAACCGGATCAACCACTTGTTGGAGTAAAGGATACTGATCTTGATGATTAATAAACGTTCGCATATAACGATTCAATTGATTAACAGTAAATTGCGGAAAGTGATTAAGAAAATCATAACATAAGTATGTCTGCCAAGTCCAAGCTGACACTTTCATTTTCCACTGACCATTGACAGGCAAACCAACCCAACTCGATAATAGTGATGGAAATAGCTGATTTATATAAAGCCATTCTCTAAATTTTTGCTCACGGGGGTTGAGTTTTTGAGGGATATTTAATCTGAAGCGTCGTTTCTCTAATAACCATTCATGGGTGAGATGATTGATTAACTTCTTCTCAAAAAAATTCTCGAGATGAATTGAGGCTGATGGATAAAATTTAAGCTTACCAATAGCACGATTATAGCCAGTTAAACAAGCTAGATCAAACCGAGCAAATTGTCGAGCATTTGGACAATAAAAATATATTTTCGCTACTGGATCATTTGAGAATTGATGAAGAAAATATTGTTCAGTAGGAGTTAAAAATAGACCTTGTTTACCTAATCGCCGCATCCGATTACCACCTAAAATCCATAATGGCGTTACTCCAATTGATTGATAACCTTTCGTTCGTGATACAATCTCACTTACAGGAATCGTCGCGCATTGGTATTCGATTGCTAATCGTTTCTTCTTAAATTGAATCAAAAGGTCCGCTCGTTGCTTAATCTCGGGAAAAAAGCATTCTAATTTGACATTTAAGTTTAAGCTTTTAAACAATGTAAACAAATCCAGCTTACCTCTTTCATGATACACACCCTCACCACCAACACGATTAGGACAGTTTTCTGTTGTTCGATGAGCAAAATGGGGAATCATTTTTGTTCCTGCTTTAATGACTAATTTACTCTTACAAATAGGACAATAGAACGGGGAGTTTTCTTGCTTAAGTTGACTGATTTTTGATTTAGAGAGGAGTGCGAGGGTAACCAATTGACCATTCTTTGAAACAGCCTGAAGCATTTTCCACCTTCCTTTTATATTGTGATATGTCTATATTCGACGCTCTACTCTAATTTCCCTTTTTTCAATAAAAAAGTCAATAACCGATCCTGTTCGGCTATTGACCATTGCTTAAAGCTATTTAAAATAATGTTGAGTTTGTTCTAAAGCATTTTCAGCGAAAATAACTTTACCATATTCTAAAATGACTGGGATAGTATCCTTTTCCTTATTTCCATATTCATAAATAATGCTCAATAAATTATCTTGAACATGGTCATCAATCACATCATCATCAAATTTAACAATTAGGACGTAGCGCTCATGATAATGGTATAATTCGCTCGATATCCCGTCTACTAAGTTAATCTGATGACTTAATTGAATAACGTCCTCAAAGTCTTTAAAGGCAACTGTATGTTGAATTAATCGTGCTTGATTATCTTGCTTAGCTTGCTTTTCACGCGATGCTTTGCGAATTTTCTCGCCAAGCTGCATATCTAATAAATCCTCAAGACGTTCATTTAATCCTTCATCAATTTGTGATGGTTCATTCGGTACTTGATAATCTTGTTCTTCTTTTGAGAGTTGTGCTTTAGTGACTGTAATCTCCAAGCCCTTCTCCATCGCTTGAACTTGAATCCAAAGAGGACCATCCATATCAAAAGCCTCTTGATCGCCCGCCTCGTCCATCACTTGCCAAAACAGTTGCTCACTTCGCTCGCGGCTATACCAAATTTCTTCACGATCGAAGCCTCGATTTTCAATATCTAAATACGACATATAAAATTTAA
The DNA here is from genome assembly GCF_000307165.1 of Amphibacillus xylanus NBRC 15112. Taxonomy (NCBI): domain Bacteria; kingdom Bacillati; phylum Bacillota; class Bacilli; order Caryophanales; family Bacillaceae; genus Amphibacillus; species Amphibacillus xylanus. The sequence goes on from NC_018704.1 coordinate 1,850,969, forward strand.
TTGTATTATCATTAATTCTTTCAATTTCCATCCAGCTTCTCCCCTTTCAAAAAAAGGTCCATCGCCATTCACTTTATTTATATCTTACTCTACCCTATTTAAACTTGTGCTAAGCATTTCTAAAATGTATTCATATTAAATACCTATTTTAACGTATTTATCAACAATTGTCATCCTAATTTATCAAGGGAATCACGAAAAAACACAACCGATAACGATGTTTATGGCTGTGTTTTTACAGTAAGTATGAAAATTTAATTGACCATTCTTTGAGCTTCAAGTAATTGTAAGTTTCTAACCTTACGAGGTAAAAAGCGTCTAATTTCATCTTCATTATATCCGACTTGTAGTCGTTTCTCATCTAGAATAATTGGACGTCTTAAGATACCAGGATTTTCTTGAATCGTGTCGATTAAATCCTTCAATGACATTTGTTCAATATCAACTTCTAACTTTTGGAATGCTTTAGAACGAGTTGAAATAATTTCATCTGTTCCATCCTCAGTCATTCTCAAAATTTCCTTAATCTCATCAATTGTCAACGTATCGGAGAAAATATTTCTTTCATGATAAGGTATATCGTGTTCTTCTAACCATGCTTTCGCTTTCCGACATGATGTACAGCTCGGCGAGGTATAAAGTGTAACCATTTGACTTCACTCCTCATATATATAAATTTAATTGTTCACTATTTCATTTCATTATCAGATGACAATAAGTATAATGTAATAACTAATTATTATTATACTACATATTGTGTTATATTAATAGACCCTGATACATATTTACAAAGTATTTACACAATTAGTGATATTGAAATGATCGCTTTTACACGGTATTCCCTATTTTTATGCTTTTAAACTATATCTCAACAAATAAAAATAACTTTTCTCAATTAGCATCAGTAAAACATTCGTTAATTGAAAAAAGTTATTTCATCTACATATAGATATATGACGATCAGATATCGTTTATAATAAGTAAAAAAATTAATCAAGTGGTGTATAGTCTACTCCTTCTGTATACACGTTACCTGCATTCCATAGTAAGAATTCATTAATACCATTCTCATTTAACGCGCGAATTTGCGCTTCAACCTCTGCAACACCATATTGGAATGTTGGACCACTATACAACCACGGAGCTTCAAAGTCTTGAATCCACGGACGAGATATTGGTGGATTATCTAAAGCACCTAATACTTTATTTTCAAGCTTACTGTACTCATTTACTAAACGATACGGTTCTTTATCAGGAAAATCAATACCAAAGTGTGGTGTCCAGTGACTTGGATAAATCATTGATGAAATGACATCAACATTTTCTGAAATACGAGAAAAGTTTTGTCCAATCCCTGGTGTTTCCTCAACTGTAACAGCATAACCAAAGATATCAACTGATACATCGACACCATATTGATTCAATGTTTCTCTAGCATATGCAACAAAGTCTGTTACTGCTTCAACACGTTTTTTCACTGGTTCCATATCTAAATCAGCATAGTCTCCTAAACCATATTGCAAGATATCGTCACGAAGTTCGAAACCTTCTGGAAATCGAACATAATCAAATTGAATATCCTGAAAACCAAGTTCAACCGCCTTTTTAGCGATTTCTACGTTATACTCCCATACTTCCTTTTCATATGGGTTAACAAAGGCCTCTCCTCTGTTATTTACCCACACGTTACCGTTTTCGAGAAATGAGAGGTCTGGACGTTGCTTAGCTAAAACACTATCCTTAAATACAACAATCCGAGCAATAGGATAAATTTGATTTTCTTCTAATACTTCCATCATTTTCACTGGATCACCAATGTACGGTTTTGAAATATCATAAAATGGGGAATTTTCATCTGGTCTGAACGTTAAGTTCCCATAATCATCTTTAATATCGATTACCATTGCATTTAATTCAGTCGACTTTACAAGCTCTAATAATGTTTGAAAACGGGCACCACCTGCGGAATGACCTGTTACGTAAATTCCTCGTACATGATCCGGATAATTAAAAGTATATCCAGAATTATATGTAAAACGTGCTAAAAATCTATTTGGTTCAATTAACTGAATTTGCGTCTCTCTGGTTGAATGATCATTAACAATAAGTTGTTCTGAATTCTCTGCCATTATCGTTGGTTGATTTATTAATAAGCTGATTATTATAATCGCAAAAATAACCCAACCCTTTCTAAGTTGTTTAAACATGCTCTCTACCCCCAAGTCATTATTCCGCTATACAATATCAACAAGATAGTTATAAACACTTCATTTTTTCTATCTAGTTACTACTTTTTATAGCTTCTCACCTAATCCCCATTATATAAGAAAATACGATAAATTGATACGTGTAAACAGATATTTAGACAATTGAAGTATAAAAAACCCCAAACGAGTAACAATGACTCGCTTGAGGTTGGGTTGTGATTTATTATTCTGCTTTAACTGGCTCGTCTTGTGATACAGCTAGTTCATGACGGTAAATACCAGTTGATGAATCAAATCCAACAGCATAGTTTAATACTCTGTTATTAACAGGTACAAGTTTTGCTCGGTAAACTGTTGGGAATACTGGAACTTCCTCTACCATTAACTTCTGCCATTCTTTATAAACATTTTGACGATACTCTTGATCGAAAGCTGCTTCAGAAATACCTTCAGCTAATAAACGATCATTCTCTTCGTTTGTATAACGTGGGAAGTTAAATGCAGCATTTCGGCCATATAATCCTGATGGGTCAACGTCAGATGCAACACCCCAAGCACCTTGGTAAATGTCAATAGCTGGATCATCAGCTTCTACACGGTCATAGAATGTATTAAATTCTTGTAAACGGCCATCTAGTAATTGAACATTTAGTCCAACTGCTTCCCACGCTTGCATGTAGTAGCGTGCGATTGGTTCAGCTGTATCTCCACCTGACATTGATGCAAAGTTAATCACTAATTTATTTCCATCGCGGTCTTCACGGAAACCATCACCGTCAACGTCAATATAGCCTGCTTCATCTAAGATTTCATTTGCTTTTTCCGGATCATAAAGTGGAGCTTCAATCGTTCCATCATGATAATCTGGGTGTGAAGGTGGAATTAGAGTTGTTGCATTCCAACGTAAACCATTATAGAACTGTTTACCGATTGTATCATTATCAACTGCATACCACATCGCACGACGTAGGTTTACGTCAGCCATCTTCATATCTGGGTCCATAACAACTTCGCCAGCTTCTTCATCCCATTTTCCTAATTTAAAACCAATATACGTATAAGCATTTTCAACATCTGCTAAGAACTGAACGTTAGATAAATCTTTATTATCTGGATACTGATCAGTAGGGAATGAAGAAACTAAGTCAACTTCACCATTTTTAACAGATTGAACAACAACGTTCGGGTTCACAACACGAATCGTTACGCCATCAAGGTTTGGTTCACCTCTCCAGTAATCTTCGTTTTTCACTAAAGTTACCGATTCACCTGGTACAATACTGTCTACTTTAAATGGTCCCATACCGATTGGGTTACGACGAACTGCATCTGATGAAGACATTTCTGCTACTGGAATATCTTCAAAAATATGCTTAGGCATTGCATATGTCCAAACACCACTTGCTAATAAAGAAGGTGTAAATTGATCATAAGTAATTGTAAATGACTTTTCATCGTGAATTTCAATTCCTGAAATAGAATCTGCTTCACCTTTATGGTATGCTTCCATACCTTGAATAATTGTAAAATCAGAATTGTAACGAACACCATCATACTCTGGGTGACCAATTACTTCATAAGAAAATACCCAGTCTTCTGCTGTTACAGGCTTACCATCATGCCAGTTCACATTATCTCTAATTGTGAATGTAATTGAGTTTTCCTCTTGATTCACCTCAAAAGTTGCTGCGCCATCTTGAGTGAAATTGTAATTTTCATCAATCGCTAAAAGTGATTCATCAAACCAGTCAATAATCTCAACATCTGGATTTCCAGAATAGAAGGTATAGTTTAATGTTCCTTCAAATGGAGAATCTGTTACAAGGCCATAATTGATTGTACCACCTTCAATTGCCTCTCCTTCATTTGTTTTTATCTTGTCAAAATCATCGATAGAAAAAATCTGATCATCAGCTTTTTCACCACATGCAGCAAGAATTAATACTAATCCTACTAAAAGAACGGCTGAAAGCTTTTTCATGCTGTTTTTTATCATTTTGTATGACTTCCCCCTTCAATTTTATCTATAATTAATTGTGCTTTATTTATATATGCACAATAAAAATTATTTTATTTATAAATTAAGACATATAAATATTTAACCACGACGCTGTCTTGCGTCTGTTGCTCTTTTCAATGCTTCACCGACATTTCGGACACTAAGCATTAATAAGAAAATTAAGATCGCAGCTGGTAACCAAATCCACCAACGGTACTCTAATGTTTGTGGGTTTCTTGCATAGCTGAGTAATGTACCTAAACTTGGTGTTGATTCAGGGAAACCAAAGCCTAAGAAAGATAGACCTGATTCTAAACCAATGTTTGCTGCTAAGTTCAATGTCATTGAAACAATAATAATTGAACTAAGGTTAGGTAACACTTGACTAAACATAATCTTCCATTGTGGTGTACCTAATGTTTTTGATGCTTGCGCGTAATCTAACTCGCGCTCTTGTAATGCCTTTGAACGAATTAAACGGGCAATACCCATCCATAAAAAGGCGGTCATAATTAATGAAAAAGCTAATGTACTATAGCTTGGTACAATCGCAACAAATACGATAACGATCATTAAGAACGGTAGGATTTGGAAGAAATCTAACACACGCATCATAACGTTATCAACATTTCCACCAAAGTAACCAGCAATTAAGCCATATGTTACACCGATAACCCCAGTTAAGAAGGTTACGACAAAACCGATCCATAATGAGTTTCGTGTACCGATGATTAACTGACCGAAAACGTCACGTCCACCGTAGTCTGTTCCTAACCAGAATCTACTACTTGGTGGTTCGTGAATCGCAAATAGGTCAACTTTTACAATTTCCTCTAAATCTAATATTCCAGAGATTACAAACACAATGACAGTAATCCCAACAAAGAATATTAATGAAAATAAAGCTAATTTATCACGCACGATTTCGCGCCAAAGAATGTTTAAACCACTTTGACTGCGGTGTGCCTTTTTCTGTTTCTTAGCATCTAAATTTACTGTTTCTACTTTTGTTTCTTCCACTCCACTCACTCCTTCCTCAATTACTTAATTCGAATTCTTGGGTCAACTAAACTTAGGATAATATCAGAAAGTAGCGCTCCTAAGATAGAAGCAATTCCGAATAATAACACGACCGACGTTACGACACTATAGTCTCTCTGAATGATTGACTCCATAAATAGAAGGCCCATTCCAGGATAACTATAAATGGTTTCAATAAACACGGTCCCACCAATTAACCCTGTAATCTCAAATCCGAAAAATGCAGCAATCGGCAATAGTGAGTTTCTCAGCACGTGACGGTTATAGACACGTGATTCTGAAGCACCTTTAGCACGAGCAGTTAAGATAAAATCTTTTTGTTTCGTATCAATAATTTCATTACGTAAATATTGAACGGTACTTACCGTTGTAATCAATGCCATTGATAAAGATGGTAACATTAAGTGATGCGCTCGACTTAACACGTATTCAAATGTACCTGGTGTTAAACCTGCTTGCACACTTGATCCCGTTGGGAACCAACCTAAGTTGAAACCAAAAATCCATAAAGCAACAAGGGCAAAGATAAATAATGGTGTTGCAAAACCAACATACGTATAACCTGTAATCAACTGATCACGTAACGTATCATTGTAACGACCACTTGTAATACCAAGTGGAATGGCAATTAAATACGTAAACACTAACGTTGTTAGTGATAACCAAACCGTATTGTTTAAACGTTGACCGATTAACTCAGTAACATCCATTTTAAATCGGAACGATTGACCTAAATCACCTTTTATTGCACTAGAAATCCAGTTTGCATACTGAACATACCAAGGATCATTTAAACCAAGACGTTCTCTCTGTTCTGCGATTGTTGCAGGGTCAAGGTTTGGATCAATTAAACCTGTTAATGCATCACCCGACATGAGTTGTGCCATTAAAAAGATCAGCACACTTAGTAAAAGAATTTGCGGTAATGTTGTAATTAAGCGTCTAATAATAAATTTCCACATCGGTCATTCACCCTCTCTCTGGCAAAGCAACAAGATGAGTGTCTGAGTGGCGACGCAATGGATAAGCTAAGCCCTTTTCATCAAAGTACTTATCATAATCTTGTTCATATTCTCTTTGAACAGCTTCTCTAAATTCCTTTTGCTTTGCTCGATTATTTGGATTAATATCTGGAATGGCTGCAACTAAGCGCTTCGTATAAATATGTTGTGGATTAGAGAAGATATCATCTGTATCCCCTTCTTCTACAAAACGACCTTTATACATGATGCCAATCCGGTCACTCATATGTTTAACAATACCTAAATCATGACTAATAAATAAGTACGTTAAATTCAGTTCTTTCTGAATATCTTGCATAAAGTTAAGCACCTGTGCTTGAACTGATACGTCAAGTGCAGATACAGGCTCATCAGCAATAATCAGTTTTGGCTTTAGGGCAATCGCACGGGCAATCCCAATACGTTGACGTTGTCCACCTGAGAATTGGTGAGGGTACTTATAAATACTCTCTTCAGATAAACCAACCTTCTCCAATAAACCGATAACTTCAAATAACTCTTCTCTCTTCGTCATCTTTTCAAAGTTTCTAAGTGGTTCAGCGACGATATCAAGGACACGTTTTTTCGGGTTAAGTGATGAATACGGGTCTTGGAAGATCATTTGAATATCGCGTCTAAAGTCTAATTTTTTATTCTTTTTCGAATATAAATCTTTTCCTTCAAATAGCACTTGACCTGATGTAATATCATTTAAACCAATGATAGCTCGACCTGTCGTTGTCTTACCTGAACCTGATTCACCAACAAGACCATAAGTCGTTCCTTGTTCTATTTGAAAAGATACCCCATCGACTGCACGAACTGCGTCGATTTTACGATTCAAGATTCCTCCTCGAATCGGGAAATGAACTTTTAAATCTTTTATCTCAAGAAAGGTCATTTCTTTTCGACCCCCTCTTTATCTGGAAAATAAAAATGTTGATAACATGAGCAGCGGACAAAGTGTCCTGGCTCAATTTCTCTTAATTCTGGGTGTTCCTCGTGTGCAGAATCATCAATCCAAGGAATCCGATCTTTAAAGCGACAACCTACTCGTGGTAAGTGAGCTAATGAAGGGACAATCCCTTGAATAACATGTAACTTCTCTTGTTTTTTAGAATCTGTTGAATTAGGAACTGAATTTAATAATGAACGTGTATATGGATGTTTCGGGTTTTCAAACAATGTTTTCACATCGGTAATCTCAACAATTTCCCCCGCATACATTACCGCTACACGGTCTGCCATCTCCGCCACAACTCCAAGGTCGTGCGTAATTAAAATAATGCCTGCGTCCATTTTTTCTTTAAGGTCTCGAATCAAATCGAGAATTTGCGCTTGGATTGTTACGTCCAGAGCAGTAGTTGGTTCGTCTGCAATTAACAACTCTGGGTCATTAGCAATCGCAATTGCGATCATGACACGTTGGCGCATTCCACCTGATAATTCATGTGGGTATTGATCAATCACATAATTTGGTCGAGGAATACCAACCTGATCCAGCAAATCAATTACTCGATCTTGAACATCCTTTTTCGTTAATTTACGGTCATGTAAAAAGAGCGCCTCACCGATCTGTTGCCCTACTGTCATTAATGGGTTCAATGCAGTTAATGGGTCTTGGAAAATCATCGCCATGTCCTTACCTCGCATCTCATTAAGACGTGAAGCTGACATGTCAATTACATTCTCACCTTTAAATAAGATTTCCCCTTCAATTTTCGCGCGATTATGCAGGCGCATGATTGAAAAAGCTAACGCACTTTTCCCTGATCCTGACTCTCCTACGATAGCTAAGACTTCATTTTTTCTCACATTTAATGAGACGTTGTCAACTGCCGCATAATAATCATCGCGAATTCGAAAGGAGGTCTGTAAATTCTTAATTTTCAATAGCTCTTCGTTACTCACTTAAAACCTCTCCTCTCTCACTCTCTATCCTTTGAAATTTATCAAGCATTTTTATACAAAAGATCTAAATGATTAATTATGAATGCTTTTTAGTAGGCTGACTGTCGTCAAATGTGAGATTTAAATAATTAATCAACTACCCTTTTACATAAAAAAGGCATCGACAGTTAACCTGCAATAAAAAATCTCTATATTTAGAAAATTTAGTAGAGATTAAAATATAAATACTTTTGTATAAACTTGTTTTAAAATATCTACGTATGTAGAAAAATAATTAAAGGACTAAATATTTAGATCTAAAAATGGGCATGCATTTAATTGCATAGAAAGAATTATATTGGATTGGCTTTAAAAATGCAATATTAATCGAATAATAAGATAATATTCGCAAATATAGCAATTTTCAGTTAAATCTCACATTCCTTGATTCTCAAAGGGTTAGAAGTTTTTTAAAATCATTGATTTGACCTATGTAATTTCTTCCTATAAACGTTTTAAACATAATTTATGCAATTTTTGCATTATTTGATTTCCTTTTTCTATTAATAGAATTCACAAATCATAGTAGATTATACAAGTTTTCTTGAATGAAACTTCACGATATATTAAAGTTGTTAATATATAGAAGTATATGACTATACTAAATAATAAGGGGATTAGACAGATGAAAAAGACACGCGTTTTTGTCTTAACTGATATCGAAAATGAACCTGATGATGCGATGTCTCTCGTTCGATTTCTTGTATATGCTAATCAATGGGATATTGAAGGACTTGTAGCCACAACGTCAATTCATTTAAAGGATCGGACGGCAAAACATCGGATTGAAGAGATTGTCACTGCTTATGGAAAGGTTAGAGATCAATTAGAAAAGCATGAACAAGGTTTTCCAACAGCTGATCAACTTAAATGCGTAATTAGTGAGGGGCTTCCCGTCTATGGGTTCAAAGGAGTCGGTAAAGACAAGGATTCAGCTGGATCTGAACGTTTAACACAAGCAATTAAACGACAAGACCATCGTCCATTATGGGTGTTGTGCTGGGGTGGCACGAACGTGCTTGCTCAAGCTCTCTGGAAACTGAAACAAATCTGTTCTCCAGAAGAATTCGATCATTACATTGCACAGCTCCGTGTCTTTACAACTTCTGATCAGGATGATACTGGTCCGTGGCTCCGCAAAACATTTCCGCAATTATTCTATATAACTAGTCCAGGCTTTCATGATGGTGGTGCATATCACTATGCAACGTGGAGTGGAATTAGTGGAGACAGGTTCCATGGACGATTTACTGGTGCTAACTTTGACATTGTTGATAATCCTTGGCTTGAGGAAAATATTAGGTGCAAAGGTCCGCTTGGCGCAAAATACCCTGAAAGTAAGTATTTAATGGAAGGAGATTCACCTACTTTTCTCTATTTAATACATAATGGACTTAGTAATCCAGAACATCCAGAGTGGGGTAGCTGGGGAGGACGCTATGAACTATATACACCTAGAATGCAGAAATACTTTTTAGAAGCAGAAACAAGACCAATATATTCAGACTGTATGGATGAAGTCTTAGGCATTGACGAGCATTGGCATACGAGTAATCATGCCACGATTTGGCGATTTAGAGAAGCATTTCAAAATGACTTTAGTGCACGAATGGATTGGACGATTAAGGAAGTTGATGAAGCGAATCACCCACCAGTTGCTCAGTTAAATCACCCCAATGTTTTATCTGCTAGACCTGGTGATAAAATTGAGCTTAGCGCGAAAGGTTCCTTCGACCCTGATGGTGATCAATTGTCTTATCATTGGTTTTACTATCCAGAAGCAGGATCATTTACATTCAGTCATCCAACGACCCCCGAATCCATTAATATTCATCACGCTGATCAAGAAGAAGCTTATTTTATTGTACCAAGTGAAAATATATTCCGAACTGGTACGATTCATATTATATTAGCGGTCACAGACAACGGGACACCCGCTTTAACTAGATACCAACGCGTCATTATTCACGTAAACTAAAACCAGCAACAGTGATCTTGTTGCTGGTTTTGTTTTATTTATGATATTCGAATGTAATTTCGTCTTGTTCTTCTAAATAGTCAATTTTTAAATCATGACCATCAAAAAACCATAAATCGTCTTGTTCTACAAGGAAACGAACTTTATCTCTTTCAAAAATAATTGCTTCGCCGATCGGTTGATCGACTTTCAAGAAAGCTAAGGCAAAGTTTTTTTGAACTGGACTTGTCCCATATATTTGCGGGTAGAACTTCACATATTCACTTTCATTTACACCGTAATCTTCTTTGAACCATTTTAAAGCTCGATCAGTTGCTTCTATATTCATCATAAAAAATCCTTTCAAGCTTGATTTTAGTTAATTATAAAGCTACTCATATTATACCACGTTTCCCCAATTTTAAAAGAAATCTGATTTACCAGCCAAACCCCATCGATATTACCTATTCATACTTACATATGTCGACTTGCCTTACTTAGTGGAATTGATTATAATATGAATAATTATATTTTAGTGCGTTGACAAAGTTTAGGATTCATAACCACTGGTTTACAAGAGAGTCTGGTCGCTGGAAACAGACACCAAGTTGTGATGAAATTGGGGCTTTCGAGCATGTATGGATAACATACCGTTTTGATCAAACGTTATCAGATCTAAAGTGATCTCATTTTCCGAGATAATTAGGGTGGCACCGCGATCTATTCGTCCCTTTATGATAATTTCGGATTATGGGTTTTTTTATTTTTTTGACTATATTTAGCTAAAAAGGATTGGTGAAACAAATGGAAACAATTTTTTCAGGGATTCAACCTAGTGGTTCATTAACATTAGGAAATTATTTAGGCGCAATGAAACAGTTTGTAGAATTACAAGAAGACTATAATTGTTATTTCTGTATTGTCGATGAGCATGCCATTACAGTACCACAGGATCGACTAAAATTAAGAAAGAACATCCGAGAGCTTGCAGCACTTTATATTGCTAGCGGAATCGATCCGAATAAAGCAACATTATTTATTCAATCAGAAGTACCAGCCCATACACAATTAGGTTGGATTATGCAGACACAAAGCTATATTGGTGAGTTGGAAAGAATGACACAATTTAAAGATAAGTCAAAAGGTAAGGAAGCAGTGTCATCAGCCTTACTCACTTACCCACCATTAATGGCAGCAGATATTCTACTATATAATACGAGCTTAGTACCTGTTGGAAATGACCAAACACAGCACTTAGAATTGACACGTGATTTAGCTGAACGATTTAACAACAAGTACAACGATATTTTTACAATTCCACAAATCAAGGTCTCAGAAGTTGGCGCAAGAATCATGTCACTGCAAGAGCCGACAAAGAAAATGAGTAAATCAGATGTTAACCAAAAAGCAACCATTTATATGCTCGACGAACCAAAGCAAATTGAGAAAAAGATAAAAAGCGCTGTGACAGATTCAGACGGTGTCGTTCGTTTCGATAAAGAGCAGAAACCAGGCATAAGCAACTTGATGACGATTCTTGCAAGTTGTACAAATCAAACATTAGAACAAATAGAAGAAAAATATCGCGGTGTTGGTTACGGACAATTCAAACAAGATGTCGCTGATGCTGTCGTTAATGAATTAAGACCGATCCAAGAACGATTCTATCAAATCATCGATTCTCAAGAACTAGATGATATCTTAGATCAAGGAGCTGAAAAAGCAAGTTTCGTTGCTAATAAAACATTAGCTAAAGCTAAAAAAGCTATGGGACTTGGCCGAGTTAAAAAACGATAATATGTGGTTCAATGTTAAATAGTGTTGGTAGGTTTATAATTAGTCGAGAATAAATTTATATTGGTTTTAATAAAGATACAACTTATTCACCGCAGGTGAAATACACTCGCTTTCCGCGGGCACGGCTTTTAGCTAACTAAGGCAAGCAAAGAGCGCTTGCCTTAGTTGATCTTCAGCTCGTGCTCTTCCCGCAGGAGTCTCGTGTATTTCACCTGCTGTTTTTCACGTCTAAATTAAATGGCTGCTTCATATCGTGTTTCTTTTTGCATTTTTTTACTCAAATTTGTTTCTATTGATTTAAACTTGAAGTGAATCATCATTCGTTTCTTGAAATTATAAAAATTACGATAACCGTATGCGACTTTGCTTAGTACCTTGATCTTGTTGTTAATCCCTTCAATTCGACCGTTGTTGTATGTGTGAATAAAACTAATCTTTATATATGGTAAATGCATACTTATAATAAAAAAATAACGTTAGTAAGTTTTCAAACTCACCAACGTTATATATTGTACAACCTAATTTGTAAGTAGATTATCTATCATTAGTACTTAAATGGCTGCTACTTAGGGTTTTGGTCATACAAGGAGAAAAACATGATTATAAATAAGTAACAGCCATAATACTAAGTCTATTTAATCCGCTTGATTTGTGTATCATTATCAATTTGATTTGCTTTATCCCACAATTGTTCAAACAATGGCTGACCCTTAATAATTTGTTGACAAAACTGTTCATGCTTAATAGTCCAACCATGATAAATATGCTGATAAAGCCGATCCCAAGCCTTTTGAAAAGACAATCCTTGAATTAATTGATACTGTTCCGGCTCCCATTCTGTTAACCAATAATGAACCTCATCCAAATTCTTACCTTCGCGTAACTGATCTAGCGCAAGCATGACCAGCTGTTTTAATTCTCGCTCACGCCGACTCAACCCAAGCATAGCTTCACGAGATAAGGAGAATATATGATTAGACTCTTGATTGCGAAGTTTTTTCATTGAAATAGACATCGGATTAATCATCCGAATCATCTGATAAACACGGCGTTCGTGACGAGGAATTAAGCGGCTTTTCTTCAATGGAATCCGGTATCCCATCGTATCAAATGCAATAATTCCTTCTCCATCTGTAACAACTGCGGCATATTCAATCGTACGGCCATTTTTTATCGCTCGATTATGAATCTTCATTAATAATCTTTCTGGTAAATCATCAAGATCATTCTCTATATATTGATATAACTCCTTTTCAATATATAAAAGTGGTATTGTATCAAGTAATTCAATTTTGTCTCGTTTTCTCCATTCAAAGAACGGACAGACATTATACCCTTTATCTTCACCTTCAAACCAATTAACCCATACGTCATTCAAAACGAGCATGAACAACCCTCACTTATTCATCTTTAAAAAATAGTATCACCAATTTTTACAGTTTTATTCATTTCATGCGTTTTAAAATCCGGTAATATCCAGGAATCATTAATAACAAACCAACGAAGAATAGCTGACATTCTGTTTGCCTTAAGACAAAGCCCCAATAGCTTGACCATGATAATCCGGCCGGTACAAGATTTAAATATAAGATCATCATAACGCCACCAGCAACGGTAAGGCCAAATCCTATTAAAAACAACATCACTATTCCTCCCTATGGCTTGTCCTTTCTACTAAAGTCTATGTTTTATATAAAAAAAAAGACCTTTCATATAAATATGAAAGATCTTCTATTATAAACCGGCATTAGGATAAAAATAAGAAATAGGGTAACTAACGTAAAGGTGAGTTTTATGCCAGTTTAATTAATAGCTTCATTAAATACTAATTTATGCTTGATACTTTTTAAAAACTAAACTAGCATTATGTCCACCAAAACCGAGTGAGTTAGATAATGCTACATTAACTGTAGCTTCTCGCGCCTGATTTGCTACATAATCTAAATCACAATCTGGATCAGGTGTCTCGTAATTGATTGTCGGCGGTACAATTCCTGTTTCAATTGCTTTAATAGAAGCAATTGCTTCAATACCACCTGCTGCTCCTAGTAAATGACCTGTCATCGATTTAGTAGATGAGATCATTAACTGTGACGCATGATCTTGGAAAACAGCTTTCACTGCTGTAGTTTCATATTTATCATTAAAGGCAGTACTTGTCCCATGTGCATTAATATAATCTACATCTTCAGGCGTTAATCCCGCGTCTTCAATTGCTTGCTTCATAGCGCGCTGTGCACCTTCGCCTTCAGGAGCTGGTGCAGTAATATGGTAAGCATCGGCTGTAGCACCATACCCGACAATTTCGGCATATATGTGTGCACCCCTTTTCAGAGCAGAATCAAGAGATTCTAATACTAGAATTCCTGCCCCTTCCCCCATGACAAAACCATCACGATTTTTATCAAATGGGCGGCTTGCTGTGTTTGGATCTTGATTAAATGATAGCGCACGTGCAGAAGAGAATCCTGCAAAGGACATATTCGTTAATGGTGCTTCCGCGCCACCGGTAATCATTACTTCTGCATCGCCACGTTCAATCACTTTAAATGCATCACCAATTGAATTAGTACCAGTTGCACAAGCAGTCACTGTACAAGAGTTAATCCCTTTAGCTCCTAAATGGATCGAAATTTGACCAGCAGCCATATCAGGAATTAGCATTGGTACAAAGAATGGACTGACTCGTCGATAACCTTTGTCAATAAAAATTCTAAATTGCTCTTCGTACGTGGCCATTCCACCAATTCCTGAGCCAACCCATACGCCTACTTGTTCAGCATTACTTTCATCAATTTTAAGTTTAGCATCATCGACAGCTAATTTAGCTGCTGCTAAAGCATACTGTGTAAATAAATCCATTCTTTTTGCATCTTTTTTATCCATATATAAGATTGGATCAAAATCTTTTATTTCACCGGCAACTTTTGCAGGGAAATCATCTTTATTTACTTTCGTTACAAAATCGATCCCAGACTTACCAGCAATCAAATTCGACCAAAATTGATCTATAGTCGAACCTAAAGGTGTTATTGCACCCATACCTGTTACCACAACACGTTTTTGTCCCATTAGGCATCCTCCTCTTGATTTTTTTATTTGCTATTTACCCCATCGAAGTGTTAAAGCACCCCAAGTTAATCCGCCACCAAATCCGACCAAGACGATAACATCACCAGTATTAATTTTCCCTGCTTGAACATCCTCTGATAAGGCAATCGGTATTGAAGCAGCTGATGTATTACCATATTTATTAATTGAATAAGACATTTTCTCTTTACTAATCGCTAAACGTTCACGTGCAGCCTCCATAATCCGAAAATTCGCTTGATGTGGAATTAAATAATCAACATCAGCTTTTGACAGACCGGCTTTTTTAACGACGTTTTCAGCTGACTCAGGCATTTGGCGGACGGCAAACTTAAATACTTCTCTACCATTCATTTGAATGCTTTTATCATCTTGATAAAGTGACGCTCCACCTGTCCCGTCTGCACCAAGTTCAAATGATAAAATACCATGTCCCTCAGATACCTTTCCAATTACCGCTGCACCTGCACCATCTCCAAAAAGAACGCACGTATTTCGATCTGTCCAATCAGTAATTTTAGAAAGCTTCTCAGCACCTACGACTAAGATATTTTTATATACACCGTTATTAACAAATTGTTGTGCAGTAACTACTCCATAAATAAATCCAGAACACGCTGCACCAATATCCATTGCAGCAGCTCGACTTGCACCTAATTTTTCTTGAATTTGGCATGCAACAGAAGGGAATGATTGATCAGCTGTAACAGTTGATACGATGATCATATCGATATCATTTGGTGTTAAATTAGCATTTTCAATCGCCATTTTAGCAGCTTGATATGCTAAATCCGATGTGTCTTCTTCCTTAGCGATATGACGTGTTTCAATCCCAGTTCGTGTACGAATCCATTCATCTGTCGTATCAACCATTTTTTCTAAATCTTTATTTGTTAAGATATCGTCTGGCAAATAATGCCCGACACCAATAATCCCAGTAGCCATTTATATAACCCCTCGCTTAAATTCAAATCACTTCATTTAGTACTTGGTACTAATATAAGCCATAACAACAAGATTATCAAGTTCTATTTTTATTTTATCCAGAAAAAAGCTAAATTTGATTTCATTTCAATGCTTTGTCTGATAAAATAGTACGGTGATAGAACAAATATCAGTGTTATTTATTTAATATGTTTTCATATGACGCAGATTGTAAAATTAAGCTAGACAACTAAAAAAGTCATTTATGATACACTCTTACTATACTTCCACCACGAAGAATAGGAGTGATCATAAATGACCTACACCCATCTTACCACGGATGAATTAGTAATGATAGAAGCTTATTATCATCAAAATATTTCAGTTGCGATTATCGCTGAACGCTTAAAACGTTCGCGTCAACCCATTTATAACGTCATTAACTTTTTGAAGCAGGGTCACTCAGCGATCAATTACTACAAACGCTACAAGGAAAACAAAAGGCGATGCGGTAGACGTAAGATCTCCTTGCCTAAAAAAGAGCAGGAATACGTCAAGGAAAAGGTTTCCCTTGGATGGACGCCGGACGTTATTATTGGGCGTGCTGAACAGCCCATCAGTTGTTCAATGAGAACTTTATATCGTCGCTTTGAGGACGGTTACTTTGATAGAACAACGCTCCCTATGAAGGGCAAAAGAAAACCAAATGGACACAACGAACGACGTGGAAAGCAAGCTTTCAAACGACATATCTCTGAAAGAGATAAAGACTATCCTCTATTTAAAGATGAATTTGGTCACATTGAAGGTGACACAATCGTTGGTGCTCATCATAAAAGCGCAGTTATCACATTGGTGGAACGTCTATCTAAAGCTATCATCACTTTAAAGCCAGAAGGTAGAAAAGCAAGTGACATTGAAACAACGCTAACACAGTGGTTTCAATCTATTCCAAGAAATCTGTTTAAGTCTTTCACATTTGATAATGGGAAAGAATTTAGTAATTGGAAATCGTTGTCCAACCAACATGATGTCTCAATCTACTTTAGAGACCCAGGAACACCTTCACAACGTGGCTTAAATGAACAATCAAATGGCTTACTTCGAAAAGATGGTTTGCCAAAAGAAATGGACTTCAACGAAGTCGATCAGAACTTTGTGTCCGCAGTAGCTGACAAGAGAAATAAAATCCCTAGAAAATCACTAAATTATCGAACGCCTTTGGAAGTGTTTTTGAGTTACATCGATGAATCACATTTGTCTAGCTTAAATTGACAAATCAAATGATATAAAAAATACCTCTTGCTCAAAAAGCAAGAGGTCATTAATTAAATAAATGGTAATAAACTAATCGCAGCTAATGCAGCTAATGGGATAATAAGTTGATTTGGTGATCCTGGTTGTGGACCTGGATTATAAGGTGGATACCCTGGATAGTATGGTGGATATCCGCCATATGGTGGACGTGGTCTTGGCCCTGGTCCTGGACCCGGATGGTATGGATTCCCTCCTGGTCCGTAAGGTGGACGTGGTCTCGGTGGATGTTGAGGACCACCCCCATAAGGATTATATTGTCTATCTTGATCAGAGATTTCATCTGGTCTTGCAGATACAGTTAAATAGACATTTTGTTCGTCAATATTTGTAATGACGCCACCAATCTGTTCGCCCGTAGTCGTATGAAGCAATACATGTTGATTCATATGTTTCTTACATACATCATAAAAATATTTTTGCATAGCGCTCCCTCCCGTTCTCATCAATAGCCTATGCCCAAAAGCTGATTGTGTGATTAAAAAAGAATTTTTGGAGGAAATATAAATGAATTTATTTGAAAAATTAATGACTATTATTCAGTACGTATTTTTAGGTTTTATCCAAGGATTTACAGAACCGATACCTGTATCATCTAGCGGGCATTTAGTCATGCTGCAAAACATCTTCGGTGTTAAGATGGAAGATCTATCTTTTGAAATTTTGCTGCACTTTGCTTCATTAATCGCTATCATCATTATTTATTGGGATGATATTGTAAGACTTGCATCAAATGGTTTCAAATATTTATTTAAAAAGGAAGAAGCGGCAAAAGATGACTTTAATTTTATTCTTTATTTAATCGTTGCAACAATTCCTGCAGGCGTTCTTGGTATTTTATTTGAGGATCAAATCGGGCAAATTTTTAGTACAGCAAAAATGGTTGGAATTTCTTTAATTATTACTGGGATTGCACTTTGGGTAATTCGAAATTTACGCGGAAGAAAGTCTGATGGAGAATTAACTTTGAAAGATGCAATCATCGTTGGACTAGCTCAAGGCGTTGCACTTATACCTGGAATAAGCCGATCAGGAGCTACATTAGTTGCAGCCATGCTACTTGGCATGAAACAAAAAACAGCATTACGCTTTTCTTTCTTACTTTTTATTCCGGTAAGTTTAGGTTCAACAATATTATCACTAGACAGCTTTTTATCTACTGAATTTCTTGCACAATGGCCACTATACTTAATTGCATTTATTACAGCAGGTGTGGCAACGTTCTTCTCACTTCGCTGGTTTATGAATATTATGGCTCGAGGAAATTTAATTTATTTCTCAATTTACTGTTTTATAGTCGGGACAATCGCATTTGTCATTCTCTAAACTTGTTATCCGTCATTAAATAGGAGTTTTTACAATGAATCCATTAACGAAAAATAAAGATTTAGCAAAAAAATTACTTGAATTAATGAAAGAGCCTGATTACTATTTACCGATATACAAAGATACTTATCTATTTCGTCAAGGTGAAGTAGCAAATGAGCTTTATCTCATTATTTCTGGACAAGTGGTAATTGGTAAGACAACATCTGATGGACGTGAATTAACAATTAGATATTGTGGCCCCAATGATCTCGTAGGAGAGTTTACTACTGGTCAAGCGTCTACTCAATATCTCGTTGATGGGAAAATAACAGAACCTGGTGAGGTAGCAGTTTTCAATCAAGAAAAACTACTTGATCAATTGCAATTAAAGCCGCAGCTTATGATAGAGTTACTAAGTTATTTCAGTTTACAACAACGAAAAGACCAACTGAGATTTAGAGATTTACTGTTATACGGAAAAAAAGGCGCACTGTACTCGACACTGATTCGTTTAGCTAATAGCTATGGTCAAGAGACTGAAGATGGTATATTGATAAATAAGCACTTAACTAATCAAGAAATCGCTAATTTTTGTGCAACCACTCGTGAATCAGTTAATCGCCAATTAACCGAATTAAGACGGAATAATGTAATTCAAATTGAGCACGGCTTAATTACGATACTAGAATTAGATACTTTAAGAAAAGCAATTAACTGTGAAAACTGCCCAATTGAATTATGTACAATCGATTAAATTAATAAAACGGATTAGCGCTTAATATGCTAATCCGTTTTTATAAGGTTCAATGTTAAATAGTGTTGGTAGGTTTGATAATTAGTCGAGAATAAATTTCTCTTAGTTTTAATAAAGATACAATTTGTTCACCGCAGGTGAAATACACTCGCTTTCCGCGGGCACGCGGAGGTTCGGCTAACTGCGGTTTATAACATGAGTTATAAAATTAAATATACTTAAAATAAAAAAATAACGTTAGTAAGTTTTCAAACTCACCAACGTTATATATTGTACAACCCGTTTCATATGCTAATCCGTTTTTATTATCAATCTGGAATGCCTAATGCAATTTTTGCATAGCGTGACATCTTATCTTTTGACCACGGTGGTGACCAAACGATGTTCACTTGCGTATCTTTTACTTCAGGAATATCTGATAAAGCTGCTTTTACATCTGCTTCAATATGGCCTGCTAGTGGACAGCCCATAGCCGTAAGCGTCATTGTTACAATCGCAGTTCCTTCTTCATTTAAATCAACATCATAAATGAGACCTAAATTTACTATATCGATACCGAGCTCAGGATCAATCACATTTTCCAAAGCACCGATTAAATTCTCTTTTAATGCTTCATCCATTTATTTCACTCTCCTCTTTAGTAAGCTAAACCTAGTATAGCCTCATTATAAACAAAAGAGTATAAAAAATAAAGTCGATCCCTATTTAGATAGATATTTTATTAACGTTCTTGCTTGATTGGTTGCTGAACTGCCGTGATCCAATCCGTTAATGCAAGTCTTGCTCGTCTACTTACTTTATGGCCAGTTTTTTTCTCAGAAACAAACGTAATCGTCTTAGCATCAACTTGTGTCTCTTTCAATTGATGGTAAAATTCAATGGCATGTTGATAAGGTACGACCAAATCTTCCTCACCATGCCAGATAAATAATGGACGATTATTTAATTGCTCGATGTTTAGCGATAAATCATAATGCTTTATATTTGCTAGTAATTCGTCAAGCTGTTGTTTAGTAACAGGTAACTCAATACCTCTTGCGATAACTTTATCGATCATTGCCTTAGAAAAGTCATGAAGCCTCGCTGTCCCCATCATAATACCCGCATTTGAAATCCATTGATATTGAGTTAATGCTGCAGCAGTTGTAATCCCACCCATGCTTGTACCTGCTAATGTAAATGAATGATCTCTAATTAAGTCCGCTTGGTTCAGCTTGTCATAAATTACGCTTAATTCGAACACACCTTTTTGAACAATTTCGAAAAAATGCAGCTCGACATTATCTATATTTGCATGCGTACGTTCGCCGTGAAATTCAGCATCAGGTAAAATAACACGAAAACCTCTATCAGCTAATAAATAGCCAATCGAAAGATTATCTTCCTTTGCACCTGTAATACCATGTAAATACACGACGGTAGGCAATGGCTCGTCAGCTAGATTAGTTTTAGCACAAATCAATAAGGGGATGCCTTCCCAAATCTCATGTTTGATCTGAATCACTGTCATCATCCTATTCTTTATGTTTCTACTCTCTATATATAAGGATAGCTATATTTCCTTAAAAATGCAAAATAAGCTAATCACTATAAAACTCAGATTCTTAACTTTACAGATTTAGTAAACTTGATTAAAATATGATATTAAAGATAGGAGAGTCGATATGAATACTAAACGACATTTAATTGCACTTGATTTAGATGGTACTTTATTAACAGATAACAAAACAATAACAGATCGAACTAAATATGTGATTAATAAAATAAAATCAGCTGGACATATCGTTGTCATTGCAACTGGACGTCCAGATCGAGCGAGTCTAACATATTACAATGAATTAAATCTTGATACACCGATGGTCAATTTTAACGGTGCTTATTTACATCATCCTACCGATAAAAAGTGGGAAGCGCTTCATACGCCACTACCGTTACCAACAGCTCAAGCTGTGATAAGGACATGTTATCAATTAGGTGTAAATAACATGATGGCTGAAGTCCTTGGCAACGTCTATATCGACCGCTATGATGAAGAATTTATGAAAATATTTCATATAAAAAAGGAAGAAAATCAAATTCAAATTGGTCAGCTTAATCGTCAGCTAACACTTGACCCAACATCATTAATCATTCATCCGAGTCAAGATCAAGTCGAGCGATTACGACAAAATCTAGAGCAAAATCATGCCGAAGTAATTGAGCATAGACATTGGGGAGCGCCATGGAATATGATTGAAGTTGTTCGTAAGGGGATGAATAAAGGTGTTGCAGTAAGTCGCATTGCACAACACTATAACATTGCTCAAGAACAGATCATCGCATTCGGTGATGAGGATAATGACTTTGAAATGATTAAATCTGCCGGAATCGGCGTCGCAATGAAAAATGGCGCAAATCATCTAAAAGAAATTGCAAACTATCAAACTACTACAAACGAAGAAGATGGTGTTGCCGTTTTCCTTGAAAAGTATTTTGATTTAAGCTGATCGGCTTAATTCCTTTATTCTATACCAATGATTTGCTAGACTAGTAAGTGAGATTTTTTAAGGAGGAATATAAATGGCTGTCATTACTGAAGCGACACCAAATCCAAATGCAATGAAATTTGTCTCTGATAAGCAAATTTTCCCTGGTGACAAAAGTGTTTCGGTTCGACCAGGCGAGACAAGTGACTACACCATTTTAAATGAACTAATGGAATTAGTTGAAGTCGATAATGTTTTTGGTTATCAATTTTTTATCACAATTACTAAAAAAGAGACAGTATCTTGGAAAACGATTATTCCAAAAGTTGAAGCGGTTATGACTGCACATGGTTATTAACATTTTTCCAGTAGATAAGATAACAATATGATATCAAATGAATCAAACCCCGAACATAAAAAATACTGTTCGGGGTTCATTTATTAATATTCGTTTCTTTACCACTTATCAATTAAATGATGAGTGATCTTTCCAATATAATTTAATTTGGATCTTTTCTGAAAAAGCCATAGACACCTGCTGTTTCAACCACGTTAGTAAACGCATTTGGATCGACTTCATTAATAATACGCTCTAAATCATAAAGCTCGTATCTAGTAATAACAATGACAAGCATTGATTTATCTTCTTTCGTATACGCCCCTCTAGCTGGCAAAATAGTTATACCACGATGGACTGTTTGTTGAATCGCTGCTTGTAGCTCGTCTGTTTTTTTCGTTACGATCATGGCTGTTACTTTTTCATGTCGTGTATGAATCGCATCAATTACACGTGTGCTCACGTATAAAGCGAGTAAAGTATACAATGCGTTCTCTGGCTCATTTAAAATACCGGCAAGAAAGATAATCACACCATTGATTAACATTAAGTAAACACCGATCGGCTTATCTTTAACACGTGAAATCACCATTGCCAAAATATCAGAGCCTCCCGTTGAAGCACCCCATTTTAATGTAATACCGACACCAAAACCACCGATGACACCGCCAAATACAGCATTTAACATTATATCATCTGAAATTGTTAAAACAGGTATAAACTCTAGAAATATAGTTGTCGCAGCAACGGATAAGATACTGTAGATTGTAAAATGCCGACCAACTTTAAACCAGCCTAATAAAATGACTGGAATATTTAAAATGACAAGCCAAATCCCCGTCGTAATAAATGTGATATTAAGATGTGTCGAGAAGAATGTTGCAAGTAATTGAGCCATACCAGTAAAACCACTCGCATACACATCAGCACTAATATAGAAAAAATTTAACGCAAGTGCATTAATCAACGCACCTATAATAACGATCGAAATTCGCTTTGCTTCCAATAGAAACATAATCACTGTTCCTCCTATTCCGTTAACCGACTAAAAAGATACCTTCCAGTCATATCATCAACTTAATCATACGAAAGAATCCACTTTTTTTAAATGTTTTTTTGAAATATGTAAAAATACTTTGACGAATGGCAATGCTAACTATAAACTAGAGGTAATTGAGAAGCAACTATACTTATGTTAATCTACAATAATTGGAGGGGATTTTTTTGAACGTACAAATTATTGCTGACTCGGCTAGTGATTTAAACGCTGAAGATTATAAAAAATACAACATAGAATGTGTCAGATTAGCTGTCGTAATGGATGACAAACACTATTCTGACGGTGAAGGTATTAAGGCAAAAACTGTTTATGATGAAATGCGCAATGGCAAGACACTGAAAACTTCTCAAGCGACACCAGAACAATTTAGAGAAGTTTTTATGAAATATGCTAAGCAAAACAAACCAACATTGTACATTGCATTTTCATCAGAATTATCTGGAACATATCAATCAGCAACTATTGCTGCCCAAGAGGTACTAGAACAGTATCCAGATTGGCAATTAAAGATGCTCGATTCAAAATGTGCATCATTCGGAGCTGGACTTGTCGTCCTAAAAGCTGCTCAACTCGCACAGGAAAACCATTCACTTGAAGATATTACAGCTAATGCACAGTACTATGCTGACCATATGGAGCACATCTTTACTGTTGATGAACTTGAATATTTACAACGTGGAGGCCGTGTAACAAAATCCGCTGCTTTTATTGGAACATTACTTAAAATCAAACCTATCCTGCATGTGGAAAATGGAAAGTTAGTGCCATTAGAAAAAGTAAGAGGATCGAAAAAAGTCTTTCAACGTATTCTTGATATGATGGAAGAGCGCGGTACTGATTTTAAAAATCAAACAATTGGCATTAGTCACGGTGACGATTTAGAGCGAGCAAATCAGTTAGCCGACTTAATTAGAGAACGTTTTGAAGTTAAAGACGTTCAAATTCGAATGGTCGGTGCAACAATTGGTGCACACTCAGGACCAGGTACAATTGCTTTATTCTTCTCAAATTCAAAAATTCAATAATAAATAGAAATGGTGAGTCGTAATTTATACGACTCACCATTTTTTTATTTGTTCATAAGCTATAGTAACACGATTAGGGTAAAAAGCCCCACGGTAATCGGCCAAAACCTAACGCAAGCACCATCAATAATACGAGGAAAAACTGTATAACAAGTCCACGTGATGGTAATTTTTTTTGAAAGCGGCTAATTAACCATTCCATTAGACAAACAAGATATACGCCTCCAATTGCTTTTACAACTGCCTCAGCGCCGAAATTTTCCCATACAGGTGCTTGTGTATAACGATATATCAGGATAAAGCCAGTATAGAATATAACTAGAAAAATAATGCGATTAATAGAATGTGCAATTTTTGCTGGTTGCTGTTTGTCTATACTTAACAAATACCAGCTCGTAAAAAATAAAATTAATGCAATGAACCAACTTGCCACATGCAAATGAATATAAAACAACAGCATCTCCTCCTCTTAAAAATTATCATTATAACAAGATATATAACCAATTTCTCGTAATGTTAAACATTTTCTATTCTAAAGTTTATTATATTATATAGAAGGGATAGACTCATTATGCGACTATCAGAACTTATCCATCAAACTTGGCTAAAATTATTATCTTCATTAGAAAAATATTTCAATGAGGATGATAAAAACAGTGATCAATAATGCTTCTTCCTCACAAAATAAATTTATTAACTAACCTTTGTCCTCTCGGTTAGTTTTTAATCCTGTCTATATCCTTTTTAAAAATGCTTAAATAGAAAGCAAAAAAACTTTTACTCAAGTAATTGAGTAAAAGTTTTTAATTTATTATTATTCAACAATTCGACGTACATGTCCTGTAAATCGTTGTGACCAGTAACTATCGTTCATATTCGCAATCGCTACACCAGTTGATGACTGTGAACCGATGAAACGTCCATTACCTAGGTAAATACCTACGTGACCGTTTGTTTTGTACGTGTTAAAGAAGACAATATCACCTGGCTTCATCTCACTAGTTGAAACTTTAGTTCCTGTAACAGATAAACCAGCTGTACTTGCTGAAACATTTACACCGCCTTGGCGGAATGCCCATGCAACAAATCCAGAACAATCAAATAAACCATTTTCTATATCGTAAGCTGTTCGACCACCAGCTGCTTTATATCTCGTATTACCATTTAAATAGCGATTTCCGGCATTGATAATCGTGCTTAG
Organism: Amphibacillus xylanus NBRC 15112; assembly: GCF_000307165.1. Lineage (NCBI taxonomy): Bacteria > Bacillati > Bacillota > Bacilli > Caryophanales > Bacillaceae > Amphibacillus > Amphibacillus xylanus. The sequence goes on from NC_018704.1 coordinate 1,876,399, forward strand.
ATTTCCTGATACTGAAGCAGGATTTCCTACGTGAGCACTTGTTGCCTCGTTGCTACTATTGCTGCTATATTGAACAATTTGTTGCTGTCTTGCTCGTTTTGCTTGCTCAATCATTTGTTCTAATTCTCGATCTTCTATTTCAAGTTCTTCAATTAGCTTTTCACTCTTAGCCTTTTTCTCTTCTAACTCTTTTTGCTTAGCTTCATTTTGCTCTTTTTGCTCAAGAGTAAGCTCTTGAATATGCTCTAATTCTAATTTAGCATCCTCTAATTCTACTAACTTCTCTTCAACTATTTGTCTTTGTGCAGCAACTTGATCTTGATCTTCCTGTAAGCGTTGGATTAAGTTTTGATCAGATTGTGCAATTCGTGTAACAATCGATACACGGTCAATTAAATCAGTGAAGCTTTGAGCGCCAAATAATACGTCTATGTAACTAATTGCACCACCGCTTTTTTGTAAAGCTGATGCGCGATCTTTTAATATGTCATGTCGACGCTGGATATCGATTTCAAGTTGCTCAATCTCTAATTCTAACTCGGCAATATCTGCTTCTGTTTCTTCAATACTTGCTTCTGTTTTCTTAATTTCTTTCTCATTAGATTCAATGATCTCATTAATAATCTTAATCTCTTCTTCTAATTCAACCAGTTCAGCTTGCATGTTCTCTAATTCTTCTCGCTTCTCATTAAGTTCTGATTGAACTTCAGATCTTTCTTGTCTTAATTCTGATTCCCTACTTGCATGTACACTATCAGGTGAAAAAACAAATAAGGAAAATATACCTAGGACTAAGAATAAACTAAAAAAACCTTTTCTACAGCTCACGCAGCTCCACTCGCTTTCATATGTATAATTTGATTAAGATTTATACTAAACTATTAGTTTCAAATCAATAATTAACTCAATTTAACTAGCAAAACAAGTATAACACTGATAAATTTCAATACTATGATAGAATTGTTACAAGAATATTTCATTTTTGAAAATAAACCTTCTTTTTCATTACAATTTAAAAAGTACGAGCCGGAAAATCAGACTCGTACTTTTGGACTATTTTGTGATATTTTCATGAATGATATCTAATACTGTCGATAAGTTAGTAAAATCAATTTGACCTGGTGCCGAAACTTGACCAGCAGACCCGAATGTTATCGTTGAACCAAATAGCTCACCTGATAATCTTGTCATCAAACCAATGCCGCCCATCGACATTGTAACTAAAGGAATTTTTAAAATACTTTTCATTTTATTTGTAACAGTCAGTATTGATAAAACGTCATGACTATTCTTTGGCATCACAGCTAATTTGGCTATTGAAGCACCTATTAACTCCGCTTCTCTTAATCGATTAATCATTTCCTCTTGTGCAGGCGTTTTATCAAAATCATGATTAGAAATAATTGTTGCAATTCCTTGTTGTTTCGCTTTTGCAATGAGTGGATTTCGGATAACTACAGGTAGCTTCAACTCGATATCAACTAAATCGATTAACCCTGACATCATCGCGCGTTCGTTGATCATTAAATATTCTTGATCTGTAATCTGCTTTTGGCCTCCTTCATTAATTGTTCGGAAGGTGAAAATTAATGGCTTATGACCAATATGATTACGAATCACTTCTAATGCCGGAATAATATCTAAGCTTTCAAAAAAATCCACTCTCCACTCAACAAGATCTGGATTTAATTTACTAATATGTATTGCTTGTTCTTTAATTTCATCGAGATTTATTCCAGTAATAGGGAGACAAATCTTCGGTCTTCCTTTACCAATTTCAATATCTCTTATCTTTAACATACATGACACCCTATTCATTTAATATATGGCTACCATTATAACATTTTTTTAAATATGGAAAACCCTTTATTTTAAATTCCTCATCCTTGTTTATTAAGTGATCGCTATAATAACGGGATATCGACCCATTTTACGAACAAAAAGCCTCTAATAAGTATAGCTTTACTTATTAGAGGCTTGAACTTTTTATGAAGTTAACGACTTTAACACCCACTTCTTGATTGTTACTCTAGCAGATCCGTTAATAGTGATATTATCTTGACCTTGATCTGGATAAACTCTTGTTGTTAACACATAGTCACCATCATTTACAAACACTTCAAGCGATGAACGGTCTGAAAATATCTGCAATTGATGAAGTTCGGCTAATTCAATCGTACGTTGATCTCTACCATAACCTGACTTGCCATGCTTTAAATGAAGCAGCTCGTCTTGTTGATCATAATAAAGCACAGTATCTTGCCGTAAGCTAATCTCAAGATCCGCTTCGAGATGATCAATTGAAATGATCAATTCAAAAACATCACCGCGTAATTGCTCGTGTTGATATTGACCGTTTAACTGAAGTGTATCAGTAAAATAATCATGACGAAGCATTTTATATTCAGGTAGTGGTCTTTGTTTTAACTGACCATTTTCAACGGTTAGCTCTCTTGGTAATGTCATCGCGTGTTGCCAACCTTTCTCAACCGTTGGATTCGTGATAACCCCTGATTCATCAGGAAGCCCCATCCACCCCCATAAAATTCTTCGTCCCTTTCGATCGACAAATGTTTGCGGTGCATAGAAATCAAATCCGCGATCTAGTTCAATGAATTGACTTTCTGCGATAAATGTTATCTTCGAATCATCAAATTCACCTAATAAGTAGCCTGCTTGGTAAATATTTTGACAGGCATAACCTTCAGACTCAACGCCTTGAGGCGAGATGATTAATAGTGCTGTATCATTAATTTCAAAGTAATCGGGACATTCCCACATATAGCCTAATCCATCAATTGGCCCAGCAAAAACGCCATGGTAGTTCCACTCTATTAAATCCTTAGACTTGTATACAATTACTTGACCTTGACTATTCAAATCTCTTGCACCTAACAACATATAATAGATTCCTGCATGTTTAAAAACCTTCGGATCACGAATATGCTGGCTAAATTCCTTTGGATAGTCACTTGCATGTAGAACACAGGCAACCTTCTCAATCGTAAATCCGCCATCATGACTGATCGCATATATCGTATTTTGTTCACGGCCTGATGTAATATAGTCATGTTCTCCTAAGTGCTTCACATTACCCGTATAAAAATAATGTACCTTACCATCCTCTACAAAAGCAGTACCCGAATATACACCATGAAGATCATATGGTTGATCTGGATAGAGCACGATACCATGATCTTTAAAATGAACTAGATCTTTAGATGATTGATGTCCCCAATATTTCAATCCACCATTAGCGTTGTAAGGTGAATATTGATAATACAAATGATAGACACCATCATATTGCATTACGCCATTTGGATCATTTAACCAACCAATCGGTGGCATGACATGATAGCTTAAACGCCAATAGTCTTCTTCGTTATTTTTTATTAGTGTATCTTGTTTAACTTTTTCATATAAATGCTTTAATTCATGATGTAGAGGATTCATCGTGTACTCCCTTCTATAAAAATGCTTTAATTAAGATCTTCTTTAATCGTCTTAGCTTGCAGGCGTACAAGGATAAATGCGACTGCAAAAGAAACAGCGATCACAAGGATATATTGAATGAATGTCCAAGCACTTGCTGTATATAAAAGTAATCCTGGTACAAAGGTAATACCCATTCCTGTCGCGGCTAGACCCAGAATCGATGTGAGTAAACCACCTGCTGCACCGCCAATCATACCTGAAATAAAGATCCGAATCGAACGTAAATTTACACCAAATAATAATGGCTCAGTAATTCCGAATAAAGTAGAGGCTGTTGAAGATAATGCATTGCTTCGCTTCAGTTTATTACGGATTAATAAAGCTGCAGCAATCGCAGCACCAAACTGTCCAGCCATACTTGCCGTTCCAAGTGTGTTTAACACGTTTACACCTGTATTATTTAATAAACTAATTTCAATAATACTTAATGAATGATGAAGACCAGTAATAACTAATAACTGCTGGAATCCTGCATAGATAATGTAACCAATTCCTAGCGGAGCCTCAACTAATAATACAATTGAGTTAATTACGCCCGTTTCAAGCATTTGAAGGATTGGTCCCAAAACTAGTAACATAATAAAGATCGTAACAGTTAAGCTAACAAATGGTGTAACGACTAAATCAAGCATTTGTGGAACGACTTTTCTCAACCATTTTTCTAATTTTGAGATTAACCAACCTGCAACGATTGCTGGAATAATTGAACCTTGATAGCCTACAACTGATACACCTAATAATTTAAGCGGTTCTGCATTACCCCCGGCCACCGCCCAAGCATTAGGAAGCTGAGGTGCAACCATCATTAACCCCACCACAATCCCAATAATTGGATTTCCACCAAACTTACGAGTCGCACTATAAGCAATTAATACTGGTAAGAATGCAAAAGCCGTATCTGTTAGCATTTCAAAAATAGATAGCCACGTGCCAGACATATCCATACCGAGCTCAATCAATAGTCCCCTAAGTCCCATTAATAAACCTGTCGTAACTAATGCTGGAATGAGTGGAACTAATATATCCGCTAAAGTTCTAACAATTCGTTGCGCAGGACTTAGATTCTTGTATATATCTTCTTTAAAATTTGCACGTTGATGATCATCAGACTCAGCACCACTCATCACTTTATCTAAATCCTGATAAACAGCATTTACTTTCCCAGTTCCAAAGATAAACTGGTGCTGACCCGTGTTGAAAAAATAACCCCTGTTTTCTGGAATCGCCTCAGCCTCTTCCTTATTCACCTTACGATCATCTTTTAAGATGATCCTTAACCTTGTGGCACAATGCTCGTAATTTTGAATATTCTCCTTACCACCAACGACTTCAAGTAATTTGTCTACTGTATCTTTATATTTCATTGTTTAGCCTCCTTCGATCTGATAAGCACATTTTTCATAAAATGAATTTGAAAACGAATAAGAATCCATGTTATTGATTTAACCGTTATCCATTAAAGTTAAACACATTTGATCAGAAGAATCTGTTTGGAGTAGTATGTGTGGGATTGAGGGGGAATATTAAAATAGGTCAATAAAATTTTTAAAAAACATATGTTAATTCATGGATATTAATACCTTATGAGACGGAGAAACCATTAGAGTTAGAAAGCATTTTGGTTATTATTGTTTTTTTCTTAAAGGTCGGACAGATTTTTGAGAATGTTGAGTGAATTTGTCCGAAGTAACGTCGACATCGGACAGATTTTGGCCATATAAATTAAAAATTGGTCGACATGGGGGCGGCCTCGGACATTTATTCATCTCAATGGCAATAAATTGTCCGAAGTTACTCTTGGTATTGTATTGATAAAGCAGACAATCTTAGAAAGTGTTCCTGTTCCTGAAACTAGCGATTAAACCCTTCAGTACAGTGAATAATTCATATGATGAGCCAACAAAGCATAAAACTAAGTTAGATCATTTTTCATAAAAAATAGCGTTGGTGAGTAAATTAATCACCAACGCTAGATCATTTATATTCCCTTCTGATCGGGATTTTTACTAATCGTTTAATTATTTAGCCGAACGATTGCGATGCTTATTAATAATAAACAATACTGTCGCAACTAAAAGGAATACTAGACTAATTAACAACGTGTTATAGATTGTTGTTGCTGTATTAGGCATCGTTTGCCCATCGTTATCTTGTACTGAAGATGATTCATCCGTTGCACCTTCTTTAACAGAGCGATTGGTTATATCGAAACCTTCAATCGTTGTTTCATACTCTTCAACTTCATGCTCTTCAATTGAATAAGCAATGGCCTGACCTTGTTCATCATAAGCTGGCAGATCTTCAAATTGATATACCCAATCTGTTGTTGCTGTAATCTGAACAGTTTGAATGATCTCCCCGTTTGCCAATAAATCAACTGTAATTTCTGTTGGGCGATCTACTGAATCATTATCCAACCATGATTTCGTTACAGTAATTGACTTCAATTCTGAGCGTGTGTTAGTAATATCATAGCCATCAATTATCGATTGATACCCTGGAACATCATGTTCAGAAATCGTGTATTCGTAGGCTACACCTTGTTCATCAAATTCAGCCAATTCTGTGAAACTGAAACTCCAGTCCATCTCAGCAGTAATATTCTGTGTATCAATAACGATCCCATTTTGCAATAAGTTTACTGTGATTGCTTCTGGACGATCAGTTAGATCATCATCTTGCCATGTCTTAGTGACATCAACATCAATGAGTCCAACCCGACGATTGATTAGATCATAGCTATTTGGCTCAGAGATTTCTTCATACAAATCTCTTACTTCATCAGCAAGCTCTTCCGCAACTGAATAGCTATATTTAACACCTTGATCATCGAATTCAGCTAAGTTCTCAAAGCTGTAATGCCAATCAGAATTTACTGAAACGGTTTGACGGTCAATTTCCACATCATTTTGGAAAAGAATCACGTCAATTTCTTCAGGACGATCGCCTGTTGCATCGTTATTATCTAACCAGATCTTCTCACCCTCAACTTTTGTTTCGCCTACACGTAAGTTCGTTATGTTAAATCCATGGACGCTCGTTTGATAACCTTCAACTGCTTTTTCCTCAATTTCATACGTGTATGCTTTCCCATCACTATCAAATGATGGTAAGTCTTCTATCTGAAGTAACCAATTTGATGCATCTAATGAACCCGTTACTTCATACGTGTCTACAAATTCTTGCTCACCATCAGCAACTGATCTGAACAGATCTACTTTTATTAACTCTGGGCGATCTGCGGATTCATCATCATCTAACCATGCTTTATTGATTGTAATACTTTTTACTTCTGCGCGTGTATTGGTAATCTCAAAACCATCGACTTCTGAATCATAGCCTGGCACATCATGTTCTTCGACAGTATAGGTGTAGGCAATTCCTTCTTCATCGTACTTAGGTAAATCTGAGATTGTTAGGTTCCACTCATCTTCTTTCGTCAATTCATGTTCTGCAAAAAAGGCATCATTTCGTAGTAAGTTAATTGTGATAGCATCTGGACGATCATTCTCATCTTCATCCTGCCAGAATTTCGTTACTTCTACTTCAGTTGTACCGACACGTAAATTGGTAATATCGTTACCCTCAATCGACTTCTGATAACCTTCAGGAACCTCTTTTTCATCGACTGTATACGTAATTTCGATTCCTTCATCGTCATACTTATCAAGGCCTGTAAATGCATATGTCCAGCCTGTTTCTTCATCTAGCTCTTTTTCGTCTACTTTATTGTCATTTGCAAAAAGCTCTACTGTAATACTTGGATGCTCAGCTAGATCATCTAACCAGATCTTCTCACCTTCTACAGACGTTGTACCAACCCGACGATTTGTAATATTGAAATCATCGTCAATCGACTTCTCATAACCTACAGGAACCTCTGCTTCATCAACTGTATAGACAATTTCGATTCCCTCTTCGTCATACTTATCGAGGTCTGTAAATTCGTATGACCAGCCTGTTTCTTCATCTAGCTCTTTTTCGTCTACTTTATTGTCATTTGCAAAAAGCTCAACTGTTATACTTGGATGCTCTTCTAGATCATCTAACCATATTTTTCTACCACTAACTTCAGTCGTGCCTGTTCTTACGTTCGTAATGTGATAACCATTTACATCTGGTTCATATCCTTCTACATCGTCAGTCACTGTGTATGCAATGGCTATTCCATTTTCATCATAACCAGGTAAGCCTGTGAATGCGTACTCCCAATCAGGTTCACTTGCCACAACCGTATCTATTGGCTCATCCCCATCATTCGCAAATAACTGCACAGTTATTTCAGTTGGACGATCTTCTGAGTCATCATCTTTCCACGTTTTTGTTCCTCGAACATCTACCAATTCTGATCTTGTATTGGTAATATCATACCCATTAATATCTGTAGAGTATCCTGGAACTGGTAACTCATTGATCGTGTACCCAATCTCATTACCATCTTTATCGTACTTAGGTAAGTCTGTGAATGTGAATGTTGTATCTTCTTCTGACGTAATTTCTTTTTCTTGAACGACATCAGTCCCTTTCATAACCTGAACAGTTATCGGTGTTTCTGGACGATCTTCACCATTATCTTTCCAGGTTTTCGTTCCGGAAATGCTTATGGTTTCTTGTTTATTAGTGATATTATAGTTATCTTCACCATAGATCGGAGTGTAACCAGTGATGGAATCTTCTTTTACTGTATAAGTGATTTCCTTCCCATCTTCATCAAACTGATCAAGATCTGTGAATGAATATTTCCAGTCTTTTGCTGCTGTTACTTCTTCGCTCCAAGCTGTTGGTTCACCATTGGCAAATAAGTTGACTGTGATTGAGTCTGGACGGTATTGTTCGCCTCCCGGCACTTCAATCCAAGTCTTTTCACCAGTTACATTAATTGTATTTGTACGAAGGTTTGTTATCTTAAAACCATCGGCTGTTGGCTCAGGTTCACTGCTTGTATAACCAGTGACTTCTAGCTCTTCAATAGAGTATGTGTAAAGATTCCCTTCTCCATCAACGGCATCCAAACCTTCAAACGTGTATGTCCAAATATTGTCATCGCCATCGAGAACATCATCTTCTGTTAATTCAACTGATTCAACAAGATCTTTAGAACCATTTTCTATTTTACGATACAATTCAATTGTTATACCGTCAACATTTGGACGAGTGTTCGTTGCGTTATTATCATCTAACCATGCTTTTGTTACCTTGATATCAACAAGTTGATAGTTAATCACCTCGCCTAAGTCAATATCGGTTTCTCCATCAACTGGATCGATTGTAAATGTTAAATCTTCTCCAGTGTAATGCTGATAGCCTTTTGGATATACTTCAGTAAACGTATATGTTCCTGGACGTAAATTATCAACAGACATTACCCCATTCTCATCTGTGTAGTGTGTTTTAGAGTAACCATCGTCATCATTTACTAAATCCGTACCTACTAACAAGAACTCTACATCTGCTAAAGGGTCACCATCATTATTTACTTTTGTAAACGTGACGGAACCTCTAGTAATCTCGTTTTCAAAATCACCCAGTTCTATTTCTACCGTATCTAATTCTGCCGTTACAGTGAAAGCAATTTCTTCATCACTTAATATATATCCTGTCGGTGCTGTTGTTTCAACGAGTTTATAGCTACCTGCTGGCAGTCCTGTAATGCTTAGTGTGCCATTACTTTCAACTGCAAGATCTGTAAACCCTACTACATCATTGTCATCTGCATCAACAACTTTAAATATAGCACCTGCTAGTGCTACACCTGTTTCCGCATCTACTTTCGTCAACGTTACATTTGCAAACGGATCATTTTCAATCGTTCTTGTTAAAACTGTTGAATTCTCCACTTCGTCTAATGTAACAGTTATCTCGTGATCAGTATTTGCAATATAACCGGCTGGTGGTGTCGTCTCTGTTAACGTATAGACACCTGGCTGTAAATCTTCAAAGGTTAATTTACCATCCTCATCGGTTGTACCGTTTTGGGTTGTTGTCCCGTCTGGATATGTTAAGGTAAACTCAGCTCCATTTAATAATTGCCCATTAATAGAATCTTGTTTGGTTAATTCGATATTAGTTGCTTTTGCTGTGTTGGTAATTTCAAATCCATTCTCTACATCACCAGTAATCACTGAAATATAGCCAGCTTCAGTTTGCTCTTCAATCGTATAGGTATAAGGCTTCCCACTTGAATCAACCGCATCTAAGCCTTCAAACATATGCGTCCAGTTAGAACTTGCATTGATTGTTTGCGTTCGATGTGTGATTCCATTTTGAAGAAGCGTTACAGTGATTTCTTCTGGTCGTTCTGCATCATGGTTAGAATCAATAAAATTATCTTCCCATTCCTTCGTCACTTCAATATCAACTAATTTATAATTCTCAACTGTAAGCTCAAATTCATGTGCTTCGCCAGCTTCATTAGCTAAATTGATTGTAAACTCAATCGGTCTCCAATGAAGTTGATAGCCTTCATGTGGAGTTGTTTCTGTTAATCGATATCTTCCTGGACGAAGTTCGTCAATAAATAGCTTCCCATCAAAATCTGTTGCCAAGCCCGTTTGTGTCGTGAAACTTCCACCATTAACCAATGAGATGTTTTCTAACGTAAACTCTACATCGTCAAGCGTGATATTATTATCTTTTGCATCTACTTTGGTAATTTCGACAGAGCCTTTAATAATATCATTTGCAGCTTCAATTAGCACTGATTCTGTTGACGTTTCTGTTCCATTAACCTTGAAAGGATATTCTGTCACAGTTCCTATGTCATAACCAGTTGGTGCGCTTGTTTCTACTAATTTATAATCACCTGCTGGCAGTCCAGTAATTCGAATCTGACCTTGACTATTTGTAGTTAGATCTTCTTCAAGCACATTGTCATTGTTATCTACTAGGTTAAATACTGCTCCTTGTAAAGGTGCATCAGATTCACTATCCACTTTTGTGAGCACAACATCTCTAAACGGCGCATTTTCAACCGTTTGAGTAACATTTCTCTCTAAATGCACATCTTCTATTGTTACCGTTACAGGAATCGGTGTATCATCTGCAATGTAGCCATAATCACTTGGTACACCTGTTTCTACTAATTCATACTCTCCCGGTTTTAAATCGGTAAAAATGATTTGTCCCTTTTCATTCGTTTCAGCTTTTTGATCATCAATTATATAGTCTGACCCAGTATAGCTTAAGGTAAATTCAACACCTTCTAATTTGATACTGTTAATTGCAGCATCTACTTTTGTCAGGACTAGATTGGTTGTTTTTACGTCATTCTCAAACTGACCAAGATCAACAGCCGTTGTCTGACTTTCTTCAATTTCAAATGTTTCATCTATGTCAGATGTAAATTCATAACCACGCGGAGGTGTTTTCTCTCTTAGTCTGTATTTCCCTGGTCTTAGATCATCAAGTTCTACTTTCCCTTGAGAATTTGTCGTTACTTCTCTAACTTTGTTGTAATTTTCCCCATTATAATTATAATTACTTCCATCATAATCAAGATACTCCAAATAAAACACAGCACCAGACAATAATTCTTCAGATTCACTATCTATCTTTTCAAAAGTTAGGCAACCTGGGGTTAGTGAGTTTTCTGTTGTTACAGTCGTCACAACCGTCTGATCCTGAGTAATCGTGAATCTTATCGGCGTTTCATCAAGCTCATAGTGCTCTTTAGCCTCAGTCTCAATTAAATAATAATCTCCTGCTGGTAGGCCCTCATCAGCATTTCCGCCTGATAAATGCTCTATTAAAATCTTACCCTCTACATTAGTAGTAAAGGTTTCACCAGTAAACGTTCCTGATCCTGGCACTCCAGTGTAAAGCTCAAACTTAACACCTTCCAATGGCGTTTTATCAACATCATCAACTTTAGTCAATTCAAAATGCTGTTTGATTTTTTTGTTTTTTATTGTTTCTGCAGTTATTTCGGAATCAACCGTAACCTCCTGTTGATCGTCAATACCAACAACATAAAATTCAGGTGCTTTTTCTTCTTTCAACTGATAATCCGCATAAAGTAAATTCGTAAATGTAGCGACACCATTTTCATCCGTCTCAGCCGTTTTCAATAAAACGTTACCTGCTTGATCCCACAGTTCAAAAACTGCACCCTCAAGGGTTATGCTATCATCATCCGCATCGACTTTCGTCACTTGTAATGAACCTACCTCACCTCTAATCGAACCTGAGATGTTGTTGAATGAGATTTTTGTGTTATTGACCGATTCCTGCTGAATTTCATCACCTGGAATTTCCCCACTTATCTGGGCCGAATTACTATATGTTCCTTCTTCACCTTCATACAAAATATAACTATCATATTCTAGAACATAAGCACGATCAATTTCATTCAAGAATCGAAGTGTAAAGAATTCTTGATTTGTATCATCATCTTCAGCAAACACGATTTCGTAGTCAGTACCTTCTGTTAGCTCTGTACTTGTTTTCGTAATACTATTAGGGTTCACTTCTGTCTCATAAACTTTAAAACTATCTCTCAAAATAGTTTGGTTAATGCTTAGCGTATCAACAACTTGATAGTTATTCACTGTCGATTGACTAAAGTTAAGATTGATCGACCAATTGACAATTCTACCATTTGAAGTATTTTGAGCACCACTCTTATTTACATATTGTCCACCATATGTCGGTTTTACTGTAGCATCAAGTTCGATGTCAGCTTTATTATCACTTGAGACTGTTGCATTATTCTCATATTCGGCTACAATATTTTGATCATTAAGATCTGTTGTATATTGAATAATATAAGCAGAATCAATATCTCTAAATGCAACATTAAATCCTTCTTCACCATTAGACCCAGTAACTTCTGTAATAGTAATATCATCTGTTACCTCAGCACCACGTTCATAATAAGGAGCTGATGACGTTAATGTAACTTCATACACTTTCACATCATCAAGTTCAAAGTTTTGCTCACCTAAAATAAAGTCCTGTACATTTACATTTTTAAGATTTTCTTTATTATAGTTGACACCAATTGTCCAGGTGATCTCTTTTGTTTCCATGTTATAAGAGCCATGTTTGAAGCCGTTGTTTCGTGTAGGGCCATTAGGCACAAATGTAGCTTCATCATTACGGTCGATTTTGTCTGTTTCCCCTTTAGGTATCCACTCTAAATGGGCACCATTCGTATACTCACTGTTTCTACCTGCTACATCAAAATCAATATCAGTTGTATAAGTAATAACGACACGTTTCGTTAGTTCTTCGTTAAAATCAAATGTAATTTCTCGTGAATCCGGGTCATAGCTGTAATCATACTGCATACCATCTGTCCACTCATTACCATCATGAGTCACTCGAATATTTTTAGGAGTAAACCCTACTGGCAAAATATCTGTAATCACAACATCTGACATCAACTGTTCATCGCGGTTAACTAAAATTGACCAATTTGTTTCCTTTGCTTCATAATTGGTCGAACCATGAGATTTAATGAAAATTCCTTGACTGATTAATTGTCCGCCATTGCTTTCATTTCCAAATTCATCAGAAATCGAATTGGTAATATTCACATCACCATCAACACGATTAATCACTGTCGTTTGGTACGTTATCTTATATGCACAGTCAATATCGTCATTAAATTGAAGTTCAAATCCATCAGCTGTTTTGAAAACTTTATAGTCATCTGCACTAACAGGTGTTTCACCAATTGGCTCACCTGTGTCAGGATCAATATCAACAACGACTACTTCAAAACTATTTTCGACTAATTGTTGATTATGGCCAAAAACATCTGTTATTTTCGCTTGTTCTTGTGAGATATTTTTTTCATCATAATTATACTTTACTTCCCATTTAATTGTTTGTGATACATCATTATAATCAACTGCACCTTTCTCAAGTGGTTGACCACGCTTCACATTTACGGTTGAATGTGTCGTAGATGGATCAATATCATTACCATCTAATGTAACTTCATTTCGATAAGCCTCACCGGTAATATCATTGATTTCTGTCTCGTAAACAAATCGATATGCGGAATCAATATTACCTAAATTCAGTGGGAATTCCGTACCAAAATCATGGTCAGTTTGTTCAATTGCTTCATTGACTGAACCATCTGCATTCATCACCAATTGATAAACTTTTAATGAACCTTCAACAAATGAATGATCGCCATCTCCTTCTCCGATCATATCATTTAACGTAGCATTTTCAATCTCTCGAAGATTTTTATTAATCTCTACGGTCCACGTAATCGTGTTGGTGTTGTATTGCTTATTACCAATCCCACTCTTATCAATTACATTAGCATTTGGAATAAATTTAATTGGGAATTCTAGCTCTGTACCATCTTCGAGTGGAAATGTTATCTTATCCCCGTCAGCTAATCCATCATAATTCTCATCAAAATTTGATTCTAATTTGATTTCCCCTTCAATATTTGATTCATTTTCAATATTTTGATTAAATGTAATGATTACATTATTACCGTTTGTGTAAAATGTACCGAAAGTCTCTCCATCTGCGCGAATCAATTCCTCTTGGTAATCTGCTGATATTTCTGGAATATCAAACATTTCCGGCACTTCAATCGTATATGTTTGACCGCTAACATATCCATGATTATTAGGTAATGCAAAATCATATGTTAAAATAACATCTAACTGATTATATGGTTGATCAACAGTAATCTCAGTACCATTTACAAGTTCTTCACCATCTATTGATAAAGTAACTCCAGTTATAAGATTTTCTGTAATCTGCTTATTTGAAGTTGAATCTTGTGTTGGGTTAAGTCTTGTATAAGAAAGATCCGCTGTCGCTTTCTTTTCAACTTCTTCTACAACAACTTCAGGAATTTCTTCAGTAGCTTCTTCTTCAATTTCTATTTCTGTATCTTCTTCTACTATCTCATTCTGAACATCTTCTGTTTCTATTTCTGTATCGCCTTCCGCATTTTTTCCGAAATCTTCCTCAGGTTCAATTACTGGTTCATCGTCTCCAATTTCTTCTTGCTCTTCAATCTCCACTTGTAATTTTACCGTTCCTTGTTCTTTTGGATATTCAAGAGCGACCTCGTTAAATGTAACCGTTAGCTCCCCTTCTACTACGGCCACAACAGCAAGATCAAGTTCTTGATCTTCTTGTATCGTTAGATGCGTTTCTTGATCTACTAATTTAAGAGGCGATTCAAAGTCAATCGATTTATCTACCTCTTCTTCAAGCAATTGATAGTCATCTAGCGACCAATCAACGTTGACAAATAAACTTTCTCCATCCTCAACATAATCAGCCTCGCTTATGCTGTCAAAGTCAAATAACTCATTTTGTGCATTGTCTTTCTCAGAAGAAGCTGTTTGAAGTGGTGCTACTCCTGGTAAAACCATTTGCACTAGTAAAAGTACAATCATTAGCAAACTAACTCTAATCTTCATCTAACTCCATCCCCTTTTTAAAAATATTGTTTTAATTGGATAATTCTATACATTCACAAAATAGTTATCAGTTTTCTTTACTTTTTTACATATTTCTATTTGATAACTATTCTAATCTTGCAACTACCATAATCATAGCTGATCTGACTAGAGGAAAAAATCATAAGTAACTGTACAATTTCTATACAAGTATTTTTTTAGCATTTTGATTTGTCAATTTAAGCTAGACAAATGTGATTCATCGATGTAACTCAAAAACACTTCCAAAGGCGTTCGATAATTTAGTGATTTTCTAGGGATTTTATTTCTCTTGTCAGCTACTGCGGACACAAAGTTCTGATCGACTTCGTTGAAGTCCATTTCTTTTGGCAAACCATCTTTTCGAAGTAAGCCATTTGATTGTTCATTTAAGCCACGTTGTGAAGGTGTTCCTGGGTCTCTAAAGTAGATTGAGACATCATGTTGGTTGGACAACGATTTCCAATTACTAAATTCTTTCCCATTATCAAATGTGAAAGACTTAAACAGATTTCTTGGAATAGATTGAAACCACTGTGTTAGCGTTGTTTCAATGTCACTTGCTTTTCTACCTTCTGGCTTTAAAGTGATGATAGCTTTAGATAGACGTTCCACCAATGTGATAACTGCGCTTTTATGATGAGCACCAACGATTGTGTCACCTTCAATGTGACCAAATTCATCTTTAAATAGAGGATAGTCTTTATCTCTTTCAGAGATATGTCGTTTGAAAGCTTGCTTTCCACGTCGTTCGTTGTGTCCATTTGGTTTTCTTTTGCCCTTCATAGGGAGCGTTGTTCTATCAAAGTAACCGTCCTCAAAGCGACGATATAACGTTCTCATTGAACAACTGATGGGCTGTTCGGCACGCCCAATAATAACGTCCGGCGTCCATCCAAGGGAAACCTTTTCCTTGACGTATTCCTGCTCTTTTTTAGGCAAGGAGATCTTACGTCTACCGCATCGCCTTTTGTTTTCCTTGTAGCGTTTGTAGTAATCGATCGCTGAGTGACCCTGCTTCAAAAAGTTAATGACGTTATAAATGGGTTGACGCGAACGTTTTAAGCGTTCAGCGATCATCGTAACTGAAATATTTTGATGATAATAAGCTTCTATCATAACTCATTCATCCGTGGTAAGATGGGTGTAGGTCATTTATGATCACTCCTATTCTTCGTGGTGGAAGTATAGTAAGAGTGTATCATAAATGACTTTTTTAGTTGTCTAGCTTAATTTTACAATCTACGCATTAAAAAAAGCTTTATATATAGGAAAAATTCATTTCCTAAATATAAAGCTTGGGGCATTACTTTTAATAAGGTTAGTTCACTGTTAAATCAATTTCAAAAGATACAGTTGTTCCTTGATTCACCGAACTTTCAATGATTAGTCCTGTACCATAAAGTTGTTTTAATCGTTGATTGACATTTAAGATTCCGATTCCCGATTCATCACCTGGTTTTCCTGTTAGTAGTTTAGCTAGTTTTGTTTGTTCGATTCCTACACCATCGTCACTTACTGTTATTGTCGCCTTTGAAGTAGACATGTTATTGATGAACCGAATCGAAATTGTTCCTTTTCCTTGCTTTTTCCTAATCCCGTGGTGAATGGCATTCTCCACGAGCGGTTGAATGGTTATAAACGGTATAAAGACACCGGTAAGATCGTCTAATTGCCATTCGATTCGTAAATTTTCTTGAAAACGAACTTGTTCAATATAAAGATATGAACGGACTAAATTTAACTCTTCTTCTAAGGGAACCAGGGCACGCATGCGTTGAAACTTAAATTTATTTCTTAAGTAATAACTAAAATGATCGAGCAATGTTTGCATTTCTTCTGTATTCCATTCACTTAATGCTTTAATTGAATTTAATGTATTAAATAAAAAATGTGGCTGTATCTGTGCTTGTAACCATGCTGTCTCTAGATCTAACTGTTGTTCAACACCACGTTTAAGTGAGATAAGTGAATCCAGCCGTGCTTTTAGTTCAACTGGTTCAACTGGTTTACGAATATAGTCGTTTGCGCCTGAAGCAAAACAAGCTTTGATATTTGTATTTCCCACAGAAAGCAATAATACCGGTAATTCTGACAAACTATATTGCTCACGAATTATCTTAGTTAATTGATAGCCTGATATTTCTGGCATCATAATATCTGATAAAACCAAGTCCCAATTTCTCTTTTTTAATTGCTCGAGTGCTTGATGTGCACTTGAAACAAGAACAGCATCATACTCTTCATCAGGCAATATCGACTTTATCGCAATTAAGCTAGTTGGATTATCATCAACAATAAGAATTGCAGGCAAGCCAACTTTTTTAGTTGACTCGGGTTGATTGAATTGTTTTAGTTTAGTCAGATCAGCAGTTAATTTATTTGAGTGTACAACCTTTTCTTCAACAGCAGCGAGTGGCAAAGTGAATGTAAATGTTGTACCCGAGCCTTCAATCGAATCGACAAAAATTTTTCCCCCATGTAATTCGACAAGTTCTTTAACGATACTCAACCCTAAACCAAACCCTCCATCCCGCATTTGCCTAACTGTGTCTCCTTGCTGATAAGGTAAAAAGATTTTCTTTTGTAGTTCGGGACTGATCCCAATTCCAGTATCGGTGACGTTGATTTCAGCATTTCTATCTTTTACACTAGCGGAAATTGTGATCCGCCCATTGTCAGTATATTTGATTGCATTACTAATTAAATTTAGGAAAATTTGTGTCAATCGGTTTTCGTCCGCATATACAGCTGGAAATCGATCTGAAATTTGATTTTCAAGTTCAAATGGCTTGATTTCAATTGAAAAATTTAATAAGTCGATCACTCCTGTCACAAGCGGTTCTAAACGGACCACTTGTTTATTCAACCTTGGCTGATGGTTCTCCAACTGTTTAATTGCTAATAGATCATCTAATAAAAAGCTCATCTTTTTCCCTATATCTGAAATAAGCGTTAATTCATTTATGCTCTGGAGTGATAATGTGTCTATATCTCGATCATGGACTGCCTTTGTCAGTAACAAAATACTATTTAAAGGTGTCCGAAATTCGTGGGATGTGGTCGCTAAAAACTCGTCTTTTTCTTGATTGATTTGTTGTAAGCGGACTGCTAATGCCTTCGTTTCCTTATACGTTTCAAAATACTGTCCAAACCATTCGATTGTATATAATGTCACTGCAACGATCAAATCGACTGGATAATAAGGAAGATAAACACCAAATTCAATCCAAATTTGTACCCAAATAAAATGATGAATGACAGCGACAAAACCTAATACAGTTAACAAGTTTGACTTTGTGTCTTGTCGATAATCCCGTACAATTGAGAAAAGAGCTACTATAAGAGCAACTAAGGCAATGCTTGCGTAAATGAAAAACAATCGAGTGATTATCGCTGCTGGGATAAACAACGTTACCATGACCAACATCCAGACTAAACGCTGATAATAAGGGAATAATTTTTCCCATACAGGTAAGCTTTTATGATCGGTAGACTGTAATAAAGCATACCATGCAAGCAAGCCGACCATATTTGTTAAGCGAAAATCCCAATCATAGCCAATGTAGAAGAATTGATGAAAGATTTTATCCCCCGTACTTAAAAGAGAATAGAGCGAAAAGCAAAAGGTGAATAATGAAAAATAAAGTAAGCGTTTATTTCGTTTTCCTAGAAAATAAAAGACGAGAGCATAAAGAGAATGGCTTAAAAATAGAACGAATAAAATCACTTGAGCATAACTAGATAATTGAACCAATTTTCTAACAGCATGCTCTGTACCAAACTTAATCGAGCGAATAATTCCACCATCTCTTATGTCATTATAGTTAGCTGCTTGAATGATGATTTCAATTAGACCTTGATCATCAGCCTCGAAAACAACAAGTTTTGGCAAGTTTTTGGCGTGATAATTCTGTTTAGTCGTTGCAGTTATTCCTGAAGAAGTTAATTTCTCTCCATTTACATAAACATCATACGAACTACGAATGCTCGTAACATAGAGACCATATGTCTCGTTTTGATTCGGGTCAACACGAATTTTTAGCCGGTAGCTACCATAGCCAAAAGGTGAATTTAAGTGGTCTTGCCAACCATCAGGTACTGAAATTATCTCACAAGACTGACCAGTCAATTGAATGTCGTTTGCAATGAAAGTGGACGGGTAAAATTCCCACTCGCCATCCAACATAATCATATCATCTGATAAGTCAGTTGTTTGCAGATCAAGGTGTCCATCCTTGATCTCTACTTCAATCCTATTGTACAAGATCCCGCTCCAAAGTAGGCGTAAACTTGTTAAAATTGTAATGAAAACTATTAATATAATAAACAAACGTGCTCGTTTATTCTTCAATCAAATCAGCTCTTTTAATGATAATTTAATGTGCTTGTTCTTTCCTCAACAATTGCCAGTACTTCTTGATCAAAACGAACAAGTGATTTGATTTTTGCAATCAAATGTAATGGTTGTTCTTCTTGCTCTTTGATCAAATCAATTAAATATTGAATGAATTGAATCCATAACTCTCGAAGTCCATTTCGTTCTGGAATCGCCCAATCTTGTTTTATATCCTCTAGATAGTCTCCTTGGTAAATTTTCAAAAGCTCAATAAAGTTAGAAACAGACGGGTTTTCGGCATCTAATAGATTTAAAACTGCTTGTTTCCATTCTATCGACATTATTTTCACAGACGATAGATTCACTTTATAATATTCATCTTGGCTGACAATTTCAATCGGGATATTTGCCTTTTGTAAAACTCGCCTAATTTGATACACTGACGAATAAAGTTGTGAACTTGCGTTGTCCCAAGCTAGATTTCCCCACATCTCGCTGATTAACTTAGCTTTTCTAAATGAATGTAGATGCCCTTGAGTAAAACAAGCAAAAAGTTCTTTGGCCTTTGTCGTGCGCCACTTTATCGAAATTGGCTGACCATTTTTTTCTATTGATAATTTACCTAGATTATTAATAACAAAAGTTGCTTGATCCGTTTTGAATGTAATATTCTCTGCAAGTTCTTCTTTAATTCGATTGATCGATAATTCTAAGCGGTGTTTTTGGATCGGTTTTAAAATGTAATCTAATGCGTTAATTTCAAATGCTTTAATCGCATATTCATCATAAGCCGTGACAAAAACAATTTCGATCTTTGGTTGGATCATAAGCAGTTGCTCTGCAAGTTCAATTCCCGTAATGCCAGGCATCTGAATGTCCATTAATACTGTATCAACCCTTTTTGTTCTAATGTGGTTGATTAATTTTTGTGGATCACTATATGCACCAGTTACTTTAACATCGTCAATCTGATTCAGCAAAAACCTCAAATATTGTAAAGCTAGCGGTTCATCGTCGATAATGCAAATTTCAAGCATACTAACTTCCCCTCTTTACCCAGATAATTTTAATAATAGATCCAGTTTTTATTATTTAATTGATTATTATTATAAACGATCTAACGAAAAAAATCGTCCCTTATAAAAGAGACGATTTTTAAATCTAAATTAACATGTTACCATAATTGTTATCATAACATTTTAAAAGCCACTCACACCAGTACCTACATATGTATTGGTGGAGGCGGTGGGAGTCGAACCCACGTCCAAAGATATCGCCACTCAAGCTTCTACATGTGTAGTCGGTTTATTTTAGATTCTCTAACTATTCTGCCAACCAACAGGCTTCCTAGTAGCTAGTCTGATTATGCTCTTCTAGACGTCTCCAGACGTAAGATATCTAGCGTATCCCGCTTAAGTTGAGACCCTAAACCCGGCACACGGGTGATGCTGGAAAGGATCCTTTAACAGTGCTTAAGCAGCTGCTAAAGAGTAATTATTTGTTTTGCCAGTTATTATTGGCGTGTAACGTTTTACGAGCCGTAACCTCGACATGCCACTTGAGCTCAAACTACCCCTGTCGAATCCAGAACGCCCCCGTAAAATAAGGGACAAAACAGTTTAAGCTTCATATGAAGTTGTTTTGTTCGTACAGTTCATTATATCAAATCTGATCAATTTTTCAAGTACTAGCGCAGACTATCTTTAAGCGCACGGTCAACCTCACGTTTAGCTTGCTTTCTCTTTAAATCCTCACGTTTATCATATTGTTTCTTACCTTTACCTAAGCCAATTAACACTTTAGCAACACCATTTTTAATATAAATTTTTAATGGAACTAATGAATAACCAGCTTGTTGAGTTTCACCAATTAATTTATTAATTTGTCGTCTGTGTAAAAGTAATTTTCTTGTTCGAGTTGGTTCATGATTATATCGATTACCTTGCTCATACGGTGAAATGTGAAGGTTGTGTAAAAAGACCTCACCGCGCTCTACACGGGCAAAGCTATCTTTCATATTGACACGTCCTGCTCGAATCGACTTAATTTCTGTCCCTTGTAGTACAATACCCGCTTCATAGGTTTCTTCAATAAAATAATCGTGAGAAGCTTTTCTATTTTGTGCAATTGCGTGACTTTTATTCTTGGGCATCATCAACCCTCCTTCATATAAAACCTTGATTAATTTTAACAGGTTTAGCTGATAAATACAATCAAGATCCGTGCAAAGTCTAGCCTTTTCCTGCATGATCTAACAGTTTATTGATGATTTAACGGTCAGACAAAAAAAGAAAAAGAGCAGCTTAATAGCCTGCTCTTTCAATGTAAAAAAATCCTATTTACGCTTTCTTGTCATTTTCGCTTTTGGTGGTTTAAGTTTTTTGCCTTGTTTCTTATTTTTCACTTGTGATTTATCTTGCGACTTCGGCTTATCTTGTTTAGCAAATTCTTTACGGCGAGCTTTCTGCTTCATGCCTACTACTTCGAAATCAACAGAATGCTCCTCCAAGTTAACATCGGCAACCTTGATTGTAATCGCATCACCAATTCGAAAGACATTTCCGGTGCGTTCGCCAATCATCGCGTAACTTCTCTCATCAAAATTATAGTAATCATCTGTTAAATCCGTTACGTGCACGAGTCCTTCAACCGTATTTTCTAGCTCAACAAAAATACCAAAGTTAGTCACTGAACTAATGACTCCATCGAACTCTTCACCAATTTTATCTAGCATATACTCTGCTTTTTTCAGATCATCTGTCTCTCTTTCAGCATCGACAGCAATCCGTTCACGCTCAGACGTATGCTTTGCGATCTCTGGTAATTTTGCTTTCCAATGATTTTGGATATTCTCATCAACTTTTCCTTCAATTAAATACGTTCTTATTAAGCGATGAACGATTAAGTCAGGGTAACGTCTAATCGGTGCCGTAAAGTGCGTATAAAATTTAGTCGCTAATCCAAAGTGACCGATACTATTAAAGTCATACTTCGCTTGTTTTAATGAACGAAGTAGCAACTTAGATATAACCATCTCTTCTTGTTCACCTTTAACAAGATCCAGTACTTGCTGTAATGCTTGTGGATGAACTTCATTCGCAGTCCCTTTAACTTGATAACCAAACTGGCCAAGGAACTGATAGAAGTTTTTCAACTTTTCTTCATCTGGATCTTCATGAATTCGATAGATGAAAGGTAGCTCCATC
Source organism: Amphibacillus xylanus NBRC 15112 (assembly GCF_000307165.1). NCBI lineage: Bacteria > Bacillati > Bacillota > Bacilli > Caryophanales > Bacillaceae > Amphibacillus > Amphibacillus xylanus. The sequence continues at coordinate 1,898,862 of NC_018704.1, forward strand.
CAATGGAAATGTTCTGCAACTGTTTCATTGGCAATAAGCATAAACTCTTCAATCAACCGTTCTGCAACTGATCTTTCACGAATGACGACATCAATTGGATGACCAGTGTCATCTACAATGACTTGTGCCTCTTTAAAGTTAAAGTCAATTGCTCCTCGACCAAATCGCTTTTTACGTAAGATTTCTGCTAAGTCTTCCATCGCCTCAAACAACGGGACAAACTCTACATATTGCTGTCTTAGTTCTTCATCTTGATCAACGAGGATTTGATTAACCTCTTTGTAAGTCATCCTAGCTGAACTGTTAATCACGCTTTGGAATATATCATGACTCACCACATGGCCATTATGATCAATCTCCATTTCACACCCTAGTGTTAAACGATCCTCTCCAGGGTTAAGTGAACAGATGCCATTTGACAGTCGATGTGGGAGCATTGGAATCACTCGATCCACTAAATAAACACTTGTCCCTCGACTATAGGCTTCTTTATCCATTGGTGAATCTTTATCAACATAATATGAAACGTCAGAAATATAGACACCTAGTCGATAATTACCGTTGGATAATTTTTCAACAGAGATGGCATCATCTAAGTCCTTTGCATCAGCACCATCAATCGTCACAATTTGTTTATCCCTTAAATCTCGACGATTCTCTAGCTCACTCGGTTCAATTTTTTCTGGAGTTCTTTGTGCTTGGTCCATAACTTCATTTGGAAAGTCAATCGCAATATCATATTTATGAATAATTGATAAAATGTCCATCCCTGGATCGTTTTTATGACCAAGAATTTCAACAATTTTACCTTCTGCGGACATCGTACCTTCTGGGAATTTTGTAATATTAACAATGACTTTATGACCTGTAACAGCACCAAGTGACTCACTTTTCTTAATGAAGATATCATTTGGAATTCGCTTATCATCAGCAATAACAAACCCAAAGCTCCCTTTATCCTCATACGTACCGACAATTCGTGTTGAGTGTCGCTCAATAATTTGCTCGACTACTCCTTCGACACGTCGATCGCCAATCTGTTCAGTTACGATGCGGACAAAAACGCGATCTCGATTCATCGCACCTTTCAGATCAGTTGGATTAATATAAATATCAGATTGACCTTCTTCATCAGGTAATAAAAAGGCAAAACCTTTCTTATGCATTTGGATTGTACCTTTAATTAATCCGATTCTTTCAGGAATAGAATAGCGGTTTTTTCTAGTCAAAATTAATTCGCCATCTTGCTCAAGTGCATTCAATGTTTTAATCACTGAAGCAAATAACTGGCTATCATTTGAATCCAATTCATTTCTATCCATGATCTCGTCAACTGTTAAAGGTCGTTCTGATTCTTCTTTAAAAAATGTAATTATTTGTTCTCTTAATTCTTCCATCGTCTCACCTTCTTCCTCTATAATATGTGCCGTTTAAAACTTTTTAATTCCAGTCTAATGACTCTAAAAATTGATAAATATCTTCATGTAATTGATCTCTTTTATTTCCTAATGTAATCGCATGACCAGCATCTTGATACCATTTAATATCTTTTGGATCTGATTCAACATGTTGATAAATATAATTTGCACTTTCCGGATTAATAATTTGATCATCTTCTGCTTGTACCACCATTGTTGGTGCATAGATTAAATCAAGTGAATCTCGAACCTCATTGATCAAATTTGTAATCTGTTCAAATAAAGGACTAGCCGCTTCGATTAATTGATCGACCTCTTTATTTATTACATCATCAGTTTTACCTTCTGCTTTCTTATACTGTGTCGCATAATAACGAAAACCATCATCAAGTCGATGATCCTCATCTAAAATCATCGGTGCACACATTGGCACCATTCCAACAACAGCATCAGAATAGCTTAACTTTAAACCAAGTAAGCCACCTAAGGATAACCCAGCAACAGCAATTTTTTGATAGCCTTTATCTTTAAGCATTTGATACGCTTCTTTAACATCAGACCACCATGCTTCTGCTCCACCTTCAAGCAACTGTTCAGGCGCCCCACCATGTCCACGATAAATCGGTGCATAAGTAGTATAACCTTGTTTTTGCAAAAATCGACCTAACATTCGTACATCTGCGCTATGTCCAGTAAAGCCATGTAATAATAATACCGCACGTTCCCCTGCTTCAAACATAAATGGCTGTGGTTGTTGAACTTTCATCATATTATCCCCCTTTTCAAGCTAACTATCTCTATTATCTTGGCTTAATCTTAATAAACATAATCTATAACTGCATCGATAACGACTTATTTATGTTTTTTAACAACGAAAAAACCTCTCATCTAACAACTGAGAGGTTTGTATCGATTCTTCATTAAAGTACGTATGCTAATAAAAATGTTAATACGAAAAATAGAACTGAAGCAATTACTGTCGCACGAGTTAAGACTGCATCAATACCACGTGCTTTCTTCTTACCAAATAATTGTTCTGCCCCTCCTGAAATAGCTCCAGATAGGCCTTCACTTTTACTAGACTGTAATACAACAAGTACTATAAGTGCGATTGAAGTTAAAATTAATAATGTTACGGCAACACCTTGCATGGGTGTCGACACCTCCTACAAATCTTACCATCACTATTTTTTTAATACATTACTATTAATTTAGCACAAACTGACTACTAACTGCAAGCATTTTCAGAGTTAAACTTCTTGCTTTCTATCACAACTATTGTTAAAGTAATTTTTGTTATCAAGAGAATTTATCTAAAATGTATGTAGATAATTGTTAGGTAAATACTTCTTATAACATGATTGTTCACCTTTATTTAAGGGTATGTTACAATCAGAAGGTGAATATTTTATTGAATCAAGGAGGTTTTTATTATGGCAGTACAACAAACAGTTCGTATCACAGCAGAAACTGGTGTACATGCACGTCCTGCAACAGCTTTAGTTAACAAAGCAGGTCATTTTTCATCCGACATTAAGTTAGTGTACAATGATAAAGCAGTTAATTTAAAGTCAATTATGGGTGTCATGTCACTTGGAATTCCAATGGATGCTGAGTTGACAGTTATTGCTGAAGGCGAAGATGAGAAAGAAGCCCTAGCAGCAATTGTTGATGTGTTCAAACAAGAAGAATTAGGAGAATAATTAATTATGAAGAATTTACAAGGGATTGCAGCTTCTAATGGGATCGCGATTGCAAAGGCATACACACTCGAAATACCTGATCTGTCATTTGAATCCGTTAAGGTAGATAATGTAGAGCAAGAAATCGAACGACTACACGAAGCGCTAAATGTGTCAAAACAAGAGCTTGAAATTATTAAAGAACATGCTCGTGCGTCTGTAGGCGATGAGCATGCAGAAGTTTTTTCAGCACATTTACTTGTTTTAAGTGATCCAGAGTTGATCACACCGATGGAAGATAAAATTAAGAGTGAACAAGTTAATGCTGAAGTTGCACTTGACGAAGTTGCTCAAATGTTTATCAACATCTTTAAGAACATGGATAATGAATATATGCGTGAACGTGCGGCTGATATTAAGGACGTTACAGAACGCGTAATGGCTCATTTACTCGGCGTATCATTCCCGAACCCGGCATTAATTAATGAGGAAGTTATTGTGATTGCTGAGGATCTAACGCCTTCAGACACTGCACAATTAAACAAACAATTTGTTAAAGGGTTTACAACAAATATTGGTGGAAGAACTTCACACTCAGCAATTATGGCTCGTTCGCTTGAAATCCCAGCAGTAGTTGGGACAAGATCTGTTACTACAGATGCTAAAGACGGAGATCTCATTATCGTAGATGGTATTGAAGGAAAAGTATTCATTAATCCTGATGAAAATTTATTAGCTGAATATAGAGAGAAACAAGCTAATTTTGCTAAGCAAAAAGAATTATGGGCTCAATTAAAAGATGAACCAACAATTTCTAAAGACGGCGTATCAGTAGAATTAGCAGCTAATATCGGTACACCTGCTGATGTTGAAGGTGTATTAAATAATGGTGGAGAAGCAGTCGGTTTATATCGAACTGAGTTTCTTTATATGGGAAGCAATGATTTCCCAACTGAAGATGAGCAGTTTGAAGCATATAAATCAGTACTGGAAGCAATGGGCGATAAAGCTGTTGTAGTCCGTACATTAGATATTGGTGGCGATAAAGAATTAAGCTATCTTGATTTACCAGAAGAAATGAACCCATTCTTAGGTGTTCGAGCAATTCGCCTATGCTTAGAGCGTAAAGACATTTTCCGTACCCAGCTACGCGCTTTACTACGTGCAAGCACTTATGGAAACTTAAAAATTATGTTCCCTATGATTGCAACACTAGAAGAATTCCGTGAAGCTAAAGCATTGCTTTTAGAAGAAAAAGATAACTTAATTAGTGAAGGTATCGAGATTTCAGATAATATTGAAGTAGGTATCATGGTTGAGATTCCATCAACAGCAGTTGCTGCTCGTCAATTTGCTAAAGAAGTTGATTTCTTCAGTATTGGTACAAACGATTTAATCCAATACACAATGGCAGCTGACCGTATGAATGAGAAAATCTCATATCTATATCAACCATATCACCCAGCTATTCTAACACTTGTAAACAACGTTATCGAGGCTGCTCATGCAGAAGGTAAATGGGCAGGCATGTGTGGTGAAATGGCCGGTGACCCAATTGCCATTCCAATTTTACTTGGTCTAGGCTTAGATGAATTCAGTATGAGTGCAACATCTATTTTACCTGCACGTACACAAATTAAGAACTTATCTAAAGCGGAAATGGCTTCATACAAAGATCAGTTGTTAAGCATGTCAACAGCTGCAGAAGTCGAAGCATTTATTCGTGAAAAGACGAATCAATAAATAAATTTTTTAAAAACCCCTTGTGTCTATTGTGACATAAGGGGTTTTCTAATCTATGCCTAACAACTTGTGAAATTAGCATTAGGAAATATTTTCAATAAGTATAAAGTATTGTTAAAATAAATATAAATGAAGGGTGTAAAGTATTATTATATCGGGGGATGAGTATGAGACGCTTTCTAATTCTATTGATGTATGTTTCTATTTTATTCATAAGTGCTTGCGGAGGAAATAATTATTCTAATGCATCAATGTTGGAAATCGTTGAAAAAAATATTCAGATGATTATACAGAAGCATGGATAATAGCATTTGATCCAAACTCAGAAGAACAAGACAACTTTAAAATTTTTGTTGATGATTTTATGGTATGGAACTTAATCGAAGAAAACAGAACTTATTTTACGACATATGAAAAAAAAGGGGAAAATCCTTGGCGATTAAAACAAATAAATCATCATGATGACTATGATGCACTCAGATAAAATATTCGCTTTAGATGTAACATATTGACAATCACGCTCAAAGGAACCTACCTCTTCTATAAATGTCAAGATAAGAACGTACACTTTTGATTGTTTAACGAAGTACAAGTGTGATTGATTAAGTATGGGATTTTCCCTTACTTAAATCTCATTGTAACTGCTAAACTAAAGTAGTCAGTTATTGCTCAATAAGATTGAATACTTTTCGATCTAATATACGATCATTCATAGTATGATAAATTAGTTGAAATTATTCAGATTTGGATGGTGCAGAAGGTGGAAAAGTGGAAATTGTATAATGAAATATCTCAATTAAAATAGATAGCGTTTTCAAAGAGTAAAATTGCCAAAAAACTTGGTATTGCAAGAGGTACACTTAATGATTATTTAAATAGAGATCCAGATGAAATGGCTCTTTGGCTAGCTTCTACGGAGCGGAGAACTCGAAAATTAGATAAATATAAAAATGAGATACTCAGTTGGTTAAAAGAGCATCTTGATCTATCCACAGCGCAAATTGCTGATTGGTTAGACGAGCGGTATCCTGATTTCAAGGTTGGGGAAAGTACTGTGCGACGTTATGTTGTTGCACACGTTAATGATTCATGCGTTATCTTTAATGTTTGGAGAGAATTATGGTGGAAACATTAACGATTCGTGCCTTATCTTTAACGTTTAGAGGGATTTTTGGCGCAAAAGTTAAAGATTCATGCGTTATCTTTAATGTTAGGAGAGAATTATCGTGGAAACATTAACGATTCATGCGTTATCTTTAACGTCTCAAGAGATATTTAGTCAAAATGATATTGAGCTGAAATTAATAGAATTTAATCGAGGAGATTCGATTAGCAAATCCATCTTCCTCTCCACGATTGTGCCTCTGTTGCATAGTTAAACCAAATAGTATTTACATTTATACTGTTAAGTGCATATTTATAACATAATATATTGGATAAACACTTAGAAGCTATTTATGGTAATTTGATTATGTTATAATTAAATACATATTATGTCGATGAAAAGAGTGATATGCGTGGGTTTTATCATTATAGTTGTGGTCATTCTATTTGGACTAACAACGTTTCCGATCGGAGGATTATTTGCAGAACATGTATCAGAATTTTTGGCGCTTGTAGCTACGATAGCAATTAATTTGTTTTTATCCACAGTACTTTTTTTACTTTATAACATTCAAGATTACTTAAAACAACTTGTTGGGAATAAGAGGGGTTAATATGACATTACAGACCAACTTTCTAGTGCTCATTTTATGTTTTATTGGCCTTTTTAAGTTCTACGTCAAGTAGCGTTGATGAGGAATTTTAGCCAACATATATTTAGTTTTTTATCACGATTCAAAGTTGCTGTTAGGAGACTGTACCAGATGAGGTATTAAAAGAAATTACTTATTTAGGTAAATTGGAAATCTACAATACGCTTGATAAAACGGCAACTTTCGATGGGTTTTCAAGCGAAGACGTTGTTTTTGAATTTGATTCCTCAGAATATACTCCTTATTATATTCCAAAATCTGAACTTGAGTTAAAAGTAAGTGGGTTTAAAAATAGTGATGGCACGTATACAATTTATCCTAGTTTTATATGGAAGACTAAAGCAAGATTAAGAAATGATACTTTTGGTTTTGTACTTAATAATAATAATTGGACTACAGTTGCTGGAAATGTTGGTATGACTATGTACATGAGAAATGTGACTCCAGGTAATCATGACTCGATTTACTATGATAGAGCGTCTGTTTCAAATTATGCAGGACATGCATTTACGATACCTTCAGGCCATGGAGTAAAAAACCATAATCATTATGAAGGGCATGCACATTTTAAGGCTAGACCAAAAGGAACTTCTGTAGATCGTACGATAATTTTAAAATATGGTGATGATACCAGAAGTTTCTGGAATGGCGGTACAGTAAGTATTTCAATTGGAGTAATCGGTATAACCATTACAAACACTCCAGATAAGTATAGACAAACAGATGAAACTTTATCGTGGTAAATAGTAGGGGAGATTTAATTGGGGTTTATCTTAATTGTATGTATCGTTATGTTTGTGGTGAATACATTTGTAATTTTAATATATGCTGACATGACAACTTTATGGTCCTTTTTATTGGCGATATCTATTAATCTATTTCTATCTACAGTATTGTTTTCACTGTATAATATTAAAGATTACTTAGGGCAACTCGTTGAAAAGAAAGCTGAATAAGGAGCTAATCAAAAATCCCCTCACGCCAAAACTAGGCATAAGGGGATTTCTTACGTTCATATCAATCATTATTGATTCGTCTTTTCACGAATGAATGCTTCAACTTCGTCAGAAGATTATCGTAAATATAAAAAATACCTCAAACAAGCGGTGCTATGACCACTTGTTTGAGGTTTTAATATATAAACAAAAAATTATTTGTTTAAGTTATAGAATGCTGTGATTCCAGCATATTTAGCTGTATCAACTAGCTCGTCTTCGATACGTAGTAATTGGTTGTATTTAGCAACACGGTCAGTACGTGAAGGAGCACCTGTCTTGATTTGGCCAGCGTTAGTTGCAACAGCGATGTCAGCGATTGTAGCATCTTCTGTTTCACCTGAACGGTGTGAGATAACTGCTGTGTAACCAGCTTTCTTAGCCATTTCAATAGCGTTGAATGTTTCTGTAAGTGTACCGATTTGGTTAACTTTGATAAGGATTGAGTTACCAATACCTTTTTCAATACCTTCAGCAAGCTTCTCAGTGTTTGTAACGAATAAGTCGTCACCTACTAATTGAACTTTATCGCCTAGGCGGTCAGTAAGTAGTTTCCAACCATCCCAGTCGTTTTCGTCTAAACCGTCTTCGATAGAAACGATTGGGTATTTCTCAACCATTTCAGCATACCAGTCAACCATTTCTTCAACTGTACGAACAACACCTTCACCTTTAAGGTTGTATTTACCGTCTTCGTACATTTCAGAAGCAGCAACGTCCATTGCTAATTTAACTTCTTCACCTGGTTTGTAACCAGCAGCTTCGATTGCTTCGATGATTGTTGCTAAAGCTTCTTCGTTTGATTTCAAGCTTGGAGCAAATCCACCTTCATCACCTACAGCAGTGTTGTAGCCTTTTGAAGCTAGAACGTTTCTTAAGCTGTGGAAAATTTCCGCACCCATACGTAGAGCTTCTTTGAATGTTGGTGCGCCAACTGGCATAACCATAAATTCTTGGATGTCTACGTTGTTGTCTGCGTGCTCTCCACCGTTAAGGATGTTCATCATTGGTGTTGGAAGTAATGTAGCATTAAATCCACCTAAGTAAGTGTATAGTGGCATACCTAAGTGATCAGCAGCAGCAATAGCAGCAGCCATTGACACACCAAGGATTGCGTTAGCACCTAATTTACCTTTGTTTGGAGTACCATCTAATTCGATAAGTAATTCGTCAATTACAACTTGACGAGTTACGTCAAATCCTAATAATTCTGGTGCAATAATTTCGTTAACGTTCTCAACTGCTTTAAGAACACCTTTTCCTAGGTAACGACTCTTGTCGCCGTCACGTAATTCAACTGCTTCGTGCTCACCTGTTGAAGCACCACTTGGTACTAGTGCACGACCAAAAGCACCTGATTCTGTATAAATTTCAACTTCTACTGTTGGGTTACCACGAGAGTCCATAACTTCACGTGCAAAAACATCTGTAATATAAGGCATGTTCATTATTCTCCTTTGTATTAATATTTATTTTATTAATGATTGACCAGTCATATCTTCTGGCTGATCAATACCTAATAAATCTAATAATGTTGGTGCTAAGTCACCAAGAATTCCACCGTCACGAAGTTCAATTCCTTCTTGTGTAACGATGACTGGAACTGGGTTTGTTGTGTGTGCAGTCATTGCTGAACCATCTAATGAAACAACTTCATCAGCATTACCGTGGTCAGCTGTAATAATTGCACGGCCACCCTTTTCAAGGATTTTGTCAACAACTTTACCTAAACATTCGTCTACGGCTTCAATTGCTTTAATAGTTGGTTCAAGCATTCCAGAGTGACCAACCATATCTGGGTTAGCAAAGTTTAAGATAATCGCATTTTGGTTACCCTCATCGAGTTCCTTAAGCAATGCTTCAGTTACTTCGTATGCACTCATTTCAGGCTTTAAATCATACGTTGCAACGTCAGGTGAATTAATTAAAATACGTTTTTCACCTTTGAATTCTGCTTCCTGACCACCGCTCATAAAGAATGTAACGTGTGGATATTTCTCAGTTTCTGCAATTCTAAGCTGATTTAAACCATTGTTTGCAATAACTTCACCAACTGTATTTCTTAATTCAACTGGTGGGAATGCAATTTCTGCATTAACTGTGTCACTATATTTCATCATAGAAATAAGTAAAATATCTTTTGGCGCATCTGCACCACGATCAAATTCACTAAAGTCATTATTAGCAAATGCTTGTGAAATTTGGATCGCACGGTCTGGTCGGAAGTTATAGAAGATAATTGCATCTTCTGATTCAATTTTAGCAATTGGCTGATCATTTTCATCAACCATTACTGTAGGGATAACAAATTCGTCATAAATATCTTCAGCATAAGCTTCATCAACCACGGCTAAAGGATCTTTTGCTGTTGGACCTTCACCATATACCATTGCATTATAAGATTTTTGTACACGGTCCCAACGCTTATCACGGTCCATCGAGTAGTAACGACCTGAAATCGTTGCAAACTTTCCAACACCAATCTCATCCATTTTAGCTTGTGCAGCTTCAATATATTGCTTAGCAGACTTCTGACCAACATCGCGGCCATCTAAGAAACCATGAACATAAACTTTGTCTAGTCCCTTATCTTTAGCTAATTGCAATACTGCAAATAAGTGATTGATATGACTATGAACACCACCATCAGATAATAATCCGAATACGTGGAGTGCTTTATTTTTTGTTAAAGCACGATCAATTGCTTTATTTAATGCTTGGTTTTCGAAAAATTCTCCTTCTCGAATCGCAACGTTTAATCTAGTTAAACTTTGATAAACGATGCGGCCAGCACCAATATTCATATGCCCAACTTCTGAGTTACCCATTTGACCATCAGGTAAACCTACTGCTTCACCAGATGCAATCAATTGGTTATGTGGATATGTGTTCCAGTAACGATCAAAGTTAGGAGTTTTCGCTTGCTTAACAGCATTACCTTTTTCTTCATCACGAAGGGCAAAACCGTCAAGGATAATTAATGCGGCTAATTTGTCCTTACTCATTTTACACCAGCCTCTACTAATTGTAGGAATGAGTCAGCTTCTAAGCTCGCCCCTCCTACTAGTGCTCCATCGATGTCTGATTGATCTAATAATTCTTTGATGTTGTCAGGCTTCACACTGCCACCATATTGAATTCGTACAGCTTCAGCCACTTCTTTTGATACAACTTCAGCAATTGTTTCACGAATATGTGTACACACTTCGTTAGCTTGCTCTGAAGTTGCTGTTTTACCAGTACCAATCGCCCAAATTGGTTCGTAAGCAATAACAGAAGCTTTTACTTGATCATCTGTTAAACCAGCAATGGCTTTTTTCACTTGACCAGCTACTAAATCCATTGTTTGATTTGCTTCACGTTGTTCTAAAGTTTCACCAACACAAATAATTGGTGTAATACCATGTGCAAATGCAGCATGAGCTTTTTTGTTTACAGTTTCATCTGTTTCTGCAAAATATTCACGACGCTCAGAGTGACCAAGCACTACATACTCAACGCCAAGATCTTTAAGCATTAATGGGCTTACTTCTCCAGTAAAAGCACCGCTTTCTTCGTAATGCATATTTTGAGCTGCAACTTTTAAGTCTGTGCCCTTAGTCTCTTCAACTAGTGCTTGTAAATATGGAAAAGGTGCACATACAATTGAGTCGACCTGATCTTGCGCTGGTACTTTATCTTTCGTATCAGTTACGAAACTTTTCGCTTCTGCTAATACCTTGTTCATCTTCCAGTTTCCTGCAATAATTGGTTTACGCATAATCTGCTCCTTTTCATGCCTGGTCTTGTATTTGCTTGCTAATTACTTGTTGCTAATTGCAGCTAATCCAGGTAATTCTTTTCCTTCTAAGTATTCTAATGATGCACCGCCACCTGTTGAAATGTGTGAGAATTTCTCAGCAAAACCTAGTTGCATTGCTGCTGCTGCTGAATCTCCACCACCAATGATTGTTGTAGCATCTGAAAGGTTAGCAATTGCTTCACAAACACCAATTGTTCCTTTAGCAAAGTTCTCCATTTCAAATACACCCATTGGTCCATTCCATACAACTGTCTTAGCACCTTGTAATTCTTTTTCATAAAGTTTAACTGTTTCAGGTCCGATATCTAAGCCCATGTAGCCTTCTGGATGCTCATCGACAGATACAACCTTAACGTCACCTTCGTTTGCAAACTCTGTATTAACTACAGAATCGATTGGTAAAATAATTTTACCTTTAGCTCGCTCTAATAGATCTTTAGCTAAATCAACTTTATCTGCTTCAAGTAGAGATGAACCGATTTCTTTACCTTGAGCTTTGAAGAATGTAAATGCCATTCCACCACCGATAATTACTTTATCAGCTTTCTCAAGTAAGTTCTCGATTACACCGATCTTGTCACTAACTTTTGCTCCACCTAGGATCGCCACAAATGGACGTTCTGGTTGGTCTACTGAATCACCAATAAATTTGATTTCTTTTTCCATTAAGAAGCCTGCAGCTGATTCAAGATTTGATGCAATACCAACGTTTGATGCGTGAGCACGGTGTGCAGTACCGAATGCATCGTTAACAAATAGATCACCTAAACTTGCCCAATACTTACCTAGTTCAGGATCATTTCCACTTTCTTTCTTGCCATCAATATCTTCAAAACGAGTGTTTTCAAACATTAATACCTGGCCATTTTCAAGCGCATTAATAGCAGATTCAAGTTTTTCTCCACGAGTTTCAGGAACAAATTGAACTTCCTTATTTAATAAGCTTGATAAACGGTCAGCAACTGGTTTAAGTGACTTACCTGCTTTGTCTTCTTCAACTTTCACACGGCCTAAGTGTGAGAATAAAATTACTTTAGCGCCTTCTTCGATTAAGTGTTTAATTGTTGGAAGTGCTTGAACGATACGGTCATCGTTTGTAATTTCGCCATCTTTCATTGGTACGTTGAAGTCAGCACGAACTAGAACTTTTTTACCGGCTACGTCTAAATCTGTAACAATTTTTTTCGCCATTTAAAAATCCCCCAATAAAATAGATTTAATTAAATAAGCGAGAAGCGCGAGCGCTTCCCGCTTTTAAAGCATCATTACTCTTGATGAAACTTAAATTAACCTAATTTAACCATGTAGTCAAGTAAGCTTACCATGTTGCTTGTGTAACCATACTCGTTGTCATACCAAGCGTTAGTCTTAACTAATTGACCATCTTCAGTATCGATAACTTTAGTTAAAGTAGCGTCGAAGATTGAACCGTAAGTGCTTCCGATTACGTCGCTTGAAACGATTTCGTCTTCATTGTAAGCAAATGCACTGTTTGCAGCTTCTTTCATAGCAGCGTTAATTTCTTCAACAGTAACTTCTTTATCTAATACAGTGTAGAATTCAACAAGTGAACCTGTAATTGTTGGAATACGAACTGCAGTACCATCAACTTTTCCTAAGATTTCAGGAATTACGCGACCAACAGCTTTAGCAGCACCTGTTGATGATGGGATTGCGTTTGCAGCACCTGCACGGCTCTTACGTCCACCAGGAGCGTCTTGCATAGCTTGAGTTGCAGTATAAGCGTGGATAGTTGACATTAGACCACGTTTGATACCGAATTTATCGTTTAATACTTTAGCTACTGGAGCCAAGCAGTTTGTTGTACATGAAGCAGCTGAAACGATTAAGTCATCAGTGCTGATGATGTCTTCGTTTACGCCGAATACAATCATTTTTGTTTCTTTATCTGAAGCTGGTGCAGAGATAAGTACTTTCTTAGCACCTGCATCTAAGTGTGCTTGTGATTTTTCTTTACTTGTGTAGAAACCAGTACATTCTAGAACGATGTCAATTCCTAGTTCGCCCCATGGTAATTTGCTTGCATCTTTTTCTGCAAATGCTTTAACTTCTTTACCATCGATGATTAATGAATCACCTTCAGCTTTTACTTCGTATGGAGCTGTTCCTTGAGCAGTATCATATTTTAAAAGATACGCTAGGTCTTCGTTGCTAGTTAAGTCGTTAACTGCAACTACTTCCATGTTAGTTTCTCCTAATTCTTTAATTCGGCGATATGCCAAACGTCCAATACGACCAAAACCATTAATAGCTACTTTTACAGTCATACTTGTTTCCTCCTTGTAATTAAAAAAATATATTTAAAGGGATGAACCCTTTATTAACATTTTAGCTGCGCCCTCATCTGTAATGAGAACATTACTTCTTCCTTGTTTGAAGAAAGAATGAATGGCTTCTGCTTTTGATTTACCCCCCGCAACAGCGATGACTGTCTGAATATTCGACAGATCCTCTAGTTGCATGCCTACAGTCCTTACCTTATAAACAACTCGCCCATCTCGATCAAAGTAATAGCCAAAAGCCTCACTTACCGCTTTTCCCTTAATCAACTTGTCTAAAACATGCTCTGGGGTTTTTCGTCTCTTTGCCATCGTACATGCATCTCCAATGCCATGCATCACGATATCTGCTTCCTTGATCATTTGTAAAACTTCTTTTACTCCTGGTTCTTGAATGATTGACTGGTATGTTTCTTCACTCAATGGATCAGGAACATAAAGTAAACGATACTCACCATTCATCTTTTTAGCCATTTGAGCACAAATTGTGTTGGCTTGATTTTCCACGCGCTCACCTAAACCACCACGAGCAGGAACGAAAAAACAGTTTGTCCCATTAGTTGATGGCTGCATCATCTCAGCAACCGCTGCCATTGATGAACCACCTGTCACCGCAATCGTATCAGATGGTTTAAGTTGCTTTTTCAGGAAGTCATAAGCACGACGTCCTAAATCGAACTTAACCCATTCATCTTGATCACTATCTCCTGGTGTTATAATTACGTGGTCGAGATTTAATATTTGCTTTACCTTCTCTTCTAATACATCAAAACGATTCATTCTTTCAAGATAAGGTCGTAAAGCAATCATAATCTCTTTACCATGGTTAGTTAGTAAGACACCTTTAGGGCTTACATTCAGCAAACCTTGTTGAGTTAAAAAATCTAATTCATTCCTTACTACGCGCTCTTTCATGTTTATCTGTTCAGCCAGACTTCGCCGACCGATTGGTTGTAGCAAGTGAATGGTGTGTAGGATTCGATATCTTTTTTGCATGGTATCTAACAAGTCAGGACATACTATCATTTGTAAATCAATTAATGAATGCACATAGTAACTTCCTCTCCTGTCTTCATTATCGGGATATAAGGTGTCCCGCACCATTCTTTTTCTGTCCCACACACTGCAAAAAAATATCTCAACAACTAGAGTATAGCAGACACTACAAAATTATACAAGATAAATGTTGTAAATTATTCTTAACAATTCCATTATATTTTGTAGTTGAATTTTACTGTTTTACGCATCCTTTGTTGAGAAATTTTTGTTTTATTTTTTCAAGTGCTTTATGTATATCTAATAGGTAGCCGAAGTAAATAATTAAACCGACGATCAGGATGTATTTTGTAAATACAGAGATCCCGAAGATTTTTTCGAAATGGTTCATCTCCCAAATAATTAGCCAAGAGATAACTAACCATGACAACAATTTCATTTATTAACACCCCATATTTTCTTTACAACCAGTAATCATTATACTAAAATGATTCAGAATTGAGAACAGTTAGAAAAAATAAACCCCTGACAATAATATCAGGGGTGAAATTTTATATTTGATGATCTGGTGTATCTAATTCTAAATGTTCTTCTGAAAGTGGTTCATCAGAAAACTCTTCAGCAAATCGGTGCTTACCGCTTCTTTGAAGTTCTTCTTCTTTTAGGCGTTCGAGACGTTTAAGCTTGTTGCTTTTTCTCAGATCCTTATCGTTCTTCACTATATTTCTCACCCCCACATCAACTAGTTTGACACAAGCAGAATAATCTATGTACATGATTAACGAATATCAATTGGGTATCGTTTGACTATATAATGAAGAAACAAGTTTAATTAACATTTCGGACTATGTTCGCCTAAAAATAAAAAAACTTAAATGAGTAAGTTCCTCATTTAAGTAATTTTTTTCAAGCACGCCCGGAGGGATTCGAACCCCCGACACACGGTACCGGAAACCGATGCTCTATCCCCTGAGCTACGGGCGCATAATTAAAAGTAACAAAAATTATTATAGCGGATTACAGTTAAGTTTTCAATTAAATCTTTTTAAAGATGAAATCAACCAAATTGATTTCAATTCTGCTATAATATATCTAGGTTTATTTTCCCAACAGTTAGGGGAAAATAAGGGTAAGTTTATAAAAGTATTTGATTTGACCTTTACTGACCATTTGGGTAGTATAAAGGTGAAAATGATTTATTTAATAGACATAAGGAGGAACAGGTATGAATTTAATTCCAACAGTTATTGAACAAACAAACCGCGGTGAACGTGCTTATGATATTTATTCTCGCCTATTAAAGGACCGAATCATTATGTTAGGTAGTGCAATTGATGATAATGTCGCTAACAGCATTGTTGCACAATTGCTTTTCTTAGAAGCAGAAAGTCCTGAAAAAGATATTTCAATTTATATTAATTCACCTGGTGGATCAATTACAGCAGGTATGGCAATCTTTGATACGATGCAATTTATTAAGCCTGATGTATCAACAATTTGTGTAGGTATGGCTGCATCAATGGGGGCTTTCTTATTAGCTGCAGGCGCACCTGGTAAACGATATGCACTTCCAAACAGTGAAGTGATGATTCACCAACCATTAGGTGGTACACAAGGTCAAGCGACTGACATTCAAATCCACGCTAAGCGAATTATTGAAATGCGTGATAAGATTAATCAAATTTTATCAGAACGTACTGGACAACCAATTGAAGTAATCGAACGCGATACAGACCGCGATAACTTCATGTCTGCTCAAGCTGCTTTAAAATATGGCTTAATCGACAAAATTATGGAGAAAAAATAAAAATCAAAACCCACTTAAAAAAGTGGGTTTTTTCTGTCTTACGCTTGTTGGCTATATAATTCTTCTAATGGCTTCGTAATCGTGCGGCTAACTTCATTAATTAGGTCATTAACACGTTGCTCTTCTGCCATTAACATAGAAATTTGCTCATGCTGTTGAACTGTCGCAACAACTTTTCGTGCTTTATCTACTTCTTCTTCAGTAATTTCTAGGCCTTGCATTTGTTTTTGTTGAAGTTCAATTTGTACATCACGGAAATTATCAAACAATTTTTTTGCTACCTCGTCATTCATAACCGCTTCATAAGCTGACTTCAAACCTTGGAATTCTTCACTTTCTCTTAGGGCTTGCTCAAGTGCCTGTGCACTCTCTTGAATAGATGACATAATTTTAAATCCTCCTAAATTGTTTAGAACCTGTTACTTTCGTTCATTTCTCACTGTTCAACTATAACAAACTTAAAACAAGAAACCAAATATTATTGGTTATAATTAATATTTTTTCTTTAACTTATCTAACCAGTTCTATATAGTATGAGTAAAATTATTGTGGGCGCAAAAATATATTAACCCCTTCACTAAGTGAAGGGGCCAGCAAGCGATAGCGCGGTAGGAAACAAAGCAAAAGTCATGAAAAAAGGGACACTCCTTGGTAAAATGATAGTCTACTAAAACACCATTACCGAAAGGAGAATCCCTCATGGAAAAGAATATCATAAAATACCCAAATTTAAAACAAATTGAGCAATTGGTTTGGAGACAATTACAAGAAACCTTTGGTTTCGTTATGAAACAGGTCTTGGAGGATATGGACCAACAGATTGCCGATGAACGTGATAAAAAGCGCTATCGTCTTATTGATAAAAGAAAGTTTAATATAGCTAGTCTCTTTGGTGAGATTGAATTATATCGCAATTATTACCTTGACCGATCAACTGGGGAATATGTCTATCTTCTTGATCGTTATCTAGAGTTTGAGGAGGCCGGTTCTTTTAGTCCATTGATTGAGGAAGCTGCCATTGAGCTAGCTGTTAAGGGTCGCTCCTATCGAAATGCAGCTAATACATTACAAACTCTATTAGGTTACCGGGTTATCAGTCATGAGGCAATTCGTCAACACCTATTAGAGGTTACGTGTAAACCTAAAAAGCGTGAACCTATACTCCAACCCGTCTTATTTGTAGAAGTAGATGGTTTATTTGTAAAACGCCAAGGTAAATGGAAAAAGGGAAAAGAAGAGAAAATAGCAGCTGTCCATCAAGGATGGGAAGTCAATGGAAAACGGGTTAGCCTTAAGAACAAACGTCATTTTATTCACAAAGGAAAGCAACCCTTTTGGGAGGCTTTTGAGGACTTTCTAATTGAAAACTTCGAATATGACCCGACTTTTCACAAGCTGGTTATAAATGGAGATGGTGCCAACTGGATTACATCCTGTCGTGAGTATTTTAAAGGTCGTGTATTCTTTTCTCTTGATCGCTTTCATGTGGCACGAGAGGTTAAGAGTATATTCAGCAAGCATCCTCGTTATCGGTCCATTCGTAAAGCCCTTGCGGCATACAAATACAAAACGTTCTTAACAGAGCTTAACAGTGCCGTAGGAACGCTTGAGGATGAGGAGAAGGAGGAACGACTTGTGTCGTTTATCCGCCAATTAGAAAAATATCCAGAAGCATTGGGAGATTATAGAATATGGTTAAAAGAACAGGGAATTGATACAACTGGTATGCGTCCAATGGGAAGCGCAGAGGGAACCATGAGTGTGTTTGCCAAAAGACTAAAAAATGGCCGTAGTTGGTCGGATAAAGGTGTAAGTGCCATGGGCACTGCATTAGTGGCCTTCTTGGATAATTTGTCCCTAAAGACTTTATTCGGGCGAATAGATAAATGGACAGAAATCGAGCTGGAAAAGAAACCACCAAGACATTATAAAGAAAAGGTTAAAAGAACCATTGGTCAGGTTACCAGAGACAATCTTATGTACCTAAAAGGAAAGGCAAATATTCCGATATACAACGTGTTAAAGGAGTTATCTGGTTTTTAAAAAAGGCAAAAACTTTATCAAGGGGTCACCTTAAAATGATGAATCCGCTTTCATTATTAACGTAGAAAAATTGCCTACAAATACTTGACTCAAACTTCTATATATTACGAAACGACATCATCGAGATTATTTGTTATAATGAAACAACAAGATTAAGATGATAAATTTTCAAAAAAATAAGCGAGGCCTTTTACTATGATAGATCAACTTAAAAAAATATATTCAAGCTTAGTCATTAAGCAACCTAATCAAACAAATCAGCCAGCTAAATATCAATGGTTTATGACTGCTGATAACACAATTATCGGAATCGAGAAACAGGAACTTGATCAAAAAGATCAATCTTTACTAGAGTTAATCTTAACACCTTATCACGGTGCTCACCCACCAGTAACCAATCGAGAGCAATGTTGGCATCATTTAATTAATGAACTTGATGAATCAACATTTAATCATAAACCAAAGCAGTATCGCTTCATTATGTATACTCTTTCGGAGCCACTGGCTGATCCTGAAGACTTTAGAACAGCAATTGATGGCCTCTATTCATCACGACCAGCAATTGTGTGGATGAATCAATTATCAGGTATTATTATTGAAGAAGATTTAAATTTAGATGAAGAAACTATTTCCTATGAGGATATGATAGAAGTATTTACAACTGACTTTTATCTTGATGTTCAACTATATATTGGACCTTATTTATCTGATCTAAATAAAGCTCATGAATATTATACTTGGATGCAGACGAGTTTTGAAAAGCTTAATCGTTATAGTACAAAACCAGTTATGAGCTATGTATCTGCAATTCCATACCTAATAACAACAATTAAAAGTAAAACCGATAGTCGCTTTTTAGTAGAGGCGATTTTACAAGAAACAGCTGAAGATGAAGAACTGTTACGTTCAATTCAAGTTTTTCTCGAAAGTAATTTTAATGTCAGTTTAGCTGCGAAAGAACTTTATATGCATCGCAATAGTTTACAATACCGTATCGATAAATTTATTGAAAAAACCAATATCGACGTCAAACAATTTGAAAATGCCGTATCGGTCTACTTAATTTTATTATTAAAACGCCATGTCGATTAATGACATTCTATCGTGCTAGTCAGTATCATTTATTGACTAGTATTTTTTTGTGAAAATATGTTAGTAAATTTATTAGAATTAAGCATGTTGCTATTAACCGAAAAGTAAAATGACGATAGTTTTGTAAGCGTGCACAAAGAGGTTGTCTTTTTTTTGTGCAGTGTGTCCATTTACCTAAATCGCTTAGTTGTGTAAACTTAATTTATAAAGTTAAACGTTTTCAAATCAGAGGAGGATTATATAATGGCAGAACTATCCCTAAGAAATATTAATAAGATTTATGATAAGGATGGAGTTAAAGCAGTATCTGACTTCAACCTTGAAATTAAAGACAAAGAATTCGTTGTATTCGTAGGTCCATCTGGTTGTGGTAAGTCTACAACTTTACGTATGATCGCTGGATTAGAAGAAATTACATCTGGTGAACTATACATCAACGGTAAACTAATGAACGATGTTGCTCCTAAAGATCGTGACATCGCAATGGTTTTCCAAAACTATGCACTTTATCCACACATGAACGTATATGATAACATGGCATTCGGTCTTAAATTACGTAAGTTCAAGAAAGATGAAATCGACCGTCGTGTTAAAAATGCGGCTGAAATCTTAGGTCTTGAAGCTTTCCTAGACCGTAAACCAAAAGCACTTTCAGGTGGTCAGCGTCAGCGTGTCGCTTTAGGACGTGCGATTGTTCGTGACGCACAAGTATTCTTAATGGATGAGCCTTTATCAAACTTAGACGCGAAACTTCGTGTTCAGATGCGTGCTGAAATCCAAAAACTTCACAAGCGTTTAGAAACAACTTCAATTTACGTTACACACGACCAAACTGAAGCGATGACAATGGCTACAAACCTAGTTGTACTTAAAGATGGTATTATCCAACAAGTTGGTGCACCTAAGGAAATTTATGACAAGCCAGATAACGTATTCGTTGGTGGATTCATTGGTTCACCTGCAATGAACTTCTTCACTGGTACAATCCAAGAAGACGGTTTCCACGTTTCAAATAACGGTCAAGTAATTGGTGTTCCTGAAGGCAAGATGAAGCCACTTCGCGAACAAGGTTATATCGGTAAAGAAGTTATCCTAGGTGTACGTCCAGAGGATATCCATGATGAGCCTGTATTTATTGATGCAAACCCTACATCAACAATTAATGCAGTAATCGATGTTGCTGAATTAATGGGTTCAGAAACTTACCTATACTCTAATTTAGCAGAGCAAGACTTCATCGCACGTGTTGATTCACGTACAGATGTAAGTGGTGGCGAAACAGTTACACTTGCATTCGATATGCACAAGTGCCACTTCTTCGATGCTGAAACTGAAGAGCGCATTAGATAATTTAATAATAAACAAATTTAAGCGACATCTAAAACAGATGTCGCTTTTTATATGACAATTATTCATTTACTAATACTGATTTAATTATTTGGACCCATTTGTTCTTGAGCTTGTTGAACGAGTCGTTTAGTAATTTCTCCACCTACTGAACCATTTGCTCGCGCAGTTTCATTTGGACCAGGTCTAACACCAAATTCTTGAGCAATTTCATATTTCATTTGTTCTAATTTTTGCTCAACACCGGGAACAACTAATTTGTTTGATCGGTTTCTATCAGTCATCGTTGTTCACCTCCTCACTACTAGTCTGATACAACTGATTAAAAATAATCACGTTAATAACTAGCGTGTAAGGGAATTGCTACCTATACAAAATCAAGACGGATAAACTTTGTATAAAAATTGATCGAAATTAATCTCTCGGTTCAACCATTTTTGCTGGATCCACGAATTGTTCAAATTCAGTTTCGGTTAAATAGCCTAATTCTAAAGCTGCTTGCTTTAAAGTTATATTTTCTTTATATGCTTTTTTAGCAATCTCACTAGCTTTATCATAACCAATATGCGGATTTAGTGCCGTTACAAGCATGAGTGACGCATTTAAATCTTCTGTCATAACTGTTTCATTCGGCTTCATTCCAACTAAACAACGACGATTAAACGAACGGATGCCATCAGCTAATAACTGCACAGATTGTAAAAAGTTATAGATAATCACTGGTTTAAAAACATTAAGTTCAAAATTACCTTGACTAGCTGCAATGCCAATCGTCGTATCATTTCCCATCACTTGTACCGCAACCATAGTCAATGCTTCAGCTTGAGTTGGGTTAACTTTTCCTGGCATAATCGAACTTCCTGGCTCATTAGTCGGTAGCACTAGCTCGCCTATTCCTGCGCGCGGTCCACTTGCCAACCAGCGAATATCATTAGCAATTTTCATCACATTTGCAGCCAATGCTTTTAATGTGCCATGAGCTCGAACCATTTGATCATGACTCGTTAATGCGTGAAATTTATTTGCGGCAGACTTAAATGGTCGATTTGTAAATTGAGAAATTTCATTAACAACATATTCACTAAATTTAGAATGTGCATTTAGGCCAGTACCGACTGCCGTCCCACCGATCGCAAGTTCATTTAAGTAGTTTAAATCTTCTTTTACCATTACGATAATCTTCTCAATCATATGTTGCCAGCCACTAATTTCTTGACCAAATGTAATCGGCGTTGCATCTTGTAAATGCGTCCGCCCAATTTTAATTAAATCTCGATATTTATCTGCTTGCTCGATTAATGTTTGATTAATTTCATCAAGTGCAGGCAATAGCTGTGCTTCAATCTCCAAAACAGCCGCAATATGCATAGCGGTTGGAAATGTATCATTCGAGCTTTGCGACTTATTAATATCATCGTTCGGGTGAAGTCGCTCATTATGACCCTGTTCAATTAAAAATTGATTGCCGATAAAAGCTAATACTTCATTTACGTTCATATTTGTTTGCGTACCACTACCTGTTTGCCAAACAACGAGTGGGAAATGCTCCATTAGATCATGATTTAAAACATGATCACAAGCATAAACGATCGCTTCTTTTTTTAGTTTTGATATTTTTTTTAATCGATAGTTAGCAACTGCCGTACTTCTCTTTAAAATAACAAACGCTCGTATCAGTTGAGTCGGCATCTTTTCAATACCGATTGGGAAATTTTCCAGACTCCGTTGTGTTTGAGCCCCCCAATATTTTGATTGATCAACCTCAACTTGTCCTAATGTATCTGTTTCGATTCTCTTCATTAATTTTTCTGCCCCCATACGATTGATTAATTAAAAATGATTTCTAGTCTAAGTAGAAATCATTTTTTCTTGTTAATTATTTAGTTCTATATGATAACCAAAATACTCTTCTAAAGTTAATGAGTTATGATATAAATGTTCTGCTAGGCTTTTACCAACGTAACGTAAATGCCACGGTTCAAAACCATAACCAGTAATATGTTCTTTATCTTCAGGATAACGAATAATAAAGCCAAATCGATGAGCATTATCAGCTAACCAGCTGCCTTCTGTCGTTTCTTTAAAAACCTGCTCAAGCGCAAAACCTACACCGCTGCACTCACATCCATCGCCAAGCCTGTTTCATGTTCACTAGTGCCAGGTCGAGCTGAAAAGCGATTTGCGTAATCTTGACCACTTCGATTGACATGACCTTGATAAATATTTGTTTGCGTTTGATGTGAGCGATAGCCTGATACAGCAGCTAACTCAATGCCTTCCTCTTCAAATGCTGTTGAAAATAACGTTTCTAGTGCAGAAGCAGCATCTTTTCTTAATAGTCGACGTTCATCACCTTTAGGTTTTGTATGAGATACATCTGGCTCAACTAAATCATTAGGTGCATAACCAGCAGGTAGTTTTCGGTTCTTATTTAGATAAACTTCAATACTACTTGGATTACTCACAATATATAAACCTGTTTTCTGGTCAACATCAGAAATATTATAATTACTTTTATCTTCATCGCTAATAACTATCTTCTGCTCTGTCTTTTCAGGAGCTTTAACTTCTTCGTTTTTCTCTGTTTTTTCTGACTCATCTTGTGTTTCTATTTCTTCTTTAGTCTCTTCTTCGATTTCTTCAAGTTCTTCAAATTCAATCATTGGCTTCTTATTTAATTGGGTAACTGCTTTTACTTCAAGATTAGAAGTATCATATGGTATTGCTTCATTATTAGCTCCATTGCACCCTGTTATAAAAATAATTATTAAAACTAATAATAAAATATTACTTTTCAAACGGCTCACCTCAATCCTAATGCCCCTATTATACAACATTAGACAAAAGAATAATGTATCTATTTTATTAATAATATTAATTGGTAATATCATAAAATTTTTCCATAGGGAAACAATCATTGCCATGACAAGTAATCTTGCTCTAGACCCACCAACATTCACAATGATAAAGTATTATAAAACGTATCAGGAAGGAAACAACTCAATGAATCAGTATCAAAAAATTAAAAAAGGCGAGTTTGGCGCATGGCTTAGTATTATCGCCTACATTGTCTTAGCCTTAACAAAAATTATTATTGCACAAATGACACATTCCCAGGCGCTTCGTGCTGATGGCTTGAATAATGCCACAGATGTTGTCGCTTCAATATCAATCTTAATCGGTTTAAAAATTTCCAGGAGACCACCTGATCATAACCATCACTATGGTCATTTCCGTGCTGAGCTGATTGCATCACTTGTAGCTGCTTTTATTATGGTAACCGTTGGCTTACAAGTTATCATTAATGCCATCCAACTCACTTTTAGTGGGCAAAGTCAGCAACCATCAATGCTTGCAGGCTGGATTGCCTTAATATCTGCATGTTTTATGTTTGGTGTGTATTTATTTAATCGAAAATTATCAATTAAGATAAATAGTCAATCACTCTTTGCAGCATCACAAGATAATAAAGCTGATGCTCTCATAAGTTTGGCAGCATTCTTTGGGATTTTAGGCGCACAGATTGGGTTCACTTGGATTGATCCGATTGCGGGATTATTTGTCGGTATCATTATCGTTTATACGGCATGGAAAATTTTCATGGATGCAAGTGTCACATTAACAGACGGATTTGAGGTTGAATCAGTTGAAGAGATTAAAGCTTTTATTGAAAAAGATCCTGATGTAAAAGAAGTGAAAGATATAAAAGGAAGATATGACGGTAATCGTATTTATCTAGATTTAACACTTTATGTCGATCCTAAGATGACGATTCAACATGCACATTTAATCACAGACCGAATCGAATCTGCTTTAGCTAAACAATTCGATGCCGACCAAATTCAGATTCACCTTGAACCTTATGTTCAATAATGAATGATTAAATACGAAAGGATGAGGTAAAATGACCTCATCCTCATTTTTTTAGCGTAATAAAATACTTATCTCTTTATATCAGAGTAGAAAATAAACTACGCCAATTGCACCAATGACGACTAATACAATGTGGAATCTGAATAATGATAACAATATAGCTGCTAAACCACCAATAATACCAATATGAGGCTGATCAGCAATAACATTTAAAATACCAGGAAAAATTAATGCCCCGAGAGCTGCATAAGGAATTAATTCAAGCCATTGCCCAACCCAAGTCGGAAACTTTAATTTGTCTACTATAAATGCTGGTAAGATTCTTGGAATAACCGTGACAAGACTCATTAAAATAATCATTAACCAGATTGTCATGATTCACTCCTCCTAAACAATAAGAAACCAAGTCCACTTGCTACTAAAGTAGACAAGACGATCGACCAGCCTTCTTGAATAAATTGATTAAAACCATAATTTAAAATCATCGCCAGCACTGCAATTAAACCATATCTGAAATTTGCTTTAACTGAAGGTACCAATAAAGCAATAAACATCGCATATAACGCAATGCCAAAGCTTTGGCTAATGGCACTAGGTATAATATCGCCTACAAATCCGCCGATAAACGATCCAACTACCCACGATATGTATGCACTAAGAACAATTGCAAAGTAAAACCAATGGCCATTTTCCTCATTAGCTTGTTCCTTCTCAACAGTTGTTACGGAAAATGTTTCATCTGTTATAAATAGAGTTAATAGTGTGCGCCATTTTAGATTAGTTTTTGTTAAACGATGGGCAAATGAAAAGCTCATCACAAAATGCCTAAAGTTCAATACAAATGTGGCAATCACAATTTCCAGTACACCTGCATTAAGTAAAATCATATTTGTTGCCATAATTTGAGCGGCACCACCGTAAACCATCACACTCATACCAGTTAATTCTAATAAAGATAATCCGGCCTGACTGGCTAGTACACCAAAGGTTATCGCAATTGGGAAATAGCCAAGCATGATCGGTATCCCAACTTTTAAACCTTTGATAAATTGATCGACTGAACGCATATAAAAACCTCCATACAATTCCGAACTCAATCTAGTTGGAGTTCAAGTTAAATAAATAGCTAGCAAAAGGCTAGCTATTTATTCATCTTGTTCAGTTAAAATAAGTGGCCCATCTTTCGTAATAATAAGTGTATGCTCAAACTGAGCTGAACGCTTACCATCAACCGTTCGTGCTGTCCAGCCGTTGTCATCCATCTTACTTTGCCATGCACCTTCGTTTAGCATTGGCTCAATTGTGATTGCCATACCTTCTTTTAATCGAACACCTTTACCAGGTAAGCCGTAATGTGGGATATAAGGTGATTCATGCATTGTTGGACCAATTCCGTGTCCTGTAAATTCACGTACAACAGAAAAACCTTCGCCCTCTGCATATTGCTGAATCGCATGACCAATATCACCAACACGATTACCAACTTGAGCTTGCTCTATTCCGAGGTAAAGTGCTTTTTTCGTTACATCCATTAATTTTTTCCCGGCTTCATCAACCTCACCAACCGCATATGTCCAAGCTGAATCAGCAAGGAAACCATTTAAATTTACAACCATATCGATTGTCACAATATCTCCATCTTTTAATGGTTCTGGTCGAGGAAATCCATGACAGATCTCATCATTAATTGAGGCACAAGTTGCATACTCGTAACCGTTATAACCGATTTGTTCTGGAATTGCACCATGATCTCGCATATATTTTTCAACAAATTTATCGATCTCAGTTGTTGTAATCCCTGGCTTAATCATTTTTGCTATTTCTTTATGGATTTCAGCAAGTAGCTTACCTGCTTCAGCCATTAATTCAATCTCACGTTTACTCTTTCTTTGTATCATCAAGATAACCCCTTTCTTTCCATACATACTATAACATATTTAGCTTTATTGTGTCTTATTTGTCGATAGTTTTGCAAGAAAAATAAACAGATAAAAATCACCTCATGATGATGAGAACAGGTTGTACAATATATAACGTTGGTGAGTTTGAAAACTTACTAACGTTATTTTTTTATTTTAAGAATATTTAATTTTATAACTCACGTTATAAACCGCAGTTAGCCGAACCTCCGCGTTCCATGGGCACGTCTTTTAGCTAACTCAGTCAAGCAGAGTACGCTTGACTGAGTGGATCTTCAGCTCGTGCTGTCCCCATTGGAGTCTCCGGTTCGGCTAACTGCTAATTATCAACTTTCTTATTCTTACTACTAGATAAAAATATAACTTTTTTACCCGGATGTGTGGAGCGCGCCGAATAAAAAGGTCAACCATGTAAATTTATTCATGGTGATCTAACTTATGATCCTACTCATTGTAAAAATTGTGGTATCAAAATGAAAACTAGTCTAAAAACTTTAAGAATACATTTACCATATAAACAGAATAGTTTTATTCACATATACAACAACGGCCGAATTGAAGGGATTAACAACAAGATTAAGGTAATTAGCAAAGTCGCATACGGTTATCGTAATTTTTATTATTTCAAGAAACGAATGATGATTCACTTCAAGTTTAAAGCAATAGAAACAAATTCGAGTGAAAAATGCAAAAAGAAACACGGTATGAAGCAGCCATTTAATTTAGAAGTGAAAAACAGCAGGTGAAATACACGAGACTCCTGCGGGAACTGCACGAGCTGAAGATCCACTAAGGCAAGCGCTCTATGCTTGCCTTAGTTAGCTAAAAGCCGTGCCCGCAGAAAGCGAGTGTATTTCACCTGCGGTGAACAAGTTGTATCTTTATTAAAACTAATATAAATTTATTCTCGACTAATTATAAAACCTACCAACACTATTTGACATTGAACCTGAGAACAACGATTGAGGTGATTATTATCATTTTATTGTTTTATAATTCTGACACCATAAAGTCCTCCAGCAATTTTCTTTTGATCTGCTTGGAACTTAACTTCTACTCGATCTTTACCTTTCGTTAGATCAACAGGAATTTGATAAGTACGATCAATGAGTGAACCTGGATTTGGTGCTTCAATTTTTTCTGTTGCAATCACAATGCCATCAATTAATATATCGAACTCACGGTCAAATCTCGCACCATCAATATGCTGGTGACGGTCACCACCATTATATGTGACAATTAATTGGTTTTGTTTTTCCGGATCAACTGCTAATTGATAGCTAACATAGCCACCATCACGAGCATCACGCCAATGACGATCTGCTAGATTAAAGTAACCCATTGTAGAATTCTCTGATTGAATCATGTGATCTGTTTCAGGCTGTTGTTCACCCGGCTGAACAAAATCAACGGTTATTCTACGCAATGCCTCTGCTTTTTCTCGATCTTCATCTATAAAGTTTTGATAGGCTTCAGGCG